>DASQGZ010000048.1:0-128911 GCA_035632315.1 Kapaibacterium sp. (SeqCode) | reverse complement strand
GAATTTTGAATGAGATTTTTCGTTGTCGGGACTGACGCCGACGACCGGGACTCCAAGTTTTTTGAACGTGCCGAACGAATCGCGGAAATCACATGCTTCTGCGGTGCACGCTGTCGTATTATCTTTCGGGTAAAAATAGAGTACAAATTTTTTCCCCTTGAAATCTTTTAACGAAATCGTTTTTCCGGAATCATCGATACCTGAAAAATTCGGGGCTTTGTCGCCAACTGTGAGCATTACGATTATTGTGAAACGTTATTAAAATTTACCTGTGCTTCACCTTTGGTGACCATCGCGACTTTCCAGTGTTGGCCTTTTTGCTTGACCATATAGAAGTATGCCGCCTGGTCAGGCTCGTTTCTCGATCCGACCTTTACGATTCCTGTTTCTTCGATCTCCGAAGGATCGATCAGTCCGTCTTTGAGGTCGGCTTTGAGATCGCGGTCAACATCGGCGTTGGCAGAAAAGGTGAATTTATGATTATGAAAATCGTAGAGCGATTGGATCCAGGTAATGAATTCACTCGAAACATACTCGTTCTTGAAATACGATTTGAACAATCGTGTAGCGATCATCGAATCGCGCAGACTTACGTTATTGCGTGCAGTCGCATCGGCGAACCGTTCGGCGGCTTGTATTTGCTCTGTCGCACCACGGTCGCAGCTCGCAAGCGCCGCCACACACAAAAACAATATGGCAAGGCTACTCGAGTGCAATGCCGACGATTTCGGTTGTTTCTTTAACATAGATGAGTATTCCACGGTGAATAAAAAAATTATCGCCGACCGGATACGGCGTTTGCTTATTCAATATGTCCTGATAGATCACTTCGCCGCTTTCTTTGGCGAGTATCGTGAGATGATTCGAAAGCAAATTTCCGAGCGCAGCTTCGGCATTGTTCGTGATACGCTCGTGGTAGCTCATAACCAGATTTGAGCCGAACTCGGTAAAGTCGATCGCTCCACGGAGTTCACGGACATTCATCACATCGGTCAGTACATTCGATATCTCGCCGAATATCTCGTCATCGGGTCTGATCGGAAGCGAATACACAGAATGAGTGTCGTCGCTGTGTGCGAGCGATTCGAGCGAAAGGATATTCTCTTTCTCGGAACCGAATGCTTCGAGCACTTCGCCCGTCTTGCTGTCGAGCGAAAAAAATTCTTTTCTCCCAAGTGCGTCGCGTTGGGCATAGACTTTTCCGCCGTATTCGAAAAGCATCGCCACATCAGGCTGCTCCCAGCGGAGCGATCCGTCGGCGGCATCGAGAGCAATAATGCCGAGCGGCTCGGGCATATCGGGTTTGCGAAACCGATGAACATAGATATTTTCCGCCGTCATCAGCGCCGTGTGAAACCACCACGGCTCGTCGATATTAATGTCACGCCAAAGAACATTGCCCGTTGGCACATCGAGCGCGAAGAGCGACGATGTCTTATTCTCCGGATCGCGTTCTTCACCGGCAAGCACACCCGTCGGACTGATCAGCAGCCGCCAAATGATCTTTCCCGCTCGAGCGTTGAAGCGCCATGCCGGTTTCAGAAGGTTGCTTTTCGATCTGGAAAATAAGCCCATAATTTCTCGGATGGTCAAACAATAATGCTGCGAGAAATGTCGCTGTTTTGGCTTAATCCAAAAATGCCCACGTCACGTCGAGGCGGAACGTAAAGCCTTCGCGCGGGAAGATCATTGTGTTGAAATACGGTGTACCGAGAATATTCAGAAACTCGATATTAATCTGTGCGCGCTGATCGATCAATGCCGAGGCAAGAATGTCGATCGGATATTTCGGAGTTGTCAATCGTGAGTCGGTAAGCGCGCCTGCCATAAAACGAGGCAAGCCGTGATAAACATAATAATCTGTTGCAGCCTCATAGCTCAGCGCCGGTGTGATGGAATTGTAATAACGAACGCGTGCACCGAGCGAAAGGCGCATATTCCCTTCGGCAATGTCATTCTCATAGTACAAACCTGCCGCACCGAAGATCCTGTTGCCGAGATCGGATTGCAGCGCGGGGATGTTCGTATATGAACTCGCCGGATGAATGCTTGGCAAATATTCTGCTTGTGCAGACAATCGAAATTTATCGAACCAGCATTGCACGGCTCCATTAATTCCATGTGTATGAATTGCGGTCGAAGAAAATGTAAGCGTGTAGAGACTGTCATTCGCGTCGAGAGGCTTTAAAACGATGCCTTCAGGTTCGACACGATCGAGAACTCCTGCCGATAACGCGATACTATCGGATATGCCGAGCGGAATGCCGAGCGAAGCAAATGCGCCGAGATTTTTTAGTTCATACGTCGCGGTCGGGTCCGGCGATTGCACCGCGCGGTCACGCATATATGTAAGGTCTGCGGTTATGGTCAGTGCCTTTGAAAGCCGCGCAGAACCCTCTAGACCGAAGTTCGTCAGCGCGAGGCTCGGCTGGGCTGCTTTATCAATTGATAATTCCGAGAATGTCCAACGAAAAAAGCCGTTCGCGCTGAGTCCGTATGCGCCGCCGATAGCGAGCGAATCGCCGGCAAGTGCAGAGTAACGCTTTTCGATAATATCGTTCACAATGACGCTTGGGGTCGAACGCGACAACACTTGGGCATCGGCGCGAACGAGCGCTCGCGTCGAAAATTCACCGATCGAAAGCGCCGCCGGCTGTTCGAAGCTGAATCCAAAACGATCGCCGTTAGAAAGTGTCGGAGTATTTGGCGGGAAATTCGTGTCAGCGATATGAAGTAATCTCGATGATGCCGTCAGATACGCCGAAAGCCGTGTCGGATCTTTTTCAGAAAGCAGCGAAAATGCTGTTTGCCCCAATAGATCGATTCGGGTGCGGTGATCGTATGACTGTGAATACTGCACCGGAGCAAGCTGCTCGTCGAAGACATCGGTCGCGGAGTCGATCTTGAATGTGCCTCCGTTGAGTCCGCTGAACGCCGATGTATATAACATCAAGAACAGCGCATGAACGCTTTTGGTATCGTAGTTAGCCTGCGTACGAATCCACCAGTCGTCAGCGCGTGGGTTAAGATTGAGTGTCGTGGATGTCAATGCGCTGCCCGAGCCTCTGCGATAGACGGCGAAGACAAGGTTCATCGCTTCAGAAGTATTGACGCTGAAGAGTCCTTCGAAATTTGAAAAGCTGTGCGACAATTCCTGCGTATAATGAAAACGCGAATAAGCGATCGGCGCTCGAAATGTTTCGAGCCTGAGATTTACCGCATCACTTGATGCGTGGTCAAGCGAACCAAATTCTCCACCGCGCATTAATTCGATATTCGATGCAAGTTCGAGAGGAAAATAATTCAACATCGAATTTCCGGTGATCGGATCGTTAAGCGGCAGAACACCATTGATGAATGTGGTAACGAACGGTTCGTTGTATCGCGAAGTCGAAAGAAATGTCTCGCGTCCATACCCTTGATCGTCAAGCATCAGCGGCATTGCCGAAACGGATTCTTCGATCACTGCTGAAAATGTTTGCGGTGAGCCGTAATAGCGAACGGCATCGTTGGAGATGATCGTTGTTGGTCCGGCAGTTACTGCAATCGGGCATCGAAATGCTTTCGAAGTAATGACGTGGGTCGAGTCCCGATGCTTGGTCGTGTCGGAAGTAAGCGCGGTTGTTTGGGCTGAGGCAACAGTTGAAACGACCAAAAGAGATGTCATTGCGAGGAGCGAAGCGACGAAGCAATCTAATATCTTGAAGCGAGGAGACTGTTTCGAAATATTAGATTGCTTCGCATGGCGTACGCCATGCTCGCAATGACATCTATTGAATGATAATATTCCCCGGCTCTGTTTCAGTCTTGTTGTTGTTTGTCAACGTTCAACTAACGCGAGAATTTTCAAATTGTTGCATTTGCTCCGGTGAACGTGAAAAATCCACATCGTATCGCCATTCTCGGTTCGACGGGCAGCATCGGACGTAATACGCTCGATGTCGTTCGCCATAATCCGGGACGTTTCTCGGTCGAAGCGATTTCAGCACATCGTTCGGTTGATATTGTTCTCGAACAGATCGCCGAATTCCGCCCAAAGACAGTGGTGATGACCGACAATGGCGCATTTCGTGAACTGTGCGAGAAAGCTCCGAAGGATGTTGATATCCAATTCGGTGACGAAGCCCTCGAACTGATCGCCGAAAGCAACAACATCGATACGGTCGTCGGAGCTCTTGTCGGTTTTGCAGGATTAAAGCCGACGATCGCGGCGATCCATGCAGGAAAACGCATCGCCCTTGCAAATAAAGAGACGCTTGTTGTTGCCGGTGAACTTATGACTGGCCTTGCAGCGCAAACCGGCGCAGAGATCATCCCGATAGATTCTGAGCATTCAGCAGTGCTGCAATGTCTTGTTGGCGAAACGGTTGATGCAGTGAAGCGGATCATTCTCACGGCAAGCGGCGGGCCGTTCCGCACGGCACCGAAAGAAGAATTTGACAGTATTACAGTTGAGCGCGCGCTCAAGCATCCGAATTGGGTAATGGGCCGAAAGATCACGATCGACTCGGCAACGTTGATGAATAAAGGCTTAGAGGTCATCGAAGCACGGTGGCTCTTCGGTGTTCCCCTCGAAAAAGTCGATGTTATCGTACATCCGCAATCTATTATCCATTCGATGGTGGAGTTCACCGACGGCAGCGTCAAAGCGCAGCTCGGCGCGCCGGATATGAGATTGCCGATCCAATATGCGCTCGGATTTCCCGAACGCGCGTCGGCATCATACGATCTGCTCGATCTTCTGAAAAATAATCGTCTCGATTTCGAAGCGCCCGATACCGACCGTTTTCCTACACTTCGGCTTTCACGCGAAGCGGCTGCTCGCGGCGGTGCTTATCCCTGCATTCTCAATGCGGCAAATGAAGTTGCCGTTGACGCCTTTTTGAATGAGAAGATACGCTTCACCGACATTCCGAAACTCATCGAATCCGCCATAGATAACGCCCCAGCGCGATCCGACGAAGCATTCGTTATCTCCAGTGAATCAGATATTGCACAGGGGCTGAAACGGATATATGATGCGGACGTAGAAACGAGAACAAGGGTTGGGAAAATGTTCTAATTGTCATTACTTCGCTGCGCTCGCAATGACAAAAAAGATACATTTTTCTCCCCGAACGCAAGTGACCAAATAAGCATTTTAAAGCTCCTATGGATTTCTTACAAACGATCTTTTACTTTATCCTGACGATCTTCGTCCTCGTTTCCATTCATGAATTCGGCCATTTCATTGCTGCGCGCATCTTTGGGATGTATGTGCCGGTCTATTCGATCGGGATGGGACGCCGATTATTCGGGTGGAATAAGCTCAATGGGTTTACATTCGGTCCGCTTTCTGAGGAATTAGAAGCAGAACTTGGTAAACATACCGATTACCGGTTGTCACTGCTGCCGATCGGCGGCTATGCGAAAATTGCAGGAATGATCGATGAAACCCAACGTGAAGAACTGACCGGTCCTGCTCAGCAGTGGGAATTCCGTTCAAAAAGCTGGTGGAAAAAGTCCATCGTTATTTGTGCCGGTGTGACATTAAATTTTCTTCTTGCGGGCGCTATCTTTATCGGACTCAAATATTCCGAAGGGAAGATCATTTGGAATACCACAACGGTCGGCTATGTCGCACAGCAATCTGTTTCTGCAAAACTCGGTATCGTCCCCGGTGATAAGATCGTTTCGATCGATGGTAAGCCAATGACGAACTGGCAGGATGTTGATATTGAAGCAACGATCGGGCACCTCGGCCGCGACTTCGCAATGACGCTCGAACGCGCCGGAACGCAGTTCACGGTGCAATATCATACGAGCGATCTGACAACAGAGCCGGCGGAGGTTGATAAAAATTTCGGTTTATATCCTGAAGGTGCGGGCGGGGCATTTGTAAACGATGTGACATCTTCTTATCCTGCCGATCATGCGGGCATCAAAACAGGAGATCGCGTTATAAAGATCAACGACGTTCCGGTGCTCAACGAAGTTGCAATGATCGATCTTATTAAGCCGCATGCCAATCAGCCGATCAATCTGACGTGGATCCGCGACGGCAAAGAAATGTCAACCAGCATTACGCCGAATAACGCCGGGCAGATCGGTGTGCAAATTTCACAGGCACCGTTTATGGGTAAGACGACGAAGCTGGATTACTCGTTCGGCGAAGCGATTTCTACCGGCATCAGTGATCTCTTCACTCAGACGCGGCTCTATATCCAAAATATTTTTATGCTCTTTACGGGCAAAGTGAATTTTACGAAGAATGTCGGCGGCCCGATCAGGATCGCGCAGATCGCGGGACATGCTGCAAAGAGCGGCGCTGCGGCGTACTTGGGTTTCATGGCGATCCTCTCGTTATCGCTTGCATTTTTGAATATCTTGCCAGTCCCTGCGCTCGATGGCGGACATCTCATTATCATTCTTGTCGAAGCGGTGCTTGGCCGCGAACTTTCACAAAAATTTAAGCTTCGCTTTCAGCAGGTTGGCGTGACGGTGCTGTTACTACTAATGGTGTTCATGGTCTTTAATGATCTAAGAGGGCTGTAGGTTGTCTGAACCGCGATTTCTGGGATTAATGGGATTTTTTAAAATGGCTTCTTGATGAAGCCATTTTTTATTTCACTAACACGAACCGGCCGAGCGTTTCCGACGCGCCGCTTTGTAATCGCAGTGTTCTTGTGCCGCTGGCGCCGAGGATGTTCATCGTATGAACGAACGGCGAGCGAAGCTCTGAGTGCGGGATATGTTCGCTTTGCACGAGTGCGCCGGCATCGTCGAGAATATCAATGGCAAGGTCGCCGTCAGGGATCGGATCAAGTAACGCAGAGAATATTATTTCCGAATGGGCAGGGTTTGGTGAAATACTTTGAATAAAAATTCCGCTTGGGCCATAGCGCAGATATTTTGTCAGTGTCGAAATGCCGCACGCCGGCGCGAGCGTGAACGAAGTGATCGTTTGCGGCGGCGTGATGAGTGCGGTCGGCAAGCAGTTTGCGGAAGTATCCTTATCAAATGCTGTAAATGTGCTTTCGATAATATCTGTGGTGATCGTATCGCTTACGAATGGAATGCAATCGAGCGTTCCGAGCAAACCGGAATGAAATCGTTCGCCTGGCGGAACTGACAGCGAGATCGTCACGCCGGTCTTTACCACGTTGAAACCGATCACCGAAGCGCCACCAAATATGCTTCCGGTGAGATCAAAATTTGTCGGCGTGAGCAGGTCGGTGTTCAGTGACAAGCTGAACGTCGTCGTCCCAACATCGATATAACTTGTATCGAGCACCGTAACCGGAATTTGAATCGGCGCGCCTGCAAGAGTCGAGTAGGTAATACTTGGCAATGACAGGCGGATCGGTACCGGCGCGACGCCAACACCGTTCAATGGAGTATTTTTTTCGACGAGTGTCCCGTCCGTTTTGTGCAGGTAGCAGTGAAGTATCGCATTTCGGTTGCCGCCTGCTTGCGGGATGAAATGAGTTGTGAATGTATTTTTTGCTCCGAGGCCAAGCGGCGTAGGTGCAGTGTAGGTCGTTACGTAATCGCTTCTTCCGATGCCGGTGACACGGATTGAATCAAGCACAAGCGAATCGCAAGTCGTGTTCTCGATGGTGAACGAGAATGTTGTATCCTTACACGTAAGAATATTCCCGAGCGTAACACCTGAAAGCGAGAGCACACCCGGATCGCTCGAGCCAATGCCCTGCATCGGAATATTGATCGGACCGGTATTTGTTTGGATATGCAGCACACTCGAGAACGACCCAACGCCGGGCGGATGAAAACGCACTTTGATATGAACTGTGTCGCCGCGAAGAACGGCTCGTGAACTGACATCGGAGACGATATGAAACTCAGTAGTATCGGTTGTTAAAGTATCCAGCGGAATCGCAAGCGTATCGCACCCGGTACTGGCGATCGATATATCAAATTCCCTCAGCGAACAAACAGAAACAGAATCGAAATTTAATGCCGGCGGCGAATATGAAATGTTCGCTGTCCCTTCGGTTGCAACACCGACGAGTGTGAGGGACGTATCGAACACATCATTCACGTTGAGCGAATTGATCGTGACAGCCGCATTATACATGCCGGGCGTATTCGGCACGAAGTGATACTTCAGCACGATCGCTGAATCGGTTGCCATCGTGACGGGTGTTGCGACAGGATCGAAACGGAACGGCGGAGCGATGCCGATCGAACTGATCGTCACTTGTGTACAAGAAATATTTCGCAGGACAAGCGTCCCTTCGGCAGAATCGCACATCGTTGATGTGATGTTCGGCTGCGAGAGTTTATATCCCCGGCTGCCGGGTCTGCCGATGCCACTCAGCACGACAGAATCCCGGGCATTTCCTGTTTGCAGAATCAGCGCGCCGAACTGGGTTCCGATCAAATTCGGATTGAAGCGAATAAGATATTGCCTTGATATCCCGGGACCAAGTGCGATCGGTGAGAAACTTGAGAGCAATGAAAATGCGCTACCTGAAACAGAAAGCGAAATAACATTCATCGGTGCGCAGCCGGCATTTGTGATGGTGATCACGCGAACCGAATCGTCGCCGCAAACGCTTCGTGTTCCGAACCCGAGCGAGTCGCCGCGCACTTCAGCGATAGACGGCACATCATTTGCCGCAAGCCCCTGCAGGTCGAGCGTGATGATCGTATCCTGCAAATATCCGTCTCCTTGACGGATCGTGAGCCTGATGCGTTCGGTTTTACTTGCGATCTGCATTGGTTTGAATGTGATGATCGCCGAGTCGCTGGATGAACCGCTGTGTCCAAAAAATACTGTCTGATGACTCGTCGAAAGCTCACCGAGACCGTCATTGATAAAATTTATTTTTTCTAGCGAGACCGAATCGCAATCGGAGTATGCAAGATGAATAACTTCGCTCGCGCTGTCGCAGAGTTTCGATGAAATGCTGTTCGACGATGGCAACGTCGAGAACGCGACCGAGCCAAGCACCGACGAGCTGAGTTTGCCGTCGCCGCCGTCTGATGTTTTCCAGACGCCGCCCGTACGGTCGAATGCATACACAACGGCTCCTCTGCCCGTAACGGCAAAACGCTTGTCGTTATAATTGTATGGTCCGCCGACATTCACCCACGTCGTGCCGCCGTCGGTCGAGCGGATAAGGCCGCCGGAAAAATTTCTGCCTTTTACTTCCTGCTGAACATAGATGGCCGAACGGCATCCTTTATTTCCGTTGATGCCGCCCGAAAATACATCTGTTGTATCGAGCGCGAGGTTTTGATTATACGTGATCCCAAGATCCTTCGTCATTCCGATCGTCGATTGTGTGCCGGGATAGGGAACATCGCGCTCGCTGCAGAAGAATAATTTTTTTGTTGCCGGGTCGGCAAATGTTGACCACGATTCTAAACGCAGCGGGAAGGGCGTCCACGTCGTTCCTCCGTCAGAGGTCACAAGATATGGCTCGGTCGTATTTCCTTCGGTTGAGAAGATGCCGATATTATCGTCGAGAAAATCAAGACCGAGCGCGCCGCTGCTGATGACAATATATTTAAACGTATTTCCTCCGTCGTTCGAGAATTCAACGCCCCCGGCGGAAGCAGTGCGGTCGGAAAGATAGACGCCGCGAGATGTTTCGCGGACAGAGACCGGAAAAATAGATTGGTACCATTGCTGCCACGTCTCGCCGCCGTCGAACGTCCGATAGAGTCCGCTCCATCCGTGTTCGATCGCTTCGCGAACGCATGCCCACCCATTGAGCCGGTCTCTGAAGAAAATATCGGTGACCTGCCCGAGCATTGTCATATTCGGCATCACCGAGCGTGTCCATGTAGCTCCGCCGTTACGGGTATAATAAATTTGCGCGGGGAAACCTCCGGGATAATTTCCGATGCCGATGCAGCCTTCATTCGGATTGATAAAATAAGCCGAGCTTCCGCATGCGGGAGCATTGAACACAAGTGTCCAATGCGGCTGCGCAGCAAGCCGCGACTCCGTGAGAATCGTACAGAGAAAAACAGCCAGTATGAATATTCGAAACTTCAAAATTTGATGAACCTCTTTCGAATACTATCGCCCCCGCTGAGCAGATACGATCCGGCAGGAAGAGTATGAATATCAAGAGCGATCCGTTCGCCGCTTTCATTAATAACAGCCGGCCGGATCACACGCCCAAGTTCGTCAATGATCTCGATCTGCGAGATCGGTATTGTTTCTGACACTTCCAGATATAATATATCTCGCGCAGGGTTCGGAAAAATAGATACCGTGACTAATTCGCGTTGCATAACAACTAACGATGTATCTCCGCCGCCGCCAATTGTTCCGGTCCCGCGTAGTGTCAGATACCGTGTGCCGATGTTCGTTGCAATAACTGCCGATTCAAGATAATCTCCTTCGGCGCTTGGCAAAAAAGTTACTGTTAGCGACACGCTCTGCCCGGGCAAGAGAACGATCGGATATTGTTTTGCGGCGATCTGGAACGAGACAATATTCGAGGATGTGACTGACGTAATTATAAGTGTATCACATCCGGTGTTCAAGATCGAAAATATCTTCCGCCGTGCGGAGTCGATGCCGATCTTCCCAAAATCGACTTCGGGGACAGAAAATGAAACAACCGCGCTGCTTGCATCGCCAACGCCCGGAATGGTGAAAAAAATCTGTTCGTAATTTCCCGTAATAGGCGAATGGAATTTCAGACGATACCGCACACTATCGGGTCCTTCGGCGCGTGCGCGGAACGAAAAACTAAATTTGATTTCCGTATCGCCGAGAAATTTCGGTAAAAATTGTACTTTGAATGCCGGATTTGCAGATACTTGCAGGAGTGAATCGAGAACGATCCCTGTACACTGGTCATATCGCACTCTGAATGTGTAGGTCGATGCCGGTGTGTTCGCGCAGAGCGAATTATGCAGCACCGTATCAATACCGACGATGACATGATCTGCAACGCTGTCCGTGATCGTGCCATCCACGCCGACTGTCGTCATCGACATCACACCGCCCGAATCGAGCCAGAAAAATGTCGAGCCGCGATCGAGCGCGATGCCTTTATTTAAATGAGTCTGTGCAAAATTCGCCTGCCCGACGCTCTGAAAAAATTTGCCGAGATTGACAGAGCGAAGCAGTTCGCCGCGATACACATTATCCGGTCCGAGATAGAGTACGCCCGTGCAATCGTTCACGCCAACAACAGGTCCGGAAAGCGATCCGAAGAAAATGCTTCTGAGTTCTACCCAGTTTGCGCCGCCGTCGGACGAACGCATGAGGTTTACGCCACCAACATAAATATATTTGTGTGCTCGGTCTATATATATTGAATGCGTGCGCCGGATCGTATCGAGCACAAGGCTCCAGTGTGCGCCGCCATCGACTGAACGATACAGATCGGAATCGGCAACGGCGATCATCGTGCTCGAATCATAAATGCCGACAGCGCACACCGAATCGCGCGCAAGAATGCCTTTTGAAAATCCGAATGTGTTCCCGCCATCGGAACTGACGGCAAGTGAGCGGTGGATGTTAACGACGACCGTCCTTCCGAGTACCGTGAGAACCGTGCTGGTATCGGCATCGTGAACTTTCGTGAATTGCGACCAATGAAGCGACGCTTCGTAGATGCCGTCGCCGAAGACGGAGAAGAACGCAACGTTCGTATCGAGAATGACGATATTGCTGATAAGCCCGCTCGCTGTGAAAATGCCGGTGATCGCGCCGTTATCGTAGCGGCAGAGCGTCGGCAGCCCGACGCCGAACTGGCCTGCGAGCCCGACCCGCGTATCGAGCATATCGAACGACGAATATAAATTCGTCGAGACAAGCTTCCATTGCGCCGCTATATCCCGATGCAGAGCCGGGATGGCGGTGATGAGAAAAAAGAGACAGATCGAACGGCGATACCTCACTCCAGTGATAACCTCCGGGTTTGCCAAGACACAAGCCACGAGTATAATAGTAAAACCGTAATCGGGGGTAAGGGTTTCCGGCGACAGATATGTCGCGCCCCACCTAAGATTCTAAGGCAATGAGAATCAATTCAAAGGGGATTCGGTTCGTTGAACAACAACCGCTCAGTGAATGAAACATTGTATTAGATATATTATTTTATTGTCGATAGCTTTATGGTCATGCTCGTCGATTAATGGACCTTCAGTAATTAATTATCCTAAGCCAGGGACTTTTCTTGGTATATGGTCTCAAGTTGGAATCCCAACATCGCCGGATTCTTGCTCCGCAATTATTATTGAGGCTGATACAATAGTTAATGCCATGATCACGAACGATTCAACAAAAGAAATACTCTTTATACGTGGAATATTTCAGATCCATGTTGATGACTACAATTATAGTTCGCATTATTGGAGAATAGTGTTTGACTCCAGCAATTACTATGGTAAGATAGACAAAAATGTTGATTTATCAGGTAACAATACCGGTATTATTTTTGAAATTTCAGGCAACTCATTTACTTATCAAACAACAAGAGATTCATTGGAATTAAAGATAACGTGCTACAGGAAAGATTCTCTATAAGGTTGGTTAAAAAAATAAATCCGTGGTTTGTGTCAAGCTAAATTAGCTTATAGAATTCAGTAAAATATAAGTAATGTTCTTAACGTAGTTGCCTTAGACTGATGACAGCAATAATCGCGTCAGGTGCAGCGAACGTGGCCCTGTGGATATTAGGAGTCTTGCGGCTGGGGTCTATTTGGCGCGCTTCGGAACCAATACGGTGAGATTTGTGAAAATTAGTAGGTAGTGGCTAGTGTCCAGCAATAGTCGCAGAGCGACGATGTATTCACAGCCCAGGGTAAAGCGAAGCGGAACCCTGGGAAAAGAAATCACCATCATTATTTCAGCCCTGAAAGGGCGGTGTACTTGGGTGGACTCTTCAAATAATTTATTATTTATGGAACTAGGTTCAAATTTTTTTTAGTTAATTAATTAACCGTGAAACTATTTTTTTTTATAGGGTCCATTCTTCTCACTTTTTCCTTGAGTGATTGTTCGACAGAAATTCTTTTCCCCCATTCTATGCTCGTAGATAGTATTTTTGTTAATTATACGGTGAATGAGAGGAATATTCATTTAGCAGATTATTGTTGTGGCGAAGCACTTCCATCATCAATTCTTGGATTTTATGCTGATTCAGTATTCTCAATAAGGGCGGATGATTCGATTTATTTTGCTGTGCCTAATGATAAGTTTGATACATGTACCTGCTTGTTAAAATCACCTTGCGACACTTCATTCATTAGGGGAACCTTCCCTTCTTCTAGTCTCTCTCGAAATGCGCAATTCGGCTCTGCGCTTGTCCGTCTTTCTGACGGATCATTGTGGACTACAGACTCGGTCCACACGGGAATATTACATATTTCAAAAATTAACCCCGCAGATTCCGATCCAAGTCCCAGTGGCAGATTGCCAATAATTAGAGGCTTCTTCAGTTTTACAGCAATAAAAATTGGAGCAAAGAGTTCAGCCGATACGATTCAAGTACAAAATGGCGTAATTACAAATGTGGAAGTTGATAAATTTTGAGTAACACGCTGTGAGTACGGTTCAGCCAATCAAGACACTCTCTTTCACAAATCTCTCCGACGCAACGCTTGAAATTTTCGATCTGTTCGGAGGGTGCATGAAGCAGATTTCACTCGGCAGGGGTATACCTTGTGCAATTGTGGAGTAGGGACGGTGTTCCGTGGCTAGTGTCCATTGGCTAGTAATGCTGGCACGAAATTTTTTTCCAAAAATAAAACGATGTGCACCTATTGACTTTTTGTCAAGTTATTCGTATCTTTGTAACCATGATTCTCAGGATGAAAAGGATTGATCCAGGATTTGATATGAGCCGGCGAAATGCCGGTTTCGCCGTTTCAGGGGGAAAGTTGTGTGTGGTACAGCGGATGGGATGAGAAATAAAGTACTTACGGACCGAAGTTTACAGCAAACGAGAGAAGGAGAAAGTAGAAAGTGAGGGCGAATTATTCATAAAATGATTATTTTTGTACCGGTGTTTACAACTCGTTCATCAATTTTAACGACCTACTATTATGACATCTGACTTTCTCTCACGGCTCGATGCCGCGATCTCGGAATATGCGGTGCTGTCGCATCCGTTCTACCAGGCATGGAATGCCGGCACGCTGACCAATGCTCAGTTGCAGGAGTATGCAAAGCAGTACTACCAGTTCGAGCGCAACTTCCCGCGCTACGTTTCGGCTGTCCATAGCGGCGCCGAGGATGCGTCGGTTCGCAAGCAATTGCTCGAAAATCTGCTCGAAGAAGAATGGGGTGAGGAGAATCATCCCGAATTATGGCTGCGCTTTGCCGAGTCGCTCGGCGCATCTCGTTCCGATGTCCGCTCGGCAGCGGCATATCCAGAAACGGTGATGCTCGATAGCACGATGATGGGCATGACCCGCAATGCTTCGACGCTCGAAGGCATCGCCGCGCTCTACGGATATGAATCGCAGATCCCGGAAGTCTCGAAGACGAAGATCGACGGGTTGAAGAAATTTTACGGAGTCGAGTCGGATTATGGTTTGTCGTTCTTCACGGTTCACAGCGAAGCCGATGAAGTTCATCGCCGCGCCGAACGCGATATGCTCGATTCGCTCGTCACTTCGAAAGAAGACGAAGACCGCGCCATCGAAGCTGCCCGCAAAAGCGCCAGCGCGTATTATAATATGCTCACCGGCGTCGTCAGAGAGAACAAGATCGAATGCCCGGTAATGTAATAATCGATAACAAACTAATTTCCGGAAGCCCTTGCAATCTGCGAGGGCTTCTTTGTCAGTAACCTTCACAAGTGGTACGCTGTTAAAAAAAAAGATGTACGAAAAGCTTCTTTCTCCGTTGACGATCGGGTCGATGAAGCTAGCGAACCGGCTCGTCGTACCGGCGATGGTGACGCGGCTCTCCGGCGAGGACGGGATGGTCAACGCTGCGATCATGGATCGTTATGTCCGTTTTGCAAAAGGCGAAACGGGGCTCGTCGTCGTCGAGGCAATGTCAGTGCATGGCGCGAAGAGCGGTCCGCTTCTGAAAATTTCAAGCGATGAATTTAAACCGGGCTTGACGGAGATCGCAAAAAAAGTACATAGCGAAAGCTCATCGAAAATTATTCCGCAGATCATTCATTTCCTGAAAATAGCTCGTTCGGGTTGGCGGCAGAGGATCGAAGATCTATCTGTCGAAGATATTAAGCTCATCATCAAGCAATATGGGGAAGCGGCGGCTCGAGCCCGCGAATGTGGTTTCGATGGAGTAGAACTGCACATGGCGCATGCCTACACGATGAGTTCGTTTCTTTCTCGCAAGAATAAGCGTCCGGATGAATTCGGCGGCAAATCGCTCGAGAACAGGTTACGAGTGCCGATACAAGTGCTGCACGAAGTTCGCAAGAGCATCGGCAAAGATTTTCCGATCGGCATCAGATTCCTCGGCGAAGAAGCTATCAAAGGCGGTTACACGAGCGAAGAATCGTCAGAGATCGCCGTGCGTTTCGCTGAAGAGGGCGCGGATTATCTTTCGCTTTCTGCCGGTGGGAAGTTCGAGGACGCGATTCATAAAGAAGGCGAAGTGCTTTACCCGTACACCGGGTATTCCGGCGACCGTTGTATGCCGCCCGCGGAATATCCCGATGCATATAATTTGCACATGGGCGAAGCCGCGCGGCGCAAGCTTCGCAAGCACGGACTCACGACGCCTGTGATATCGACCGGAAAAATTTCCACGCCCGATTTGGCAGAAGAAATTTTGCAGAACGACCGCGCCGATCTTATCGGCATGGCGCGCGGACTGCTTGCCGATCCTGACATCATCAAGAAGATTCGCGAAGGTGCTCCCGAAAAAATAGTCAAGTGCATTTATTGGAACGTCTGCAAAGCGCTCGACGAAACATTTCACGAAGTCGTCTGCGGTCTTTGGCCGAAAGGAATGAAGCAGGCTCCGCTGAGTGACGATGCTATCGCGCCGGAATGGAAATCTGATGAGCCGCTAAAATTTCTTGCACGAACAAATCAGATCAGGCTTAACTGGGAAGCCGCGACCGATAATGAGGAGGTCGCGGGTTATGAAATTTGGCGCTCGGAGAACAGCGGAAAGAATTTCGATCACATCTATTCGGTGACGGTCTCGATGTACACCGATAACCTCGCGCAAAGCGGCAGAAAATATCAGTACTACGTCCGCGCCTACGACCTTGCGGGCAATAAAAGCACACCGTCGAACATTGTGAATGTGGAGGTGCCGATGAAGATTGCGTTAATGGAAGAGGCTTAATGCCCGATTCCATCCAAATGCTTCTCTAAAAATTTCTCCATCGCTTCATAGACTTCGAAGCGGTTCTCTTCGTTGTGGAAGCCGTGGCCTTCGTTCTCTTTGACGAGATACGGTACGTCGATGCCACGCGAGCGGAGCGCTTCGACGATCTGGTTCGATTCGTTGATATTCACACGCGGATCTTTCGCACCTTGAATGACGAAAAGCGGCGATTTTATTTTATCGACATGAAACACCGGCGATGCCGAACGCAGCAGCTCTTTATCTTTTTCCGGATCTCCAACCATTTCGTACATCATCTCAAGCAATGGCTTCCAATATGGCGGAATCGTTGTCATAAATGTGAAAAGATTCGAGACGCCGACATAATCAATGCCGCAGGCGTACAGATCGGGAGTGAACGTCATACCCGCAAGCGTACAATAGCCGCCGTAGCTGCCTCCATAGATCGCAATGCGTTTCGGGTTTGCGATAGATTGCGAAATAAGCCACTCGACACCGTCGGTTACATCGTTCTGCATATTTTTCCCCCATTGCTTGAACGATGCTTCCCAGAATTTCCTGCCATAACCGGTCGAGCCGCGAAAATTCGTTTGGAAGATCGCATAGCCGCGATTGGCAAAGAACTGCACTTCGGGATTATAGCCCCACACATCGCGATGCCAAGGTCCGCCATGGGGATTGACGATGACCGGAAGATTTTTTCCGTCGCTGTTCTTCGGAAGTGTAAGATACCCGTGAATGGTGAAGCCGTCGCGAGAAGTATAGGTGACAGGTTTCATTTCGCAAAGATCGTTCTCATCAAGCCACGGACTGACATCGGCAAGCTTCGTGAGTTTGTCGGTATTTTTTTCGTAGAGATAAAATGCGCCGAGCGAGCGGTCGCTGTACGTGCGAACAATAAGAATATCTTCTTCTTTATTTTTACTCGGAAAAGAGATTTCGTAGTTCGGGAGCAGTTCTTTTAGCCTCGCAAATAATTTTTCTGTCGCGTGATCGAAGAAGTGGCGCTCGGTCTTCCAAGTAATATAGGTTGCATGCGTGATGATCTTGCGTTTCTTCGAATAATGCAAATGCTCGACGTCCACTTCCGGGTGTTCGAAGATCGTTTTCTTTTCTTTGCCGGTGGCCGGCTCGATCAATACGATCGCTTCGGTATCGCGGCCGATGTTGCTCGCACAATAGAGGTTCGTGTTATCGAACATAAAGAAGATCGGCGAGATACTTTCGCGGAAGTTCGTGGTGATGACCGGCTTGAACTCGGCGTCTTCAGTCTCACGGTAGAGCAGCGTCGAATTGACGCCATCGGTTGTTTGAGCGACACGGAGTTTACCGTCGTGATCGGTGACCCAGCGCGTAATGTTACCGGGATTTTCAGCGATCAGCTTCATTTCGGCAGTGACGACATTGATGCGATACACATCAAAGACTTCTTTATCGCGTTTGTTCATCGAAATGATCATCTCTGCGGGATGCTCTTCCAGATCGTCAATAATGCGGACAGTAACGCCGTCGAACGGCGTGAGATCTTTCAGATCGCTCCCATCAACGCCGACCGAAAGAAGATGAAAATTTTCATCGCCGGCAAAATCTTTTGCATAAATAATGCGATTGCTGTCTTTCCAGAAATATCCAGCCATATCGCGCGCCGTTTCACTCGTGACGCGCCTTGCCTCGCCGCCAGTGCGCGGCATCACAAATATATTCTTGCGGCGCTCATACGGAGCGAGATAGGAGATCCAATTCCCGTCGGGTGAAATGTGATACCCGGACTCGTCGGGTGTGCGAAAAAAATCTTTCAGGTCGTATCGCTTGGGGGCTGCCATCTATAATATAGAGTAAAAAAAAGAATGTTGTTAGCAAACGCGGGCGAAGGGAGTGTCATTCCTTCATATCAGTTTCTTTCGCAGCATATCGAGCGCTGCATCAGAGCTGCGTTCACGGATGATCGCGCGTTCGCCGCCGAAGTGAAAGAGCTTTGTGGTCGTGCCGTATGAATCGGCAAGTGCAATCCAGACGGTGCCGACCGGCCGTTCGCTCGTGCCGCCGTCCGGCCCTGCAATGCCGGTAATCGCGATGGCGTATGTCGTACCGAATTTTTTCAGCGCGCTTTCTGCCATTGCGATCGCACATTCTTCGCTCACGGCTCCATACGTATGTAAGGTTGCTTCCGACACGCCAAGCTCTTGCATTTTAATATCATTTGAATAGGATACCACTCCGCCCGGAAATATTTCGGAAGCGCCGGGTACATTCGTAATGCGCATCGAGAGCATTCCGCCGGTACAGCTTTCGGCAGCGGCGATCCGTTCTTTTCTTTTTCTTAATAATGCGACGACTGCGCCTTCAAGCGTTTCGTCGTTCATCCCGTAAATATGCGCGCCGATGCGTGAACGAATATGGCGCTCAATCTTTTCAATGATATTTTTTGCGATTTGTTCACTCTTCGCGCGGACACTGATGCGCATCCTGACGCCGCTTGTTTTCGGTAAGTAGGCGAGTGTAGCTCCCCCAACAAGAAAATTGTTCACATCACCGACTTTTTCGGCAAGCATCGATTCGCCGATGCCGGTTGTAAGCAGTGTTCTATGAGCAATGACATCTCCAAGTTTTTTCTTATGTATCTTTCTAAGGAGCTTGATGACGCTGTTCTCCATCAAGAATTTCATCTCATGCGGGACGCCCGGCAGGATGATAAATGTCTTGCGGTTGAAATGATAGAGCAGCCCCGGCGCTGTGCCGCGATCGTTCGGAAGGACGGTGAATCCTTGCGGTATCATCGCCTGGCCGATATTTGCTTCCGGCATTTTCTTGTAGCCGAACGATGCGAAGCGTGCCTTGACGCGAGCGAGTGTTTGTTTATGAAGTATTAATTTCTTTCCGAAGAATTTAGCGACGATATTCTTCGAAATATCATCATGCGTCGGCCCGAGTCCGCCGGTCGCAATAACAATGTTCTGCTCTTTCCATGCTCTCTTGATCGCTTTAGTAATGACTGTGGCATCGTCCCCAACCGTCGTTACTCGTGTTACATCAATACCGATGCTGTTGAGTTTTTCGGAAATATAGGACGCATTCGTATTGACGACCTGCCCGATGAGCAGTTCGTCGCCGATCGAAAGTATCTCGCAAGTAAGCATTATCGTAACGCCGAGATCGCAAACATCGTAAGATGGGCGATGATATTCGCATACACTCCCGCAACAGCATCGTCAAGCATCACGGCAGAGCCGCCTTCTCTTTTTTCGAAGATCGATGCCGGGTATGTTTTGAAAATGTCGAATGCGCGAAATGCGATAAATGCGATAATGACGTACGTCAGATCGCCTTTATACACCCATGTAAAGCACGCGATCCATTGCCCGAGTACTTCGTCGATCACAACGACCGACGGATCGTGCTCGCCGAGTTTCAATGCGATCACATCTGCGGCGACAGTGCCGATAACGAGCACAACGATACAGCAGACAGCAAGAACCCAAAGCGACTGCAGCGGAGTAATAAAATAATACAATGCCGCCGCTACAGCGCTGCCGACAGTGCCGCTTGAAACAGGCGACAGCCCGGCAAACCCGAACGAACCGATCAATAATGCCCACACCGGCACATCTTTCATCTTCGGGCTCATCGGTTTCCACAACCGCGAGCGCGCTTTCGCGAGGGCAGCATTCTCTGACATATTGTTTACGACAAATTTTGCGGAGAACGTTTCAAAATATATCTCTTTGCGGCAAGCTTCAGTACGCTGATGTTATCATATGTGTACTGCGCCGCGCTCAGGAGTGTCAGTGCAGTGACGACGACCGCGAGCGTCAGCATAATTCGTTCATCGAGCATCACTGTTCCTGCATTGATCCATGCTGCGCCGTGAAGTTCATATTTCATCAAAAGCGCCGCAAGTATATAGATGATGAACGACATCTGAAAAAAAGTTTTGAATTTTGCGAGGCGGCTTGTCTTGATCGGCTCGTGCAATGCATCGGCGATCATTCGGTAGAGCGTAAGATACACATCGCGAATAATAATAAGCACGACGCACCATACGGGAATAATGTCATTGGCAGCGAAAGCGATAAATGCGGCAGATGTTAACATTTTATCGGCAAGCGGATCGAGAAATGCGCCGAGCGGCGAGGTGAGTTTCCAAAGGCGCGCGAAATAACCGTCGTACCAATCCGTAACTGCAGCGAGGGTAAAGACGATCGCTGCCCAACGATACGAAGGCGGCGTGATCACGGCAATGAGGATGTAGAACAACGGCGCCAGCAGCATCCGCAATACCGTCAGTATCATCGGTAAACTCATTGACCTGCCAACAACTTCAGGGCGGAAATTGTCTCTACTCGGAAATTGAGAATTGTAAATGGAGAAAAGAACGCTATACCCCAACGTTCTCAATTCTCAATTCTGCATTCTCAATTCACTCTGCTGTCCGCAGCTTTGCCAAATGGAGGAATCTCAGGATCGAAATATAGACCCATCCCATATCGAACTCGAACCATTTGACGGAGAACTTCGGATTCGATGGCATCTTGTGGTGATTGTTATGAAGTTCTTCGCCCGAAAGCAGTAAACCGACCGGTACGATGTTCGTGCTAGCATCTTCGACCGGGAAGTTGCGATAACCGACCGTATGCCCAAGCCCATTCACAACGCCAGCCGCCCAGAACGGTACCCAGAGTACCAAACCAATCCACACGAATAAACCGGTCAGTGGTCCGAACGTCAATGCCGTAATGCCATAGAGCGCGACGGGTCCGCCATATTTCAACGGGACGAAAATATACTTCTCAAAAAAATCTTCTTTCAACCCACGGGAGTATTTTTCGAGTGTTGCTTCATCACCATATGCTTTGCGATAATACATCACGCCAAGAAAGAGGATATGCGCCCAGCCGTGGATTACCGGCGAATGCGGGTCGTTCTCAGTATCGACAAAGGCATGATGCTTGCGGTGGACGGCAACCCACTGGCGAGCAGACATTCCGGTAAAGAGCCATAGCCATACGCGCATCGGAAATGCAGCGATCGGCGAAAAGGTGACGCTTTGATGCGTCAGCGAGCGGTGCAGGTAGAGCGACGTGCACATAATAGTAAAATGCCCTGCAACAACAACAACGATCAGTGCGCCCCACCACGTATGCAAAAGAAAGGAAAAATCCATTAAATCTGGTCTCCGGTTCGGTGATAGAATTATAGACTAAGCAAAACACGAGGAGGGGGGTAATGGTTTGGGGAGAATATCTATTCACTCCGCCTCATTTCGATTCGACGCTTTGATGGCTCGCTCCTGTTCGGCGGCAGTGCGCGAGAAATAGTGTCCGCCGGAGCCGTCGCGGCGGGCGACGAAATAGATCTTGTTGTGATGCGCGGGATGCAGTGCGGCGAGGATGGCGGCTTTGCCGGGATTATTGATCGGTCCGGGCGGTAAGCCTTCATTCAAATACGTATTATACGGATTGTCTTTCAAAAGATCGTCGTGAGTAATGGGGCGAGTGAGTCCGAGACCGTATTGCACGGTTGGGTCGGCGTCGAGCTTCATTCCCATTTGAATTCGATTGAGATATACGCCGGCGATCGTGTCGCGCTCGTCGGAACGCTTAGCTTCTGCTTCGATGATGGATGCAAGGGTCAGCACTTCGTAGGGCGAGAGCTCTTCCAATGCACCTTCGGCAAGCATCGAATCGTTGATCACCTCTTTGAATCTCGCGAGCATTCTCACGAGCAATTCTTTCGGCGTCATCATCAGATAAAAACGATACGTGTCAGGGAAGAGAAACCCTTCGGCAGTCATGGCCTCATTTGGGGCGCCGATCGAATGCAAAAACGCAGTATCGTGCGAAAGGCGAACGATCATCGCAGAATCGAGACCGAGTTTTTCTTTTGCGATCGACGCAACTTTACGAATCGTACTCCCTTCTGGAAACGTCGCTTCGAAAATAATAGCGAACTCAGTGCCGAGCAGACGCGTGAGAATGTCGATGTTGGACAGTCCGTAATTCATCCGATAATTTCCGGGCTGCAGAGCAGACGACGCGCCTTCGAAACGAGCCGCCAGTTTGAACAGTAGTTTCGAGCGAATGAGATCATGTTTGGCAAGCGAATCGGTGACCGAAGATAGTGACGCTCCTTTGGGAACAAAGATGACAACTTCGCCGGTACCGTTCGCAGGATTCTTCCAGAAAAGAGAAGCGAGGACAACGGCAAGTCCGATGACGGCGGCGAGAGCAACGATGGCAGAAAGTTTTTTCATTCAGAAAATAACGGTAATAGCATGCGGATGAGACGGATCGAGCGGATTTTCACAGATCACTTTGACATTGCATCGAGCCGTTTCAATTCATCCGGACAGTTCTTTATAAACCAGTCATCTTTCGAAAGGAGTTCGGATGCTTTAATGAAATGTGGTTTTGCTTCATCTATCTTTCCAAGTGCAAATAATGCTTCAGCAAGTTCTTGTCGGATATATCCATCGTCTTTTTTCTCGGCAGAAAGTTTTTCGAAGACCTGCTGGATGATCGCAAGCGATCTTTCAGGATGTCCCGCGAACCGCAATGACTTCGCTTCGTCTTTCAACGTGAACATATCGGCTTCGCCGTTTTTCTTTATTTGGTACTCGGAAAGTAAGTGGAAATATTTACATGCATTGTCGTAATCATGAAGCTTGAGATAACTTTCTCCGATATTATTGTATAATGCCCAAAGCCAGCCATGAAGTTTTTCATCAGGCTCGGTCATTGTGATACCTTTGAGATTCCATTCGACTTGCTTCTTCGGATCTGATTCTGCAATAGCGATCATGTGAATGGCATCAATGGCGTAGCGCATCTCGCCGATCTCGACTGCGAGATGATGTGCTTCTTTGAAGAGCGGGAGCGAGCGTGAAACCTCGCCGGCAGAGTTGAAGCTCCTGCCTCGTTCAAGCAAATACCTGACACGAGTGAGCCTCAGATCGGCTGTCAGCATTTTTTCTGCTCGATCGAGAATCGAATGAGCGTCAGTAAATCTATTTTCCAGCGAATAGGTACGAGCGATCTGGGTCAGCAATTGAGCAAGATAATTTGTATCATTCGACGTTTCGGCGCGAGGAAGGATTTCGAGAAATTTCTCTCGAGTCTCGGCAGGCTTACCGTAATTCCAGAGGGTATCGAAATTTGGGAGCGAGTCTTGAGTTGCTTGTACGGACATTAATTTGATGAATGTAAAGTTTACAAAAATAAGGACTTTTTTATCGACAGATTCCTCACTTTGCTCCATTCCGTTCGGAATGACAATAAAGATCGTGTTCATCCTTTACATCCCGAGAATCACGGTCAAATGAAAAGGTCGGGGAAGCGCATTGCTTACCCCGACCCATTCACCAATGAAACGAATCTTGCCTCGTTGGCCCGACTCGTAAACTTATTTACTCGACTTTTGAATATCTACTTCGACACGGCGATTGAGCATTCTGCCTTCGGGCAGATCGTTTGTAAATTTCGGAGCACGCTTTCCCATTCCGATGACGTTCGTGTTTGCCGGCATTCTCGTCAGTGTTTGCAAATTTTTACGAGCGGCATCGGCACGCGCTTCGGAGAGCGCCTGATTATAATCGTCGGCCCCGGTATTATCGCAGAAGCCGGTAACATTCACTGCCGTCGCATCACGCGAAATACTTTCGCCGATCAGCCCTATCATCTGCTGGGCACGAGGATTAATATCCGAAAGATTGAAATCGAACGAGAGCATCGCATATTTTTCGAGCTTCGCACTCTCAACCGGTTTGCTCGAAATGCGGGTCATTCCGTCAGCGCTGTATTTCTTTCCGTCGGCATCGTAAATGTTCATCTGATAATGCACCGGCTGACCGACGTAATTCGATGCGTTCGGAATTTTCACGGTGAGCACGTGAGGCGGTGTGCCTTTGCCGCTGTCTGCGGCGAGCGGCGTACCGTTCTCATCGGCAGTGACATCCCAGCGAACGATATTGATACGCGGGTCTGCTGTGACCGATGTTTCAAATCGGGCAAGCGTTTCGCCGATGTTTTGCGAATTTTTCTTTTCGATCTTTATAGGTTCTGTCATGCGAGTATCGCTCGAAGAAATTTCGACGCGGCGATTTTCTTCCATACCGGCTTTCGTGACCGGATTCGTCGGAAGCTCCGGTAAGTTTCGCTCGTCGACGATGATGCGCTTCGGATCGATATTCCATTGCTTGACAAGATAATCGCGAACGGCCATCGCACGCAAGCGGGAAAGTTCGATATTGTTCCGTTCTTTGCCGCTGTTGGAATTCGTGCCGGTCAGTGTTACTGTTGCATCAGGATACTGACGCATTCTTGCACCGAGAACATCAAGGCCATTGTGATTTGCTTCGAGTGCATCTTTGCCTTCGAGCATATCGGTGCTGTATCCGGTGGAATTGTTGCGAACGTATCGTGTCGGAATCTCTGCGCTGTTATAATCAAAGAAAATATACGGAAGCATCGGCATCGAAGTGCGGGTTCGCGTTACTTGTTCGCCGACGGTCAGATCCTGTGACGGGTCGCCGTTTGGCAGAACGCCTTTTGCACTTACGCTGATCTGCGGTGCGGCAGGCTGCGCCTCAGCAGGTTTTTCGTCTGGCCCGATATCGAACTTCACTGACAGAGCCGCGCGAAGCGTCGAGATCTTCAGATCGCCGTTCGAGCCGCCGAGATTCGTCAGCGGAAAACTATAGAACAATTCCGGCGAGAGCCAGACCGTATGCTTTGAATTGATCGGAATATCGTACCCAATTCCTGCGCCGATCGCCGCATAGACGCTTCCTGTTCCCGGCAGGTCGGTACTCGAAGAACTCGCGTCGCTCGATGTGCCGTGAGCAAAGCTTTTCTTGATCATCGTCGCGATCGACGGGCCAAAGAGAATATGGAAATTATCGAGCACTGCATACTTACCGAGAATATCAAGCCCGATCGTTTGCACATTATATGCGAAGTTCTTTACTTGGATGGCATTGCCGGCAGGGGTTCCATCGGTGAAGCTTCCGCTGTAATCGCTGTAATGGACACGCGGCACAAGCATCCATTTATCGGCGAGCGGTATTTCGAGCAGCGCAAAAAAGGTCGGCGCCGCACCAAAGCCGCTCGAATATGAATTCGCCTGATCGGTATAGGTACCTTTCGCGAAGTTCATATTGATACCTGCTCCGAGGCCGAATGTCAGCCGGTGTGGGTAGGTAATATCAGATTTTGTATTATCAGCCGGCGCCGTTGTTTGCGCCTTGGAATTTGGCACGAGAAGGAAGAAGACAATTAAGGTAATAGGAATGGTAGTTGCCAGTCGCTTAATATTCATCATCGACAAGATTTAAATGTACACACAGTGACATACGCTGTGATGTGGAGTGAGTAACGACGAAAATTATGAAAATTCTTTCATTTTACGGCTTTCGCACTCCGCGACAAAACAATATGCTTTTGGTGAAAACCACAAATAAGCAGGAAAATTCCACTTTTTTGCATTTTTTGACACTATAAATAAGCTCTTGTTTTGATCTCACATTTGAGAAGCGGCTCTGAACTGGAGTTCAATTCGTTATGCGACTATCTTTATATATTAGGATGAATATCAAAAACAATTGAAAAATATTCCCATATGTATGGTGTTATATTACATATATGGTAACCCAACTACTCTCAAGTATTGATATGGCATTCGCGGCGCTGGCGTCGAACAAGACGCGAGCGCTTTTAACAATGCTGGGAATTATCATCGGAGTTGCATCGGTGATCGCACTGACGGCGATCGGCGAAGGAGCTGCGAATGACATTGCGAACAGGATACAGTCGATGGGTACCAATTTGCTTCAGATAGATCCGGCTCCGAGCCAACGAAACGGCGTAGTCTCAACAGCAAATATCAATCTCACCGAAAAAGATGTCGAAGCGCTCCGTCGGTCAATTTTTCTTTCGGCGGTCGAACCGTCAGTTGATTCACGGGTGCAGGTCATCGGATCGAATATGAATTGGAATACCCGCGTCCTCGGGACGACACCAAACTGTCTGGATATTCGTAATTACAAGATCGCTGTCGGTTCGATTTTTACCGACCAGGATGTTGCAAGCGATCGGAAAGTGTGTGATCTCGGCAACACTGTCGCAGAACAATTATACGGCAGCGCCGAAAATGCGATCGGTCAGGAAATTCGTGTCGGGCCTGTCCCGATGATCGTTCTCGGTGTGCTGCAGCCGAAAGGATTTAACTCGAATGGCTTCGATCAGGACGATTTCATCGTCGGTCCGACAACAACCGTGCAAAAACGTATCATGGGCACGACGTGGCTCGAGGATATCTTTGTAACCACATTCTCAAGCGATATGACCGATGTAGCGATTGCCGATGTCACGAACATTCTCCGCGATCAGCACCGCCTCACCGGCAAAGGCGATGATTTTCGTGTCCGTTCGCAGGTTGAGCTCGCACAAGCAGCAGCTGCGAGTTCAGGTACACTGACACAGTTATTAACAAGCGCTGCAATTATTTCTTTGCTCGTCGGCGGTATTGGCATTATGAACATTATGCTTGTCAGCGTGACCGAACGCACACACGAGATCGGCATTCGTAAATCCATCGGTGCAAAGCCGCGAGTGATCCTAACGCAATTTCTTGTTGAAGCCTTGACGCTGAGTCTCGTCGGCGGAATTATCGGCGTGCTTGTCGGCGTCGGCGCGAGCTATCTCATTTCAAAAAATAACGGTTGGATTCTGATCATCTCAACGCAGGCGATGCTTCTGTCATTTCTTGCGGCAACATCAGTCGGGCTTTTCTTCGGATTCTACCCTGCGAAGAAAGCCTCTGCGCTTGATCCGATCGAAGCGTTGCGGTATGATTGAATACTATTTTGCTTTTACAATCTTAATTTCTTGCATACCATCTCGGGTAATAACTTTGCAGGAATAGATTCCGCTGGAATATCCGGTCAAATTAATTGGGAGATCATAAGTGCCCGCATTATAGGATGTGTTCCGTACAAGAGTAACCTGTTTGCCAAGGATATCGGTTAGTACCACCGATGCAATTGAGGGATTTGAAAGAGTAAATCGAATAGTACTTTCATCATTACATGGATTGGGAAAAGATGAGATTGTTGAGCTTGGTATACTTATCGGTTGTCGGACATCTGCTGTTATTTTTTCATCAATTTTCCTTTTCCACACCCCCTGCCCGTCACTTGCAGCATAAATGAATTGACCGTCGTTCGCGAAAGAGGTAATTTTCGGATATGTGCCTTGAATCCAATCTTTATCTATTCCGTCGGAAATAATTTTCCAGCTATCCCCATGATTGGTAGATGCATATACTTCAACTGGCAAACCTGTTGATGCTATGATAACATTATTGATGGTTTTCATTGCCATTATATCGACAGATGGGGAATCCAGAGATTGCCAATGCTCTCCATTATCACTCGAACGGCATATTGTATTCGTTGTGCCGGCAAATATGTACGGTGGGTCGGTACTGAAATTTTGAACATCAACACTACTAAGTCCGTCACTTTTCCGAACCCAATGATCACCGAAGTCTTCGCTACGGAAAATGCCGTTTGCCGTTCCGGCAAAAAGATATTGATCATTCGAGCATAGTGATAGAGCATACAAATTTGCAAGGCCATTATTTACTTCTTGCCATGATTTGCCGAAATCAGTTGAACGGAATATCCCATTCCATGTGCCGATGTACATTCTGCTACCCGCGAATAAGAAACAGGTCACGTTAGAATCAGGTATTGAACCTGTAAGGAGTGACCAGTTATCTCCATTGTCAATTGACTTATAAAAGCCTGATGTCGAGCATACGAATGCATTTGTACCGACAAACTGGATCTCATTGATTCGACGGACAGAGTCAAAAGAGGATACTGTGTTCCAATGAAGTCCATTATCAGTTGTTTCAAAGAGCCTTCCATTTACTCCACCGGCGAGGATAAGACTACTACTCGATCCGATCGCAGTCAATGACCTATCCCCAATGTCTTGTTGCATTGCTGTCCATGTTAGTCCGGTATCGTTACTGATATAAACCCCTTTTCTACACCCTGCGAAAACCATTTCACCCGAGACTTTGAGGACCGCAACATCAATTTGTTGTTCTCCTAAATTCGTATAATGACTCCAACTTTTTCCATCGTTCATTGAGATAAGCAAACCATTCCAACCACCCAACATGATTGAATTACCGATTCTGATACCTGTATTTAAACTGGAAATATTGAGTATGTTTGTCGAATCAACGATACTCCAGTGAATTCCGTCTTTCGATTGAATCAAAGCGGCACCAGAGTTTGTATTTATTTCTGCAAAAGCAGTAGTATCATCAACGACGACAATCTTCTGAGAAATATTAAACCCCGTACTGTCAAAGCGTTGCCAGGTTCTCCCGAGGTCAGTAGTTCTGTAAACAGTAATTCCATAGTCATCCCTGTACAAGACGCCATTGCCTACGAGGTCTAATTGCCCCCGGAACACATTACCATTGATCTGAGAGTCGATTTGAATCCAAATTTTCCCACTGTCCTCTGACATGAATATTCCGTCGCTCGTAAGGGCGAATAAGCGAGTATTATCTGTTCGTGCTTGTCCAACCCATGTATTGGGGAATAATTGATGCCAACTAATGCCTGAATCATCTGATTGATAGAGTCCATGATCCTGATAGTTGTTCATTGCGAGGATCTTGTTTCCGATTACACAAAGTGAACTGACTGGCTGTGTAAAATTACTGTATTCCCATGTCTTTCCGTAATCGGTAGAAGCATATATTCCATCAAAGGAGGCTGAAAATAATTTATTACCCAATATAGAAAAGTCTGAAACTCCTGAACCTGCTGGTCCGCTAGATTGTAACCATTGGGCGTAACACGGACTGGTGATGGTGAAAGAAAAAAGTATTATGAATAGAAAGCGTGCCATTAGTAGTTCTTTAGTTCATTCTTCCTACCAAAAGACACTTAAAATTTTAGAAGGTTACAATCTTTTTTCAGAAATATTCCGGCAATTTGGAACTTCACGGGAGTGAGTTGGCGTTTTACCGCTCCCTTGACAAAAGGGGAAGTTCTTTGACAAGCGAAGCGGTGTGAAATCTGATCGTTTTCAGGTAAGCGAAAGCCCATTGGAGACGTGAAGACCGCGAATGAGACGACTTAAGTATAAGTAAATGGGAGCAGCCATTTTTATGCAAATAAAAGTGACTGTGACCGCAAGTATCGAGCATAATAAGGTTGATTGGCTATCTCAACGAGCAATCAGAGAGAATGTCAGTCAATCCCCAAATTCTAAAGTAACGAAGGATTTGTTATGTGTAAATTTAGATCGTTGATTTTCAACGACTTAGATATGCCTCAACGAGCCTTCGGTATCGAACACTGTAGTAATGCATCAAAGGTAGTAAGGCGTTCTTGCGTTTGTCATATAATGTAGGCAACTATATTATGTGGGATTCAGAGGATGCTGCAACTGCTATCTGTATTATGAAGGTTTTTGGTGAAGTTACAAAGAGCGTACGGGGGATGCCTTGGCACTGAAAGGCGAAGAAGGACGTGGTTACCTGCGATAAGCTTCGGGTAGGTGGAAGCAACCTGTGATCCGGAGATCTCCGAATGGGAAAACCCACTGAGGGTTATACCTCAGTATCGCATACTGAATACATAGGTATGCGAAGCAAACCCGCTGAACTGAAACATCTAAGTAGGCGGAGGAAGAGAAAACAAACGTGATACCCCAAGTAGTGGCGAGCGAAACGGGTAGAGCCCAAACCGATAGGTCATAGACCTTCGGGGTTGTAGGACTTGCGATATGGAAGTTGTCATTATAGCCAAAGTGCCTGGAACGGCACACCATAGAGGGCGATCGTCCCGTAGGCGAAATAGTGACAATACCTAGCGAGTATCCTGAGTACGACGGAGTAAGTGGAAGTCCGTCGGAAACTGCGAGAACCATCTCGTAAGGCTAAATACTCTTCAGTGACCGATAGTGAACTAGTACCGTGAGGGAAAGGCGAAAAGAACCCTTCAGAAGGGAGTGAAATAGTACCTGAAACCGTATGCTTACAAACGATGGGAGCGAGCCGGAATTTATTCCGGGGAGTGACCGTGTGCCTTTTGCTTAATGAGCCTACGAGTTACTCATCCGTTGCAAGGATAAGCATTTCTGATGCGAATCCGTAGCGAAAGCGAGTCTGAATAGGGCGAACAATCAGTAACGGGTGGTAGACGCGAAACCTTGTGATCTAGCCATGGTCAGGATGAAGGTTGGGTAAAACCAACTGGAGGTCCGAACGGGTGTGGGTTGAAAACTACTCCGATGAACTGTGGTTAGGGGCGAAAGACTAATCAAACTGGGAGATAGCTCGTACTCCCCGAAATGCCTTTAGGGGCAGCGTTGGACAAGAGTCTTCCGGAGGTAGAGCACTGATTGGGCTAGGGCCGTCACAACGGTACCAACCCCAGACAAACTCCGAATTCCGGTAAGATGTTATCCAGCAGTGAGGCCGTGGGTGATAAGATCCATTGCCGAGAGGGAAAGAACCCAGACCATCAGCTAAGGTCCCCAAATAATAGTTAACAGAGAAAGGATGTCAAGTTGCACTGACAGCTAGGATGTTGGCTTAGAAGCAGCCATTCATTTAAAGAGTGCGTAATAGCTCACTAGTCAAGCGACGTGGCGCCGACAATAATCGGGACTAAAACTATTTACCGAAGCTATGGCAATAATTTATTATTGGGTAGGGGAGCATTCTGATCTGCTGCGAAGGTGGTGGCGCGAGCCCTGCTGGAGCGTTCAGAAGAGACGATGTAGGCATAAGTAACGAGAACAAGAGTGAGAATCTCTTGCACCGAAAATCTAAGGTTTCCTGAGCTACGTTCATCGACTCAGGGTTAGCCGGGACCTAAGCCGAGGCCGAAAGGCGTAGGCGATGGAATATCAGTTAATATTCTGATGCTTGTCTGTACGAGTCTGATGCTCAGGAGGGACCCAGAAGTGAACCACCCGCGCACGATTGGATGTGCGTTGAAGGGCGTAGGCGTTGAGAGGCGTAGGCAAATCCGCGCTTCGAGCTGAAACCTGACAGTACGGGGAGATTCGTCGAACCGAGTGGTGGCTAATCAGGCTGGCGAGAAAATCTTCGGAGCTATTGTGCAGGCAATCCGTACCGTAAACCGACACAGGTAGATGGGTTGAATATACTAAGGTGCGCGAGTGAGCCATGGTTAAGGAACTCGGCAAATTGACCCTGTAACTTAGGGATAAAGGGTGCCCCGTGAGGGCCGCAGTGAAATGGGCCAACCGACTGTTTAACAAAAACACATCTCTCTGCCAACCCAATTGAGGGGACGTATAGGGAGTGACACCTGCCCGGTGCTGGAAGGTTAAGGAAGGGGGTCAGGCGCAAGCCAAAGCTCTCGACCGAAGCCCCAGTAAACGGCGGCCGTAACTATAACGGTCCTAAGGTAGCGAAATTCCTTGTCGGGTAAGTTCCGACCTGCACGAATGGTGTAACGAGTTGGCCACTGTCTCAACCATGGGCTCGGTGAATTTGTGGTACCGGTGAAGACGCCGGTTTCCCGCATATGGACGGAAAGACCCTATGCACCTTTACTGCACCCTGGCATTGACTTCGGTTAATGCATGCGTAGCATAGGTGGGAGTCGGTGATCCCGGGGCTTTGGTTTCGGGGGAGACAATAGTGAAATACCACCCTTGTTTTAATTGAATTCTAACGTTGTTCCGTGAAACCGGAAGACGAACAGTGTCAGGCGGGTAGTTTGACTGGGGCGGTCGCCTCCTAAAATGTAACGGAGGCTCGCAATGGTACTCTCAGCATGGTCGGTAATCATGCGTTGAGCGTAATCGTAGAAGAGTGCTTAACTGTGAGACAAACATGTCGAGCAGATGCGAAAGCAGGCGATAGTGATCCGGTGGTTCCGAGTGGAAGGGCCATCGCTTAAAGGATAAAAGGTACGCTAGGGATAACAGGCTGATCTTGCCCAAGAGTCCACATCGACGGCAAGGTTTGGCACCTCGATGTCGGTTCATCGCATCCTGGGGCTGAAGAAGGTCCCAAGGGTTCGGCTGTTCGCCGATTAAAGCGGTACGTGAACTGGGTTCAGAACGTCGTGAGACAGTTCGGTCCCTATCCTATGCGGGCGCAGGAAATTTGAGGAGCCTCGACATTAGTACGAGAGGACCGTGTTGACCGGACCGACGGTGTGCCTGTTGTAGCGCCAGCTGCATCGCAGGGTAGCCGTGTCCGGAAAGGATAAATGCTGAAAGCATCTAAGCATGAAACCTACTCCAAGATGAGATTTCCCTGAAGGGTCGTAGGAGATGACTACGTTGATAGGATCAAGGTGTACATACAGTAATGTATTCAGCCGACGATTACTAATAACCCGATCGACTTCATTATATTTTTTTACTGACTTCATTATCAGTAAAATAAATAAACACTTGTAAAACTTTCGTAGTAGAGATAGTTTGTGCGACATTCTCGCGCAAAACACCTTACTACCGCATTACTATAGTGTTTGGTATAGTGTTCGTCACAATTTAGACTTATTGAATGTAGATTCAATAGTTCGATACTCGTATCATTCGCAATTCACACCGTTCGCTGTCTTTGATCAGCTGACCACCGGCCACTGATCACTGACCACTCATAAAGTTTCCTTTTGGCGACTATATCCAAGGGGCTACACCTCTTCCCATTCCGAACAGAGCAGTTAAGCCCTTGTAAGCCGATGATACTTAGCCAGTCAGGCTTGGGAAAGTAGGTCGTCGCCAGGGGTTGTATGTTAACCCTCGATCGCTCTTGCGTTCGAGGGTTTTTTTATTTCCAACCTAAATAATGGACCCCGTTGGTATCGATGGACAGATCATCGAACCATGCTTCGCCTTTCCCTGCCATTTGAACTCCGAAATCTATATTCGTAGCGGTTTCTCCCACCGGTAATTCAAATGAATATCTCTGCCAATCACGGGTACCGTTGACCAAGCTATCTTGCATATTATTGAAGGCTAACGTCTTGTGATCCGGCCCATCTACTCTCCACCACAAACCTGCGTACCCGTCGAAATTGTGATCTTTCTTCCCGCCGACGTTGTGGGTTTTGATCCAGCCGCTGAAGCGAATGGTTTTGCCTCTGAGTGGGGCGATGTCGAGTGTTTTCGTTCCGACTCCGAAGCCGTCACCTTTGAGATATTTCAAGTGCAAAGAATATTTTCCCGAGTGAACTGTCGTCGAATCGCACTCTCCGAGATAACCGTCAAGGTCATCTTTCTTTCCTCCTCCTCCTCCGGCATACCAGCCAATGGGTTTGGCTTTGTAACCAACTCGCTCAAATCCGAGATTCAGATCGTCGCCCTGAGGGAAAAAACTATAAATAGAAACCGAGATGATCAGTGAAAGTAACAGTTTAGGTAGTATCATAATTATATCCTTCTTGCAAATATACATATCCCTGGCCCTTCGGCAACGGAAATTCGTACATCGGCTTTTTCACACCGCCACGCCGTAGTCTCCATCGTCATTCTCTATTTGCCGTGCATCTTCATCCGATGTGCACTGATGGTCTGCTAACTCATTGATATTCCTGACTAATCGCTGTACCCCCTGTTCAATGGTATGCATCTCATCTGCCGATTCCCACGCGATCACGGGCGGCTTTTTCACGACCGCTTCCAGCACTTTCGACGAATCGATCTTCACCACTTCCATTGCCGCGGCGGCAAGCTTTCCGAGTGCGCCCATTTTTCCGGCAACAGGATTATTCATCGTTTGCGAATACACGATGACGGCAATATCGCGTTCGGCCATGAGCTCGCGAAGGTAAAAGAATAATTTGTTGCGGCGGCGGCGCGTTCCCGATGCAAATTCCCAGCCGGCAAGGATCACGACGCCGATCTTCGCTTCGCGCACGATCTGATCGATCCCTTCGCGGTCGCCGGCGACATTTCCTAAAAGCGATGTCTTCAGGATCACCGTCGGTGTTGTATCGATACCGGAGCCGTACGTATCGTGATAATGCTGGCGGAAGCGGCGCTCGTTCATCCCGCAATTAATGACAAGGACGTTCAGCCGCGCCTTGCGAAACGAATCGGCAAGCCGCGCCGAGTGCTGCATCGTCGCCTCGGCATGATCGGATGTCACAATGGTTAATTCTCCCGGAAGAAACGGGACGTTATTCATATATTGGGTTTTCATAGATGTTGATAGATTAAAAAAAATCTGTCTCGCCTTTTCAAGGCGGGGTTGGGGTGGTTGATTACGCTCTTACCTGAAAGTACCTGCCGCTGACAATGCAGAAATTCGAAACGGATATTCTAAAACAATTGCCGCTGCTGTATCCGGGTCGTGACGCATTGATAGATGCGATCGCCGTCGTCCATGCCGAGTTGTTATTCATCCATCCGTTCCGCGAAGGCAACGGTCGCGTGATGCGAATTCTGGCAAATGCAATGGCTGTTCAGCAGGGGTTCGAATTACTGCACTTCGAGAAGATCACAGAAGAACGATTTGACGAATATGTTGCAGCGGTCCAGGCGGCCGCCGATGAAAACTATGAACCGATGAAACGGATCATTCGGAGTCTTTTTTAAGACGCTTGTCAACCCGACGGGCAATGGCTTCTTCCTGCGCTTTGGTCAACAATATCCCTTCGATCCGGGACGACGCAATGACCGAATGCACAATAGCAGCCCGCCGCTTATCGCGGTCGTTGAGGTGGGTATTGGTTTCGATTGTGAGTTTTTTCACATTGATAAAACAGTGTTTTCACCCCTATTATTCCCGTTCAGCCGCGCCCTGCGAAACGAATCGGCAAGCCGCGCCGAATGCTGCATCGCCAGCTCGGCATGATCGGATGTCACAATGGTTAATTCTCCCGGAAGAAACGGGACGTTATTCATGTATTGGGTTTTCATAGGTGTAAATTGTTAAATGTGATAAATAGTGAACAATAAGTTATATGTCGTCACTTCGGAGCAACATATATTAACTGGTGATTTTTAATCACCAGAAATTCGGCTCTCCCAAGATCGCAAAAGGTGATCGGTGGCGAACGGATCGTTGACAGGGATTGTATGGTAAACGACTATCACTCTGCATAAGCAACTTTTATTTCTTTCAAGAAATATCTTACTACTATGACACTGAACAATGTTGTAAAAGACATCTCAGATGCACTGGTTCAAATTGATAAAAACGATCCGCCGTTTAAGGCCTATCATCCCGGAGTCGGGCCGTATGGTGAGCCGCAACTGGTCAAGAGAATAGAATACTACCTGAATCAGCTTAAACATTTCGATGGGCGATGCAAGGCAAAACGCAATCCAGATCTTCTGATAGAAGATTATTGGGCAATTGAGTTTAAAATTGCACGGCCGTATGGTGATAACGGCAAAGAAGCTGAAAATTGGACAGTGAATCTCCTCCATCCATATCCGGGGAATTCAAGCGCGATAGGCGATTGCTTAAAACTTCGGGAATGGAAGGGTAAGGAAAGAAAAGCAGTGTTAACGATTAGCTATGAACATAGTCCGGCTATTATTAGCACTGAACCTCTTTTAAAATCTTTTGAGGCAATTGCAAAATCGGTAGTAAAAATTAAATTGGGGAATCGTATAGAGCAAATACGTACTGGTTTAAAGCATCCTATCCATCAACAGGCCAAAATTTCTGCCTGGGAAGTAATATAAGTCTACATTATGGAACCACTTTATAGGTGCTTGTGTGTTTTCATCTCTAATGGCAGACCGAGCAAACGTTACACCCGTCGTCCTTAAGTGGGCTCGAGAAACTGCAAAAATTTCTCCTGAAATTGCTGCCTTAAAAGCGGCAATTGATACTGACAAGTTACTGGAATGGGAAGCCGGTACAGGCCTGCCAACTATTAAACAAGCACAGAAATTAGCGAAAGTCTATAAAAGACCCTTTGCCATTTTCTTTCTTCCCGAGCCCCCAATAGACTTTCAACCATTAAAGGATTTTCGAAAAAAAAGTGCGAAGCCATTGGGGACGGCATCCGAATTTATTATTAGAGAACTTCGTCAAAAACAAGAATGGATGAGAGAATTTTACCAAGAGAATGGAGAAGAGAAGCTTCCGTTCGTTGGAAAATTTTCTTCATCAGATGACCCGGCAAAGGTAGCTGCTGATATCCTACAGACCTTGCAAATTGATCCAGCTCACTATAAAACGGTGAATCCGTATCGTGAATGGATTGCAAGCGCTGAACGGGCTGGGATATTTATTTCAAGAACAAGCTTAATACATTCGAAACTCTTATTAGATAGCGACGAGATGCAAGGTTTTGCTCTTGCCGACCAGCATGCACCATTCGTGTTTATCAATTCCAATGATTGGGATACTCCTCAGTTATTTACACTTGTACATGAACTTGCACATGTTTGGATTGCAGCATCCGGAATTTCTAATGACATAATTCCGCAGGCAAAATCTGCAGGCCATCCTGAACCAGTTGAATATTTTTGCAATGAAGTAGCCGCATCGGCATTAATGCCTTACCAGATAATCAAGAAGTTGGATCCGTCACTTTTCCATTCTCAGGAAAAATTGTACAAGACTTCAAAAATTTTTGGCGTAAGCTCGTTAGCGTTGTTAGTACGCGGGTACAATTTAGGTTTAATTTCCTTAGAGAAATACAGGGTTATTAAGAATATACTCGACAAAGAGTTTCAGAAATACATTGAAAAGGAGACTGCCAAGAAACTTGCTTCTAAAGAGAAAGAAGGGGGGCCTAACTATTATTTGTTGCTTGCAAATAAAAATGGCAAATTATTTACACAGACTGTTATTGATGCTTTCAAAGGTGGATTTATTCAACCGACCCAGGCAAGCAGCTTATTAAATATTTCACTCACTAAATTCCCTAAAATGCTAGCACAGCTTTATTAATTTTAATAATGCCCCCACGCTCTGATAAATATTGTTTGGACGCCAACGTCCTTATTCAGGCTTGGCAATTTTATTATTCTCCAAAATTCTGCCCGGATTATTGGAGTATTCTCAATGATATTGGTCACACGGGGATAATTTTTCTACCAGAAAATGTCTTCGAAGAAATTACGAAAACGGATGATGACCTGGCAGAATGGTTGCGAGAAAGTAGCATAGAGAAAAAGCCAATAGATGAAGAAGTTACAAAATGTTTGCAAAAAATATACGACACGAATCCACTGCATAAGTTTCTCGTGGATAATAGAAGGAATCGGTCGCTTGCTGACCCTTGGGTAATTGCACACGCTATGAAAGAAAATGCTTGCGTTGTTACCAAGGAGGGGAAAGTAACTGCCCCAAGTGCAAGAAATGTAAGAATTCCAAATGTCTGTGAAAATATGAATGTTCGCTGGGTCAATGATTCTGATTTTGTTGCGGAAATTGGGGTTGAATTCTCGGCAAGATTGAAACGTTAAGCCTCTCGGAGCCACTTTCAATCCCAAACGGATATGCCCTCAAAACATCACGAGCGGTTTGGCATCATATTCCGCTAATAAATTCGCATATCGTGCCAGCGCTGTAGCATCGGCGCGATCGGGGGAGTGGCCGAGGCGGGCGGTGATATTCTCTTTCGGTTCGAGGTAATATTTATCGTTCGTGCTTTTGGTCGATAGCTTCATCGTGCAAAGTTCTTCGGCAAGTTTTCCGTCATCTACTAATTGCAATTTTTCGGCGCGCAGTTCTTCGCGCAGATGGTAATACATTTCCATTCGCCTGTTGCCGAGCGTTCGGACGCGGCTGTCGTATGTGCCGATCGCCTTTGCCGAGAATGCAACCGAATGCACCTTGATATCGCGCACAGCAAGCAGTTCGGACGCCGTGCCGATGACACCTGTTTCATCGATGGCAATGCGCGTAAATCCTGAGCGGTATTCTTCTTCGATGCGTGAAACGATATCAAGAATTTTTGATGAGCGCATAACGATCAGCGGCAACCCGATGCCTCCATCGAAGCGGGCGATCACGGTCTCGTCCTTGCCGCCGCCGGCAAGATCGACACCCATCGACTTCGCTCCGCGCTCGGCATTTGTATTGGTGATTGCAGCATTCACGAGCGCGCGCGAGATGATACCTTCGCCAAAATCGTCGTACCACTGACCGAGAATGCGGCGGCAGACTTCGAGCGTCTTGCGCCACCATTTGCCGTGCAGCTCGAACGATTCGCCGTCATCCGGCGCCGCTTCTTCGCTCCAGAGTTTGAGGTTATGCTCCGTCGCTTTCAAGGTAACGGCGCCTGCGATCTTCGTTTTTTTCTTTGCAACGTTCGGATGTTCGAGCGCGCTGATCGTGACGAGGTGCCAATCGCCCGATCGCTCTGCTTCATAAACAAAACTATCGGGTGTGATGGGATTATAGATCATCACGATCTGCACGTCGTCACTGCTTGCCGTTGCGATCAGCGAAGAAAGAATATCGCGGCGAACCCCGGTGGCTTCATCAACGGCAATGAGCATGCTTGCAGCATGAAACCCCTGCGCGGATTCTGGCTTTGCAGGAGAAACCGCAAGCATAAATCTTTTTTCGCCGAGCTTGATGCGCGTATCAGTGATATCTTTCGGTTCATACAGATTCGCTTTCATCGCCTGCGCCCTGATCTCACCCCAAAGATTATGCCGAAGCTGTTTTTCGCTGGAGCTTGTGGTGAGGACGATGCATTCGTCCGAAGTCGAAAGCTTCCAGTTGCAAAGCGCCGCAAGCGCCGTCGTTTTGCCGACGCCATTTGCGCTTCGAACGAGTATGCGCCGATGCCCCGCTTCGACGGCTTCGAAAATGGCATCGAATTTTTTCCATGAAGTAAGCCCAAGCCGCGAATGCGCGAACTCGGAAGGAGTTGTCTGTTGCATAACGATAAAAGTACTTGGCAATAAATGTACTTCGCAGTACTTGAATGAAGGAGGTGCCGGAAACGCTGAATGATGAGCGGGCAGGATGCCGGCTTCAGATATGTTGGCTAATCTCTGGCTGCAAATATACGAAATAAAAATCAAAAATGCAAGTATTATTGATAAAATATTGATAAATAGTGTAATTTATCAAATTTTTATATACTTTTGTGATATTAATCTATAAAGCTCAACCAGCGGTGTCATTCTGAGCACATTCACATCTGCTCAGTGAAAACTCCGCGAAGAATCTGAAAGTAGGTCATCGTCAGGGGGTTGTATGTTACCCCGCTATCGCTCTTGCATTCGAGTTTTTTTTTATCTCGCATCAAGATTCTTTAGTATCTTTGTTGTAATTCACTCAATGACCTTTATATGGAACAACGTCATGTTTGGGTTCTCGGGGCATTGTTGCTCCTCACCACTGCAGGAGGCCAGCTTCATGCTCAATCACCTCGTATCTGGATTGGTGCTAGAGGTGGAATTGATATCGGCTCGCTATCATTCGACCCTGACACAATATCCGGCTTGACGCACGGATCGACAACCGGCATTGCCATCGGCGCGGAATTTGACTACTGGTTTTCAGATCATTTTGGCGTGTCGGCGCAGCCGTCTTATGTGCAAAAAGGAGGTACCACAGATCAGACGTTTACATTATTTGGTACATCATACAAATATTCATCCTCGTATAATGGCTCTTATTTTGAAATCCCAATTCTTTTCAAAATATCGTTCGGCTCTGGGAATGTGAGGCCGATGGTATTCATAGGGCCTGAGATTGGATTCAAACTTTCTGCAAAGCAGAGAGTTACTACGTCTGTGACAGATTCGACAATCGATATACCTGATAGCGACATTACTTCAATAAATTTCGGAATTATAGGTGGAGTAGGGGCGACCTATAATGTTAGTCCGACGACGATGATTTTTCTCGAAGCAGCCTATGATTACGGGTTAACGAATCTTAATGCTCAATATGGTAAAGATCTGGGTGGAGGAGAGGTTGATAATCAGAAAATTTTTACCAGAGATTTTCGCATTACCCTCGGCGTACTGTTTGGTTTTGGAAAACAATCTGAATAACTGCCCATAGTTCTTGTTTTTTCTATGTTAGCGCGCTATCGCTTCGTGCTAGCGGGTTTTTTGGCTTTCTTCGTATCTTTGTGTCCGTGAAACGACCGATCTATTTATATGCGCTTTCGATGGCGGGACTGCTGTTGCTGCTGAAGTTCGTCGATTATAAATACTTTGTCTATGATCTGAAGATAGAGTACTATGTCGGCGTTATTGCTCTGGTGTTCACATTGCTCGGCCTTTGGATAGGCCGGAAGCTGACGGCAACTCACCGAACGCAGTTCATGCTTGCCGAAGTGGCTCAATCTGCCCGGATATCTCCTGCCGATCTCGGTATCAGTCCCCGTGAAAGCGAAGTGCTTCATCTGATCGCCGCCGGGCATTCCAATCAGGAAATCGCAGATAGATTATTTCTTTCGCTCAATACCGTCAAGAAGCACACTTCGACCTTATTCCGGAAGCTCGAAGCCGAGCGCCGCACACAGGCGATCGAAAAAGCGCGCCGTATTGGTCTCATCGAATAGCACCAAAGTGCTAAATGTCATTATTTTTGCAGAAATACACTAAAGTGCTATTGACATTTCCGGTGGAAATAGCTATTTTTGCTGCCGTCGATTCATGTGATCGAAATAAACCAAAAAAAAAAAATCATTAATCAATACACCTATGCGTAAAGTTGTTTTCACCTACGGCATTATTGCCGGGCTTATCATTGTCGTCTTAATGGTCATTTCGTTTTCGGTGCCATTGGCATCCGAAGGCAGTTCGACTTCCATGGTGGTGGGCTATGCCACGATGATCGTTTCGCTTTCGATGATCTTCTTCGGCATTCGCAATTACCGCGATAATTATTTGGGCGGCAGCGTGACTTTTGGGAGAGCGTTTCTCATTGGCCTCTATATCTCGATCATTGCTTCGGTGTTTTATGTAGTAAGCTGGAAAATTTATTCCTCCATCGCCTTGCCCGATTTTGCCGATAAATATGCTGCACAAATGGTGAATAACCTGAAAAAGAGCGGCGCATCGGATTCAGTAATTCTGGCAAAAACGAAGGAAATGGCCGAGTGGAAGCAGTGGTACGCCAATCCGTTCATAGAATTAGGGATGACATTCCTCGAGATCTTTCCAGTCGGTGTCTTCATCAGCCTCATTTGTGCTCTGATTCTAAAGCGCAAACCGAAGACCAGTGGATGATATTTAGCAAGTCGGCTTGGGGAAGTAGGTGGGGTAATCGTTAGTTGTAAGTTTTTAGTTTTTAGGAGAAATTGCTCTGGGTTGACAGGTTTTTTATAGAATTATTTTGCGCTGTGCCTCATTACCCGTGCGATGAATCGAATCATAATCATAGAAGGTGTTACCGGATCGGGAAAAAGCTCCGTTATCAGAGACTTAAAAACACTCTTGCCGACAACAACATATTATATTTCTGAAGAGGAAACTCTGGGTAGTCTTATGCAGCAAGTACGAGATGAATCATGGAAAGCAGAGCCGCATTTTGATGCATTGGAAGTAAGTCTTCGCCACATTGAGCAGCATAAGGAAAAACAGCCATCCGAGATAATTGTTGTTGAGCGATTTCATCCTACAGGCTACGCTCTCTTTCCTTATTGGGAAAAATTGGAAGCTTTCGACAAACGGCTGTTTGAATTGGGGGCTTGTATTATTTTGCTTAGCTTCGAAGCTTCACTTACTGAACGCCGATCCATTGACCGCACTGAGAATAATGAATATGCCGATGTGATGATTGCATATTACGGATCTCGAGAGAATGCGATAGCTGCAGTTCAAACCTCTCAACAAAGAAGAATTGATGCTCTTGGCAAAACTCGTCTTCCATACTTAAGAATTGATACGAGCATGAAGGACTGGCGAACTTACGCAAATATAATTCTTGCATTCTCCTCTGGGGGCATTGATAATACTTAGCCAGTCAGGCTTGGGAAAGTAAGTCTTCACCGGTGGTATATATTGAAGCCGCTATAGCTCCCTGCGTTAACGGTTTTTTTTATTTTGTATTTTTGTAAGGAGTTTTCTTTAAAAATAACTCTGTTAGGATGAATTTCGGCCATGATGACGCCCTTCAGTATGCCTACCGAAGAAGAAACATTGGATATTAACGATCTCATTGAGAATTTGTCCCGACATGAAACGGGAAGGATCGTTTCCGTTCTTACGCGTATCTTTGGCTCAAGAAACCTGGAAATGGCTGAAGACGTCGTACAGGACTCACTCATCGAAGCACTCGGTCAGTGGAAAGAAAAAGGCGTGCCTGATAACCCGACGGCATGGCTCTACCGCGTCGCCAGGAACAAGGCACTCAATGTCCTTAACCGCGAGAAATATAAGAACGAGTATGTAACCGAAGTTTCACATTATTTGCAATCAGAATGGACTGCCGAGCCGGCGCTAAATCATCTTTTTTCCGAAGAAGAAATCCAGGACGACCAGCTTCGCATGATCTTTACCTGCTGCCATCCATCGATCTCTGCGGACTCACAAATTGCTCTCGCACTAAAAACGCTCTGCGGATTCAGCATTCCCGAAATTGCGAGAGCATTTCTGACAACGGAAGTTAATATTCATAAACGATTAGTCAGAGCGAGACAAAAAATCCGCGAAGATAAAATTCCGTTTGAAGTGCCCGAAGGAAAAAATCTCGAAAAGCGGCAGAGCACCGTTCTTGAAACGATCTATCTTCTCTTCAACGAAGGCTACAGCGCATCGAAAGGCACTAACCTTATTCGCTACGAACTATGCGAAGAAGCCATCAGACTGGCGCAGATGCTGGCCGACGATAATGCGATTCGGCAGAAAGGAAATGTATATGCGTTGCTCTCGCTGATGTTCCTGGATTCATCGCGATTTGCTGCGCGCCAGGATGCCGAAGGAAATCTGCTGACAATGGCTGAACAGGATCGCAGCTTATGGGATACACAAAAACAACGTATCGGTCTGAGCTATCTGCAGCAATCAACTGAGAATGGAGACCTCAGCATCTACCATATTCTCGCCGCGATCTCGGCAACGTATTGCATTGCGGCCGATTACAAATCTACAGATTGGAAAAACATCCTTTCTCTTTACGATAGCCTGATCCAACTCGATAGCTCGCCACTCGTTCTGCTCAATCGTGCGATCTCGCTTTCGAAGGTCCACGGAGCCGAATCTGCACTGGCTGAACTTGAGAGAATAAAAGAGAATCCATCTGTCAAATCGTATCATCTGTTCTATTCTACGCAGGCAGAGTTTTACGACCAGTTGGAGCAAACGTCTGACGCGATCAAATCTCTGGAACGTGCGATCGAACTCGCGCCGCTTCCGGCGGAAAAGGAATTGCTTGAAAAGAAAAAGATGTCGCTGAAAGAGAAGTCTTAAATAGAAGGCACATTTCCCCTCCGGAATGTCCGATTCCCCTCGATTTCCCCAATTTTACATTTTACATTTTTAATTTTCCCTGGCATGTCCCTAATCCCAAATCTTGTTTGTCTCCCCATCAAATAAGCACTATTTTCAAACTATTTAATCGTACTAAACTTATGAAAGAATTCATGATACTGATCCATAATGACATTGACAAGGACCACGGGATGTCAGCCGAGAAATATCTGGAGTTCCTGAATGCAGTCTCGACCTATATCGAAGGCCTTATAAAGAACGGCAACCTGGTCGGCGCGCAGCCGCTCTTGAACGAGGGCGCGATGATATCCGGTAGACCGGGATCATTCAAGGACGGTCCGTTCATCGAATCAAAAGAGGTTATCGTCGGATATTACCACATTCTGGCAGCCGATCTCGATGAGGCAATCGCCATCGCAAAGGGGAATCCGGAACTCAGCTACAAACATACGGTGAATGCTCGGATTCAGGTGCGTCCCATTAAGACGCTCGAAGAAAAGATCAACTTCACATATCCAAAGGGCAAATAAGAAAGGGAAAAATCATGGAAAAGAAAGTCATTTTAATTACCGGAACAAACAGCGGTTTTGGCAGGCTTGCGGCTAAAAGTTGTGCCGCGTTAGGACACAAAGTATATGCTACCATGCGTGACACGAATGGTCGCAATGCTGACAAGGCAGAGTCGTTAGTTCAGCAGGCAAATATAAAAGTATTGGATGTTGACGTTACCAAAGGAAGATCTGTAACTGATGCTCTTGCAACCATCATTGACAAAGAAGGCAGAATTGATGTGGTCGTAAATAATGCAGGAGTCTACGCAACCGGAATCGCTGAAACATTTACGGATGACGATGTCGTCAAAATAATGGATGTGGATGTGATAGGAGCTTGGAGAGTTATCAGAGCGGCGTTACCCCAAATGCGTAAGCAGCACGAGGGATTGATTATTAATATCTCAAGCGTCGCCGGCCGATTCTCTTTTCCGTTTCAGACAGTTTACAATAGCGCTAAGTTTGCGATCGAAGGCTTGACAGAAGGCTTGCATTATGAAACAAGACCATTGGGGATTGATGTGGTCATGGTACAACCCGGTGCTTTTCCTACTGAAGTTTGGGGAAAAATAGTATCCGGTTCAGACGCTACTGTCATTGCAGGATATGGTGACCTTGCAAATGTTCCTGAACAAATCGGAGCAGGTGTTAAGCAAATGTTCGAAGCCTTAAAACCAAACTCTCAATTAGTTGCTGATGCAATTGTACAACTGATTGATACCCCTAAAGGCAAAAGACCTTTACGAACTGTTGTAGACCCTGCAACCGGAAATTTTTCTGAAATTGCAAATAAACATGTCAAAGAGCAATATGAGAATTTTCTAACTGCATTTGGAATGAAGGCAATGTTGAACTAACGATACCAATTCAATGAAACAATATTTAATAACAGGTTTAATTTCTGAAATTTCTAACACTAACAAATATAAAGAAAATGACTACATCAGATTACACAATTGCCTTTACGGTAGATCAGACTCCGGAAGAAGCATTTGCAGCTATCAATAATCCCCGCGCCTGGTGGACTGGGGAATTCGAGGGCAACAGCGATAAACTTGGGAGTGAGTTTACCTATCAGTACGAACCCCATCACTACAGCAAACAGACCGTAACAGAGTTTATTCCAGGCAAGAAAGTCGTTTGGCTCGTATCGGAAAGTCAACTTAATTTTCTCAAAGATAAAAGCGAGTGGGACGGCACAAAAATAACTTTTGATATCGCGAAGAAGGGCGAGCGGACCGAAGTGCGATTCACGCACGACGGCTTATACCCGGGGATCGAGTGTTATGACGCCTGCTCGAGCGCATGGGTGTCACTCGTCGGTAAAAGTTTACGAACCCTGATTGCAACAGGAGTCGCGGAAAAAACTACTTTTTAAAAAGACAATATGAACAATCAAAATTACACGACGGCGTTCTCGGTAGATCAAACTCCCGAAGAAGCTTTCGCAGCGATCAATAATCCTCGGGGATGGTGGTCGGAAGAGATCGAAGGCAGTACCGGTAAACTCGGCGCCGAGTGGAAGTATCATTATGAAGACGTACACCGCAGCACGATGAAGATAACGGAGTTCATTCCGAATAAAAAGGTTGTTTGGGATGTGGTAGATAACTACTTTAATTTCACCAAAGACAAGACTGAGTGGATCGGCAATAAAATTATTTTCGAAGTTTCTCGAAAAGATAATAAAACCGAGATTCGCTTCACTCAACTTGGGTTAGTCCCCGAATATGAATGCTTCGATATCTGCTCGAATGCATGGGGTTCGTACGTTAATGGCAGCTTGCGAAACTTGATCACCACCGGCAAAGGACAGCCGAATAAGAAACAGTGAGGAGCTGGCCATGTTTAGGAAAGAAGAGCCTCCGCTAAGTGAAACCGTCCTGGGTTGTTAGCTGAGTAACAGATGTAATTGAAACAGGTACATAAAACGCTCGTATCTTTGTACTTAATTCATTTCATTCATCACCAACCATGACAAAACGCAGCACGATCGCCGTTTTTTTTCTTAGCATTATCACGTTCGGAATTTATATTATCGTTTGGCGCGTCAAGACGAAAAACGAAATGAACCGTTTTGGCGCGAACATTCCGTCGGCGTGGTTTATGATCATTCCGTTCGTGAATCTTTGGTGGCTCTGGCAATATTCAGAGGCTGTCGAGGACATCACGAAAGAGAAGATCAGCAAGGTTGTCGCTTTTCTCGCACTGCTGCTTATCCCATCGATCGGCGACGCGATCTGTCAGGATTATTTCAATGATATTGATGCACAGGTCAGCGTGAAGCCGGCATAACGAAACCTGTATTTCTTCGCTGTATTAATTCTTCATCACCTCCGAAAATTTCTTCATATATTAAAAGGCTTAATCATAGGCACCTATTTTTATTAATCAATTATCAAGAAACAATGGCAACAGTAACCTCATACAAGCCCGGTAATTTTAGCTGGTGTGAGCTTGTCACCAGCGATCAGGCTGCGGCTAAGTCCTTTTATTCCAAAGTCTTCGGCTGGGACATCAACGACTCCCCGATGGGACCCGACCAGTTCTATACGATGCTCGAGATCGGCGGTAAGCCGGTCGGAGCGCTCTACGGAATGGATAAAGCACAAATGGATCGCGGCATTCCGCCGCATTGGAATGTGTACGTCTCCGTCACAAATGTCGATGAGTCCACAAAGAAAGCAGCATCGCTCGGCGGACAAATTCTGATGGAGCCGTTCGATGTGATGGAACACGGCAGAATGTCAATCGTCAAAGATCCAACCGGCGGAATGATCTGCCTTTGGCAGCCGGTCAAATTCCCGGGTGCTTCGCTTGTTGGCGAGAACGGTGCGTTCTGCTGGTGGGAGCTTTACACGAACGACATCGAAGGCGCAAAGAAATTCTATACATCGCTCTTCGGCTGGACGACAGGCGGTGACGCGAATTACGCCGAATGGAAGAACAGCGACGGCGTATCCATCGGTGGTATGATGCAGATCCAAAAAGAGTGGGGCGAAGTCCCGCCGCATTGGATGTCGTATGTAATGGTTGCCGATTGCGACAAAACGGCGGAGCTCGCAAAATCGCTCGGCGCACAGGTCTTCGTCGGACCGCAGGATATCCCGAACATGGGGCGCTTCGCTGTGCTCGACGATCCGCAGCATGCCGGATTTGCGATCTATCAAATGGCGGTGAAGTGAATGTAAGATTAAGAGGACTTTCCTTTTATACAATGTATTAACGATGTCATTGCGAGAGTCGCGCAGCGACCGAAGCAATCTAAAAATGATTCAAGCGTTACATAATTTGAAATATTTTAGATTGCTTCGCTTCACTTCGTTTCGCTCGCAATGACAACGATGTAATGAGTAAATACCATCTGAGTAATGCCTGAAATAATCACGAAAACAATTCCGTCACAGCGCATATTGAGCGTTACGAAACACTCCACAATGAAAGAGTTTATGTCGCTCTTTGATGAGTGGTACCCGAAAATGTGGGGGTACATTGCGGAAACAGGCGTACAGATGGCCGGAGCGCCACTGTGTATTTATCACGATTTTGTTGAGAATAATGTCGTAATAGAACTTGGTATGCCGATTGCAAATGATGTCGCCTCGTCCGGAGATATGACGATGGATGCCATTCCCGGCGGAATGGCGGCATATTTGAAATATACCGGTCCGTATAGCGGCTTGCAAGCTGCATGGATGCAAATGCGCGAGTACGTCGGCTCACTCGACAAACAGCCGAAAGGTCCGTGCTGGGAAGTGTATCGATCCGACCCGCGCACTGAGCCCGATCCGTCGAAATTAGTGACGGAGATTTATTGGCTGCTTGAGTAAACGCAACACATTCTTTAAAGCGATCGAAAAGCGGAGATTTCGGTGGATGTAATAGTGTTATCAAAGAATGGCAGCAACAAATACTCGCTACAAGTATGGTTTTATCATTATCGTTTGTGTAATTGTCGTCCTCAGATTTATTTATAGCCTCACAACGGAATTCTGGTTTCCTGACGAAGACGTTCTGCAGATCTATCTCATCGGATTAAAATCGTTTACGACACACACCTATCCGTTCTTCGGCGCCGACCTTGTCTATAACGGTTCTCAGATCCCCGGAGCATTGCAAGGATATCTTGTTTCGGCGATGTGGTATGTCTGGAAGATCCCGGAAGCGCCGTATATCACGTTGAATATATTATTAACACTCAGCCTCGGATTCTTTGCGTGGTACGCTTCAAAACGATTGCCGCAGATAAATAAATTGCTTATTTGGGTGTATGTACTTCTAATCCCGTGGTCGGTATGCTACTTCACGCGGCTTGTCAATCCGTCGCACGTTATCCCCGGAGCGATATTATTCTTCATCGGTGTCTTTGAAACATACGAGCCGCTGCGAATGAACATCCTGCCAAAGCCGCTCTGCTATTTCTTTTTCGGCTTTGGTATCTTCTGGATTTTTCAACTGCACATGTCGTGGGTTTTGCTCGGTCCGTTTACTGTAGTTGCATTTTATTATTTACTAAAAACAAAAAACGTCAAAACGATCGCTACAAATACTGCATCGTTCCTTGCGGGATGTTTAACAAGCGGCAGTTTGCTTATTCCGACGTTGTTGAATTACGGACTTGCATCCGAAAAAGGGAAAAGTGTCTCCGGAATGGTGGAGCTGCACCTCGAGCACGCCGGAGATATTTTCAAAATGCTTTCAACATATCTCGCGTATGCAAGTTTCGATGTTACGCGCTTCATTGGCGGTAATACGGAAGAGCGAATGCAATTTATGAAGGACTATGTTTGGGCGGCGCCGTTTACAGGTTTTGTCGGCGTGATCGGCGTCGCACTGTCGATCTTTTTGCTCTATAACTTCTTCTCGAAAAAACACGGCGATGCGATGTTCCGCAATGTTGCTATTCTGGCTCTTGGCGGCTTTCTTCTTTTTTTCGTATCATCGTTATTCTCACATGTCGATCCGCCGTCTCATGCGGCGGTGTTGTTTTTCCCGCTGATGGTTCTGTACGCATTCTACGCTTTATGTAAGCCGTTAGAAAAGAAATGGGTACAGCGTCTTACGTACACAACATTTGCATCAGCAATGATCATGTATGCCGCGATCGCAATGAAAAATTATTCAACGATCTCGCTCTATCAGCATCGCGATGTACTGGTCCGAGCGCTTGACGAGGATAATTACAAACTTGTGGGACTCCGAAGATACGAGAAGTAGATGTAAAATTATGACGCGTAATTTTACATTTTTAATTTACATTTCTATGAGTTTGCCATCAATCGTTCGGCAACCTGCTTCCCGAGCGCACGGGATTGCATTGCGGGTTCGAGCGTGTGATCTTTCTTCGGGCGCTGTGGTATGCCGGGGACAGAAACCGTCGTCAGGAATCTGGTTCGCTCGGTCGGTTCGACGTATGTCGGTTTTGTAGTTGACAGATGTTCCTGTTTCGAGTGCCAGCCATGTTCGATGCCTTCGGCGGCAAGCATTACCAAATGATTTTCGCGGTATTTTGCATTGAGTTTGTCGAGTGCGCGCATCACAGCTTCGCGCTTGCTAAGGGAGGTTTCATCATACGAAAATGTCAGTTGCATTTTTTCGGCAGGACCGAGATCAGTGAGGATGACGCCAACCTTCTGATATTTAAATCCGTCCTTAAAGATCAGATCGACCAACCGATGAATATGCGCGATCAGCGCGGGAGTATATGCCGTCGGTTCCGACAGCGCGTCAGCGAGCGAGTTCGAATATTTCGGATCGTCGTTGAATCGGTTGGTATGCACAAATACACCGGCAACGCCTGCGACGAGTTTATGTGCGCGAAGCGATTCTGCAGCCATACTGATGAAGAGAGCGGCGGCTTCTTTGAGTTCGCTTTTTGTGGTGATATAGCGTCCGAACGAACGCGAGCGCATGATCTGCTTTGGCGGCGCGAGATTTGCCTCGACCGGAATGCACGGAATGCCGCGAAGCTCCCACACCATTTTTAATCCGCCGATATGCAAATGCCGCAGTATCCACTCATCTGGCTGTTCAATAAGCTGGAGTGCTGTTTTGATGTTCTGTTGTTCAAGAAAGATATTGAATTGTCTGCCGACGCCCCACAAATCGCCGACAGGCAGCGTACGCAGATAATCATTTCGTTTTGGATTATCGTAGAGATCCATCACGCCGCCGAACGATTCGTCTTTTTTGCAAAATTCGGTCGCTGCCTTCGCAAGCGTTTTCGTTTCTGCGATGCCGACAGAAACAGGAATGCCGATCTCGTCCCAAATTCGGTCGCGAAGTCCCTTGAGGTAGATCGCCGGCTTCTTCCACTCTAAGCCGCGCAAATTGATAAAAGCCTCATCAACCGAATAGACTTCGACCTCCGGTGAATAATCGCGGATCACCGACATCACTTGTTCGGAGATCTGCATATAATAATTGAAGTTCGCGCTGAAGACTTTGACGTTGTGTTTTTTGAACAAGTCGCGATACTGGTAGGCAGCCCCTGCCATTGTGACACCCATCGCTTTTACTTCATTCGAGCGCGAGATCACCACGCCGTCGTTATTCGACAGCACCACGACCGGCCGCTTCTCGAGTGACGGGTCGAGCTTCCGCTCGCAGGAGATGTAGAAATTATTGCAATCGATAACAGAAACCATAGGTGCCCATTTTACCTACTCTTATAAAACGAATAGGCACCTATAGAGTGGTTCCGGCTTGGTGGAATTTTGACCGGGAATGAATGTTCTTGACGGTGTCGCAGATGTGGAATAAAGCGAGATCGAACGTGTCTAATAAAGAACGGCTGGCTATCTCAAAATGAAAAGAACGGTCGCAATATTTTCGGTAATTACGGCACTCATCTATGGTGTTCTTGGGTGCAAAGATACATCTGTGTCTGCCCCGGGAGATCAGACGGTTATCTATAATCATCCTCTTGCGCAGGCAGGGCTTTCCGCGATATTTATTGATGGCGTGCAATTTCCCTTCAATGATAATTTCGATTATGCCGAATATTATCAAGGACAGGCGATGAAAGATGAGTATAGTTATTATCTCGACAGGGGATTTCACTCCGTTCTGAATTTCGATCTGAATGCCGACTCGGTTTATCTTTCGTTGATGCTGCTGGATGTCGATGTCAAGACAGGGGTGTACCCGATATCCGACAGTGCGTTTGCCGGGGTCGCACAGATCAGCTACCGTTTTAATGACAGCCTGACGAATATTCTGGTTCAGAAAACGCTCAGCGGATCACTCCAAATTACAAAAGTAGATACGCTCGCGAAACGCATTTCCGGAATATTTACATGTATGATATATACACCTCTGACAAAGACTCAGCATTTGATGGAGGGCTCATTCACCGATCTGTATTTCAGATTAGGTGAAGCAGGCGGGCAAGTGATGACGGCCGATATCGCCGGTACCAACTGGACATCCGGATTTTCGTCGGCAAAATTATTCGATGGGTTCGGAAACATTAATGGTCAAGGCCGCAGCAGCGAACACTTTGCGATCGTTATGCGGACAGACGAATCAAAGACCGACGGATATGAATCTTTTTCAATGCTCATTCGGAAACCGATTCATCCCGGCACATTTGACATTGAGCCCGGTTTCGCGATCTACAGTAAATATGGATTCGATTCATCGAGCGGGAAAAATGAGCTTGCGTTTGCTGATACAAATCGGACACTCGTCCCCAGTGCGGTTGTCATTTCTGATTTCGACACGATTCGCCGCCGCATTTCAGGGACATTTATGTTCAATATAGAAGATGGTTCATCCCGTTCGCCCGTTACTGTTCGTAACGGAAAATTTACCGACCTGTTCTACTGAAAAGAATCTCTTTCGGTTTGATCGATGGCTTTAATAAAAAGCCCCCGCCGGCAGCACACAGTTGGCAGGGGCTTCCCTTTTTACCCAGTGAGAATATTGCTATTCTCATGTCTCCTCTTTCTTTGGTGACCAAACTTGTTTGAAGCGAAGCGTCTGATGTTCTTTATAATGTTCTTCCAGGCGCTGTCGGTGAGCAGCGAGCAGATCACTTCGTGTGATAATGCCGATCAATTTTGGAGGGGTTGTTCGCGAGATCACCGGCAGTCTCCCAACATTATGGGATACCATATGATCGGCAGATTCGCGAAGCGTACAATCGTCATAGACACAAATAGGTGCCCTTGAAATAATATCTTTTAGACTGGCTTCACCGCTCATTCGCGGACTGATGATGTCGCGCCGTGTAATAACGCCGATCAGATTTCCATTTTCGAGTACGGGAAATCCTTGGTGTTCGGAACCCGGTGTGCCGGTGGCGATCCACTCGCGAACGGACTCAAGCGTTCGCGAAGCATCAAGGGTGATCGGTGCGGCAAGATCGAGATCGCGGACAAGAATGCGGTCAAGAAAATCAGCTTGATATTCGCTCGGAACGCGCACACCGCGCCGAGCGATCTTTTCCGTCATGATCGTATTCTTCATCATAATGCTCGAGACGACATACGCCGCCGAGCACCCACCGATCACTGGTAAGAGGCTGATAGGTTGCAGAGTTGTTTCGAATGCCAAGACTACCGACGTCAAGAGCGCCCGCGTTGCACCGGCAAAAAGTGCCGCCATGCCGACGAGCGCTGCCATTCTCAGATCGACCCCGACGTTTGGGAAGAGCCACAATGCAATCACACCAAACAGCATTCCGAGTCCGCTGCCGATCGTAAAAAGCGGTGCCATCGTTCCGCCCGATGTTCCGCTTCCAAGTGAGATCGCCCACGAAATAAATTTTACTAGACAGAGAATTAGTACTGTCTGTGTTGCAAGCGAATGTGTCAGAATATCTGTAATGTTGTTGTATCCGACCCCAAGCGTTCTCGGGACGAAATAACCGCAGATACCAACTGCAACAGCGCCGATCGCCGGCCACCACATCCAATGGATCGGAAGTTTTTCGAAGAGATCTTCAACGAGATAGACCAATTTACTGACATACACAGAACAAACACCGACAACGACGCCGATCGCCAGATATATTGTAAGTGCCAACGCACCGGGTTCAGTGAGGTTCGGCATCGCAAAGATCACTTTATTGCCGATGAGAGCATATCGGATAGTCGCTGCTGTTACCGACGCAAGCGCGATCGGAATGATCGAGCGTGCTTTGAATTCGAATAATAATAATTCGATCGAGAGCAAGATCGCGGCGACGGGTGTGCCAAATATCGCGGTCATACCTGCTGCTGCTCCGGCAGTCAGCAATATTTTTCGTTCATTCGCAGTGATGGGCAATAACTGCCCGATCACGGATCCGAGTGCGCCGCCGGTTGCAATAATTGGCCCCTCCGCACCGAACGGTCCGCCGCTGCCGATCGCGATCGCCGATGAGATCGGCTTTAAGAATGTCATCCACGGATGAATGCGGCTTTCGTTGAGAAGCACTTGCTCCATTGCTTCGGGAATGCCGTGTCCTCTGATGGCGCTCGAACCGAACCGCGCCATCACCCCGACGATGAGGCCGCCGATGACCGGAATAATAAGCACGCCAAGGCCAAGCTGATTATCAGCGGGCGAAGTGATTGCTAATGAGAAATGACCGTAGAAAAATAGATTTGTGAAAAATGCGATCAGCGCTTGTAATCCTTGCGCTATAAATACCGCGGCAATGGCAAGAGCCATACACCCAGCAGTAAGAACGATCGAGCGGCGGTCGAAGATGGCCTGCTCACGAGGGACATCGATCCCGGCAAGTGCCATTTCCATACCGGGGGCGACCGGTAATCCGTTCGTCGTCGAAGATCGTTCTACTTCACCCTCGATCATTTATTTTTTTTTTGATGTAGTTTATTCGGCCCTGTTTCAGCAAACAGCAATGGCGGATAGCCTTTCTTTGCAAGCCCGGAGAGTTCGAGCAGTTCGGTAAACGCCCTGTCGAACCGTTTGCGGGAAACTGGTTTCATCTGTTCGAGCGCCGTGATGAGCCAATCCTGTTTCGCGTGAGGCGCCCGCACGAGAAGCCGCCGGCCTTTCGGCGTTATGCCCAACACAAGTTGGCGGCCGTCCTCATCGGAACGTTCGCGTCGAACAAGGTCTTTTTCGACAAGGCGTTTGATCACGACCGAAACTGAGCTTTGATGCGTCAGTGTCCGCTCTGCCAGATCGTTGAGTGAGAGCCCGTGTTCTTCTTTGAGTTTCTGTAGCACAAATAGTTGTGCTGCTGAAAGTCCTACTTTTTTTTCGGAATCCCGCGATGCCACTCGGATCGATTGCACTAAGCGGCGGATCGAGTTTATAATATTGCGAGTTTCCAGAGAGACTGAATGGGGAATAGTGCTCATGACTCATTTATATGGTTGCCCATATATTAGTGAAATATAATACACCGTTTTTATCCGGTTTGTTCCAGTAACATACTGTAAGGTGGCGAGAAAGAATGCTCCGCAGCTTCACAGTGACATAAATATACGAAAAAAACGCCGAAAATGTACTAAGCAGGCCGAATATCCGTGATAATGACAGAATCTGTACCTTGCATAGAAAATGTTATTCGCAAAGTTTTATATGCAAGCATATAACTGCCGTCGGAAAGTACCGAAATCCGTTTGTACGGGTGAGGACGAATATCGAACTGAAGCATTTTCTCGATATGTGCACGAATATGGTGCTGCTCTTGGAAGGGAAGGCCTTCTAATTTCTTAACAACGTTTTTATCGTATGTAAAAGTACGTTGATGATTATCTTTTTCAACAGTGTCACTCGCCCAGCCCATGCGTGCTTCAGGAAATGATTCAGTCGCCGAAAGATATGGCTTGATGTCGAAGAGCGGCGTTTTATCGAGCATATCAACGCCTTCGACGATCAGTGTACGGCCTCGAATCTCAAGCAGTGTAACGACTGACAACCCGAGCGGATTTGGCCGGTGCGGAGAACGCGTCGCAAACACTCCTCGCTTAATATCGCTTCGCGGTGGCAAAACTTTCGGCTTCCAGTTCGTATTGCGGTCGAATTGATAGATCAGCCAGATCTTCTCGAAACCGTTGAGATCATTAAGTGCTTGCTCGAAGTTGTGACCTTTTTCGAGGACTACTTTTCCGACAGCGCTCTCACCATCTGTCCCCGGCTGTCGCGGTGCTGCATATTTATCGATGAACGGCGTGCGAATCACGCCAATAGGATGCAGGATAAGCTCAGCCACGTTTTAATATTTCACCGAACAACCGTACGGTGTTGTTGTCGTGACCGTGACTTCTTTCCCGGCAAGAATATCGTCGAGCGCTTCTTGAACATAGTTGACGTGTGCATTTTTTCCGCCGTCAGTGCCGCGATGATCGTCGATCGCACCTTGGTAACGAACGATTCCGTTTGCGTCGATAACGAACATATGCGGCGTTGTTTTTGCATCGTAAAGATGCCCGACTGTACGGTCTTCATCCATTAGGTTTGTCGTTGCATTCGATTTCCATTCGGTGAGCACTTGTTTACTCTTCGCGGAATTGAACGCTTCCGGATGATCGGGACGAGTCGAGTTGATCGTCAGCCAAATGACGCCTTTCGATGTGTACGTTTTTTGCAGCGATTGCATATTGCCCGATTCATAATGTCCGCGGGAGAACGGACAGCCTTCGTTGATCCATTCAAGCACGACGATCTTGCCTTTGAAGTCGGAAAGCTTGACGGGTTTGCCGTCGAGGTCGGGCAATGTGAAATTGGGGGCCGATTTGCCGATCTCGATGGGGTGTGCAGAGGTCATTGACGTAATTGACATCACAAAAAAAAGAATAATAAGAAATTTCATATACATATAATAGCATTGTTCAGGTGGCACCGGATAAAATACGAAATAGTGCAATTCATTGTTTCGTCACCGGCACATTCACTTCGTATCCCGTCGTGCCGATCAGAACGACACCGGCAATCTGTTTGAGTTCGGCCCCTTTACGTCCCGGTGTGAGCGTCATTGAAATGCCGTCGCGCGTTGCAGCGATGCTGTTGTAATTGATGACAAAATCTTCCTGGTCGATGGGAAAAAAATCAGTAATGGTATTCGGTGCGACATCGAAGAATTTAACAAACAGATTGATCGCGCTGTCTTTTGTAACAGTTGCCAGCGCTCCGGCATGGTCGAGATTGAAACCCGCTCCGGGCTGCGGCAATCTTGCCGTCCACCTGTCGAGCAGCCGCTGATTTTCTTTGATGCTGTCGGCATTGAGCGAATCGATATTGAATTCAAGGATCGCCTCTGCCGGCAGACACACTTCTTTGCAAACGAGCCAGTTCAGTTTTAATTTGAAGCGGTGTGGTGCGTTTGCATTATTCGGGCGTACCGGCAGCAGGAAAACGACTTCTTCGTCGTAACCATACGTCACAATGTCGCTCGAAATCATCTTATGTGGTGTCGGGTAGCGCAGTTCTCCGGCGGTAAGATCCGGTGCACCAATGATCTCGGCAACAGGTGCCGCACCGGCATCACCCGGTGTCTTCCAATATGTATGCCAGCCAGATTCCATCAGAATATGAATGCCGAGCGTGAACGGCTTGCCGGGCTTAACAGCCCCTGAAACTAAGGAAATGTTCGATACCTGCTTACCCTGATACATTTGAGCATGCGCGGAGACCGCAAAGACAAACACCGCTATTATCACCGTTTTCATAACGCAATACTACAACATAGTCGCAAAATTTTCGTGCGAACCGTAAGTTCTAATCGTAAGCCAGATTCGGTGTTATCGAATCACGGAAAAAGCCTTAGTGATCGTTGTCCCTTCGGCAGATACGCAAATATAATATGCGCCAGTTGCAAGGTTCGCTATTGAAATTGGCAGATGATACATACCTTGCTCGAATGATTCGTTCGCAATGAGTTCGATCTCTCTGCCGAGCAGATCGTGAACACTGGCCCGAACGAGAGCGCGGCCGGTGAGCAAAAACGAAATGTCCGCGTGATCGGATGCCGGATTCGGGACAGGATCGCCGACAGAAAAATCGGCAGGCGATGTTTGGTGAACCGATGCCGTCGAGCTTTTGAAACTACCGGGAGCGTCGGAGCCGGAACTGCGGATCTTACCGTCGAAATCTATGGTGATCGCATTTGAGAGATCGCCTTGTGGTTCTATCGGCCGACCGGGCAGATCGGTCCAGATAAAGTTAGGGATCGCGAATAATTTTGTACTGAATAAAAAACTGCCCGGTTTCGGATGCAAGTCGCCATTACTCGCACCGACGAGATCAGGCTCTTGGATATTCAAAGAATTTTCCGTAATGATCAGATTTTTATTGCACGTAAGATTCGAATCCTGGCACCCGGAAGTATCGGAAAGCCCCAACGGTTTTGAAAGCACGCCATTGAAAATGACATTGCCTTTGAACTCCATATCGTCGTCAGCATACGCTGGCTTGGGGCACGACGCATGGCTCAACGCTTTACGAGAACCCCAGACGGAAAGCTCGCCGTAAGACGTTTGCGATCCGGTAGGATTATAAAAGATATTATTATATATATAGAGGTGTTTATTCGGTATCCATGCCGCATCGTCATCAGTCTGGTAAATATGTACCGTACCCCAGGCGCCGCTGTCGAGAAATGTTTTACATTTCAATTGATCGTAATTGCACGTCCGGTTTCCTAACCCGACGATAAACATTGTCGCAGCGGAATCGCCGGTCTTATAAAAAGTATTATACGCAATGAGCGCATCGTAACTGCCATTGACCAAAAATGCTTCTTTTTGTGTGTTGGCAATGATGTTGTTGTCGATCTTGATATCGTAGGTATCGTAATGCAGCCAGGGCGTAATAAAATCATAATCGAGGTAACTTGTGCCGCCGAGTAGAAAGCCTCTGCCGGCAGCATTACGGAGCATATTGCGTTCAAAGTATAAATATGCTGAGCCGCTTCCGGCATAAATACCTGTTCCGGCAGTCGAGTCGAGAGTTGAGTGTAGAATATGTCCGTATTGACACGCGCTGAAATATGCAAGCGCATTTGTTGAATGCTTGATGGTACAATCTTCAATATAGCAATACTGGCAGGTAGTGAAACTGACAGCATTTTGCGATTCGGAACCTGTAGTATCACTGTTAAGGCCGTCGATCCCGCAATTACTCAGAAGCAAGTGGTCGCTTGTTGTCGCGCCGAAAGCATCACCGCCAAAAACAGTTCGGATGTTAACGCCGATAAAATACAGGTAACTGCAACCGATCACCGTGATCCTCGGCAGCGAAGCAGTGCCGTTACCGTCCGCGGCTTGAATAATGACCGGGTATTTGAATGTTGCCGCGAGAGATTGAAAGTTTGGTGTCGAATCGGCAGAATACATTCCGGCAACGAGCATGATGCGATAGCCTGTCGTCGTTATTTGTAATTGCTGGATCAAGCCCCAGGCAGTATTAATGTCTCTGACGGCCTTTGCCCTGGTTGAGCCGTCGTATGAATCAGCTCCATTCGACGGGTCGACCCAAATATCTTTGACGACATAATTACCAGGGTTATACGTTGTTTCGGCATGAAGAGCAGAATGCAGCGAGACAATTGCGACAACAACAAAGCACGCAATTCGTTTTACCAGATTGATCGTATCCATAGAACAAGAACGTTTCCGTGACAACACAACAGATTATCGGACGGCGGAGAGCGTCGCCCAACACAAAAAGATAATACAACGAATGGGAAAAAAACGTGCAACAAAAAACGGCGGGTCTTTCCGGGCCCGCCATTGGCATCATAAGTTATAATGGCGATTACTTAAGAGAAGCCGTTGTTTTTTGGCTGTTCTCTTTTAACTTCGCTTGGGTCTCATGTCCGAGTTGGCGGACATATTGCACCAGCGGCGCGAATTCTTCTTCGCGGATCGTGCCTTCCCACGTCGGCATCTTCGTGCCGGGGATGATCTTCGACGGATTCTTGATCCAATTAGTCAGTTCTTCATCGCTATGATATTTATCACACGCATGCGTCAGGTCACACATCCCAATTCCGTTCTGCCCGTGACAGGCATAGCACGCATATTTATAATAGACTTTTTCACCGTCAGAGGGGTTCGCATTTGCGTATTTGTAATCCGCACTTTGCTTGTTTGGTGTCGAAAGCGACGGGACGGTTCGTAAATAATCATAGATCGCAACGATCTCAGAATCGCTGAGCTCCGGGAAGCGTGCCATTGGGTAACGAAGTGCCGTATTATCCGGACGAAGACCGTCTCGGAGCGCACGCAAGAACATACCCGGCGTCCACTTGCCGATACCGTGTTCCATATCAGGTGTGATATTTCTTGAAAAGACAGGTTTACCTATCGGATCGGTTAGTTCGTTGCCGCCGCCGAAAAATCCGACTGATTTTTCCGGATTCAAACCATCGTTCGTTTTAAAATCGGCACTGTGGCACTGATAACAATCAAGTACACTGGCCGCCCAATATTTCCCGACAGCAACGGAGTTGCCGGCAGGAGGTAACGGAATATTTTCTGTCGGATACGAATACGGCTTAAAAACAAATCGTCCGAGAAACAGAGCAAGCAACGAGGGCTCTTCTGCAGTATCGGGTGCTGTACTCGGTGCGACAAGAGAGTCATTCGAACGTAAATATGCTACGAGCGATTGAATATCTTCTTCTGCCATGTGCGGAAACTTCGGCATATATGGCGGGACGTATTCGTTATTTTTATGAATACCTGTTCTCAGGAAGTATAAAATTTCTCCGTCTGTCCAGCCTCCGATACCGTTCGTTTTATCGCTCGTGATATTGTGGGAATAGATCTTCCCAAAGACCGGCGGCGATTCATTGAGAAAATGTCCGCTCAGCTTATTCGTTGCTGCATTATAGTGGCAATTATAACAGAGCATACCCATGATCTTGCGACCCCGCTCGACACGTACTGGCGTAACCTCGACATGAACGTCGGGCCGCTTCACATTGCTAAAACTTGGCATCCCGGCTACCTTGAGAAAACCAATAAATCCTGCAACAAGCAGAACAATGGCACCGACAATGATACCAACGATCTTTAAGATTTTTTTCATAGTGGGATTGATTGATGAATGAGTATATAAATCCACAATACCGTTCTCAAATGATGCAGCTATTGTGTCCTTTCTCTTAGAGAGCGGTATTTTTGCAGTTTATAATAGTACAAATATACGAATGTGGACGAAGATCGTCAAAAATGAAGAATTGGCAAATGGGTCGATCGTATGCCGCAGCATCGCGGGCAAACAGATACTTGTGATGCGCTCTGGGTCTGAACTCTTTTCCTGCGGAGCGATCTGCCCGCATCAAGGGACTTCGATGGAACATGGTTATGTCTTTGATGATGAAATCACATGCCCGGAGCATTCATGGGTGTTCTCGCTTCGGACGGGAGCACTCACATGGCCCGGAACCGGCCCGCGCATTCCAATTTATCCGGTCAGAATTGACGAAGGGATGGTTGAAGTCGAGGTAGAATGATATAAAACGATTACAGATAACTTATGTTTAAAGAGCCGATATCGTATTAAAAAGAAAATTAATCGCTGTTTTTATATGATCTCATTACAAGAAGTTCGCTCGCTTTACGAGACCCCTTTTTTGAAATTAGTGTCAGAGGCGAGCGCTATACACCGAACATATCACCAATATGATGATATACAACTATGCACGCTCCTCTCGGTAAAAACAGGTGGCTGTCCGGAGGATTGCGCATACTGTCCGCAAGCGGCTCGGTATCATACGGGTGTTGAAGCAGAGAAACTGCTGGATGTCGATGAAGTCGTGAGCACTGCAAGACGAGCGAAAGATGCCGGCGCAACTCGTTTTTGTATGGGCGCTGCGTGGCGCGAAGTTCGTGACGGTCGCGATTTCGACAACGTGCTCCAAATGGTGCGCGGTGTGCGAAGCCTCGGTCTTGAAGTTTGTACGACACTCGGTATGGTGACCAAACCACAAGCCGAACGTTTGAAAGATGCAGGGCTGACGGCATATAATCATAATCTCGATACTTCAGAAAGTTTTTATGGGTCTATCATCCATACCAGAGAATATCAGGACCGTCTCGATACGCTGCGCAACGTTCAGGAGAGCGGTATCTCTGTTTGCTGCGGCGGCATTCTCGGAATGGGAGAAACAGATGATGACAGGGTCGCTTTTTTACATACGCTTGCGAATTTCGACCCTCAACCGGAAAGTGTTCCGATCAATGCACTCGTTCCTGTTGACGGAACACCGCTAGCGGATGCTCCGCCGCTCGATCCATTCGATTTTATCCGCGTCATTGCCTGTGCCAGAATCTTGATGCCGAAGTCTCGTGTGCGGCTGAGCGCCGGGAGGTTGTCACTATCGAAAGAAGCTCAAACACTTGCATTTCTTGCGGGTGCGAATTCTATTTTTACCGGCGATACATTGCTGACGACGCCGAACCCATCGTTCAATGAGGATATATCGCTGCTCGAAAAACTTGGCGTCGAAGCGGCCGCTCCGTTCGCAATGGAAATGTCTGTGACGGCATAAGACAATGCCGATCGTGCCGAAGATAGAGATGCGATTGCAGAACGAACTTGCATCGCTCGAAGAAAAAAAACGCAAGCGGACGCTTCTGCTTCCACGCGGGATCGATTTCACTTCGAACGATTATCTTGGACTGACCTATAGCGGTGAGATCCGCGAACGAATTGCACGAAAAATTTCGGAGAGCAGCATTCCGTTGGGCGCCGGAGGGTCACGGCTTCTTCGGGGAAATCACACTTGGCACGAACAAGTCGAAGAAGATTTCAGGAAATTCGAAGCTGCCGAAGCAGCATTGTATTTTACGTCCGGTTACGCAGCAAATATGGCGGTGCTGACGGCGCTGCCGACGCGACACGATGTGATTCTTTTTGACGAACGTGTTCATGCAAGCCTTCGCGAAGGCATTCATGCAAGCTTCGCATCGAAGAAAAGCTTCGAACATAATTCGCTCGAATCATTGAACGCTTCTGCATCTTCCATGACAAGAGCAGGCGATGTATTTGTCGTGATCGAAAGTTTATATTCGATGGACGGCGATGAAGCGCCGATCAAAGAGATCGCTTCGTTCTGCAGCGAGAATGGGTTCATTCTTATTGTCGATGAAGCTCACGCAACCGGTCTCTTCGGTACGAACGGCAGGGGGCTAATTGACGAAAATGGAGTTCGAGATCATGTATATCTCAGCATTCATCCGTGTGGCAAAGCGCTCGCCGGTGCAGGCGCGTTTGTGTGTTCCTCCGAGACGGTAAAAAGTTATCTCATCAATCGTGCGCGTACGATGATCTTTACGACAGCGCTTCCGCCGGTTATTCCGATGCAAATATCGGAAGTATTGAATGAGATCACCGCTCATCCCGAACTTCGTGACCGTGTATTCTCGAATGCCGGGTTTGTCAGAAAAACATTACAAGGCAATTTAAAACGATGGAAGATACATGACGGCAGGTCGCCGATCATTTCACTCATTATTGGAGCGGATGCTGAGGCGTGTCGGGTTGCTGATGCACTTGCCGAACGAGGTGTCGATGTTCGTCCTATTCGTCCGCCGACCGTCGCTGAAGGCACCTCGCGATTCCGACTGACTGTCAATGCACTTCATGCACAAGCCGAGCTGGAATTATTGTGCAATTCCTTGATCGAGATCGAGAAACAATTCATTGACTGATGCAGCGAATTGTCATTGCTGGAACGGACACAAGTGTTGGGAAAACGATTCTCTCTGCACTGTTCATGTCTTCGATTGAATCACTTTATTATTGGAAGCCTGTTCAGTCCGGCTTGGAGGATGAGACAGATCCCGAAACGGTTCGTCGTCTGAGCGAATGTAGTTCTAACCGGATCATTGCTGAAGTGTATAAACTTCAACAGCCCCTCTCACCGCATTTATCCGCCCGACTCGACGGCATAACAATAGATGAAAATAAACTTGGCCTTCCGGCCGAACGCGACCTCATCATTGAAGCGGCAGGAGGTGTTCTTGTGCCGATGAACGACAATGTGCTTCAGGTTGATGTTATTGCAATGTGGCAGATCCCGGTTGTGATCGCAACCCGGTCTTCTCTCGGAACGATCAACCATACGCTATTGACACTTGAAGCGCTCAGAAAGAGAAATATTGAAGTTGCTGGCTGCGTAACGATAGGCGAAATAAATTCGCAAAATGAAACGGCAATTGCGACGCATGGGAAAACAAAAATTCTCGGGCGCATTCCGCTGCTTGGCAGGATTGATAAAACAATATTAAAACAGGTTTATGACGAACACTTCAATACGTTTCGTCAACATATATTAAAGAATAGCTGATCAATGTCCGCAAAAAAAAAATACGTGGGAGTCATGGGATGCAGAATACATTTGGCATCCATATACGCAGATGCACTTATCGCCGCAGGTGCCGGGCGTTGAACGTGCCAGCGGTTCGTATCTGACTCTTGCGGATGGCAAAAAAATCTTTGACGGGATCTCCTCATGGTGGGTGACACTGCACGGACATTCTCATCCGTATATTGCCGAGGCGATCGCAAAGCAAGCGTCAAAACTCGAGCAAGTTATCTTTGCCGGTTTTACACACGAGTCTGCATCGGTGCTTGCAAAAAAACTGATCGAACGAACGCCGAACGGACTCACAAAAGTTTTTTTCAGCGACGACGGTTCGACGGCGGTCGAGGTTGCATTGAAAATGTCAGTGCAATACTGGAAATTGCGCGGCGAAACCCGAACGACATTTCTCGCTCTCGAACATTCCTATCACGGTGACACATTCGGGGCAATGTCGGCAAGCAGTCGCAGCACATTTACCGATGCATTTACTCCGATGCTCTTCGATGTGATCCATCTGCCGTTCCCGACTCCGCCGGAGTATGATTCGGAACAATTCTCGGATGACGAGCAGAAATTTTTGGACGCGCTGATGAAGCATTGTTCGTCGGATCGCAATATCGCGGCATTCATCTATGAACCACTGTTGCTTGGCGCCGGAGGAATGAAAATATGGAGAAAAAAAATACTTGAAGAAGCCCTTAAGATCGTTCATACCCATCATATTCTTGCCATTGCAGACGAAGTGCTTACAGGCTTCGGAAGAACGGGGACGTTCTTTGCATCGGATGCGATGGATAATAGCCCCGATATGATGACTCTGTCAAAGGGAATTACGGGCGGCTTCCTGCCGCTAGGCGTGACGCTTTGTACGAAGAACATATACGATACGTTCTTAAGCTCTGACCGAGCGAAGACATTTTTTCACGGGCATAGTTATACCGGTAATCCGATCAGTTGTGCTGCAGGGGTTGCATCGCTTGAAATTTTCGAATCAGAGCCGGTCTTTGAACGGATACAAACTATTACAAATGTTCACCAAGAACGAATGCCGCTACTTGCAAAAAAGAATGACAATGTTTTTCGCATATTAGGGACGATGGCGGCTATGCAGCCGAGAAAACCGGAAGGATATCTCAGTTCTCGAATGCAGGGAATAGGGAGGCGATGTCTTGAGAGCGGCCTCCTGCTTCGCCCGCTCGGCGATACGATTTATTTTCTGCCCCCATATTCGACGACTGCCAACGATCTGCATAAAGCTTATGACATACTCGAAGAAGTCCTTCAAAAATAAATAGCAGCTCCGGCTTTAGCCGGCTCTACTACTCTGAACCGGCGTCCCGACATAATCGTTAATCACGGCGCGTGAAGAAACAGAAGCTTCATATCACCGAGCCATTGCTTGTTGCCGTCGGTCAGATCGCCGATGCGGCAGGCGTGAGCGCCTACGTTGTCGGCGGATTTGTTCGTGACGTTCTTCTCGGCCGCGGCAACGACCGCGACATTGATATCACGGTCATTGGCGATGGCGTCTCATTTGCCAAGCGTGTCGCGTCCGAATTCGAAGGTGCGCATGTGGTAGTGTACGAAAAATTTCGTACAGCAATGGTCGAGATCGGTGACGTGAAACTCGAATTTGTCGGCGCCCGCAAAGAATCGTATCGCTCGGCTTCGCGCAATCCCGTTACCGAAGAAGGCACGCTTGAAGACGATCTTGCGCGGCGTGATTTTACGGTCAATGCTCTTGCGGCATCACTGAACTCCCTTGCCTTCGGAGAGATCGTCGATCTCTATGACGGGTTAAATGATCTCGATTCGAAAATTCTTCGCACCCCACTTGCGCCCGAGGCGACATTCGAAGACGATCCGTTACGGATGATGCGCGCCGCGAGGTTTGCGGCGCAGCTTGAATTTGATATCGTTCCCGAAGCACTTGATGCAATGCACGCAATGCGCGAACGCACCAAGATCGTTTCGCAGGAGCGCATCACGGACGAATTTATGAAGATCATGGCATCGCCTCGCCCGAGCATCGGCATTGTTGTTCTATACGAAACGGGCCTTCTCGATCTTGTCTTTCCCGAAATTGCAAAACTTTCTGGCGTCGATCTGATGACGGTTGGGGTGCAGGAATATGCGCATAAAGATGTATTCAAACACACAATGCGCGTACTCGATAACGCCGCCGAGATGACGGAAAATGTATGGCTGCGTTTTGCGGCGCTGCTTCACGATGTTGCAAAGCCGAAAACAAAATCGTTTCGCGACAGCTACGGATGGACATTCTACGGGCACGATATCATCGGTGCGCGGTGGGTTGAAAAGATATTCAGGCGGATGAAACTGCCGATCGATGCGGCGAAGTATGTCCAAAAACTCGTGCGCTTGCACATGCGCCCAATGGCGCTGGTAGATGAAGGCGTCACCGATAGCGCCGTGCGGCGCGTGCTCTTCGAAGCCGGCAATGACATCGAGGATCTGATGACGCTTTGCCGCGCGGATATTACCTCGAAGAACCCGAAGCTCAGCCGCAAATATCAGGGCAACTACGATCTGGTGTGGTCGAAGATGCAGGAAGTCGAGGAAAAGGACAAGATGCGTTCATTCCAGTCGCCGGTGCGCGGCGAGGAGATCATGCAGATCGCCGGATTACCGCCGTCGAAAACTGTCGGACTGATAAAAGATGCGATCGAGAATGCTATTCTCGACGGCATCATCCCGAACGATCATGAAGCAGCAAAAGAATATATGTTAAAGATCAAGGATGAGATCGTTGCTGCGAATCCGCTGACAGAGCGGGAAAAGGCTCGTACGGAACCGAAGTAAATCTGGAAGCTTTTAGTAACCAAGGAGAATGTGGAATGTTGACGAAGACGGAAATTGAGGCGATGAGCATTTACGAGCGTGCAAAGCTCGCCGAGATGCTTTGGGCAGGCGTTCCGGATGATTCTGACGCTGTGGTTGAAATACCCCAGTGGCAGACGAACGTACTGGAGGAGCGTTTAAAAGATTTTCTTGAACATCCGGAAACTAGGATCCCGTGGGAGCAGGCATTAGCTGAACTGAAAGCTCGCCGGAAGCATGTTTAATATCATTACTGACCCCGCCGCGATTCGGGATATTTCTGAAGCGGCAGAGTGGTATGATAACGAGCGACGTGGTTTGGGTGATGAGTTTATTTCTATCGTTGAGCACACAATGTCTTTTATTGGCGAGTACCCATTGTCGTTTCCCAAAACAATTCATCGATACAGAAAAGCGCAACTGAGACGTTTTCCGTTTTCACTCTTTTATTATATTCTCTCCGACCAAATTATTCTTGTTGGGTGTTTACATCATTCACGAGACGTTGACCATTTGATAAAAGATCGCGCATGATCCCACGCTACACCCGCCCCGAAATGGGGGCAATCTGGACAGACGAGAACAGGTTTAAGATCTGGCTTGAAATAGAGCTGCTTGCCTGTGAGAAACAGGAAGAACTGGGCGTCATTCCGAAGGGAACGACCGCCGGAATCCGTAAAACGGCGAAGTTCGATACCAAGCGCGTCCTCGAGATCGAAGAAGAGACGAAACACGATGTCATCGCATTTCTGACGAATGTTGCAGAGTATGTCGGTCCCGATTCCAGATTTATCCATCTGGGGATGACCTCGAGCGATGTCGTCGATACGGCATTCTCGGTTCAATGCAAACAAGCCGGCGAATTATTACTTGGTGGAATCGACAGGCTTATTGCGGCGCTCGGTAAACGCGCGCTCGAATATAAATTAACACCGTGTATCGGCAGGACGCACGGTATTCATGCCGAGCCAACGACATTTGGATTAAAGCTTGCCGTTTTTTATGCGGAAGCCAAACGCTGCCGCGAGCGGATGGAACATGCGGTGAAGACAATTTCTGCCGGGAAGATCTCCGGCGCTGTCGGCACGTATGAGCATCTCGATCCTTCGGTCGAAGAGTATGTCTGTAAAAAATTAGGTCTCACGCCCGACCCGATCTCGACACAGATCGTTCAGCGTGACCGTCACGCAGAGTTTTTCACAACCATTGCACTCGTCGGAGCAAGTCTTGAAAAGATCGCCATCGAACTTCGCCATTTGCAGCGAACGGAAGTCCGCGAAGCGGAAGAATTTTTCTCGAAAGGACAGAAGGGCTCGTCGGCGATGCCGCATAAGCGCAACCCAATTACAATGGAGCGCGTGACGGGGCTTGCACGACTCTTGCGCGGATACGCCGCAACCGCAATGGAAAACGTTGCGCTCTGGCACGAGCGTGATATCAGCCATAGCTCGACCGAACGCGTTATCGGTCCCGATGCGACGATCACGCTTGATTACATGCTTTATTTGATGAGGAAAACCATCGAAACGATGTATGTCTATCCCGAAGCAATGAAGCGAAACCTCGATCTGACGCGCGGGCTTGTGTTTTCGCAGCCGGTATTACTTCTGCTCACAAAAAGCGGTCTCTCACGCGATGACAGCTACAAGATCGTTCAGCGCAATGCGATGAAAGTTTGGGAGTTAGCAGCCGAAGGAAAAGATGCTCACATTACGTTTCGCTCACTTTTAGAAGCCGATCCTGAGATTGTCGGACGAATCTCAAAAGAAGCGCTCGACGGAGCGTTCGACCCGCGAGCGGCATTCAAATATGTCGATATGATCTTTAAGCGAGTGGGGCTGTAATGTAATTGATTAATTTCAAGATAATGTCATTGCGAGGAAGTCGCGTAGCGACGACGAAGCAATCTAAAATCTTGACCGGTGGCACAATTTCGAGATTTTAGATTGCCTCGCTTCGCTCGCAATGACATCGTTCGGATATTCTCATCTAAACTGACCCACTATCAAATTTCTGAGAGTCAGGTGCTAACCGTCCACAACAAAATAGGCGGAACTTCATATTTGCTCTATCCCGTTACAGGCTTACAATTTGTAAGATCGCAGCCCGGACGTCGATCGCCATTCGACCTAATATAATAGAGTGGCAATACTTGAGGTTTTTCACCAATTCACAATACTATTATGAGGATACGTAATACCATTCTCGCTTTTGCAGGAGCTTCACTTCTCGGCGGGATTCTTCTTACCGGATGTACGTCGGATAACACGACGAACCCGACTCCGACCGATAATCGCTCGAAACAGATCAGCGGTTCGAGTGATACCAGAGGCACGGTCACAGGACTTACACCCAATCAGCTTTATACGTTCAGCGTCAGCGGCAGTGCTGCGGCGACGACAATCGCAGGTGTTTCAGCGACAGATGACAAATCAATTACTGTTTTTTGGACGCGCGGCACCGGCGATAATGGACCGGACACTATTTTTTATCAGGCTGTGAGCACTCCTGTGAGCACTGCCGGCACGATCACATGGGCAACTGCATATAAGACTAGTTCCAAGAATATTTATGAGACAAGTGATCCGTCTCCAGGACATCCGAGTGGACTAATCGTTAGCGGAAACACGACTCAGACTGCGCCACTTGACACCGCTGATAAAAAAAACATCGACCTTGTGTTATTAACTGATGCAACAGTACCCGGCTCGAACATTTCGCTCGTATCGTCGAACGTTGCATATACCGGCGGACGGACCACATTCTTCGGAACAAACTCATACTTAGTGCATGGAGGAGCAGACAATTTATTCTTTTCCGGAGATATTACTTCGTTTGTTCCTGTAAGTGGCGGCAGTACGACGAATTTCTATGACATTCCGTCTGCGAATGTCGGTGATAGTTCTGCAGTATTATTGGTGAATGTTCTATCCCATACGACCCCAGGAGCAACGAATTTTGCTCGCATCGAGATCGTACCTGACGGAACGACGCATCAGCTCTACACGATAGCAGGGAGCCATAAATATATTACCGTGAATGTATGGGCTCAGCCGACAGTCGGTTGGGGCTATGTTTCACGTCCGACGGCAAATAAGAGCACCACACTTGCTCCAAAAGGCCCGGCGATGAATATCATTCGTGAGTAACTGACGAATTAGAGTTATTTTACGGGTATGAGGCAGTTGCTTCATACCCGTTTTTATTTTTGCCCCATAAATTGCGGAACAGTGTGGGTGGGATTTGCATTATTACAGAAGCGATGAGAATTTCTTATTCGTCTTATGTGGTCTTGGCGGCAGTGCTTTTCGCGGGCTGCCTTGCCGACAATATCACAGGTCCGCAGGTCGTTCCGCAGCTTGTTCAGCCGCCGACGGTCGTGTATTACCAAGCCGACAGCGCCGGGAAATCGACGCTCAAGATCAGATGGTCAGTATCGCCAACGTATATCAACCAAAATTTCAAAGGCTATTGGGTACAGTTATTTACTTCCGATTCCGTCAGTAATGACCCCACTGTTGAGGACTCCGTTGTAACGGAAATAGATTCTGTATTTGTCCCCAAGAGCGATACGAGTTATACGTTTACGAATGTTAACCCATTGATGAGATATACGGCTCAAGTGTGGGGCGTGCGGTATGGACCACAATCAAAGCCTGATTCTCTTGTATTATCGCAGTACTTTTCGTTCGTGAGTTTCTTTTTCGATCCGCGGCCTGTTCATGCGCCGAGTTCGATCTTTGCTTCGAGCGGGCCGAATTCGGTTTCGATCAATTTATTCTGGTCGCGGAGCATTGACGAAAACAATAAAGGTTTTGCAGGATATATTGTCCGATACGAGGACACGACACGGACAAATCCGCATGTATACTACACTTCAAATTTTGCAGTCGGCGGCGCTGGGGATACCACGAAAGGGCTTCGTTTTCTGACGGTGACGGTACCTCCGAACCAATCTCCTCCGCTCGAACGGCCGTATAAACTGTGGGTCAAGGCGATCCGGAAAGACAGCGTTGAAAGCGCAGACTCGATCGGCATCAGTTGGAGCGGCGCCGAACGCATTGCCAGCTTTATCGACACACTCGATAAAGGCGCATTCGTTGGTATCATCGGTCAGAACGGTGTTGCTCAGTACGGATTACTGCAAATATCTGCAAGCGACCCGCAGTCTCTTTTTAATGTGCATTACGACGGTACAAATGTGACCGTGAATGGGACCAACGGAGCGAAGTTCGTTAATCGTACCGATATTGCGCGCACACTCGACGATTCAAGTTATTTCTCACAGCCATTCGCGGTATCGGATTTCAGTGTGACAAGTGTGGCGCTACCACCGACTCCGCAAACAGGCGAAGGAGCAGTTATCTACGCACTTCTTCCGGACGGTTCGCGAGTGCGGATGTTTTTCTTATCAACGAACAATAGTTATATAACGACATTATCCAGCGTCAGCACGGTCAATATTTCCGCCAGTTTTCAACCTGCGGTATCGAACCTGCCGTATTTTTAGTGTATGCAAAATGGGCACCATGTACAAGCTCCGCAGCCGACAAGTGCAGCGCAGGGACATCTTGGCGAAGAAGAAGCGTGCGGGTATCTGACATCACTCGGCTATCGGATCATTAAACGAAATTTTCATTACGGTAAGATCGGCGAAATAGATATTATCGCAATGGACGGCGAACAGCTTGTCTTTGTCGAAGTCAAAGCCCGAAGCAGTTACGACCGCGGAAAACCGGAGGACTTCGTCGATGTTCGCAAACAGCGTCAGCTCAAGCGCGTCGCCGAAGGATATTATCACATTAATAAACTGACCGATCAAGCGTGCCGCTTCGATGTCGTTGGCGTCGATCTCGTCGCTTCAAAACCGGAGATTCGCCATATCAAAACAGCATTTTACTAGTCACACTGATCACTGGCCACTGCTCATGATCCAATTCTCCAACGTACACTTTTCATATCCCGGCAGCGACAGGTTTTCGCTCGACGATGTTTCGTTTACGATTGACAAAGGCGAATTGGCTGTGCTCTCGGCACCGACAGGCTCCGGAAAATCTACTATTATAAAGTTGATCACTTGCGAAGAAAGAGCGTCGTCGGGTAGTGTACGTGTCGGCGAGTACGAACTTACGCGGTTGCGCCGCTCGCGCATTGCATCGTACCGGCGTACGATCGGCTGCGTGTTCGGCGATTTTAATTTGCTTGAAGAAAAAAATGTCGCTGAAAATGTTGCGTTCGCGCTCGAGGTTCAGGGCAAGACGAATCGCGCAAAAAACCGGAATGTTATCTCCGATGTCCTTGCACGTGTCGGCATTGCAGACCGTGCAACGGTGTTCCCACGCTCGCTTTCACTTGGCGAACGCCAACGCACGGCGATCGCCAGGGCACTCGTGACCGAGCCGCTTGTGCTCATTGCCGATAATCCCATCTCGCAGCTTGATGCCGCGACCGCAGAGGACATTCTTCATATTTTTGCGAATGAACATCTTCGCGGAATGACGATCCTGATCACGACGCCGTTTACATCACGGTTGAATGGACTTCCTTCCGATACAACATATCTTCGTTTGAGCGGCGGCAAGATAACTACCGGATAGGTCACCGGTTTTCCCCTGAATCTTTCAGGGACGCTCGCCCGTATTCGGGTGTTACAATACATTCTATGTCGATCAAAACCATCACAGGGGCTGGTTCCGGCGAGCAGATACGCATCGCGCTTGTTGTCAGCCGCTTTAATGCCGAAGTGACCGAAGGGCTTCTGCGCGGTGCGCTCGGTGCATTAAAAGAATCAGGCGTGAACGATGATCATATCACTGTCGTCGAAGCGCCGGGGGCATTTGAAATTCCGCTTGTGCTCGAATGGGTTGCTATGAAAGGCAATGTTGAAGCAATGGTCGCACTTGGTGCCGTTATTAAAGGTGAGACATCGCATTATGAACATATATCGGAAGCGGCAATGCGCGGTATCAGGTCGGTTTCGTTGAAGTATCATATTCCGATCGGTTGCGGTGTGTTGACGACATTCACCGACGAACAGGCTCTCGAGCGCAGTGCCGATAACGGGTCGAACAAAGGCCGTGAGGCAGCGCTTGCCGCAATTGAAATGATACATCTCAAACGTCTTCTTTGATCTTCATCTATGACCCGGACTCTCATGCTGAAGTTAATCGTTTTTCTTTCGCTTGTTGGTGTGATGCCGTCAGCCGCGCAAGTGCTCAAGCCGGGAGAATGGCGTAATTACACGTCGATGTCGAATGTCTCGGATGTGCTCGTGACGCCCGATTCTAACGTTGTGTGGGTCGCGACATCGGGCGGTGTATATCGTGTACCGGCAGCTGCAGTCGCATCAGCAAATGTGCAGTCGTATAGGAATTCCGATGGGATTCGCGATAATAATTGTTCAGCACTCGGCAGGACAACATCAGGCGATATCGTCATTGGCGACAGTACCGGAGGCATAAATATCTATCGTCAAGCGACGGGTACGTTCGATGTGATCACCGATATTTCTTCACGTCAGGATTTTCCGAGACGGCAGATCACCCGAATTATCCCACACGACAGCATTCTGTTGTTTGCAACAGGTTTCGGTTTGAGCATTTATAATACACACACTACTTCGTTCGACGAAACCGTAACACGATTTGGGAATCTGACTCCGCAGGACACGGTCTTCGACGTCGCCCAGATCGGCGGGACGATCTATGCCGTGCTCAGCAGAGCAGTTGCTTCGGCGCCTCGGAATTCTCCGATACTTTCTGCGCCTTCTGCGTGGAAGATCGTTTCTGCGCCTGCAGGTGTGAATCTTCGTTCGATCGCGTCGTTCGCCGGCAAGGTCGTTATCGGTTCTGCAGAGGGGATCTTTACACTCGCTGCCGATACGCTCATACCTGTTTCTTTGCCCGATTCTGTTTCAACGGTTCATTTCTTCGTTTCTGCAGCGAACGATTCATTATATATTCTCGATGCTCGTTCGGGTGGGCGAATTGTCAGTACGAATGATCTTGCAACGTTTCACTATTTTAATATTCCTCGAAATGGCGAGCAGACCGTACCGTCTGCATTTTTCGTAACACCGGGGCAAGAACAATGTATCGGTTTTACTACCGGCGGATTGACAGTAGCAAACCATACGCAGGTTCAGACCGGGTTCTCTCCTGACGGTCCACTTGAAAATTACATTGTCGATCTCGATTTTGCACAATCGCTTGGGAAGCTCTATGCTGTCTATGGTTCGGCAGGAATGACGAGCTTCGATATGCAGTCATCCTCGTGGGCTGCATATCGCGCGAACGGGAATACGCTTCCGGTAATGTCATATCTGAGCTTGTTCTACGATTCCGTGCGTTCGATGGTTTGGCTTGGCACCCACGGAGCAGGCGCCCTTGGCGTAAAGTTCTCGCCATCTTTTTCTTATACGAAATTCGATGCTTCAAAAGGTGTGCCGGAAACATTTGCCGGATACGTTGTGACCGGGCGCGCGTCGCTCGATAATAAAAATAACATCCTGCTTCCTGTCTGGGCACAAGATGGTGAAGGCCTTGCGATCAGCACCGACGCACAAACATTCAAGGGCGTGCAGCTGAGCCCGCCGGGCGATCCGTACCGGCCGTTCAGTGTGGCTGTTCAGGATCAAAATAATGTGTATTTTGCCGCGACGGGGTCGAACCAACTTCCCGCGCCCTACGGGGTCATCGCAGTATTTCCGGATCAGACGACGCTCCCGATCGCGGGCGGAACGGGTTCAACGCTCGGAAGCGAAAGCGTCAATGCGCTTATCGTCGATCAGGATAACGGCCTGTGGTGCGGAACGAACGTCGGTGTGCAAGTTCTGACGCTTTCTACATCTTTTCAAACCGGGCAGATCACACCTCATGCCAGGACGCTGACATTTACCGATCAGCAGGTCGTTCATGCGATCGCTGTTGACGGCATCGGGAATAAATGGGTTGGAACGGAAGACGGAGTATTTGTCGCCGGCCCGGATGGCGTTGATTCGCTTGCACATTTTACGACGGCGAACTCTCCGATATTGAGTGATGTCATTACATCGATCGCGATCGATAAAACTTCGGGTGAAGCATATATCGGTACTCCGAAGGGCATCTCGCGGGTAAATTCGATCTTCAAAGAAGGAAACCCGGATTACTCGAAGATTTCACTCTACCCGAATCCCATCATCCAATATGGCGACGACGCAGTGACGATGACGATCGGAGGTCTTATGCAGGGTTCAACGGTCAAGATACTCACGCCTGCAGGCAGGCTTGTTTCGACGATCGACGCATCGAAATTCGGCTCGACCGTGCAATGGAATTGCCGCGACGATAATAATAAACTGCTACCCTCCGGAGTCTATCTTGTGACCGCAATTGCCCCGAACGCCCCGACGTCCGGCCAAACCAAGTTCGTATTAGTGCGAAAGTAACTTCACCCGGTAATTTTTCGTATGTTTGATGTGAAAGAGAAAGACTGATGCCAACCTACGATTACCATTGCGATTCCTGCGGTTTCGAAGAAGAGGTATTCCAGCGAATCACCGATGAAGCGCTCATCATTTGTCCGAATTGTAAAAAGGAGACATTCCATCGCGTTGTCAGCGGAGGTGCGGGAGTATTATATAAAGGCGAAGGCTGGTATGTAACAGATTACTCGAAGCGCTCCAGCGGCGGGAAAGAACCTCCGCCTAAGACAGAGACGCCGACGCCTTCTGCGACCCCGAAGACAAAAGGAAATAGCGAAAGTAAAAACTAGCTACAAAAAAAACCGCATTTACTATGCGGTTTTTCTTTATATCTCGTGGCAGTAACACTTATGCGGCGATCGGCTTACCCGTCGGGTATTCTAAACCGAGTTCGGAGTACAGATCGGCGAGATTGCGAGAGTTATAGTCCTTGCGCGTGATCGTTTTACCGGTGCGTGAGAGGCGATTCAATTCCTGGATCTTGTCCTCTTGTGCTTTCTCGAAGCTATCGGTGAGGGCTGATTGGAGCTTATCCTTCAATGATTCTTTCATACGTTTTTCCTTCCCAATTTTTTTGAATGAACGGTACAGCTACATATAAACAATAACTCATTATTTAGGGTTTCTATACGTACGATTTTTTATAACGTTACAATATTGACAGAACAAGCAGCATCCGAACGCATCGCAAAACCCAGTCGCGGCGACATTCTCGAACTTTCAACGACATCGGTTGCCTTCGAAGGCAATGCCGTCGCCAGGCGCGAAGACGGATATGTCATTTTCATTGAAGGCGCGCTGTCCGGCGAATCGGTTCGCGCCGAGATCACTCGGTCAAAAAGTCAGTTTGCCGAAGCAAAACTCCGTGAAGTGATCACGGCATCGCCAGACCGCCGTGCGCCAATATGCCAATATTTTGGCACCTGCGGCGGCTGTTCGCTCCTGCACATGAGCTATGACGCTCAATTGGCAACGAAGACACGGCAAGTTGCCGACGTATTCGAGCGGATAGGGAAAATAACCGATCCTCCGGTGCTGCCCGCAATCGGGAACAATGAACGCGAGTATCATTATCGCAATAAGATGGAGTTCTCGTTCAGTGAGTCGCGCTGGCTCAGCGACGAAGAGATCGCAAGCGGCGATGTGCAAGACCGCTTTGCGCTCGGTTTACACATTCGCGGTAGATATGATCGCGTGCTTGATAACGAGGTCTGTTTCATTGCGCATCCGGTTATCCCGAAACTGCTTGAATTGACGCGGGAGTTCGCCGCGACTCATTCACTCAGAGTATATGATCCCGATACTGTCCCGGACGGATTGCTGCGGTTTCTTGTCGTTCGAAACAGCTATCATACGAACGAGATGATGGTCAACATCGTCACGTCGCGGTATGACAAAGAGATGATGGAGCAATATGCAGAATTATTGAAAAGAGAATTGCAGGAGGTCTCAACGCTCGTTAATAATATCAACAGCAAACGCGCTCAAGTTGCAACAGGCGAGAAAGAAATTATTATTTTTGGCGACGGCTTCATTACCGATCACATCGGCAAACCGAAATATCAGATCTCGGCGAATAGTTTTTTTCAGACGAACACACCGCAGGCTGAAACACTCTACAAAATTGCTGAAGAATATGCCGACCTTCGACCGGATGACATTTTGTGGGATCTGTATTGCGGCGCCGGGACGATCTCTCTTTTTGTTGCGCCGAACGTGAAGCATGTACTCGGCATCGAAGTTGTCGAAGCGGCGATAACCGATGCCAATGCCAATGCAAAACGAAATAATATCTCGAACGTGGATTTTATTTCCGGCGATCTGCGTAAAGTCCTGACAAACCCTGACATTGTTTCAAAACATCATAAACCCAGTGTGATGATCATCGATCCGCCCCGAAGCGGTATGCACCCCGATGTCGTCAAAGAAGTATTAGAGCTTGCCCCGGAGCGCATTTCCTACATCAGTTGCAACCCAGCAACACAAGCCCGCGACATTGCACTGATGACCGAGCAATATGAACTGCTTTCTCTTCAACCCGTCGATATGTTTCCGCAGACCTGGCACATCGAGTGCGTGGCGAAGCTGAGAAGGAAGTAATTATGAAGTATATAGTATATAATGAATACTGACTATGACAAACTCCATTTTTTTGTTAGATGCTAACGGCAGACTTTCTGAGATGAATGAAGAAAGTTACATTACTGAGGATGTCCTGCAAAAATTGCTGGCAGATTATCCTCGTTTGATACCTGGATCTCAAATTAATTCTAATAATCCATGTAGGTGGCTTTTTATTTCACGAGAATACGGTGTTCCTGATAAAGAGAATGGATCTAACAGATGGTCTTTGGATAACCTTTTTATTGACCAAGAAGCAGTCCCCACACTGGTGGAGGTAAAACGGAGTAGTGACACAAGAATTCGTCGTGAGGTAATTGGGCAAATACTGGATTATGCCGCGAATGCGATACTATACTGGTCAATAGAAGAAATCATTAACCAATTTGTTCAAAATTGTGAGGAACGAGGGGAAAATCACGAAGAAGTTTTGAGGGATTTTTTAGATAGTGCAAGTGATCCTTCACAATTTTGGACAGAAGTGGAGACAAACTTGAGAGCCGGTAAGTTAAGACTTATTCTCATAGCTGATGAAATACCCACTGAAATGCTCCGGATTATTGAATTTCTTAACGGACAAATGAAGCCTGCTGAAATTTTGGGTGTAGAGATAAGGCAATTCACGAATGAAAATTTGAAAACGCTCGTGCCAACGGTTGTCGGGATGACAGTGAACGCACAATCTCTTAAATCGGTAAATAGGCTCGAATTTCAAAAGTGGGACGAGGCTTCGTTCTTTGAAGAACTGTCCCAGCGTACTAGCCCAGCAGATGTCTCTGCCGCTCACAAGTTGTTTGAATGGGCGAAGCCACGTGTTACACGAATATGGTTTGGTGAAGGAAATACTCAGGGTTCATTTGTCCCGATACTCAATGCAAAGACCGACCATCAACTTTTTGCTGTCTTAACTACTGGATGGATAGAATTATACTTCCAATATTACATGAAGAAGCCCCCCTTTGAGTCGGAGACTAAGAGATTAGAGCTTTGTGAAAAACTTAACTCCATTCCAGGTATTGATATACCTGTTGATAAAATATCCAAGCGCCCAAAATTTTCTCTCGCAGTATTATCTAACGATGAAGCTTTTGCCAAATTTACTAAAATATATAATTGGTTTTTAGAAGAGGTCAAAGCTTCTAATATCTAAATCCCAAGTAACTATCTTCATGCGGTAATTTTACAGTGGTATCGCGCCGAGCTCTTTGATGAGGGCGAGTTCGAGTTCGGTGCGTTCGACGGAGTCGTCGATGGTGACGGTCGCAGGGAGTGCGGAAGCCTTGCCGTTGCCATTGAGCTTAGGGGCAGGAATATCAGTTTTTTGAATAGGAGAAGTATTTCGTTTCTCTACTTTTTTAAGTTCGAAGAAGAGAGAAGGGTTCGCAAAATACTCGCGCAGTGTATTTGTAAATGAGTCGCGGTTACGAGAGAATGTTTCTTCGGTGTGGCGCTTTGAGACGACGATCTGAATTTGATTTCCTGCCGCCTCACCGAGTTCAATGTCATTGCTGATAAGCCGGAACGGAATGCTCTTTGTCGAAAGCTCTTCGACAAAATCCGACCAGCGCATCGCTATATCGGAAGACGCGATCGGCACTCTGACTTCTGGTGATGCTTCGACAGACGGAACAGCTTCTGGTTTGACAGACGATGAAGTGCCGCGGACAGTTGGCTTACTTGCTGCTGAGGTCGATGCAGTCGGCGCACTTGGCAAACCGTTCGCTGCTCCTTTGAGCGCGCGAATTTCGTCGAGCAGCGAACGAATATCGAGTGCGCGTTCGAGCAGCGTCATCTCGACAAGCATCAGTTCGAGCGTGATGCGAGGCGACGGAGCCGATCTTAAACGTTCGAGCGCACCGAAACCGATCTTTGTCAGCCGAAGAATATCGCCTTCGCTAAATGACTTCGCGTCCGCAGCATATCTTTCCTGATGATGCTTGACTACTTCAAGTAATTGCGGCTTGCCCGTGACGATCACGGTCAGGAAATTGCGTAAATGATCGAGCAGCCCGCCGATGAACTCTTCGATGTCATACCCGCGGGAAATAACTTCTGTTGCCAGTGCAAATGCTTTCGAGCTTTCCTGCTCGCGAATGGAATCGGTTACCTCAAAATAAAAATCGGCATCGATAAGACCGAGTGCATCGCGAAGCGATACTGCCTCAAGCTTGGCTCCGCTGAACGCAACCGCCTGATCGAAAACGCTTTGTGCATCGCGCATCGAACCATCGGCTTTCTTCGCGATTAGAAGAAGGGAATCATCATCTGCTGTGATCGCATCCGTGTCAGCAATATGACGTAGATGCTTGACGATCTCTTCTATCTGCATCCGGCGAAAATCGTAACGCTGAGTACGCGAAAGGATCGTCGGCAGAACTTTTTGAACTTCTGTCGTCGCAAAAATAAAAACAAGATGCGGCGGCGGCTCTTCGAGAGTTTTCAGGAGTGCATTGAATGCCTGCGGAGAAAGCATGTGCACTTCGTCGATAATAATGACGCGGTAATTTCCGTTGAGCGGCGGATACTTCACATTGTCTCGCATTTCGCGGACATCATCGACACTGTTATTCGAAGCGCCGTCGATCTCGGCGACATCCATCGAATTTCCGGACGTAATGGATTTACAAATCTCACATTCGTTACACGGTTCGTAATTATTCTTTTTCGCGTTCGGACAATTAATGGCTTTTGCGAGAATGCGCGCAACGGTCGTCTTGCCGCATCCGCGCTGGCCGGTGAACAGATATGCGTGTGCAAGCCGGTTCTCGCGAATCGCATTCTTGAGCGTGCGCGTGATGTGGTCCTGCCCGACGACTTCATCGAATCGCTGCGGGCGCCATTTGCGTGCGGTTACTTGATACTCGGCTGGCATTGTTTGGTTAACAAAAATACTTCGGAAACAGTCGTGCAGATGAGAATTTTGAGTTTTGAATGGTGAGTGTTGAATGACATTCTTACTGTATGCTAATCCCATAAATCCTACAAATCCTATGAATCACGGTTCAGACAACAGGAATGACAGCCTTCATTTTGGAGTTTACAACGTATTGCATTTACCCAAACCGCTCTATAATGAATTGCAGCAAACTGTTCTTCGTGGTATTGCTTCTTGTTACGATCGGCACGCGTTCATTCGCTCAGTCGGGGATTGCCCGCGATACGACGCATTGGCGCGATGAAGATATTTATACCGACGACGACTCCCGGTCTTCGGTACCGTCATATAATTGGCTTGGCGGCGGCTTTGTTGCCGGTGCATTTATAGCCGATGTTAGTTCGCTTAATACGAATATCGCGATGCCGTTCATTAAGCAAAATCTTTCCGGCACGGTGCCGATGTTCGGTGGAAGAGGTTTCATTCCGTTTCCCTGGGTGAAGAATCTCGTTATCGGCGGCGTTGGTTTTGGCGGAATGAGTCAGGTCTGCTGCGTGCCTGATACGACCGGCTCGGGACAGCCGGTGATGCGGACGCTGCGATATTCTGTCGGCTATGGCGGCATCTCTCTCGATTACGCAATTCCGATCCGGTGGTCGCGAGTTCACATTCTTGCCGGCATCGAACTCGGACTCGGCTCGGTGAATATTTGGGCAAAGCAAGCAGCCGCACGTACGAGCTTTGATATTTCAAGTGAGTTCGACCAGCCTTCGACGAACATCACGCATACATACTCCGCAAGTATGTTCGTTTATAAACCGCAAGTTTCGTTCGAATGGGCGCCATGGAATTTTCTGATGCTCAGAGTTTCTGCGGCATATCAAGGCTCTTCGGTCAGTACATGGAAAGCGGATGAAGACGTTGGGCTTGGCAATACCGATCAGCTTGCAAAGATAAACGGATCGGGCTTTGTCGCGAATGCAGGAATATATCTCGGAATTTTTCAATGACAATGTATAAGAAAACAAAACAGCTATACGAAGGCAAAGCGAAAAAGATCTGGGCAGTCGAAGGCTCTGACGATCTCGTCATTCAGGAATTCAAGAACGACGCAACCGCTTTCAACGGCGAAAAGCGCGGCTCATGGGGCAACAAAGGCATTGTCAATAATACGATCGCTTCGGCGCTCTTTAAGTATCTCGAATCGCGTGGTGTGAAGACGCATTTCGTCGAGCAGCTTTCGCCGAATGAGATGCTCATCAAGAAGCTCACGATCACTCCGCTTGAAGTTATTGTTCGTAATCGTTCGGCAGGAAGTTTTTGCAAACGATACGGCGCGAAAGAGGGCATAATTTTTGCACAGCCGACATTCGAATTCTCTTATAAAAAAGATGAGCTCGGTGACCCATTGATAAATGACAGCCACGCGATCGCGCTCGGACTGGCGACCGAACATGAGATCGCTGTCATTCGCGAACAAGCATTGCTCGTCAACAAATTATTACAAACATTCTTTCTCGATCGCGGCATTATCCTTGTTGATTTCAAACTTGAGTTCGGCAAACATCACGGCGAGATGCTGCTCGGCGATGAGATATCTCCCGACACCTGCCGCTTCTGGGATGCGAAGACCGGCGCAAAGATGGATAAAGATCTTTTCCGGTTCGATCTTGGCGATGTCGAAAGCGCCTACGCCGCGATGCTCGAGAAAGTAACCGCATGAACCACCCATTCTCTTGCTGACTCGCTACGGTACTGATGTCTTGATCGGGATGGCGGTGGTCGTCGTCATTCTGGTTGCGCTGGCGCTCTGGAGCGACGAACGCTGGGTGCGTATCGTCATGCTGTTCGTTGCTGCATTTCTTACTGTCTTCTCGCTGAATTTCTTTCGCGATCCCGACCGCACACCCGCTTCGAATTCCGACGATGTGATCATCTCGCCTGCCGACGGGAAAGTCGTGCTCATCAAAGATGTTGAAGAAACTGAGTTCATCAAAGGCCGTGCGCGAATGATCTCTATTTTTATGTCGCCGCTCGATGTACACGTCAATCGCATTCCCGCAAGCGGCACGGTTGAATACCTGAAATATATCAAAGGAAAGTTTCTTGTTGCCAGCGATGAGAAGGCAGTGAATGAGAATGAGCGAGAGTGCATCGGGCTCGCAGTGAAAAATAAAAAACTGCTCTTCAATCAAGTCACGGGTTTTGTTGCACGTCGAATTGTGTGCGAACTCAAACTTGGCGACACTGTCAGAGCCGGCGAACGCTTCGGGATGATCAAGTTCGGCTCGCGTGTTGATATTTATTTACCCGAGGGCAGCGCGTCGATCCTCGTTACAGAAGGCGATGTCGTTCGTTCGGGCGAAACAATACTGGCACAGTGGCAAAACACTTAGTAACTCAACGCACGCGTTCGGTCATTCCGTCGCTCTTTACGTCGATGAATCTTTTCAGCGGATTCATTGCCATCAAGACCGCATTCGTTGACGGCGATTTCGTAAACGCCGCGTGGTTCATCGTGCTCGGAGCGATCTTCGATACGCTCGACGGATTGATGGCGCGGCTCACACGCTCGGCATCCGAGTTCGGCGTCGAGCTTGATTCGCTTGCCGATGTCGTCACCTTCGGCGTAGCGCCGAGCGCGATCATCTACAAGATATTTTTCTATCAGTACGCAGGATTCGGAATGCTCATTGCCGCACTGCCGGCGATCTGCGGAGCACTTCGCCTTGCTCGTTTCAACGTTCAGCTCACTGGGTTCGACAAAGAATATTTCCGCGGGCTGCCGATCCCATCTTCCGCACTCTTCATCGTATCGTTCGTCGTCTTTCATTACCGCACCCACTCGCCGTCGTTCATTGCGGCAGGGACGTATGACGCACTGATGTTCGTCGTGACGATCGGCGCATCGCTCTTGATGGTCAGCACCGTGAAATATGAAGCGATGCCGAAGTTCTCGCGCCGTGCGATCGCAGAACATCCGGCGAAGTTCATTGCGATCGTGCTTGCCGTCATCGCGGCGATCGTTACCTCAGGAAACGCCATCTTTCCGATGCTCTTCGTTTTTGTCCTTGCCGGCGTCATCAGAGCATCCGTTCGCAGAACAAAACGCTTTATCACCGACCGCCGTGCCGCCGCTCTCTTCGATGAAGAAGAGCTTGAACAGGATGACAGGCAGACGCTTGGGATGTAAGAAATTTATTTTGGTAACCGGCACAAAATTCCAATAAATTAAGTTACTTACCGATTCTTCATTTTCCATCGACCTAAACTATGAATAAATATGCTTTTATCCGGCGTGTTGCCGGAAGTGTGATCTTTGTATCACTGGTGTGTTTCGCCTCTCTATCCAGCTTCGCCCAATTGACTCGTTCCTTAGGTGGTGATGCAGTAGTACTTGACGATCACAATAATCACTTCTTCACACTTCTTCCGCCGTCAGGACTTAACGGAAATTATTTCTTTATTCTGCCATCGCCGCCATCGGTACCTGGTCTTGCACCTGCATTTGTTGGCAAAGGAAATGCGGCAGGACAAGCTGCCGTATGGGACGGAAGCGAATGGGTTTGGAGCAATTCAGTTTCAATGAACTGGATGAACAGCCCTTCGTCTTTCCCATTTGCGTTAACGTTCAACACATCTGCGGGTCCTAATTCTAATAGCGTACTCGATCTCGGTGATGCAGGCCACCACTTTCGTACGATCTATGTCGATAATATCGTCGGAGCGCTTGCAGGGTTTACAATTTCTCTTTCCGGCGATGTTACTGGTTCGCAGAATGCTACAAGCGTTGTTGCGTTGCGCGGCAATGCAATTTCATCAACTGTTCCGACAAGCGGCCAAGCGCTTGTGTATAACGGTTCGCAGTGGGCGCCGTCAAATGTTGTAAGTTCCATCAGCAGCGGCACTGGAATTCAAGTTTCAGGTTCGACGGTAAATCCAACGATCGCCGTAAGTACCATTCCCCTTGCCAACGGCGGGACAGGTGCAACAACACAAGCAACCGCAGTAAATAATTTATTGCCGACGCAGTCCGGCAATGGCGGAAGAGTGTTGCAAACCGACGGGACAAATGTCAGTTGGCAATCAGCAGGTGGCAACGGAACCGTGACATCAGTAGATGTTTCCGGCGGAACGACAGGCTTGACAACAAGCGGAGGTCCCATAACCGGAACTGGTACCATAACCCTCAATGGCACACTCGCCATTACAAATGGCGGTACCGGTGCGACGACGCAAGCAAGTGCAATAAATAATTTGCTTCCTTCACAAACGGGTAATTCGAACAAGGTCTTGCAAAGTGACGGGACGAATGTCAGTTGGCAATCTGCGGGGGGCAGCGGTACAGTCTCGTCGATAAATGTTTCCGGCGGGACAACCGGTCTGACAACAAGCGGTGGTCCGATAACTGGCTCCGGGATTATCACACTTGGTGGAACGCTCGCAATTACTAATGGAGGCACAGGTGCGACGACGCAAGCAAGTGCAATAAATAATTTGCTTCCTGCACAGAGCACCAATGCGAATAAAGTTTTGCAAACAGACGGTACAAACGTTTCCTGGCAATCGGTGGGAGGAAGTACGGGAACGGTAACATCTGTCAATGTTTCGGGCGGTACTACAGGACTGACGACGAGCGGAGGTCCCGTTACAAACAGCGGCTCGATCACGCTTGGTGGCACGCTCGCACTTGCAAATGGAGGCACAGGGGCAACGACTCAAGCAGCAGCGATCAATAATTTGCTTCCGACACAAAGCAGTAATGCGAATAAAGTTTTACAAACTGACGGCACGAACGTTTCATGGCAGACAGTATCGGGCGGCTCCGGCGGATGGGGTCTTTCCGGTAATTCGATCAGCTCCGGTAATTTCCTCGGAACGATAAATTCTCAGGATCTGGTGATCGAAACCAGCAGCAGCGAACGTCTGCGCATCCTGAGTAATGGAAATGTCGGCATCGGAGCGCCAAGCCCCGGCCAATTGCTTGAAGTTCGAAACGGGAATGTGCTTATTTCCCGCAGCGGTGCGACTGCCGGGCAGTTACAATTGCAGGGCAGCGGTACAGGCATTTCAAGTTTCAATGCGGGCGCTCAAGGCTCAGCGAATATCAGCTATGTTCTGCCGATCGCTCAAGGCGCCGCCGGCAGTACGCTTTCGAATGATGGCAGCGGCAATCTCAGTTGGTCGAATATCGGTCAGGTGAAGTTCGCGCGCATCATCGCGAATCATGATGTCACCTCAGCGGTGCTTGTAAATGATGCAAATCTTTCGCTCGCAGTTGACTCGAACAAGACCTATACATTTCGTATGTTTCTCTCGGTCTCCGATCCGGGTTCGACAGGCGACGGATATAAATTCGCGATCACTGTCCCTGCAGGTTCGACGCTGAAATACGGTTATAACGATGCGACGACTTCTGCCGGCGGCGGCACGACGATCATCAATGCTTCGGGCACAACGACACGAACGCTAACGCTCAATAATGCGACAGAAGTTTTTATTTCTGTTGAAGGTATTGTTGTCGTTGGCAATACGCCGGGTACGCTGCAATTTCAAGAAGAGCGCGTCGGTGGTGCGGCAGCCGATGTCATCCGCTTTAATGCGAATTCATACTTCGAAATGACGCGGGTGCAGTAGTATATAACGAGCGGCGGACTGCGCAATCGTCTGAACCATGATTTGGGGGGATTTTAGGGATGAACGGGATGGGATTTCCCAATCCTTTTAATCTCCATAACCCCCCCCAAATCATGGTTTGGATAATGTGTAGCAAGCACGGCTGAGCAGGTGTAACAAATCAGGTAGGGTGCGGGTTAGTAGGTGAAATCATTAACTAATACGTTCAGCGTATGACACACTTAGATATGAAGCATTTCGGAAAGCTGCTTGCGGTGTTTCTGCTGTTTGCAGGATGTGCAAAGAAAACAACTGCACCGACCACCGCGACGAATTCACCTGCCGATGTTGTGAACGGTTACTTTCAAGCGATGGAAGCGAGAGATTCTTCCGGAGTCTTAAGCCTACTTTCTTCCGATCTGAAAGAAATGGTTCTCAAACCCGGTGATTCGTCGCTCATACGGTTACTTAAACGACCTAATAATGTACACTGGACTGCGAAAGTATTGGGCGTTTCACAGGATAGCATGACTCCAAGCTTGGCAAAGGTGTATGCTAACGTAACGTACACAAAGGATACATCGAAGTTCAATAGTGACTCAGTGTACTACTACGTTTCAAAAGAGAATGAGGTATGGAAACTCACCACGTTTCGCATGTATAAAGATAAGTAATCGTGCTCTTACCGTCAGGCAAGCACTAACGAGAGTCGTTCGTTGTTTTATAAATATGCACTATCAAGTTTATGTAGCTACGGAGCGAAAAGAAGCAATTCTTGACCCTCAGGGGAAAGCAACACAACATGCATTAGCGTCGCTTGGAATGTCGGGTGTGAACGATGTCCGGATCGGTAAGTTCATCCGTCTCGATGTGAGCGCGGGGTCGAAAGACGAAGCGGTGAAGATCGCAGAGCGCTCGAGCGGCGAACTGCTTGCGAATCCGATCATGGAGACGTTTCGGATCGTTGAAGTGAAGGAGTCGTCGAAATGAGAACACGCATCGTCGTCTTCCCCGGTTCGAATTGCGATCACGACGCGATGTATGCGGTAAAGAATGTTCTCGGCGAAGCCGATACCGAATTCGTTTGGCATAAAGACAGTTCGATCGGAAAGCATGTCGATCTCGTGATCCTTCCGGGCGGCTTCTCGTTCGGCGATTATCTTCGAACCGGTGCGATCGCACGGTTCTCGCCGGTTATGAACGATGTGATTCGGTTTGCGAACGACGGCGGAACAGTGCTCGGGATCTGCAATGGTTTTCAAGTGCTCTGCGAAAGCGGTTTACTGCCCGGAGTGCTTGTTCGCAATAGCGGTCTGAAGTTTCGCTGTAAGCAAGTCTATCTTCGCACGGAGAATTCGAATACGCAATTCACCAATCGCATTAAGCAGGGCACGGTACTCGAAATCCCGATCGCACATGGCGAAGGTAATTTCATCGCAGAGCCTGATGTGATTCGTGACCTCGAATCGAACGGACAAGTGGTGTTCAGATATTCGACGCCGGAGGGTGAGATCACTGAGGAAGCAAATCCGAACGGTTCGATCGGTAATATTGCGGGCATCGTCAATAAAGAAGGAAATGTTTTCGGACTGATGCCGCATCCGGAGCGTGCATGCGATAAGATTCTCGGCAGTGCAGACGGCTTGAATATTTTTCGCTCACTCAAGAATCATTTCGACAGTGTCAGAGAACAGGCGAAAGAAAAGCGGGGAGTATTAGTCTCATAAACTGATTAAACGTAATGGGCCTCGGCGGCATCATAGAGTTGATATTGCTCGGCTTAACGGGAGTGGTATTATTATCAGTGGTGCTTGCGGCGCTCCGATTCGCACACGGTCCGCGCAAGGGAAGCTATAGGTATTCGTGGTTTGAGAAGGAATAATCGAATTATTTGCCGAAAACAGCAGTTTTGCATTTACAGGCTGCCAGATGGGTCGCCACGTAACCAGTTAAAGAGGAAAAGAACATGTTCAAAAATCTCGGCGCATTCGAATTACTGATCATCGTTGCGATCGTCGTGCTGCTGTTCGGCGGCAAGAAGATCCCCGAACTAATGCGCGGTCTCGGTAAGGGAATGCATGAATTCAAGAAAGCTTCGCAGGGCGAAGGACACGAAGACGAAGCAGAAAAGAAAGTAGAGTAATTCGTATGTTTGAGAATCTTGGCGGCGGTGAAGTACTCCTGATCTTTCTCGTGATCCTGATCTTTTTCGGACCGAAGAAGATACCGGAGCTTGCGGGAAGTTTGGGAAAAGGGCTTCGTAAATTCCGTGAAGCAAAAGACGGTCTTGACGAGCAATTAAAGACAGTGCTCAAGGAGCCGATGGAAGCATTGCAATCGGCGAAATCGAATTTCGAAGCGCAGATCAATGCTGCTGCGCAGCCTGTCAAGGAAGCTGCCAAAGCGATCGAAGGTCCGGCAGTGCCTGCTGCGTTGCCGCCGGTACCGACCCCTGCACCAGTACAGCAATCTGTTGAGCCGATACCTCCTTCGGGGAATTGAGAGTTATGAATTGAGAATTGAGAATGTAAAAAAAGCCTCCAGTCGGAGGTTTTTTTAGTAAGTGGAAAATTTTTCTCAATTCTCAATTTTCCATTCTCAATTTTTTTTGCGGAGGGCGAGGGATTCGAACTCTCACAGCCTTTCGGCCGGCAGTTTTCAAGACTGCTGCAATACCATTATGCGAGCCCTCCGGCGAACTCGTCGCACTGTAACTCACTCGGCTTGACGGATGTTCCCATACTTTCTTTTAACAAAATTCTGAATGCAATTCGGCAAAGCGATCAGGGGCGAATGGCTTCTTGATGACGATATTATTTTTTTGAATCACGGTTCGTTCGGTGCATGCCCGAAGCGAGTACTCGATGTTCAGCGCGGCTGGCAAGAACAGCTTGAACGCGAGCCGGTCAGATTTTTCCTTCGCGAAATGCCGCAGGCTCTCGAATCGGTCAAAGAGCAACTTTCACAATTTATCGGGGCCAAGGCTGAAGATGTTGTCTTCGTCGAGAATGCGACGATGGGTTTCAATGCAGTGCTTCGTTCGCTCGCGCCGACATTTAAACCGGGCGATGAATTGCTGACGACGTCGCACGTCTATGGCGCTATTCGCAAGACAATGCAATATATTGCCGATACGACCGGAGCGAAGGTTGTCGAGATCAGCGTGCCGTTTCCGATCAGCGATGCACAGGAAGTTGTCGATGCAATCGAAGCGGCGATCACACCGAAGACTCGTTTTGCACTGATCGATCATATTACCAGTCCGACAGCAGTTATCTATCCCCTCGAACGAATTATTCCGATGCTCAAGCAACGGGGCATCCTTGTGATGATCGACGGAGCGCATGTTCCCGGGATGATCGACCTTGACATCGAATCGCTTGGCGCAGATTTTTATACGGGTAATTGCCATAAATGGCTTTTTGCACCAAAGGGATCGGCATTTTTATGGGTCGATAAAAAACATCAAAGCAATATTCATCCGACGCTGATCTCGCATAAATATAAGAAAGGTTATCAGGAAGAATTCGGCTGGACAGGTACGTGGGATCCGAGTGCATGGCTTTCGATCGGGGCAGGGATAGATTTTTTTAATACTCTCGGTGCAGAAAACATTCGAAGCTATACTCATTCGCTCCTCTTAGATGCGCGAGAAAAGCTCACGAAAGGGCTCGACGTTGGTTACGGTGCGCCCGAGGAAATGCTCGGAATGATCTGCACGGTATTGCTTCCGAATGATCCGAGCGGAGCGGAGCAATATATTCTCGATCTGCATAATAAGCTATTCGATGCATATCATATCGAAGTTCCGGCGATGACAACCAACGGAACAGCGTATATCAGATTTTCGACGCATGTCTATAACGATGCTTCGGAATATGATGCGTTGCTCGCGGCGTTACAAACTGAATTTCGAGGAGGAGTTTCGTGATCGGGATCATCAGTGCGATGAATGAGGAGATCAGGCTGCTCGTCGCACATCTTGATGTCGATGAGAAACAAACGATCGCAAACCGTGAGTATCATCAAGGCAAATTATTCGGCAAAGACGTCGTACTTGCGTTTTCACGGTGGGGCAAAGTTGCCGCAACCCAAACGGCAACAACAGTTATTAATTTATTCGATATTGATATATTGATATTTACGGGCGTTGCCGGCGCGGCAGACCCGTCGCTTTCCATTGGAGATATAATCATTTCGACAGAGCTTGTCCAACATGATGTCGATGTGAGTGCCGTTGTGTCGATGAAGAAATTTGAAATTCCGTTGCTCGGTGTATCACATTTCAAAGCCGATGCAGCACTGATCGAGTCGGCAAAGCGGTCGGCGGAAGAATATGTGCGGAGTGAATTGCATAATACTGTTGCAAGTGAGTATCTTCGGCAGTATCATATATCCGTCCCTCAAGTAATTTGTGGCATTATATCTTCGGGCGACCTCTTCATTGCCGATGCAGGAAAGATCAGCGATCTCAGGAGGGAGATCCCCGGCCTGATGGCGATCGAGATGGAAGGTGCAGCAGTCGCGCAAGTTTGTTACGAACATAAGATCCCGTTCGTGGTGATACGAGCTCTTTCAGATAAAGCAGATCATTCGGCTGTAACCGATTTCCCGATATTCGTTGAGCATATCGCCGCGCATTACACATTTGGGATCATTAAGGGAATGTTAGAATCGTCATCCGTCGTTAGCCAGTAGAAAAAAATCGAGTAAATAATGTACGCTATCAAGGATCAACTCACTGCAGAAATTTCTGATATTCGCTCGTCCGGTTTGTACAAAGACGAACGGGTCATTACAACACCGCAAGGTGTCGAGATCCGGGTCGAGGGCAGGCCAGGGACATACCTGAACTTCTGCGCAAATAATTATCTCGGACTTTCGTCACATCCGCGTGTTATTGCTGCTGCTCATAAATCGCTTGACACACATGGATATGGGATGTCGAGTGTCCGATTCATCTGTGGCACCGAAGACTTGCATAAGCAGCTCGAGCAAGAGATCGCCCGATTCCTTCACACGGACGATGCGATCTTGTATATGGCATGTTTCGATGCGAATGGCGGGGTCTTCGAGCCGCTCTTCGGCGAGAATGATGCGATCATCAGCGACGAACTCAATCATGCTTCGATCATCGACGGGGTACGTCTTTCAAAAGCCGAACGGTTTCGCTACAAAAATAGCGATATGGCAGATCTCGAACGCTGCTTGCAAGAATCGTCCAAGCTGCGCCGTCGTGTGATCGTAACCGACGGCGTATTCTCAATGGACGGTTTTATTGCAAAGCTTGATGAGATTTGTGATCTGGCTGAGAAGTACGATGCGCTCGTAATGGTTGACGATAGTCACGCAACGGGTTTTGTCGGCAAAACAGGCCGCGGCTCGGTCGAACACAAAAATGTAATGGGCCGAGTTGATATTATCACTTCGACCCTTGGCAAAGCACTCGGCGGGGCGGCAGGAGGATTTACCGCCGGCCGTAAAGAAATTATCGATATGCTTCGCCAGCGTTCGCGGCCGTATCTTTTCAGCAATTCGCTTCCGCCGCCGATCGCAGGAGCCGCTCTTGAAGTCGTGAAGATGATCTCTGAAACAACATCGCTTCGCGATAAACTTGAATCGAACACAACATACTTTCGCGAAGAGATGATGAAAGCAGGATTTGAGATCAAACCCGGCATTCATCCTATTTGTCCGATCATGCTCTATGATGCGCCGCTTGCTCAGGAATTTGCCAAGGCATTACTCGACGAAGGAATTTATGTCATTGGGTTCTTCTATCCTGTTGTCGCAAAAGGGCAGGCGAGAATTCGCGTTCAAATTTCTGCTGCTCACGAAAAAGAGCATCTTGACAAAGCGATTTCGGCATTCACCAAGATCGGGGAGCAATTGGGTGTCCTAAAGTGACAGAAGAGTGTCTTTTGCTTCTCTTCTTATCTCCAATCTTCCTGCCAAACTCTCCGCCCATCCGAACGGAAGAGCACGGCGCCTTCGCGGTCAGTTCTATGAACTTCGGCGCCTGACTGGTACCAATGCGACAATGCTTCTGCTGTCGGATGCCCAAATCGATTATGCTCACCGACCGATACAAGCGCATATTTTCCCTGAACTGCTGATGTAAAACGTGACGATGAACTGTACTGGCTGCCGTGATGGGCTACTTTTACAATATCCGATCTGAGAAATGTACCAAACTGATCCTCTAACGCTAATTCATCTGAAGCTTCAATGTCGCCAAGAAATAATGCCGAGGTTCGTCCGTAACATAATTTCAAAACGAGCGAGTGATGATTCATCTCACTCCCTGAGACCGCTGATGCAGTATCGGGGTTAAGAACGAACAACGCAACATTACCATCGAGTAAGAGAGTGTCGCCTCGTTGAAGTTTTGTGATCGGAATGTGATTTGTCTTTGCAATACTATCGAGGGCAAAAGCCGACTCGCTCGACGAACGTTCTCCGGATGTATAGAGGTGACGAATATACCCATCGTGCATCAGCGACTGTACGCCGCCGTAATGATCGATATGCATGTGCGAAATAAATCCGCCGTCGATCGTTGTCATTGCTTCCGCTTCGACCAGTGGGACGATCTCGCGTTCTGCGATAGGATTATCATCGTGCGTCAGGCCGCCAAAGTCGATCATATATGTTTTGTTACCCGGAGTATGAACGAGCGCCGCATCGCCCTGACCCACGTCAAAAAATAAGATCGAAAGCACGTTATTCTTTGCGATGATCGGATGTGTAAAGGGAACGTTCAGTATAAAGAGATTGCTCGCAATGCTTGTACAGATAATAAGTCTCACAAGTAACTGCTTTCGCGAACGACTCAACAGAAGAAATATAATGCCGAGAAAATAAAGTGCAACAAATGCAATATCAGGCAAAGGAAGGACGAGCGATGACCAGGAGAGTGAACTTGAATAATCTGCAAGCCATGTTAAGAGGCGGGCAAATAGTGCCGAGACATCACCATAGAGCATTCCAAGCGAATGGCTGATCAGTGTCATAGGTATCAGCAAAAAACCGAACACCGTGAGTACGCCCGAGAGCGGAATCCCAATGATATTTGCGAACACTCCGATGATCGTGATCCGGTGAAAATGATATAGCAAAACCGGTAAGAGCCCGATCGTTACTGAAAATGAAGAAACTAACGTAGAACAAATTTCAAGTAATAATTTTCCTGATCTGCTCTTGCTTTCGTGAAGTGCTTCTGGAATGAGCAGAGCGGAGAGCTTGGGAGAAATAAGAACCAACGCAAATACCGCCCCGTAGGTAAGTTGAAAACTGGGATTCGTTAATAGAGATGGACCAAACAGTAATGCAACGGTTGCAGTCGCGGCAGTAATATTACCAATGTCAGGCTTGCGCTCGATCAGCAGCGCAAGAAAAACAAGCTCTACCGAAGCGAGCGCACGGACAACGCTCGGTTCTAATCCGACAACGAGCGCATAACATGCGACACCGATCATTGAGATGATGATACGCCAGCGAAGCCTGTATAATCCTACGAGTCGTAACAGATAATAGAAGAGCGCTGCAACAATGGCAACATTGAATCCACTAACGACAAGAATATGAGCTAACCCTGCGCGTCGGAAAGCAATTGTCGTCTGATCGTCGATGCCACGTTTATCTCCGATGACGACGGCGCTGACGATCGCACGTGCAGACGAGTCTGAGATCGCATCTGAAAGCAGGGTGCCGATGCGTGAATTAATCCCTTCAAAGAATTGAGCGATCCTGTCTGTGATCGTTAATGACTGTGCGGAGTCGAGAATATACAGATCATAAGGAGATTTTACAAATGCTGCAGCAACAGCTCCGGTTGCCGCGGTTGTAGCATGCCCGTGCGCTGATGCGAATGGGTTGCGTTCGTCATCGAGGGGTTCTAACTCGGCATACGCTTTTATGTATTCCGACCGCAGCGGCATTCGGATGTCGTTAATATCATTTTTTCTTTTAACAGTCAGTGCAATTTTCTCGCTTGTTCGAACGACGGAAGAATCCATAACCAGCGAGTCTGTTCGAATAATAAATCTATCCGAAAGCTGTGTACTGTCGTCAGTAGAAATAACTGTTCCGTAGAGAAGGCATGACGGATGATCGAGCGACGCAAGTTTCCTGACGATGGATGAATTGTGGAAATACTGTTGAGCTGCACCAGCCGTAAAACCCAATAAACAAACCGTGAGCAATAAAGCAAAAAACCGAATTACCGGAAGTTTTGAAAAAATAATGGATAGGGTAATGAACAGAATGCAGCCGATTACACTTACTGCAATGGCGGATATTTCGGCGGCTTTTAAGACATTCGCACCAATAATACCGATGCTCGTTCCGATCAGGAGAACGAATGCCGGCCGATGCCGCAGCTGTATATTGTTTCGCTTTTCGGGACTCAATGCACGACCAGTGCTTGGCGTGATTTCATTTGGCCGGCAGTTTGCAAGCGAACAAGGTACAGACCGGCAGGAATATCGGAGACATTCCACCGAGCTTGAAATTCACCGGGTTTTTGTGTCGTACTGACGAGCGTATTGATCACGTTGCCACGCTCATCGATAATGTCAAGCCGTGTCGGGCTTTCGGTTGGCACAAAATAGGTCAGTGTTGTCGATGCATTCGTGATCGGATTCGGATTGATGAACGCAATATCCGCTTGTGTCGGGTCGTACACGTTCAGGTACAATCCGACGGTGCTGCAGGTGGAATCCATCGAGACGAGACCCGGCGGGTTGACTTGCAAAATGCACGCCGCAGGCAGCGGTCCGCGGTCGAAGGTCACCGTGTAATTGATCGCGATATTCTGTGAGGTCGTCAGCGGATCCTCTCCCGGATTTAAGTGAGTATGAAATTTAATATAAATGATCGGGATGCTGTCGTTTGGCATACCACCTGAAATAACACTATTATCGAGCGTATAACAATGATACTCCCGGTAGCCGGCAGTATCGCCGACGACAGTAAATGCATCCTTTGTGGTATGTGTACGGTCGGTCAAATAATCGATATCCTCAATATGAGTCGGATCGTAACTCAGCGTCAAAGTAAAGCTTGGCGAGCCGAAGAGCTGCATTGGAGATTCTGCAAAGATCGGATACAACACATCCTGATTTGCGACCATGTGGATATTACTCGGAGCCCAGAAACTCGATGAGAGCTGTGAGGTCACGACAGAAAATGTTTGCGTTTGTGAAAATCCTTTTGGTATATCACAGTTGATCGTCACCGATGCGCTGTATGATCCCGGAGCTGATGGCGAACACCGAATACGGACTTGTACCGAGCTATGTGCCGGGATCGTGATCGGTGTGCTGCCAATGATCTGGAACTGCTCCGGATTCGCACCGCCAAGACTGACGGTTGTAATATTCACATCGAAATCGTTCGGATTATTCACTGTCATTGTCTGATCTTGCTCGGTGCAGAGGAGCATCGAATCGAATGCAATGCTCGTGATCGTTTCGGGATGGATCGTGAAAATATGTGCAAGCAATACGACATCGCGTGAAACTCCGGATGAAGGTACGACGCTCAACAGCGCTTGATACAATCCATTTGTCATTCCGGGATTCGGCGTAAATGTGAGAGTCGTTCGTGCAGTCATTTTTCCGATCGGAAGCATAAACGGGAAAATAACCGGGACCCCTGACGTGTCCATCTGTCTGATCGTAAAATCTGTTGCATTGACCCCTGAGATCGTGCCTGATAAAATATTCACGCTTTGCTCGCCTTTGTTCGCAATGAACACATCGGAATCCTTCGGCGGATCAATGTTTTGGAATATACCAAAATCGAGTGTATCGACATGTCGTTTCGCTGTGGAATCCGAATATATTTGAGTATTATCCAAGATACCACGGCCATATACATCGACAACGTATGCATGTAAATGTTCGGTTTTCGACAGCAATGTCGTGTGACGCCGAATATATGCTTGCTTAGGAGTGAATGATATCGTAATGTTCATTGACGCCCCGGCTGCAAGCGTGATCGGGAAGTCAGTTGGCTTTGGGACAGAAACAGTAAAATCTCCTGCATCACCAGCCCTCGTGTCAAATCCGTCGATCACAAGCGGATCGCTTGAAATATTTTGCAAGCTGACGATGCTATCAAATTGATCATTATAAATCCCTCCCCCTGCTGGCTGAGTAAGGAGCCGATCGCCGAAATCAATGATAAGCCCGACTGTTTTGAACGGCGTGATCGTCTTCATTCCGGTGCCGCCGACGTATGCGTACCCGTCTGCAGGCCCTAATGCATAAGCGGTAATTCCGAATGGCTGTGTTCCGGTAATGTTATGAGTGCCCTGAGCCGGCAAGCTGGTAAGTGATGCATCGTCAAGACTTAGTTGTGCATAGAAAAAATTCGTGCCAGGGAACGGGGAAAATCTGCTTGAAGGAACAAGTTGTCCGTCGAGCGTAATGCTATTGATGCCTTGCGAGCTTGTGATAACATTCACAAACTCTTTCGTGAATCCTTGATCGACAACGCAAATGAATGTATATGATTGCGCAAACTGCTCGACCGGATACGCAATCGCAAGAGCAGGATCGCCGAAGGTTTCTACGCCGCCCGGGGGATCGAAAACCGAGTTCTTACTGGTGTGCATATACTGGCCGACCATAATTGGCGCAGAGCCTTGAATCGAAACAGGGTTGAGCAGTTGGGTGATCTCATAAAAATCACCGCGCTGTAGCACTTTTGAAACAATGCCATTGACTTTGATCGTATCGTCGTCCTCTGCAGCGATTACACGCACAAGATCAGGAAGGTCGGTTGCCTGATAACGGATAATCAGTACAGAATCACCCCAAGCGCTGACGGGTGGTAACTGCTCAACAAGATGATTTCGGCTTCCTGCCATGGAGCCACCTCGCGACAGGTTCACGGCGTTTTCGGGTATCGTTGCCCGTACGTGTCCGGAAAAAAGTGCGACCGGCTCATCCGATTCGATCAGCGAACCGGTAAGATCGTTCTTCGGATCATTTGAGACACCCTCGACGAGATAGACATCACCCTTATTCATCAACAGTTGGATCGGCGAACCTGCCGCAACGCCCTTCATCGTTTGTGCTTTCGGTGTAATGGTAACATTTGTGGAATCGTTGACCGCGACGACCCAAAATTCACCGGGCACCTGTTGATCGAAGGGGTAAGCGCTCGAATTGCTCGGATAGTTCATTGTTAAATATTCCGTTCCGACGACATCAACCGGGAATGCAAGAAATGCGTCTGTCGAATAGGTCTTATGGTTCATTCCGTACACAGTGATCTTATCGTCAGCGGTTATATGAACGGACATCCCATGTAGGAGAGTCTCTTCCTGACCACGTTGAGAAGAAATTTCAACTGTTTGTCCGGATTTTCCACTTGGCAAGTCTATTGTCGTGATCTGACCTGGGGTTATTGTAACATCATCAGTAAAACCGAGAGCAGTAACTTCGATATGAGCTTTTGTATTCGTCTTGCTCGTAAGATAGAGCTGCATCAGATTATCATCTTCGCCGCCGCCCTGGTTTTCGCCGAACGCAACGTAGAATTCTTTACCGGTATTATCTTTGAACGCTTGAGCAAGAGCGCCGTACGGGAAGGACACGCCGGCGAAGAGTGCAGTCAGAAGAAACAAAGCGAGTTTGGGGGCACGCATGTTATGGTGTGTATGATTACATGATAAAAACAGCTACCGACGGAGTAAGTTACACAGACTTTTGTAAAAAAATTGTCACAACTCCGTATTAATAGACACCCGAAGTTGGGAAACGTTTCTTACTTTATCACAGAAAATTTCGTGGTGATGCTTTTTTGCACCTTCAGAGAAGTATTCGAGTATGAGGCGTCAACTACAGATATTGTAACATAATACGTCCCACTGGCTTGATATGCAGCCGGGGGAATCGTTAAAACCCCTTGTCCCTGTTTAATATGGATACCGCTTTGACTCATTGTTGTCTTCCCCTGTGCATCGGCCACCTGCCAATTCATAATATATTCCATCGGGCTTACGTAGCCGATAGACACGCCGTCCGACCCATTTTCGACAGGATTCGGATAGGGTTCGGATATAACGATCGATGGTTTCGTGCCTAAGAGCAAATCTCTGATCGTTCGGTTACCGCACTCGTCTGCATACGTGAATTCTTCGGAATATGGGGCTACGCGAAATGCACAGGGCTTATCGTAATAGCCGAAAGCGACAGATGCACCTACCGTTGTATCGGGTGTCAGATATGCTTGACAAAGCACCGTAAACAACAGATCATTCGAGCTTGCATTCTGCGAAATGCCGACGTTGTACATCGGGATGCAGAATATTCGGGTTATCGGATCCCATGTAAAATTCGGCTGTACAGGGACAGTTGCACCGATCTCGGTCAGCGAACCGGTGCGATCTATCCCGATCGGTGCGATGAGGTCGTTCGAAAATTGAATTTTGACCGTATCGAAATCAAGTTCTCCGTATCCGAGCCTCGAGCCATGCAAATAGACGGGCAGCCGGAATGGAGCGTCACCTGCGCTCGGGTTATATGCAGGCGGCTGGGTAACAAGATCGAGCTGATTTACTTTTCGTGTGATCGTAAGATATGCGGTGTCATACACATACCCGATCGATTGTGTGCCGATGACAGCGGGTATTTTCAAAATAATAAATGCTTTCTGAATGCCGTTGAGCGAATCGATGGGGAAAATATAACGAACATGAAGATCGAACTCACTATCTGCATCGATGTAGATCGGCAGAATGATTCGATCAGGAAGTGTAAAGCCACCTGAATCGCCGGATAACAAGACGCTGTCGATCTCGATCTTCACACGGGTCGAATTATGAATTCTGAGCATCGTATCGATCGGTGTACAGTTCGAGATCGTCCCAAGTGAAATTTGTGGTAATGTGTCAATGCCGGTTCTCACCTTTGCTCGGATTAATATTACCGGCTCGGAACGCGAATCGTTATACGCATAAATAGTATCGTAAAAATCTCCGACCTGTTTTATTTTGAAATCGACCTGCAAGTGGACCTGCTGCTGCTTTGCGATCGGCGTATTATCCGGCAGAGGAAGAGTTTGTGATGTCACGACGAAAAATGCCGTGTCGTTATGCCTGAGCGAATCGATCGTCCCGTCGAAGGAACCGATATTAATGAGTGTGTCGAATTTCGTATCAAGATTCTGTGTCGGATTTGAGTACGTGCCAAAATCAATAATTTGTGGTGTTGCGATCACATACGGCTCTGCACCGATGCCTGTGAGTGTATCATAATATGACCTGATGACCCCGGATCCGACTCCCGGCGCTTGGATCTTGACGAGCATTGTTCGAATACCCGTATCCAAAGGATTCAACTGCGGCGTAAACCTTACACGGTAGTATCTGATATTCCGATTTTTACTGCTTAGCACAGTATCGAGAAACCAAGGGTTACGAACGGCTGAAGGCAAGGAATCGGCATATAACTCCCAATCGCTGAGATTGCTGGTGTTGTCTGAAGGGATTGGAGAAAGTGAGACCGATAATATCGATGTCGTATCATCACCTGTATTCTTGACTTGAATGAGCTGCCAGCCGCTCATGGTATCTTTCTGCCAGTACGATGCCGGACGAATACGAAGTGTACCGAAGTTCGTCAGTGTTGTTGGAATGTTATAATCGACTCCACGTCCGAGAATGAGCACAGTATCCGAACCGCCGTCACTATTGATCGGCAGCTTCAAAGAATATTCTTGATGAGCAGTTGGCGTGAACGTTACAGGGATTGTGACATTTTCGCCTACGTCAAGAACGTTCGTTTGTTTGGCAGATATAACTTTTGTCATCGAGAAAGCTGTACCTGTCCAATATGGTGCAAGATCTGGATTGAAGATCGTCAGCGCAGAGCCGCCGATGTTCGAGATTGTAAATGGTAACACCGGGGTAAGTCCGATACGAACATGCGCGAAGTCGATCGAAGTAACAGAAAGTTTTAGTTGGCCTTGTGCCGCTTGCCCATAGACATTGATAAATACCGGCTCGTGATTATTGCTCCAGACACGAAGAATGGCGTGATACGATCCATTATATGGCGGTGTAAAACGGAAAAAGACAGGCAGTTTTTTTCCGGGCGCAAGCGGTGTTGTCAATCTGATCGTATCGAGTATGGCAAACGCTGTGGTATCTCCGCTTTCCCATGAGTAATGGTATATCTCAGAATTTTCGTTATGAGACGCACCGCCGTTCGACGCAATGATATAGCTATTCGAATCATGTTTAGAGCCGACTTGTACGCGACCGAAATCAAGGTCGATCGCACTGAGTCCGTGAATATAGTCAAAGCTGCCGCCTCCCGAGAAGGAGTATGAATCGAAGTATCCGTAACCATATACCTCGGCGTAACATGGCAACGGGCTTTCAACTCGCTGTGTGCCGGGATTTACTTGCAATACAGTATAATAAAATTTTGTACCGGCCAAAGGAAACAGTTTTGACTGGTCTAACGGGATGCCGTTAAGCAGCGTCGTTGTGAGCGCCGAAGAATCGCAAATGATAGAAATGTAATGCTCGGTGAACGAGCCGTTGCCACTGAGAGTCGGGAGCGTATAGAACGTGCTCATATTTTCTATCGGAGGCAGGACGGTCATATCCGGATCTCCGAGAGTATCCGGCTCATTAGCGGTTTGCAAATATTTTACCACAAGCGCAGGCTGCGAAGTCGTAATAAGCGACGCCTTGTTCAGCGTCAGTTGCAAGAACTTCCCTCGTGCAAGACTCGCTACAAGTGATCCGTTAACCGACACATCCGTAAGATCATATCCCGCGATAACGCGAACAACATCACCCGCTGCCGCCCGGCTCTTATGCGTTCCGAGTGACGAAGGAATAAACGCAAATGTCTTTCCCCAGTTTTCTGCAGGCGGCATCTGGTCAATGATATGATCACGTGAGACTGACGGGTGACCTGCCCATGCAAATTCAAGTGAGTCCGGAATTGACGCCCGCTCATGGCCGCTGAAAACAGCGATCGGCTTGTCGGAAGATACGATCGAGCCTGTCAGATCGCAATCGGTCGTCAGTAATTTGCCGATCCAATATAGTGTATTGTAGATCAACCCAGTAGCGGCAGTATCGTGAGCAGCGATCTCGATCGTTTCGCCGCGATTGAGCGTGAACGTATAATCTTTTCCCTGCAAAAACTTTCCACCCCATGAGTTTGCAGAAGGCGTGACGGTGACGGTCGTATTATCGTTCGTGCCGACAATGAGAAACTCGCTTCGCGGTACCGTATCGAACGTGAATTGATTCAGCGGAAGAACTCTGCCGCCAAGATAGAATAATGCGTTACGTGCACTTGCGATAGTGTGCATCGTTCCAAGCGCCTCGACCGGAAGGATGAGAAATCCGTCGGTCGAATAATGATGATGCGACAGAGCATAGACGGCTATCTCATCCTCAGATTGAACTTCAAACACCCGCTGATATATCTGCTCTGTTTCATTTCGGTCGAGACCTGCCCATACAGGGAGATCGATCTCTGTTACGGTATTCGGGTTCGTGACGTACGATTGCTGCCAGCCTCCGCCAACAAGACTTACCGAACCTCGGGCTGTAGATCTCGCAGAAATATAGAGCCGTTTGTACGGAGGATCGCTGACAATATCTGTTCCGACAGCGGAAGGGAAGGCAAGGTAAAAATCTTTTCCGGATGTTTTATATACAGGCTGCAGACCGCCTTGTGGCAATGCCGCTTTAGCGGTTGAAAAAAATCGTACCTGTTTTGCTGTTCGTGCACTTGTTGGCGCAAAAGAGCTGTAAGAAACCGTGCTGCCGTATTCTTCGCGCGAGCCGGAGCCTTGTGCAGACGCTTTGTATGAAAAAAGATATGTAAGAAATAGAAATACCGCGAGTGCAATACTGCGGTTGGCTGGGTAGGGAAGTAAGATATGACCAGTTGTCCGGAGTGACATCAGTTCATATTTTCGAACAAACAATCAGAGGGCATTATGCTCATTGCATAATACCCTCAAACATTCTTAATGTAATACTGTGAATATCCCGCGCTCTGCAATGCCTGCATCAGGAGCGGACAATTCATAGAAATACGAGCCGTCCGTTAGTAATCGAGTAGCGATACGAACAGACTGAGGACCAACGCTGAACTCAGCATCCGCTACAGTGGTGATCATCCTCCCGAGTGCGTCGTATATCCTCAGTGTCGTATGCGATGGTTTTGCGAGCGAAAATTCGAGAGTCGTTGCATCGCCCGTAACTGGATTCGGGTAGATGGAGACGGATGATACGCTTGATTCGTTGGATTTTACAGAAGCCGCAGTACCAGGTTCGATCGTAAAATCATACATAAACGGCTCAAGATCGGTCCAAAAACCGGTATGATAATAAATTGTCGCCGTTCCCGTGATCGGTTGTGTTGGTGTTGTCGCAGGTACAAGTGTAATATGTTTTTTATTCGCTACCGGCAGAATGCCAAAATAGGTCATCGGCATATTTTTGGTTGTAACAGAAATATGTTCAGGATTCGATGAGTACGTGATGCGCAGACTATCGAGCCATACATCTTCATTTCCTAAAATATTCCGGATGGTGAATGTCGGTGCCAACGGTTTTCCTGGTGCCGGGAGCCCCGCCGGACCGGGGTCGAGCCAAAATGCTCGCTGAGGCTTAAATAAACCACCGGCTGTGTAGCCGTAAGAATCTACAATTCCAATGCCGTATGCTAATATCGTAAATCCATTCTCATTCGGATTGGGGCTGACAATCCGGTGAATGCCGGGTGATTGGTCGAAGACCGAGACGGCATACGACTTCGTGGATGTATTGCCGCCGATCGTCACTGTTAACGGAGCCTTTGCATTTATATACGCTGCTGCCGGAGCAGGCGTTTTGCTATCGATCGAGATCACACCGGCGCCGCTTTTTTCGGTCGCTACAACCAAATAATTCGAGTGGTATGCTGAATCGTCGCTGATGAAGTACGTATAATCATTGTATGTTTGGTCGAGCGGCGGAACAACAGCAAAAAACGGATCGCCGAGACCACTTTGCGAACTTGCCGTATGCATGAACATCCCGACAAGCGACGGTTGTGAAGTTTGGACGGCAAAAATATTATTTACTGCAGTGCCGCTATATGCGATCAGTGTATCGCGATATTCTCCGTTTTTCATTGGAGCACCCCATTGGACGCCATCGATCGTGACGATATTGTTATTTGCAGAAGAAAGCACACGCATCAGGTCGCCGGTATTTCGCGGCGGGAAGTTGCGTACGATAAATGCTTTGCCCCAATCGGTTAACGGAGGTATTGCTTCGGAAACATGGTCGCGGCTCGAATTCGGGCCCCCTGATGTGGAATATGTATAGTTATGCGGGACATCTGTGCGGCGATGACCGCCATAGACGACTACCGGTTTGTCACTCATCACAATGCTTCCTGTAAGATCGCTGTCGGGGCGTGCGTTGTAATCCGATTGCACCTGAACGCATTGATGCGCATTCAGAATAACTGTTTCCGTTGCTTCCGGTGTCGTGATCGTAACGGTAGTGTTGTCGTCGAAAGCAGCAACGGCAAATTCGGCAGGATGAAGATATGGTTGAAAAATGCTATTCGTTGAATTGGTGTATGTCATTACCATATATCCTGTTTTTGCGACGTTTTTCGGTAACGCAAGAAATGCATCAGCGGTGTAGAGCTTATGGCTCATGCCGTAGCACACAATGTTGGACGTGGAGTGGACATACACCACTTTATCATCAGCCACATCTTTCGAGTCAACCAGCACCGATTGAGACGGGTCGGCATTTAGTTGAAGTGACTTTCCTTCATTGGCATTGAGAAAAACACTCTTGTTATATCCTGTCGCTTTGCACGTGATCGTAACGGTGGCAGTATCGCCAAGCGACGCCATATATATTTTTTGGTAGTTCGTCGGGCTTGGCGGCGGATCAGGATCTTGAGGTCCGTCATTTTCATTTGCCATATAGACAAGCAAAAATTCTGTCCCGCTATTTGTATTTACGGATACTTTCCCGCCGCCGCAGGCAGGTTCAACCTGAGCAACGACGCTTTGAACTGATGCGAGGACACCAATACCAAGCACACAAAGATAACCAAGAATGATTTTAGAGATATGAATTGCGTTCATACAACCACAAAATATATGATGAATTGCATATTACCGACTAGTTCGCACGAGAACACTCTGGTTCGAAGCGAAATAGTATCCGCTGTCATAGGTACACCGGTCATAAAACAACACTTATCCTGTTAAATTGTTACAGGTTGAATATCACAATTATCCAACTGTTAATGCAACCGAGGTCAGTGGGCTACGATCAGTGTTCCTCGCTGGCTTAAACCGCTCTCAGCAGACGATATTTCAAAGAAATATGTGCCGTTAACAAGGGAGTGCGTATTAATTGAAATATCCTGTTTTCCACCCATCATCGCTTCATCGGCCACAGTCATGATCATCCTGCCAAGCGCATCGAAGAGCTTCACATTCGTATGCGAGGCTTTTGGCAGTAAGAATTCAATGGTTGTCATGTCACTTGTCACGGGGTTCGGATATGCTGCTGCCGATATCTGAAACTCGGGAGCATTTGCAACAGAAGCAGATGTACCCGGGGCGACCGTAAAATTCACGTTCAACGGTTCGAGGTCAAACCACACTCCTGTATGATAATATATCGTCGCTATTCCGGTGATCTCCTGACTTGGTGTCGTTGCCGGAGCAAGTATGATATGTTGTTTCGCCGCCGCCGGTAATATGCCGAAATAGGTCATCGGAATATTTTTTGTCACGACCGGGATCTGTTCCGGATTCGATATGTATGAAATACGAATACTATCGAGCCAAACCGATTCGTTGCCAAGGATATTACGAATAGTAAACGACGGCTGTTCAGGTTTGCCTGGTGCCGGAATCCCGATCGGGTCGGGCTCACGCCAGATGCCGACGGTCGGGACAAATAAACTTCCGGCGGTATATCCGTACGAATCGAATCGGCCTATCCCATACGATAGAATCGTAAAACCACTGTCGGCATTAACGCCGGGGGCTGTAATATGATGTGCACCAGGTGTTTGCGGCACCACAGCAACATAATATGTCCGCAATTGACCGGTCTTATTCGTCGTCTGATATTTTGCTTTTGTAAATAAACCCTTACCGAGGGGCACGCCATCGGTGTCGATCTTTCCAAGACAACTTGAATCGGCAACGACGATAAGATCATTCGTTGGATAAATAGAGTCGGTGCTGATAAAATACGGAAAATCATTATACGTTTGCGCCATCGGCGGGACGATAGCAAGAAACGGGTCGCCAAGACCTGCCGTATCATCGGTAGCTGTATGCATCAACATTCCAACGAGCGACGGTTTGGATGTTTGAACCGTTACGATATTTTCCGCAGGAGTAATACTTTGTGCAACCGTATCATCGCGAAACTCGCCTTTTTTGAACGGAGTACCGAATGGCTGCCCGTTGATCGTCACGACATTGTCATCTTCACCGGATAAGATGCGCATAATATCATCTGCATTATGCCCGGGGAAATTACGAGTCACGAACGATCTGCCCCAGGTGCTATATGGAGGCATCGCTTCGGCGATATGGTCGCGGCTCGAATGCGGCTGGCCTGTGCTGGCGAAAAAAATGTAATCATGCGGCACTTCTGTACGACGATGACCACTGTAGACGACGATCGGGCTGTCCGATTGAATGATCGAACCGGTGAGGTCGTTGTTGTCCCCGGTTGACAAAAATGCTTGTATCTGTACACATTGTCCGGCGTTCAGTTGATAGGTGATAGAGGTCTGTTTCTGCGTGGTATTGACCGGTGTTGTAATCTTCACTGTTGTATTGTCGCTGAAGGCGCCCACTGCAAACTCTCCCGGATCGGTAGAGGTATTAAACACATTGTTCGTTGAGTTGTGGTAACACATTGTCATATAGAGCGATGTATTCTCAGCTACATTTCTCGGGATTGCCATAAATGCATCGGCAGAGACACTTTTATGGTTCATTCCATAGCAAACGATATTGCCGGTTGCGGAAACACGGACAGCCATATTGCTCACTACTTCTTCGGTCTCAACAATAAAATCAGTCGCCAATGGGCGTGTCAGGCGAATAACTTTTGAACCGTTAACCGGCAGGATATCTACTTCGGAGAAATTATTTCCTTTGCAGGTTGTCGTCACTGTAACAGGGCTATTCTCTATATTCGCCACATAGACATCTTGGTAACATGAGGGATCGGGGTAGGGATCATAGGTTTGGTCATCGTTTTGCATATAGACGAGCAAAAAATCGGTTCCGCCATTAGTAATAATTGGCTTCCCTCCATCGCAGTTCGTATTGGCTTGCGCATACAATATGTGTGTGTAGGTAATCAAAAATAGCGCTGCAATGAACGCTCGTATCAATGCATAACGTGTGCTCATGTTTGACCGAATGATTTGATGATGAAATCTAACAATAGTATCGTGGATGAACATACGAATCCTTCCTTTCCACACTATTTCCTCCCCAATGGGGTACTCCAAGTCCGGTGTATTATAAACAGTTATCTATCCAAATTGTTACAGGACCGTCGTTTGTTAATTCGACATCCATCATTGCCCCGAATCTCCCTTCGCGGACTCGATCGATACCCAGAAGTTCTTGTAATTTAGCGATAAATCTGCGGTATAATCGTTCGGCGGGCTCCGCCTTGGCAGCAGCTGTAAAGCTCGGCCGGTTGCCCTTGCGAGTATCGCCATAGAGCGTGAATTGACTGACGATGAGAATACTGCCGTGAACTTCATTGATGTCAAGATTCATCTTTGCATCGTCGTCCTCAAATATCCGAAGCCTCGTTATTTTACCCGCATATTCATCACAGATCACTTCGGTGTCATCGCTTGCGACCCCGAGAAAAACAAGCAGCCCTCTGCCGATCTCTCCGGTCGTTTCACCGGCGACAGTAACTTTTGCTTGGGATACACGCTGGATAAGCAGTCTCATTATATTATTTCAGTGAGGCGACAACAACCCGTTCAAACCCGAGCAGATCTTTTACCGTTCGCTTGATGGCAAGCCCGTGTTCTCGGAATATCTCACGTACATGTATGGCTCCTTTGAATTCCGTTTCTACGATAACGCTGCCGCCTGGTTCAAGTAATATTTTCGCTTTCTCGGCAATTGCTTTGTAAAAAGTAAATCCATCACTACGGTCGGTCAATGCATCTCGCGGTTCGTATGTGCGGACTTCATCGGGAAGAGATTGCAGATCAGCAAACGGTATATACGGCGGATTTGAGACGATAAGATCGAACCGTTCGGTGATTTCATCTTGAAGAAAATCTATATGTGCGAACCGGACATTTTCACGATGCAGCCGTGATGTATTTCGCTGGGCAAGGACGAGTGCATCTTCTGAAATATCAATTCCGATACAATCGGAATTTGGCAGCCGGCTTGCAATGGCAAGAATGACAGCGCCGCTTCCGGTGCCGATGTCGAGAATATGCGTATTTTTATTTTCTTGCTTCAGATGTTCCGATTCTTTCAACGCTTCTTCGACAAGTATCTCTGTTTCAGGTCTTGGGATGAGTGCGGCAGGTGAGCAAAACAGCCGTAAGCCGAAAAATTCTGTCTCACCGATGATATATTGCAATGGCTCGTGAAGCAGCCGCCGTGCAACGAACTGATCAAATTGTGTTTTTTCTGAATCGGACGGACTATTCGTCAAATATTCTCGCAGCTCATCTTTCTTCCATACCCCAAGAACCCAAGCAGCGAGATACTCGGCATTCGTATGAGCATCGTCGATGCCACTGACTGAGAATAGTCGTGCTGCGTCTTCAATGGCGGCATTCCAATTCGTACTCACGGACTCGTTATTTCTTATGTGTTACGTTGTCAAAAACTTCCGCGAGTTTCCGCGTTGCCTCGCGCCGTTCGTATTGTTTGATGGTCTCGAAATTCATCCCCGACGACGCACTGGCCCCCGAAAGCCACAAGTCATAGAGCTGTTTGAATGCAAGCGCTTGGCCTTCAATATCTTTCGCTGCAACGGCGATGCCTCCGCCGGTTTCACGAAGTAATCTGCCGATCGCACCGTCGGGCGGGGCGATCGCAAGCATCGGCCGCATCGCGCCGAGATACTCATAGACTTTCCCGGGCACGATCTCTGCAACGCTCGGCGTATCATCGACGACGAGCAGCAGCGCATCGCTATCGCTGACAAGTTCGACCGCTTTTGAATGCGCAACGTAGTCAAATTTCTCGATCATCGGTGCGATCTCAGGCGCTGCCATCATCTCATGAATTTCCGTACTGAACCTGCCTACAAAACGAAGTGTGATCTTTTTCGGATCGATCCTGTCGTTCGAAAGCAGGATGTTCAGTGCGGCAAACAAACTTGCGGGGTTTCTTGGGCCATAGAGGGAGCCGCTGTAGGTCAGAATAAATTTTTCCGATCTGTTTCGATGTGCGCGTTTTATAATATCAGGTTCGGGAAAATCGGCGCTGTCAAAACCATTCGGGATATGCACAAATTTATCTCGAGGAAGTTCGGGATATTTTCCTCGCGCATCGAGTGCAATGCCTTCCCAGGCAACATCGATCATTGTTGCATCTCGAAATATAGAATGTTCGAGTTTTTGATCGATCGCTTTCGGTATGAACCAACGCTCGGGTGTCGAACTTTCAAATCCCGACCACGGATCGCGAAAGCCGGCAACAAACGGAATGCCTGTTCTCTTTGCAATCTTCTTTCCAATGAGAGCCACGCTATATGGCGGCGATGACGTATAGATCACGCTGACAGGAAATTCTTTTGTGAGCTTCACCCCTTCGCGAACCGCAGAACGAATCCATCCGACGCGGGCATCGGGAACAAAGAACGTCGAGCGAATAAAAGAGGCGAATCTTTTTTTCAACGATGCTTTTTCACCCGATCGGACATTCACATTCACGTCGAGCGCTGTGTCTTTTGAAACGCCAATGAATTTCTTATAGAGATTATGCGGCTCAAAAATAGACGTACGGCGAATGATCGTCCCTGCAGGTATCTCTTTCTCAAGCGAGGGGTCGAGTGCCTGGTACTGTGCATTCTCAGGAACGAGAACAATCGGCGTCCATCCGAGTTCGCGAAGATATCGCACGAACTTCGTCACACGCTGAACGCCCGGTCCGCCGGCAGGCGGAAAATAGTATGAAATAAAAAGAACGTATTTCGGTTCGTTCACGAAGTTAGTATTCCGTCAAAATGGTGAAATGCTCCTGTCGGCGAAGCACACTATTTGAAAACGATGAATGAGGCAGTAATGTCTCTGGGTCCGTTAACGGTATTCGCAATAAAATGCAGCACATACCTGCCGCACGGAATATCCCCAAGCTTTAATTCACACAACGATGTTGTAGTTAATCGGAAGATACGTTGCGTGAGGATCGTTCGTCCGAGAACATCCGTAACGATAAACTCCGAGCCTGCAGGTATCGAGTCGAACGAAGAAAGATCGATCGAGAGAACTCCGTTCGAGACCGGATTCGGGAAAATAGGAGCCGAGCGTTCGTCAGTTGTAACGGCAATACCGTTCTTTCCGGTTGTCGAATCGACATGATCTTTCCAAACACCCTTTGGCAGCGACATTTTCGTTGTTGGAGTTAATATCACAACATCAGCACCTAATTTATAACCGGTCGAAGCCGAGTCTTTACCGAGGCACGTAAAGACGAATGTATGAGTGTCTTTTGCAAAAAAGATCGGACCTATATTGATCGTATCCAACGGCTGGGGATCGAACCACGGCGGGTCGAGTTTGGCATACCCATCGTAGATGTTCTGCTGTGCCCCATCGATCGCATACGAATACTTTCCATAGGATGCGCTGCTGCTCAGGAACAGCCGCACGTTAAATGTATCATTGACCGGCACATAAAATTTGAATGCGATCTGTTTGCCCGCACTTCCCGGATCGTACAATGCAATGGTTTGCTTGCTCCAGGTTGCATACCAGTTCATACTCAGATTTATCCAGGCGCAATCACCGCCCGTCCAATGAGCAAATGGAATAAGATCTTCGAATTCATACGAAAGCACGCGTGATACTGTAACTTCATCGCTTGCAACAGCCCGATCGCCCGAATCACCCTGTGCGACAATATGATAATGATAATCAGCAATGTTAGGGGTCCGCATCGAAGCAAAGAACCGGTAATCATCTCCGGTTTTGATAGGCTTTGTCGTATCAGAAACGAAGATGCTGTCGAGATAGAGCGAAATCTGTTCACCCGGCTTAAATCCGGCTCCGGTGACAGGCAATGTATCACGATATTTCAACACCGGCGGCAGAAAATCGGCTATTGCGCGAATAGAGGGTGATGCAAGAACATACACCGGCTCTGCACTTTCTTCGCCGTTGATAGATAACAAATGTCTTCCCAATGTCCAAGATACTGGCACAATCATGGTGGCAGTAAATTCACCGCTGTTATTTGCAGTTGTGGTGAAAATGGTATTTGTACTGTCAAACGATGCAGTTATTTTTGTATATGGCGGATAGCCGGAGCCGCTGACGGTCCATTTCTCGTTTGCTCTGATCGTATCTCTTTCGGTCCAGAAAGGAACTGTACGTTTATAATAGTAGGCGACAGTTTGGTAGTGTTCATAATTGTCGTTGTTCTCACCATGCTGGAGGTTAAAATCAAATGAAGTATTGAAATCAATGGCGTCGTGAGCATGAAATCTGTAAAATCCTTGGAAAAAGCATGTATGACCTGCAAACGCACTGCTAAACGTTCTATTCCCGAACCACCACCCCCCGTTGAAGTAATCTTCCCCGCCGGTGTATTCAATGTAATATTTTCGATTTGAATCCACGATAAATTTTGGGTTCCCTTCCAGCGATACCCCACTTGTCGCACCGGGAATTGCTAAAAACAGTCCGACATATCTCCCTTTTCCATGGATATGAGCTACCGAATGATCAACGTTATATCGTGTAGGATCAGACTCGCTAAATTGTGTATAAAAATAGCCATATACCGAACGGTCTATAGGTTCAGAGTGATAAGTAATATGTGTAGTTGTGATGACCTGTTTTGACGAGTGATTTGATAGTTCGATATGCGCGTGTGAAGAAAACGGCATGGGGAAATATGAGCTCAGTCCCGAAGTAGTATCAGAAAGCAGGAAAAGCGAACGAACCGGGATCGAGGAAACTTGCGTGCAGAAAAAAATTCCGACTGGCACATTCACTGCCGGAGTAGGATTACTGTCCCAATAGATACGAAGCCATAGTGAATCGAGAGTTGTATGGTCATACCGATCCGGCGTTAATTCGAGAGAACGAATCATTGCCGGCCCGTCGCGGTCTAGTATCGTCAACGCTTGTTTTGGCATGAGCGTATCCAGCAGGACAGAAACAGAGTTTGTAGAATCTATCCAAGGATTTCGTAACGTGCGTACATGTTCTTCCGCCGATATTTGATTTTTCGCATCGGAGGTATTGATATTCAATCCAAACGAAGGAAGAATAAACGGGTTACTAATATGACGCCAACCGATCGCATAAAACATATTCCAATCCGGTGAAAAGAGTGTGATTTTGAATTGTTTTTTATACGGTATCTGAATATCAGCAACATACGCACCGGGATATGCAGTATCAAGTGGAGGACGAAGAACACCGTGACGAAGAACAAGAAGAGAGTCAAAAATTCCTTGGATCAATAATTGCCCGTCAACATAGATCTTCATGAATACGAGGGTATCCGGAACGCCATTTGCAAACCATAAATGTGTGATCACTCCGGCACCGCTGTCTTCTGCCAGGATATAATATCCGTCAGCGTCGATTTTTTTATTCCAGAAGCCGTGGTCTGCGGAGAATTGCAGTCTTCCTGAATCAGAATTATTTAGCCGTGCTATTGCACGCGGGTCATTAATGCGCGAGTAAAGGTCGATCTGGGCGCGAGACGGAATAACCTTTATGAAAAAGGTTAGAATAACGAGGACTAATACGGCGAAGTGTTTCGGAGTCACAACTCAAACAGGTTTCCTCAACAAGTATGATGCTTCGAGCGCTGCGAGTTCGCGAAGCCCCGGAATATGCCGAAGCAGATTCGCGCGGACAGGCGGCAGGCCGAATTTCATCTTGAAAACCGGACGGATGAAGTAAAGTTCTTCTCGGACGAGTTCGAGTTTGGCGTTTTTTATTGCCCTGCGCATTTTTGCAATGGTCAGACGTATGTTGCGCAGCCGCGACACTTCGTCCACATCGATCTGCAACCGGGCGTTCTTATATGCTTTGGTAAAGATTGCATCGGGCATCGTTTGAAGATACGGGAGTTTGCCCATCGTATTATCGAGCAAATGCTGGTGCGCGCCGAACGGCGAATAGTACGGAGGAAATACAATAAAAAGCCATCCGCCGGGTTTAACGAATTGCATCACGTTACGAAGTGATACATCGGTATCGTCAAGGTGTTCGATCACGTCGCGAAGCGTGACAAAATCAAAATGTTCTTTCCATTGTGGCGGCGGAGCTTCGGCGGTGATGTTATGAACGGCAAATTCGCCATGCAGTCCCATAGCGTCAAATCCTTTTCGCGAAGATTCGAGTGCGCTCTGGCGAATATCGATACCGAGCACTTCCGCAGCGCCCTCTTGCGCGAGCGCTGCGAGGACGCCGCCTTCTCCACAGCCGATCTCGCAAATGCGAGAGCCACTGAGAACGACGCCGTTCGATTTTAGGTATGGTGCGATATATTCGCGGCCCAATCCGTATTGGTATCCGAAATAATACTTTTCGTACGGGTTGAGGTCGCTCCGCGATTCGAGCGGGCGAAGGCGTTCGGTTGTTTCAGCCGAAAGTTTTGACATCGGGGCTTAAGAACGCACGATCCGTTCGATTCCTTCCACGAAAGTCGCCCACTGGTATTTTGGCTTTTCGGCGCGAACGCCGTTGCGGAGTTTCTCTTCCAATGACTCAGAAAAGAATTTTTTAATGGAAATGGTGACCGATTCGAGTGTTGCTTCGGGCGCAATAAGCCCGCTTTTGCCATCGATCACGATTTCCGGCAAGCCCCCGACCGCCGTTGCTATTACCGGAAGGTCAAAATGATATGCGATTTGAACAACACCGGATTGTGTCGCGCTTCGGTAGGGCAGCAGCGCAGCATTCGCCGCACTGAAATACAGGGGGACTTCGTCGTTGGATATGTAGTGATCGAAGAAACGAATGTTCTCGTCGGTAAGCCCGAGACTTTTTGCGAGCGATTTATAATCTTCTTCGCCGCTATATTGTTCCCCGGCGACAACGAGCAATAATTTTTTCCGTTCTTTTATTGCCTCGGCAACAGACCTGATCGCTATATCGATGCCTTTATATTTTCGGATGAATCCGAAATACAGCAAGACTTCGGCATCATTGGGAATTCCAAGTTTCTTTCTTGACTCATTTCTCGGCAGCGGTGCACCGAATGACTCGAATACAGGATGTTCGAGACGAAGATATTTTGCATCGGGTTTGACGATCTTCAGATCGTGCTCGACCGCATTCGATTGCACGATAAAATCATCAACGACTTTGAATGCATAATTTGTTAACGCTCTGTCACCCGGACGCTTCTCATGCGGGATCACATTATCAGCGATAAAGATGATCTTTGTCTGTTTGTTTTTCTTACGAAGAATTTTTTTCGCGACGCGGGCCATCATTCCGTATGCCGGAGCAAAAAACGGAAGCCAAAATTTGAAAATGATCGCATCTGGTTCGAAATCTGCAGCGCGTTTACCAGCAGTACGCCACGTAAAAGGATTGATAGAATCGATCACTTGCAGCGATTCAAGAGCAACACCCGGACCACCCTGTTCCTGCTGTGATTTCCCTGGGAATATGATCTTTGGATACTGACGGCTGAACGTGATGACCTGCACTTCGTGTCCCCGTTCGCGAAGCGCCTTATAAAGCAAACCGACATATTGCGCGATCCCACCGCGAAGCGGATATGCAGTGCCGATGATAACAAAGCGCATGAGCAGTGGTCAGTGGTTAGTGCTCTTATGATCTCATCGCTTGTTCGTATGCCGCTTCGTACATCGGCACGATCTGCTCTTTTGTGAAATTTGAGCGTGCATGATCGAGCGCGGCAGCGCCCAATTGTTTGCGCAGCGGTTCGTCAGTTAGTAATAAGTATGTCCTATCAGCAAGTTGTTCGACATTCGCCGTCTCGATGATATACCCGGTCTTGCCGTCAACATTCACTTCCGGCAATCCGCCGATGTCGCTTGAAATAACCGGCACACCGCATGCCATTGCTTCGAGCGCGGAGAGGCCGAAGCTCTCGTTACCCGATGGGATAAGAAACACATCGCTTGCCGAAAGAATAGAAGTCAGCTCGGCTTGTTTGCCGAGAAACCGTGTGTGATTCCAGATGCCGAGTTCGCGCGCGAGCGCTTCGCACTCGACGCGGTCGGGTCCGTCACCAACGAGGAGGAATCGAGCTTTGATGCCTCGATCGAGAACGATCTTGAACGCCCGAATTGCATCTTTGACGCGTTTGACGGCACGGAAGTTCGAGACGTGCACCAGAATTTTTTCATCGTTCGGTGCGAGCAGCCGACGAAGATTTTTTGCCGAAGGCGCCGGATAAAACACTGATGTATCGACAAAATTTGGAATGGCGATCACTTCTTTATTAACATGATAGGTTTCGATCGTTTCGCGGCGCAAAAAATTTGAAACAGCAGTGACGACATCCGACTGCTCGATGGAAAATTTCATCAGCGGTTCGAAACTTGGCTCTTGGCCGACAAGCGTAATGTCGGTTCCGTGGAGTGTCGTTACGATCTTGAGTCCGTTGTCAAGAATTTTTTTTGCAAGATATGCCGACGTCGCATGCGGGATCGCATAATGAGCATGAATGAGATCGAGTTTTTCGTAGCGGGCTACTTCGACCATTTTGCTTGCCAAGGCGAGTTCGTACATCGGAAATTCGAATAACGGGTAGGTGGACATCTCCACTTCGTGATAAAAGATATTATCTATGTACGCGGCATTACTGACCGTGCCGATTCCCGTTAATCGCATCGGCAGAGCATACGCGATAAAATGCACTTTGTGCCCGCGTTCGGCGAGCGATTTCCCAAGCTCGGTCGCTACCACGCCGGAGCCGCCATACGTCGGATAACATGTAATACCGATATTCATCCTAGCCATCTGATTTTGTCGCAAAACTACGGAAATTATTGTTATATATTCTAATGAACTCGAACGAACGCGATTCCTATCTCACGGTTTTCAGGGAGTATCGCGCTCCTGAACTGAAAATTTCAGGCTCGCGATTTATTCCCATTATTATTCCTGTTGCTACTAAACAGGAAGCTGAATCAGCACTCAAACGAATTCGTAAGGAGTTCTACGATGCCACGCACCACTGTTACGCATACCGACTTGGAATTAACGGTGAGTACTCACGTGCCGCTGATGATGGCGAACCCGCAGGAACAGCCGGGAGGCCTATTCTGACAATATTGCAGGGCGCAGAACTTACGAATGTACTTTGTGTTGCCACCCGTTATTTCGGGGGAACAAAGCTTGGAACAGGCGGGCTTGCACGGGCATATTCGGAGACTGCACGTCTTGCGGTTGAAGGTGCGGGCAAGCACGAAATATTTTTGACCGAGACGTTTACTCTCGGTTGTTCTTACGAAGAACTCGCCCCGCTCGAACGACTACTCGCACAATATGATATTCGGCCAAGCAGGTCGGATTTTGGTGATAAAGTATCATTAACCGTGCACGTTCGCAGATCGCTTGCCGATAAATTTTCGAGTGAGATCACAGAAAAGTTTTATGGTAAGGTAATAATAACGACACTCGAATGAAACGTATGCTTAATAGGTGAGGGCACGTTCATAATCTGAGAATCTGTCATCCATAAGTTGTTGGAAGATATTAAAAGATTTGCTGTAAAGATCGCTGCCACCCGTCTTTTTTGCTTTTTGAAAGAATTGTACTGCCTCGCGGAGCTTTCCTTTCGATTCACATAGACGGGCGTGCAGATAAAACCGCGCTGCACCGAACGATCCGGAGTCCTTCGCCGGTATCGGCAGCCGATCTAATTCATTCGCAATAACATCGATCGATTCGTTTTGATAAATGCCCGCGAGAATGCTTGCTGCAAGCGTGGTATCCGGTGTTGTACTAAAACAGAATCTTCTTGAAAGCGAAGAAAGCAATTGTTCGGAGTTCAGAGCAAAGTTTTCCGCTTCACTCCATTCGCCGACCGCTTCTCGTTTATCACTTCGTACGATATAGAGTAGGTCGCCGCGGATTTGATGTAACCCGATCCTGTCAATAGCGCTCAATTGAAGCATTGACGAATCAAGTGCCGCCAGTGCCTTCGGAAAGTCTTTGAGTTGGATATAACAGAATGCCCGGTTTCGGGCGGCATCGGCGCGGCCCGCTTCATCAACTACTTGCTTGTAGATCTTGTCTGCTTCAATAAAGTGTTTTCTCTGATAGAATCCGTGTGCCTGCTTCATCAACCGCCCGATACGCCGAACGCACGGTTCGGCTACGATCGAGTGACGATCGAAGTCGTATCGGATCCGAAGGGAGTCGTAGTGTGAGAGAATTTTCTCATTCTTGGCAAGCAAAACGAGCCAATCGTTTTCAAGTGATTCGATTGGAACGCCATATTCTGCGTCGTAGTCCAACGAGCGATAGATAGAAAGGTATTTCTCTGCGCCGAAGCGACCGATCAAATAGGAGGCAAATGAGCCGGCGAGCACATAACTCTTTCCCGATGCACTCGACGCGAATCCGGTGAAACTCATCACTGACTTGATATCGTAGGCGAGCTTCGTTTGCACGATCTCAGCTGCAAGCTCTGTCGGAGAACGGATGCCATCGTAATATGGATCGGAAGCCTCCGCAGCGCCTTCGGTCAAGCCAGTGCTATAACTAACATCAAACGGGAATTTCCCAAACGAGGCGAGAATGACGTGGGTGAGTTCGTGCTTGAGCGAGCGGAGATTTTCTTTTGCAATGTGCAGCTCGCTTCTCCATGGCTTCGAGATGCTCGCATTTCCAGTGCCGATGAACATATTCATCATATCCGATGATGAATACACGTAAATATCGATTGGCTCGGTTATGCTGTGTAACTTGTAAAATGCTTTAATTGAGTCGAGATCGGCTCTGAGTTCGTATTTCAAATATGCTCTCTCATCAGCATTGAATGCTGCGATACTGAAATGGATCGTGACCGGCGAAATAATAATTGTGTCCGATAACCGTCGTTCGATCATATCATTAGTCACAACAATACCGAGGCGCTGAAAAAAAAACGTCGATATGAGAACTGTAATGGTTGCTGCTGCGACCGGTACGAACGCCGACACTGCCAGTCTGCTCAACGAGCGCTTCGGTCTGATGACGATCAATGAAAGTATTGCTATTGCGATCTCTACCGCGCGAGAATACCAGTACGCATCGCGCAGTTCCATCGCTTCATCCCAGACGAAACCGGGGAAATAGCCATACTGCCAGCCATAGGTAAAAATCTGCGGACCGAAATACCCAGGGATAAAACTCACACCGAACCAAACGATCCACGCAAAAATGACAAATGCAATTCGCCAAAAATTATTTGTCGCACAGCGGCCGATAAGCGTGCCGAGTAGAGCAGCAATAATAATTGTTGCCGGTACGATCTCGATATAATACAGCAACCCGTACACAAGATCGCAGTTTGGGATCGCAACCAGAGACAGGATCGATATGAAAAGAGGGGTAAGGGCATAGATAAGTGTTTCGAACGCGACCTGCTTCAAGAAACCGGGCTCTGCGCTCATCGCTCTTTTCGAAGAGGCAAGCATTACCCACATACTCAGGGCTATTGCCGAAACTGATGAGTACTCGAATCCCAAGACACGAAACAACGGGCTTGCGAACGCGATGATCGCCAGTGAAACGGCTGCGAGAACGATGATCCCCGGAAGATAACGGCGAATGTTCAATTGGGAAATTGAAATGAAGTATTAGCAAGCGCGAATTTACTGACTAAGTTCACGTCTTGCGGATTTGGACAACGGCCCTAATATTTTTTTTCAACTTCCAAAACAAAACGCAAAATACTCCGTAACTTTGCACAAATTACATTTATATCAGATGTCAGCTAACGTCATTGTTACGATTTCTTATCCTGTAAAGCTCGACAAGATCGTGCAGTACCAACACCTCATCGAGCAATTTGTCCGTACGATCAACGAAGCCCAGGCCGGCGTTGAAGTGTCGGTCTATGCCTCCGACGAAAAAGCCAATGCCTTCGTCGAAGTCTATGAGTGCTACAACAACGAAAGCTTCGACCAGCTCGAAGATAATTACGACGAGCCCACGCGCGAACTCATCAGTACGATCTCCGAGTGCATCGAAGAGCGCCAGACGATCCGTACGCTGACCAAACGAATTGGATAAGCCGAAACGGGTAAGTTTCGGAACCTGACTATTTCCACGTCTGTTAATCCGCTCCCAAAGTTTTGGGCAATTGGCGCAGTTGGTTAGCGCGCTTCCTTGACATGGAAGAGGTCACAGGTTCGAATCCTGTATTGCCCACCAAGCGAATTGTAAAGTAGGAATTGTGAATTGTGAAAGCCGAAGGTATCCCCCTTCGGCTTTTTTTATTACTGCTCCTTTACGAACGATTGAGAGACCTCGCCGCTTGCGCCCGATGCCCGAATAATATACAATCCCGATGCAATGCTACGCATATTGAATTTGATGCTATTCTCACCGGGACTTATTTCTTCCATCAAGGCCATCACCTGTTCGCCGAGCGTATTGAATATCCCAATGCTAACAGTTTGTAATGCCTCAGAATACAGCACAATTTCTATCTCATCATTCGCAGGGTTTGGGTGGATGGAAGCAATGCGAATGTAGCGGGACGCAATTCCATTCTGTAATAAACGCTCTCCGCACCGGAACATATAATCGAAAGTAGAATTATTGTTACTTAGAATAGCCGTCGCATGGCATTTCTCAAACGATGAGTCGTCGTTATTGAGATGCACATTCTGCAGCAAGATATTCGTTGTTGAATCTTTTGTTAGATAGACGGTGTAATTTAGTTGAACTATAATACTGTCGGGAGGCACTTGGATGAATGGATTACCGGATATGTGAAAATGATTACCTGCGTTCGTCACAGTATTCGGTCCGGTAAAGGATGAATAGGTCAACAGATCACTGTTCAGAGTAATATCAAAGTCGATCGTTTTGACTGATGGAAGGCTTAACTGACCGCTCATCACATTGAATTGGACTTTATCACCCGATGTCCCGTTCAGCGGACTATTGGGAGAAAGATGGAATGAATACTGTGAAGGCAATTGATAGCTTCGAGTGAAGATGATTGGCGTCAGCGTGTTGTCTGCATCGCTTGTGAACGATAATTTACCGATGTTTTGCAGTTTTCCTCCGATCGTGTCAAGAAGTGAGTTGATATGTAATTGTGTACTATCGCCAGGGGCTATTTTAAGCGGAAAAGAAACTCCATTTAGACTAAAGCCTGAACCCTGCCAATCAGAACTTGAAATAATGAGCGTATCACACCCTGTGTTGCGCAAAGTTATGACAGTATCGTGTTCACCATCACAAAATGTTGTTGGGCCAAAGTCGAATGCAGACTCATTCGATGCCAAGACTCCTTTCCCTGCATAGACAAAAGCTTGTAATGGAATGGTTGTATCACGTTCGGTAACCCCATCATTGAATCGGACGTGTATGGTTGCTTTGTGGATTCCTATACTCCCCGCTTTAAATAATATAATCAACTTACTTGAATCTGAAGGAGCTATATTCAATGGGGAGGAATTTGTTGTAGAAAATAACATTGTTTCGCCTCCAAGCCAAAGTGAGTCAAAGCGCAATGAATCACAAGCAGAGCGATTCGTTAACGTTATCAATAATTGCTTGGTTGACGAATCGCAAACAGAAACGGAATCAAAATTCAGAGTTACCGGGTATATTTGCGGAGTGGAGATGCGTGAGTCAACATAACCATCAAGGTTGATTAGGAATGATAATGAAGGAAATTTCTTTGGAGTAACTTGAAACTCCACAGAACTCGAATATTGTCCCTTTTGCTTACTAAAAATTTGAATACGTATTTGTACACTATCGCCCGGTATCAACGTGACCAAGGATGTCGGTGCGATTATTGTAAATTCCGATGACGGGGATTTCAATAAGGTTATAGCCTCTGTATCGCAGCCTGTATTCGTTATCGTCGTGATCAATTCCTTCCCGGTGCAAGTCGGGATCGTATCAAAATGTATGGTATAATTAGACAGTACTGCTTGCAATGGGGTCGGGCGAAATCCTGTTACCGTGACGATGGTATCGTAGGAATGGCCGTCAACGGTAAATGTCAATTGTAATTTCTTATTGAAATTTCCTCCTCCTGTATTCGGGAATTTAACTTCAATAGAGTCACTACCATTCGTCGCGATCGAATGAGGAAGAGAAGTTGCGGGAAGGAATGTAAATGGATTTGTCCCGCTCGAACTGCCCCATTGTACTTTTGAAAGTGAAACAGGGTAGCAGCTGACTGTATTTTGAAAATGTAAAATTGTACTATGATCCGAACAATCTGATATGGTATCGAAACTAATTAGAGAGGAATCGAGAAGGACGTTTCCAAATAAATGCGGTGGTATCGTATCATAAAGATACCATACGCCTCCCGAGGTATCACCGGCAAAAATATGTTTGCCAAGGGTAAAAAAACGATGATCCCAAAACGTGAGACTCGGACCTTCGATCGATTCCCAATGTTTACCTTCATTGAATGACCTGTAAATTCCATACCAGTTCTTAGGATTAAAACTATTTCCGTCGTAATATGTCTGAATATACAATCCACACAAGTCGCCGTGGATATCCCCTATTATGCCGGCATAGATCCCATCGCTAAAGCCATTGATGGATGGATGATTCCAAGTAACACCTCCATCGTCAGTTCGATTAACCCCTTTCCCTTGACCTTCACAAGCAGCAAAATATGTATTGCTCCCTTTGATTGCAAGAATTTGCCAACACTCTTGGCCGAAAGAAAGTCTTGACCATGTCGAACCTCCATCATGCGTTATAAGGAACGTGCCAACTCTATTAAACTCGTATGAGGTAATCATGCCGTCATTTCCTGATGTAAAATCAATTCCTGAATTTGCATGAAGTGGGTCGTCTGTTATCGGCATCCATGTCATACCATCATCGTCTGAATAACCACAAGTCCCGCTCCAGGAAGCAAAAAAAAGTCGTTTAATAGCAGAATTGTAATAGACACCTTCACATGTTCTGTTGGTAATGAGGGCGTTAGTTAATGCTGTCCACGACCAGCCACCATCAATAGTTTTGAATAGATAACCTGCACGGCTAGCGCACCAACCAGTCAGCGAGTCCTTGAAAGCAAACTGACACCCGACATCTTCAACCCCTCCAGCCTGTATCCATGTTTTTCCTCCATCTCCAGTACGCCAAATATGCATCCCAACTCCGGCAAAACCGAGATGTGGGAAACCACTTAAGTCGTCAAAAAAATAAATAGAATATACAGGACTTCCTGGTACATTCAAGATGCGCTGCCATTGGGCAGCCGCACCGGAAAAAGCGAATAGTATTATGACCCATATGATAATTATACGTTTGATCACTGATTACATATAAACATTAACTATCCCCCGAATACAATGACACAAATTAAGATACGTTTATGACAATTTGAATGGCTTTATTCTTTGTATTCACCACAGGTGTAAAAGTAGGGATAGGGTTTAAGGTATAAAAAAAATCAGAATATAGGTGCTCGTGATGTTAAAATTTTAAAATAGTGATGATTAGCACCTTGACAAATGGCTTTAAATTTCGTATATTTGTAATATGAAATTTGTACATAAACGAGCACCTATTTATCATCCTGAGCCGGCGAAAGCCGGCTCTGTTGTTATAGGGGAAAAGGTGTGTGGTGTTGTCAGGTTAGGATGAAAAATAAAGGGGTTACAGGCCGAGGTCAGGGTCAGCCTGAGAAGCGGGCATTACTCGAATTTGCGGAAGGCATAGAGGTGCTGGCCGAGATATCCTTCAGGGAAATTCGGGTAGCCGAGACCGTAACCTTCCGGTTTACGTTTTTTTGGCAGGAAGGCAGTGCCGAACATCCAGTCCCAAACGGCGAGTTTGGTTGAGAAATTTTTATTATGTGCATCGTCGTCGGTGGCGTGATGCCAGCGGTGCATTTCAGGACCGTTGATGATATGTTGCAGTAACCCGGTGTGAATGTTGATATTGGAATGGATATACATTCCCCAGATCGCATCCACGGCGGCTTTAATGACTGGGATCTCCGGCGGCGCACCGAGCAGGACGATCAGCCCGAACTCAATGCCTTGATTAATGAGGATCTCGATCGAGTGCGAACGCGAGCCGGAAAGCCAATCCACGTCATGTGTGGAATGATGTGCTTCGTGAATGCGCCAGAAATATTTCGAATGATGCTGGAAGCGGTGAAACCAGTAGATGTAAAAATCATGAATGACAAGAAAGAACAATAGCTGCCACCCAAGTCCCCAATTCGTTACGATATGCAAACGAGAAATTCCGGAGAGCGAATCGATCCATTGAATAAGAAACGAGATCGCAATTCCGAGGATATAGCTTTGCACGAGGGAATACAGCACAAAGTCATTAAAGAATTGATTGCGAAAGAGCTTTTGGCCTTTATCGTACGGAAAGATATGTTCGAGCGCGATCATTATCGCTGCGCCAATGATAATGGCGCCGGTGCTATACCAACGTATTTCAGAAATGGACATCGATCGTATATTAACTACAGAGAAATGTGCAATGAGCAACGATAAATTCCCATTGCTCATTACACATTTCGCTCACTCTAAACGGGATGTTATTAAGCAGTAACGCTCATTTCGGGATGCTTGCGGAGTTTCTTGCGAGGTCCAAGCTCGCTTTCGTACACACGCTTGACGCCATCGCCCTTCGATTTTTCGACATCGCGGATCATCTCGACAAGCCTTGAAAGACCGCCGACCTCGACCGATGCCGCTTGGTCAGTACCCCACATTGCACGATCGAGAGTAATGTGGCGCTCAACAACAGCGGCGCCCATTGCAACTGCCGCAACGGTCGGCGCAAGCCCGGTCTCGTGACCGGAATAACCGATCGGAACGGTCGGATAACGGTCTTGAAGGGTCATGATCATCTTCAGATTCAACTCTTCGAGCGGACAAGGATATGTGGATGTTGCGTGAGTGATGATCAGATTCTCTGTTCCGAGAATATCAACAGCGGTTTGGATCTCGTTCATCGTTGACATTCCGGTTGAAAGAATGACGGTCTTTCCGGTCGCACGCTTGCGGCGAAGCAGATCGACATCCGTCAGCGATGCGGATGGCACTTTATATGCCGGCGGATCGAACTTCTCGATGAAATCAACGCTCGGTTCGTCCCAGCACGAAGCAAACCAATGAATACCCTTTTCTTTGCAATAGCGATCAATCTCGGCGTATTCTTTTTCGCCGAACTCGACATAGTGGCGATAATCGATGTATGTCATCCGTCCCCATGGCGTGTCTCGCTCGATCAACCGTTGATCTTTCGGGACGCACAACTCAGGTGTCCGTTTTTGAAATTTTACAGCATCGCATCCGGAGCGAACCGCCCCATCGATGAGAAGCTTTGCCAGTTCGAGCGAGCCGTTATGGTTGATCCCGATCTCGGCGATGATATAGGTCGGATGACCCTCGCCGACGATCCGATCTGCGATCTTTGTATTAGCTGTATTTGTCATATATTCTCCTTGCTTATCGTTGAATGCGATGGCATTCTCTCAACACATTGCGACACTTCAACTCAGTTACCGGATCGTTAGATTATTATTATGTTATTATTTCCTGAGCATCAAGAGCCAGTCGGCAAAATCGCGAAGCGCACCGTGTCCGCCGTCAGCTCGTGCGACATAGTGCACTTCCGTTTTGATAACAGGCATCGCGTCGGCAGGGGATGCAGTGAGTCCGTGTTTTGCAATCTCCTGAATGATCTCAAGATCATTGATATCGTCGCCGATGTATGCAAGCTCATTCATTTTTAACCCGGTTTTCTTCAATATCTTTGGGATAAATTCGACTTTGCTCCAGACGCCGAGGAATATCCACGGCATTTTCAGTTTTTCACCGCGCTTTTTAACCGAAGCAGATTTCTCCCGCGTGATGATCGCCGTTTCGATGCCGTTATTTCGCATCAGCTCAACGCCCATTCCGTCGCGGATTGAAAAGCGCTTCATCACTTCTCCTTTTTCGGAGTAATAGACGCCGGTATCGGTCAGCACGCCGTCAACATCGGTCAGCACAAGTTTTATTTTTCGTGCCCGTTTTTTCTTCTCGTTCGTAGAAAGTGTATTCAATTTTTAATTTTGCATTTTCAATTTTGCATTCTCACCACGCTGTCCACCCGCCATCGACGACCAGGTTCGCTCCGGTCATATATGCCGATGCCTCGCTTGCAAGAAAGACGATCGCGCCCCGATAATCGGACGGCGCTGCCATACGACCGAGCGGTGTACGGGCGGAATAATTAGAGACGAAATATCCGTCCTGATTATTTTCGACTCCACCGGGCGAAAGGGTATTGACGCGCACCCCGTGATTTCCCCAATATGCGGCAAGAAACCGTGTCAGAGAAATAACAGCACCTTTTGTTGCTGGGTAAGCCGGTGATTTATAAAAATCCTGCGAGCCGTCCGGCTTTTTATACAGTGATTGATCTGGAGCTACGATGCCATAAGTACTTGCGATGTTAATGATGCTGCCTTTTCCCGAACGAGCCATTTCGGCTCCGATGATCTGCGAACAAAGAAATGTCCCGGTGACATTTACATCAAGCGATCTCCGCCAAAGTTCGATCGGATAATTTTCGAATTTCGAAAGCTCTCCGGCTTGCGCCGGATTTTCGAACATGTCGTTGATGGCGGCGTTGTTGACGAGAATATCAACTTTACCGAAACGTTCGAGAACACGGCGAAGCAGATCTTCGACAGAATGTTTCTTCGTAATATCTACACCGATGCCGATAGAGCCGGGAAGCGATTCGGCAAATGCAAAAGTTCTTTCTTCATCAAGGTCAGCGACGACAACTGACGCGCCGGCTTGCGAAAGTGCACGGCAATGCTCTTTGCCGAGCAAACCAAGTGCCCCGGTGACGATCGCGATGTTTCCTTCGAGAGAGAAGAGGGTTTGCGGCGACATTACGCTTTTACCGCTTTTGGCTTCATATTAAAATTACTCGTGCGGCGAAATACCGGTTCAACCGCTTCGCCGCGAAGCTGTGCTGCGACGGTATTATTCGTTACGGCATTCTTCAAAATGGCAAGTGCTTCACGGTATGCCGAGAGTGTATAAGCAACATCTTCGTCGCTATGACTAAAACTCATATTATGAAATCCGCCCCAGAGCACGCCGCGCTTGATCATTTCTTGCTGGACAAGTGATTTGAGTTCAAGCGGATTACCCGCTTTCGCATCGAATGTGATGATCGTACGGCAATCGAAGCCGGAGCACTTAGTATAATCGCTGATGTCAAGCTCTTCTGCGATGCTGTTATATCCTTCGCGAAGTTTTTTGCCTTGTATCGCCAGGTGTTCAGGGACATTCTTCGACTTGAGTTCGCCGATCGTCGCTTTTGTTGCGGCAAGGGAGAGCGCTTCGCCGCCGAACGTAGTAAAAAAGAAAATATCTTTTTCGCACAGCTGCATCACTTCGCTTCTGCCGCAAATGATCGAGATCGGCATGCCGTTTGCAACTGCTTTGGAAAAACAGGCAAGATCGGCTTTGACACCAAAATATTGCTGAGCGCCGCCAAGAGCAAGGCGAAAACCGGTCCACATTTCGTCGAAGATCAGTAGCGCCCCGAATCGTTCGCACACTTCTTTGAGCTCTTGGAGGAAATTATTTTTTGGCGCTTCGAAGACGATCGGTTCGAGAATGACACAAGCCGTGTTCTCGTCGATCGATTCCAGCACAGAGCTAATGTCGTTATAGTTAAACGTAAACGAAAGATCTTGAGTGGCTTTCGGAATGCCCCTGTTACGATCGGTGACGCCGATGTACCAGTCATGCCATCCGTGATAACCGCAGCAAAGGACTTTCTCGCGGCCGGTAAATGCACGAGCAAGACGAACAGCTGCCGTCGTGGCATCGCAGCCTGTTTTCGAATAGCGAACCATCTCTGCATTCGGGACGATGTCTCGGATCATTTCGGCAACCTCGACTTCAAGCGGACTTACGAGTGAGAAGGTGATGCCTTTTTCGAGCTGTGCTTTGATCGCAGTATCAACCGGCTCGAAACAATACCCGAGAACGAGCGGTCCGATACCCATTTGGTAGTCGATAAATTCATTGCCGTCAACATCCCATACGTGTGAGCCTTTTCCGTGGTCAAGATATTTCGGCGAACCGCCGACATATTGGCGAGGGCCTTTTGCAAGTGTCTGCGAATGTCCGGGGATAAGCCCGAGCGAACGAGCATAGAGTTCCTCGGAATGTGTGATGACGGGATAATCTTGTGTTAGTGAGATCGAGTTAGCCATATTCGTATTAGTTTAGCGAGTAAAAATCTTCGAACAGTTCGTCGTCCATCGTTTCATCTTCAGCAATACGTTTGCGGATACGTTCGGCGATCTTCTCGCCGGTGAAACCTTCGTAGTCGAGCACGTCAGGCAATAATGCCGGTTTGAACCAACGGTTCTCCAGTGAAATAGACATCACATTCGACAGCACTCCTTCGCGAACGATGATCTCGCTGACGATGGAGTACAAGCCGCCGACCTGAAAATGATCTTCAAGTGTCACAAGCAGCTCGGAATTATCAGCTGCGTCAATAATGATATTCTCATCGATGGGCGACAATGTTCGCATGTTTATAATGCGGGTCGAAAAACCATCAGCTTGTAAGAGCGTCTGGGCCTTGAGGGCTTCACCGAGAAGAAACCCGTATGTTAATATCGTAATATCATCGGCAACATCGGCAGCCGCATTCGACGGATAGATTTCTGCTTTGCCGAGATCGAACGGCATCCGGTGTTCCGCGGCAGGGGCGCAAGCATTGTATCTGATATAGAACGGCTTGCCGCTGGCGACAATCTGTGGTAACGCATCGACAAGTTCGGTTGCGTCAGCGGGGCAGAAGACGCCCATATTCGGAATGCCGCGCATTAACGAAATATCTTCGACTGCCTGATGAGTCGGGCCGTTCGCTTCAGAAAGAAATCCGGGTACACCGCCGACGAGGATAACGGGAAGTTGGCCAATGCCGACATCAGTACGAACAAATTCGAAAGCACGAAGTGTCAGGAACGTTGCAAGCGCGTGAACGAACGGCACTCTGCCTCGAAGTGCAAGGCCGGCAGCGGCTCCGATCATCGTTTGCTCGGCGATGCCGACATCAATGAAGCGATCGCCGATCTTCGACGGAAGATTCCGTATTGCTGCACGGTTTTCCGCCGTCATCACAATGATGCGGTCGTCAGATATCGCGAGTTCTAAGAGTTTTTCTTCGAATGTCATAAAAAAATCATCTCACCATCAATGTCTCTGATGTCAGCGCCGTTGTTCTTCCGCCGTGCAATTCTTCGAGTAATTGTTCGACCTCATCGTGAGAGAAATTCACGAACCATCGGTCAGCACGGGCTTCGATGCTCGGCAAGCCTTTTCCACGAATCGTATCGGCGATGACAACGCTTGGCCGCCCGAGATCAAACGAAGCGAATGCATCTTCCATTTGTTCAAAATCGTGACCATTGATCCGTTTTGTGCTCCAGCCGAACGCCTCGAATTTCGGAGCGAGCGGTTCGAGCGGTGACAACTCTTCGGTGGGGACATTAGCCTGAAACCCGTTCCGATCGACGATGGCGACAAGATTATCGAGTTTCTTTGAGGCGGCAACGAGCAGAGCTTCCCAGATGGAGCCTTCATTTAATTCGCCGTCTCCGAGAATGACAAAAACTCTGTTCGTGCCGCCGCGAAGTTTTATATCGAGCGCAATGCCGATTGCAACAGAAAGTAAATGTCCGAGCGAACCAGAATGAAATTCTATGCCGGCGATCGCGCGATTCGGATGCCAGTAGATTGAGTCGTTGGTTTTCAAATGGTTCGCAAGGCGCGAACGCTCGATGAAGCCAAGTTCTGCAAGTGTGCCATAGAGCGCCGGAACATCGTGGCCTTTTGAAAGCAACAGGTAATCACGATTTGGGTCGTCCACTCGTGAAGGGCTTACGTGAAGGACATTTGAATACAGGTAAACCAGCAAGTCGGTGCAGGAAAGCGATGCGCCGATGAAACAACCGCCGTCGGTTGACATTTTGATAATATGTTCACGAACACGCAACGCGAGCGCTTCAAGGTCGTGATATTTCCGGTCATTCAAGCTCATACGTGTAACGGCTCCTCGTTCGGAGCAAACTTTGTCTGCTGTTCATTTATGGTTCTCAATTCGTTCAAATGATTTCTGTACCAGTTGACGCCTGCATATTTTGCATTGATCTCCAATATCTCGGGCTGTTGTCCGAGAAGTTCAAGGATATCAGTCAAAGAAAAAATCGGTTTCTGGGATGAGCAAAGCTCATCGTAAACTCGCCGGATGAACTCGTAATCTTCCGGATAGTCGATTGTAAAACGATGTGACATCGAATAATCAAGCTCTGTTTCCCAGAGCACATTACCGATACGAAATTGTTCAGGATGTTCCCAGATGAACGGCGTCGTATGCTCTCGCTCATAATCTTTTGACGCATCGAGCCAAGCTGTATGAAGGATTTCGATTGGCATTATCTCGACATCATTACCGTCAGGGTATGTTGCAGGATGAAGGTTGCTTACAAAATCAAATGCTCCATCGTGAGTGAGATAATATTTTATCACACGGTCTATTACTGCAGCATCGATCAAGGGGCAATCTGATGGAATCTTAACTACGATATCAGCGCCGAATTCTTTCGCTGTTTTGTAATGGCGGTCGAGAAGATCAGTCGGATGTCCGCGAAAGATAGGAATATCATATGTACTGCACAATTCATCGATCGGGTCGTCACTTGCTTCGATCGTTGTCGCGACAACGACGTTTTTCCCAAGTTCGGAAGCACGAACGCGTTCTATCATTCGAAGCAACAGCGGCTCTCCTGCAAGGGGAAACAGTACCTTCCCCGGAAGGCGCGACGAGCCGGTCCGGGCCTGAACGATAATAACAATATTCATGAGCCGAAACGAATTTGCTTATCTCGGTCGGAATATGACAACGAAAGCGCTTTGAGCTCATGCTTCCAGGCGTTCTTTCTCAGCAGCCATGGCCGTGCAGGCGGCCTGATCCGTTCGTCGCTTTGGACTACGGATTTGCAGACTTCAGCGATCTTTTTTGCAGAGGTGCCGTCATTTTGCATCGGAGTAAGCCGGC
>DASQGZ010000047.1:0-66134 GCA_035632315.1 Kapaibacterium sp. (SeqCode) | reverse complement strand
CACAAGATCACCCCGACTCCTTTTTTCACAAAACGGAATGCGCTTTGCATCCGTTCGAGTAAAAAATATAACGATCGAAGCCCAAGCACGGCAAGTATGTTCGAGCTGTAAACAATCAGGGGATCACGTGAGACGGCAAAGATCGCCGGGATCGAATCAAGAGCGAACAACACATCCGTGACTTCGACAACGATCAATACAACGAAGAGTGGCGTAACGGCAAGTCGCCCGCCAGTACGAACAAAAAATCTATCCCCGTGGAAATCACCGGTGATCCGAAAAATGCGTCGTGAAAATCGGACGATCTTATTATTCGAGGGATCAAACTCGGAGTCTTTACCGAAGGACATCACGATGCCTGTGTAGATCACGATCGCGCCGAAGACATACATCAACCATTCGAATTCGTTCACAAGGCCGATGCCCACGAAGATCATCAGTCCTCGCAACACCAACACTCCGAGGATTCCCCAGTTAAGCACTCTTCGCTGCAATTTTGGAGTGATCTTGAAGTGCGTGAACAGCATCAGGAAGACAAAAAGATTATCGACCGAAAGCGCTTTTTCTATTGTATAGCCGGCAAGAAATGCAAGCGCATGTTCGCGTGTATTGAGCGTCCAGATAAGAAGCCCGCATGCGAGCGAAAGCCCGATCCAAAAAATGCTCCAAATCACTGCGCGGCGAAACGACATTAGACGAAGTTTTTTATTCGAATTATTTCGCGGCTTCTAACAGGGGTGCAGCTCGAAGAATGCCGGAAACTGTGCAACTGGGAACACATTCTATTCGGTCCGCAAGCAGAGAGAAATCACAATTTTGAGAAAGAGGTGTAACAGATGAATTTTTGCGGAGTTTATACACTGCAGTAAATATCTTCGTATATTTGCCGCAAGAAGATAGATGCCTTAGCCTGCACCCCCTCGCTAGTGCCAAGGCATAACATGCGGAACACGTGACCCCATCCGCTGAAATGCATTGTAGAGACGGATTTAATGCGACTCTGTAAAGAATTGCTTATTTTTGTCTTATGGGTTTCGGGGGATTTGTGCATAAGTAAGTTTTTCACCATTTGAAAATTCTTGCATCTGACACATTTTCTTCGTATATTTACACTTCCGCATTGAAGCGGAAGCTTCCCGTTTCGGCGGGTAAAGTTATTTAACTTCTTACTTTTATTGAAGTTAGATGGCCACGAATTCAGAAGTTTACTAAAGATAACGTTTCGTTCAATTTAATAAATCTAATAGGAGACGAAGGTATGACTTCACGTCGTTCAATTATGCTGAGTCTGGTGCTTGGGGCGTTCCTGAGCATTCTTGCACTTGGCACTGCTAATGCCCAAGTCCCGCGTAGTATCTCCTACCAGGGACTGTTGATGAAGAATGGTACGCCGGTTAATGCTGCGGCGAACCTGAAGATCAACATTTACGATGCTGCTGGGACTGTGCTCTACACCGAGTCCTTCAACCAGGTGCAGATCACAAATGGTATCTTCAACGTAGCGATCGGTCAAGCGAACCCGCTGCCTGGCAACCTCAAGTTCGACCAGCAGTATTTCTTGGGTGTCGAGGTCGATAATACGGGTGAAGTTCAGCCTCGTACTCCATTCTCGGCTGCTCCGTATGCCTTGAATGCCCAGACCGTCGGCGGTGTCGGTGTATCAACTACCCCGCAACCTGGAATGTTATTCCCGTTGGGATCCAATGGTAAATTCCCGGCATCTGTATTGCCGCAGAGCACTCAGGCACTTACAACGATCAATCGCTTGCCTGGTGACTCAACTGGTAATATTACCATCGTCGGTAGTGGCGGAGTCCAGGTCTTGACGAACGGTCTGACCAATACGATCACGATCATGGATAACGATTCAAACGGTGCAGTTCAGACTGTCGTCGCTGGCCCCGGCCTTACCGGTGGCGGTGTTGGTCCGACTGTAACGCTCCAGATCGCAAACAACGGTATCACACCCGGTATGATCGGAACAGGTGCTGTCACTGGCAGAACACTCGATCAGAACGTTCCTGCTCAGGGCTTATGGCAGGATCAGCTCGGCGATCTCAATATCGGCATCAATCCTTCGTTGTCATATTTCTTCTCCGGCAACTCGCAGGGTGGCAACATTGCGATCCCGCATAACATCGGACTTAATATGAGCAACTCCAACACATGGTTGGTAGTCCAGAACTTCAACGGCGGAATCAATGTGCTCGGCACAACAAACCTGACCGGACCGGTGAACATCATTGGTAATATGAATCAGACCGGCAATTATACATTGAATGGCAATATTCTGGTCAATGGTACTCCGGAGAATGTCGCTGGCGGCCCAGGCGTCCCCGCAGTAACGAATTTTGAAGTGATTGATAATGGCGATCTGCAGGTCAATGGCTTCAGTTACCTCAGAGGTAACACTCAGATCGGAACAGGCGCAACGAACGCTACATTGAATGTCAATGGCGTCACGACTGCAAATGGTACGATCACGCAGACAAGCCAAGGCGGAACAAACACCTTGCTCAATACGCAGGTCAACGGAACGTTGTCCTCGACGGGTAATTCGACTGTCGGCACGAATGCAGGCGACGTCAATACATTGGGCGCAGGCGCAGGATCGAACAATACGATCGGCGCTGCAGGTACGAGCACGAACCTCATTACCGGTGCGACCAATACAATGACAGCAACGACGTCGAACACCATTAATGGCACGACCATTGTAAATGGTAACACGACCGTCAACGGTAACGAGCAGGTAAATGGCACCTTCGGTTCGACTGGCAATTCAAATGTCGGCACGAATCCTTCGGATGTCAATACCATCGGTTCGGGCGCAAGTTCGAACAATACGATCGGTGCTGCCGGTACAAGCACAAACTTGACACAGGGTGCTAATAACACCATCACCGCGACAGGTACGAACACCATCAATGGTGTGACGAATATCAACGGCAACACAGCAGTAGTCGGCACATTCACCTCGAGCGGTAATTCGACTGTCGGCACAGGCGCCGGAGATGTCAATACTCTTGGCAGCGGTGCGGCCTCGGTCAACACTGTTGGTAATGTAGGTACGAGCCTCAACACAATCACAGGTTCGACCAATACGATCACAGCGACAACGTCAAACACGATCAACGGCCCGACGACGATCAACGGTAATACGCAGATCAACGGAACGCTCGGTAATACCGGCAACCTGTCCCTCGGCACCGCAAGCACGACCAATACGTATGGCGCGTCAGGCAGCGCAAACCGTTTCAACGGTACATCGAACTTCGGTACTCTTCCGGCATCGAACGGCAATAAGATCATTGCTGACGGCGCTGCGAACACGAATGCTCCGGCAGGACCTTCAGGTGTGCCACCGGGATTCAATACGCCGACAGATTTCGAAATTATCGATAACGGCGATCTGCAAGTCACCGGTTGGTCAAGCTTGAATAACTTGACTGCTAACAATGTGTGGATCAACGGTTCGTTGAACTTTGCTCCTGCAGCGACGTTCTGCGTCAACACTGTTCAGACCAACACCCTCACCTACTGGTGCGGCGGCCCGGTCGGCGCAGCGATCAATCTTGCAACGGCACTTGCTCAAGGTAGCCTTGGCACAAGCGCAGCGAACACGTTCCTCGCAACAAACTTCAATGGCAATGTCGGAATCACCGGCGTAACGACGCATTCTGGCAACATCATCCAAACGTCCGGCACTGCGCAGTTCTTGAACACGCAGGTCAACGGTACGCTCGGTTCGACGGGTAACGTCACGCTCGGCACAACAAGCACGACGAACACGATTGGTGCAGCCGGTGCGACAAACACCCTCGTTGGTGCGACGAACAACCTCAATGCGACCAATAATAATCTTAACGGCACATTGAATCAGAATGGTAATTCGAATTTCACCGGCGGTATTTCGACCTTCAATGCTAATAATATTAGCTTGATCAACGGTTCGAACATCGTTGGCAACAATACGAATACGAATATTTCGAATATCGTCAATACACAAACGCAGACTGTGACGATCGGCAGCACGCCGGTTCAGCAGACGACGCTTCAAGCGACGAATTCGACAGGCGCTCCGATCGTGCAGACACTTGCTCAGGTCCCGGGAAGAATTCCGGTGTTCCTCGTGCAGAGGTTGCAGTTGAATCCGGCTACCCCGGGTCCGAATGGCGGCGCTTCGGTCACGTTCAATTTCGGTGCTAATGGGTTCGACGGTACCGATGCTCTGACCGTTTCGTATTATGCACGCAATGGCAACCAGTTCGGTTCGATCTACATTGCTACACAGAATGCTGCCGCAGGCACCATTCAGGTAGAGTCGACGAATCCGAACGATAACAACACCGTTCAGGTGTCGATCTTGAGAGACTAATTGAACGACGTTCCACGGCATGGGATCTCGGGGCAAACTTGTTGAGAGTGCCCCGAGAGCTCAGCCGGGAAAGCAAACACAATTTTCACCGTCAGAGAGAGTTCACGAAAAACCCTGCCAATGCGGCAGGGTTTTTCATTTGTATCTTGCAGATTGTTATCTGTAGTGTCATTCTGAGGGAGCAAGGCGACCAAAGAAACCCTTTAATGTCTTAGATCAGCTTATCGAAGCAGCACCTTCCACGCTTCGTCTATATCACCGTTCTCAATGAGTTCTTTTGCTCTAAGATGCTTGTCTTTGTCTGAGAGGTACTTATTAGCCACTTCGAAGTCTGGGAGCTCCTCGACATCTAATAGCTTCGCCAGATCGCTTCCGCTGAGATATAGGCTGTTTCTGATTGCCGGTGGTAGCTCATCGAAGCCGTGCTTCACTGACGTTGGTTGAGGCAGCGTAAAGAGGCCGTGAGCGGCACGGGTGTACCATGGACCGCCGAGGCGGGCAACCTGGTCAATTAGACGAGGGTCGATCTGCTCTTTGTCATTTAATATGTCTTCTCGGATATGCAAGAGGACGATCTCGCAGATAAGCATATTCGCACTGCCCGGTTTTTTTCCGAAATCGATATGATGGAGCAATTTTGCTTCCATAACGAACGGACTTTCTGAAACGCCGGGAGCCTTTACTTTTTGGGAGGGTAACTTCGTGAACCCAGCCTTTGAAAACTCATCAACTCCTTTGGCAAATGGCGCCGATGCCAAGCTTGTCTGATGCACCATATTATAGCTGATGATGGACACCGTACACTCTTTCGTTTCAAGAATGTTGAGTAGCGTATCCTTTGGCGCGCCCGTTCTGCCGCTGAAGGCCGGGCTGAAGCAGATCACCGGGGGGTTGACCCCGAACGCATTAAAAAAACTGAACGGTGCAAGATTCACATTGCCATCTGCGTCGAGTGAAGAAACGAAAGCGATCGGACGCGGAGCGACGCCGCCAAGCAGTAAACGATGCGTTTCCTGAAACGGGATCTGCGAAGGATCGAATGTTTTCATTGAAAAATATTTTCGTTTTCTACAGTGATGACATTGTCATAACAATTCCCTTGAAGACCAGATAAGGGTCGAAAAAATGAATTATTGAAGTTCTGTTCTTTAATAATTCAGAAGATCCTCCGGTCGCAATAATGATCGGCTCTTTGTTCGGAAACACTTCGCCGGTAAGCCGTTTTATCATCCCCTCAGCAGAGTCTATTGCGCCAAAGATGATACCTGATTGAATGGCTTCGAGCGTTGTACGCCCAAGAGCGTGCTTGGGAAACGAGAGTTTTATCTCTGGCAGTTGTGCCGTAAGAGAAGCAAGCGCTTTTGCGCTTGAGCCGATACCAAGTGCAATGCTTCCGCCGAGATATTCTCCGTTTGAGGTAACACAATCAAATGTTGTCGCCGTGCCGAGGTCGATGATAATGAGAGGCCGTTTATCTGTTGCATATATTCGGTAAGCGGCGAGCGATCCGAGCAGTCTGTCCGTACCTGCCTGCTCGGGTTGATGATAGCGATTAATGATCGGGACGTCGGAGTTCTTCAGAACAGAGGTCATTGCAGCCGGAAATTGGCGCTGTACAGTTGCGCGAAGAACGTCTGTTACTTCCGGAACGACAGAAGCAATACCGATCTTGTCTATATGTGTAAGCTCAAGTAATTCACTCGGGAGTGATCGCTGCTCTTTCAGTGTGCGAGTCGGATAGCTGAACGAGTGCGTAAGTCCGTTATCGTCAAATAGTCCGAAAGCTACGTTTGTGTTGCCGATATTTACCGCAAGTATCATTCGTCGAATGTCAGTGTCGCAATTTGTAAGATATGTTCAACACCGCCAGGTGTTGAAATATGCAATGCACCGGTCTCGCTGATCCCGGTGATCTTTGCGTGGGGTATAACTGTCCCATCCGGCGATGTCGCAGTGACTCCCGGCAACAAATTCATCCAAAGAAGCTCGCTTCGAAGGTCTGTAAGCAATTTCTGGCGGTCACTATATCGGGGAAGCGTGTCTCGAAGGGTATTGAGTAGCCGGTCACGGACAAGCTCGAGCGGCAACGGATCCGTAAGAAATATTTTTAAGGACGACGCATGTAATGCGACAGGTTCAGCAAACTTTTCTTGGTTGACATTAATCCCTATTCCAATAATGATGCACTTTAGAGTCAAGCCATTCCAAATGGCTTCACTTAAAATACCGGAGATCTTTTTTCCGTCAATTAAAATATCATTGGGCCATTTCAATTTAACTCTTGCGGTATCGAATAAAGGCAATTTGTCGGCGATTAGCGAACGGATCGTTGAAAGCACGCTAAGGCCAGCGACAAACTGCATAAGATCGACAATGGACGGCGGCACATTCGTGAGTACGGTCGATAGGAGAAGATTCGCCCCAGGCTCGTCGTACCATAATCGCCAATGATACTGTCCACGGCCTTCATGTTGGTGGAGTGCGACAAATACATCGCCATCACGCGCTTTTCCTGCGTCCACCTGCTGACGAGCGAGCGTTTGAGTTGACGCAATCTCGTCAAATGTTTGGATGTTCCACATTACGTATGGTTAAACAAAAAAGCCGAGAAAGAATAACGAACTAAACCGCTTTGCAATCTCTTATTTCTGCGTTCAAATGATCGTTTATAAATTCGGCGGAGCAACAACTCGTTCCGTGCGCGGGCTCGAGCGCATGGCAGAGATCGTTCGCCGTACATACGAAGAACAATCGCGCCGCCGTTCGCAAGGAGGGTTAGTTGTCGTCGTGTCTGCCATCGGGCATTCCACCCGCCGCCTGCGTTCGATCGCCGAAGACGCTGAAGCCGGCAAAGCGATCATCGCCGGAGAAACTCTCGAACGTCTTATCGAACGGCACGAACAGCTTGCCGAATCGCTCGAACTCAGTGAACGCGCATACAATAGCGCAGTCATTAAATTTCATCAATTAGCTGACGAGATCGCAAAACTCGTCGAAGGAGTTACGATCACGCGTGAGCTTTCGAACCGAACGCTCGACGCCTTTCTCTCGAAAGGCGAATATTTTGCAACGGCGCTTATCGGCGCACTGCTTTCCGATGCCAATATTCCGACAACGGTGATCGATGCACGCGAGATCATTATTACCGATACGAATTATTCCGCTGCTGCTCCGAACCTCGAAGCGATCAGATCTCGGATGGTTGAGCGCGTGATTCCCGTTTTAAGCGAAGGAAAAATCGTGCTCACTCAAGGGTTCGTCGGGGGTACGACCGATGGAGATACGACGACGATGGGAAGCGAAAGCTCCGATCTGACGGCGACGCTTCTTGGCCGCGCGCTAGAAGCAAAAGAAGTTGTCATCTGGAAAACGGTGAGCGGAATTTATACCGCCGATCCGGAATATATCCCCCACGCCCGTGCGATCAGGCATCTCTCATTCGACGAGGCCGATGAATTAGGCCGTCGAGGCGTGCGGGCGCTGTTTCAGAATGTTGCCCGCCCGCTGCTCGCAGACGATGCCCGACATAAAACAATTGTTCGTGTTACATCCCCTGAACTGAAATCACCTCGCGGGACGGTGATCGCAGCATCAAGCGGCGCGGTCGTTAGAAGTCCGAAACCGATCGCACTCGCGCTTGAAGAGAATATTACAACGGTGTACGTACAGCAATCAGAAGTGAACGGGGAATCGCGAAAGAAAAAACGTTCGCGTGAAGCGCAGCTTGCATATAACAAAACACAAGGTATTCCGGCATTTGCACTTAACCGTGCATTTTATTATTGGGCAAGCGATACCGAAATAACGCTTTCATTTCGGCGCGACGAGCGCCGGACGCTTTTTCGTGCGCTTAAAGATGCCGGCTACGAATTGCAGGAAGAAAAGCCGCTCGCTGCATTGTCGATGCTTGTTCGTACGCGTGATGCAACGCAGGACCTCACGTCGATCCGCGAACGGTTATTTCGGTCGATCCGCCGTTTTCCCGTTCGAGCCGTTTTTCCCGTTGAAAGCAGTCTTGTCGTGCTTCTCGATGAAGATCGCGCAGTAGAAGCACTAAAAAAAGTCCACAAAGATTTCTTTGAATAAATGACCACCGAAGAACGACAGATCATTGTTGCCGCACTTGCCGAAGACACCGGTGCAGGCGATCCGACGACTGAGGCGACGGTCGAGGGAAATCCGGTAGGCTTGGCATATTTTCTTGCAAAAGCCGACGGTATTCTTTCAGGTGTTGAATACGCTTGCGAGACATTTAAAATTTTCGCTGAGCAGTGCAACCGCTCGGGTAGTGTATCATATTCGATTTTAATAAAAGACGGAACGAGAATATCGAGAGGCGATAAACTTGCCGAGGTAACCGCCCCCCTCGACGTGATACTAACTGCAGAGCGTGTCTCGCTGAATCTGTTGCAGCGAATGAGCGGGATCGCAACAATGACTGCACAATTTGTCGAATTAGTAAAAGGGACGAACGCAACGATTCTCGACACCCGTAAGACGGTGCCGCTGCTGCGCCTATTTGATCGATATGCCGTCAGATGTGGTGGCGGGAAAAATAATCGTTATTCGCTCGGCGATATGATCTTGGTGAAAGATAATCATATTGCAGCTAATGGCGGCGACATCGAACGGGTTATCGAAAAACTTCGTGCTTATATAAATGTACATCAGGATATTCCTGTCGAATTCGAAGTTACGTCGCTTGAACAGTTTGCTATAGTAGTTAAGAATGGCTCAGGCGTGATCGATCGCGTGATGTTCGATAATTTTCCGATCGAGATGCTTCGCGAAGCGGTAAGAATTAACGCAGGGCTATTTGAAACAGAAGCTTCGGGGGGAGTCAATTTACAAACCGTACGCGCCATCGCTGAAACAGGAGTCGATTATATTTCCGTCGGAGCGCTGACTCATTCAGTGACGGGGATGGATATTTCGCTGGAGATCGAGTAGCAATTACTGAACCTGTTCGATGTCCTCGTAGAGTGCAGCGATAAGCTGCTTTTTATAAATTGGCACGATCCCTAATTCTTCGATGACAAGCCCAGCTGCACGGTTGGCAATTATTGCTGCTTCGCGCACAGTTGCACCACATGCTTTTGCAACAGCGAGCGTTGCAATGACCGTATCGCCGGCGCCGGATACATCCGAAACTTGTCGCGCGCTTGTGGGAATCGCGAATGGTTCTTTTTCACCTTGTTCGAACAGTAGCATTCCTTTTTCACTGAGTGTCAGCAGAACATTTTTTGCCTGAAGCATTTCCAGCAGTTTGAATCCGGCTTGGCGCACATGATCGTCTTCTGAAAGTTTCATTCCAAGCGCATTTTCGATCTCTACACGATTTGGTTTAAAGACCGTGACCCTCTTGTACTCAAAAAAATTATCATGCTTCGGATCGACGAATATAGGAACATTGCGAACAAGCGCAAGGTCAATTATGCGCCCAATAAGCTTTGCCGAAAGAACACCTTTATTATAGTCTTCGAGGATAACGCCGTCGAGGCTGTCAACTTGATCGGCGAATGTTGTGAATAGTTTTTGCTCGACTGAATCGGGCACCGGATGTTTCTTTTCATGATCGACGCGAAGCATTTGCTGCGAACCGGCAACAACACGTGTTTTAATCGTTGTCGGACGGCTTGAATCTGAGATAATTCCGTCAGCAGATAAACCGGAGCTTTTTAATAAATTACAGACCCGCTCGCCTTTTGAATCGTCTCCGACGACTCCGATAAGAATCGGCACCGCGGAAAGTGTATGGATATTATGGGCTACGTTCGCCGCACCGCCGAGCCTCGATTCGTCCCGGTAAATATCAAGGATCGGGACGGGTGCTTCCGGCGATATACGAGATACTGCCCCAAAGAGATAACGGTCGAGCATGAGATCGCCTACGACAGCGACACGCGCCTTTGAAAAAGCTTTTTCAAGCGAACTGATGAAGGTCTGAGATAACATATTTCGCGATTTAACACGTCTTTACGATGGTTTGTTGCCTTGTTACACCCTGTAAAAGCCCTATTCCAATTGGTCAATTCAGAATGCCCTGCCTGTTGTAGAGCAACCATTTGAGTCCCAGTGCGTTAGAAATAGCCCCAATTTGGGCTTTGGGGGAGTTTTTGACCGCCCTTGCTGTTCTATAGCCTTTTGTATCCGACTTCGTGAACAATCACGCCAAAACCTTAGAAGAGAAGCTAAGATCGAAAAGCGCCCGCATCGGGGTGGTTGGCCTTGGCTATGTCGGCTTACCCCTCGGGGTGGAGTTTGCTTTACGTGGATTTCGTACAACCGGGATCGATCTTGATGCTCGAAAGATAGAGCTGCTTTCAACAGGCAAGAACTACATTCAGGATATTCAGGATTCTGTTGTCGAAAAAGTTGTTCGCGAAAAAATGTTCTCTGTTCAGAGCAATTATGACGGAGCCGGGGATCTCGATGTTATTTACATTTGTGTTCCGACTCCGTTCACCGATAACAAAGAGCCGGATATTTCTTTTATCGAGAGTGCGGCAGAATCAATCGCAAAGCATCTTCGAGGCGGTCAGCTCGTGATCTTAAAATCGACGACATACCCGAATACGACCGAAGGTGTTGTTCAGCCGATTCTCGAAAAGACAGGAAAAAAAACCGGACAGGATTTTTTTCTTGCCTTCAGTCCGGAACGGATTGATCCGGGTAATAAAAAATTTCATACCGCGAATACTCCGATCGTTTGTGGTGGCGTGACAGTTGATTGCACAAAGCTTGCCGTGCTTGCGAACGAACAGATCATTTCGAATGTGATCCCCGTCTCAAGCCCGAAAGTGGCGGAGATGGAGAAGTTGCTCGAGAATATTTTTCGCTCGGTCAATATCGCACTCGTTAATGAGCTTGCAAAGCTCTGTGACCGCATGGGCGGTATAAATATGTGGGAAGTGGTCGAAGCCGCGGCGACAAAACCGTTCGGCTTTATGCCGTTTTTTCCGGGACCCGGGATTGGCGGGCACTGCATTCTGATCGACCCGTATTATTTGTCATGGCAGGCGCGTGCTTATGATTTTGAAACGAACTTTATCACATTAGCCGCTGAGACAAACGAGTCGATGCCATTCTATGTGCGGGATATGGTGATCCATGAAGTTGCACATCTGCCGAAGAGCATCGAAGATGTACATGTACTCGTGCTCGGCGTGGCGTTCAAAAAAGATGTTGATGATACGCGGCACTCGCCGGCGCTCAAAGTCATCGAGCTCTTGCTCTTGGACGGACTGAAAAATATCTCATATAACGATCCGTTCGTTGATCGTATCCGTGTTACGGATACGGACTATACATCATCGTCGTTCGACAAGAATACTCTTGCAACATACGATATCGTGCTCATCACGACCGATCATACACAATATGATTATGAAGAGATTGTTCGCGCTGCTCCTCTTGTGATCGATACACGTAATGCGACAAAGAATATTACGGACCCAATGCTTCGCGAAAAGATCGTGCTGCTTGGTTCGGGAATGACAAAATAGGATGACAGCGATTTGACAAAGAAAAAGATCATCCTTGTCGTCGGAGCGCGGCCAAACTTTATGAAAGTAGCCCCAGTGCTTGCCGAGATCCGCAAGCATGGAAGCGACCGCTTTGATGCGATGCTGGTACATACCGGACAGCATTATGATGCCAATATGTCTGATGTGTTCTTTGCAGACCTCGATATGCCAAAGCCGGATGTGTTTCTCGGAGTTGGCAGCGGATCGCACGCCGACCAGACGGCAAAAGTAATGGTACACATGGAGGCGCTGCTTGTCGACGAAAAGCCCGATCTCGTGCTTGTTGCCGGTGATGTGAACTCAACGCTTGCCTCTGCAATTGTAACGGCAAAAGCCGGGATACAACTTGGACATATTGAATCGGGACTGCGATCGTTCGATCGTTCAATGCCCGAAGAGATCAATCGTATCGTCGCTGACGAATTTTCAGATCTGTGTTTTGTGACCGAGCCGAGCGGTGCGAAGAATTTGAAGAATGAGGGCATCGCTGAAGATAGAGTGTTTTACGTGGGCAACACGATGATCGATTCTCTTGTGAAATATCGGAGCGCAGCGCAGAAAAAATTTGAAGGTTTATCAAAACGATTTGGAATTTCATCGAAACAATTTGCTCTGGTAACGCTCCATCGGCCGAGCAATGTGGACAGCAAAGAAAACCTGACGCGGCTTGTCAGTCTTTTCGAGGAAATGGCAAGCGTAATAAAAAACATCATTTTTCCGGTGCATCCGAGGACAAAAAAACGATTGGAAGAATTCGATCTTGCTGACCGTGCAAGAAAAAATCGTGCATTACAATTGATCGAACCGGTCGGGTATCTCGATTTTCTTTCATTAGAGGATGCGGCTTCGATTGTCTTAACAGACTCCGGAGGTATTCAGGAAGAGACGACTGCGCTTGGTGTTCCGTGTGTGACACTTCGTGAAAACACCGAGCGGCCGGTCACGATTAATATCGGCACGAATGAACTTGTCGGGCTCGATTCTATGAAAATCATTGAGCTTACCCGAAGAGCGGTTACGGGCCTGTGGAAAAGCGCCCAGGTTCCTGAACTATGGGATGGTAAAGCAAGTGAACGGATTTTGGGAGTATTGAAAAAACAGATCGTATGAGTATGATAAAAAAATATTCTCTCTTTTTATTTGTGTCAATTCTCGTTACTGGTGCTGCTCGGGCGCAGCTTACTTCACCGGCAACGATAGGTACCCCGACCGTTCCTACACTTTCATCGGCACTTCCGGATAAAAACACTCCGACCATTTCCCCAGATGCCATCATTTTTGACGCTGCGGTCAATGCAAATGAATATCGTCTCGGGCCCGGAGATATTTTGCAATATCGTTCTTGGACAAGCAATGAAGCACAACAATTAATGATCTCTGCAGATGAAGTGCTTGCCGTTCCTCGATACGGAGCATTTTCAACAAAAGGCAAGACATTGGCAGAGATACAACGCGAGGTAATGATAAGAGTTGAGAAAGAATTTAAGCATCCAGCTCCTTCGGAAAGCGGGCTATTCTCATTAACGCTCTCTCAGCCTCGCAGAATAATGGTGAATGTATTAGGGCAAGTCGAATCGCCGGGTGTCTATGTCTATTCCGGCGCTACACGAGCAGCGCTTGCCGTCGAAGCTGCAAATAAACCTGTTTCTCGAGCATCGTTACTCAACGATCAGGCCTTCGAGCTTGAGCAAGAAAAACGTAAGCGCGAAGCCGACCGGTTGCGCCCCTATATCGGCGACGCACAGGACAAAACAGCCAGCATGCGAAAGATTATTGTGACTCATGGTGACGGAACAACTGAGCGCGTCGATCTTTTGAGGTTCAATGCGACACATGATCCGCGGTTTTCCCCAATGCTTCGTGAAGGTGATGTAGTATATGTTCCGTACAAGAAAACGCTTGAAGGACAAGTTGGGGTGTATGGCGCTGTAAATTCACCGGGCGATTATGAATTTGTACAAGGCGATTCATTATGGGCGCTTATTCGCGGATGTTATGGCCCGACAGAAGGAGCTGATCTCAGCAAGGTTGAGCTTGTTCGAATGAACTCTTCCGGCACCAGCTCTGTGACCGAAATAAAAGATTGTAACGCAATCCGTCTCGGCGCTGCACCTGATGTACCACTGGAAGCGGGCGACCGAATTTTTGTTCGGGGTACAGCTGATGAACGAGAACTCTCTCGCGTAATTATTAAAGGCGAAGTTAACTTTCCGGGTGTATATCCGATCAATAGAATTGGCACAAAACTTTCCGATGTCATCAAGCTTGCGGGCGGATTTACACCGAACGCTTTCCTTGCCGGCGGGACAGTCATCCGAAAAAAGATCGATATTGACAATAAAGATATTACCGCCGATGATGAAGCAAAACTGGTCGGTAGAATTGCAAATCTCACGGTAGAAGATACCGCCAATTTTCATTTTCTGACGCAGGTTCGCAATCCGTATGTTGCTGTCGATATGGAGCGTCTCTTTGAAAAAGGCGATGCCAACGCCGATATTGTATTGCGCGACGGCGACGTGATCTCTATTCCGGTCACGCCGAACTCTGTCTATGTTTGGGGTTATGTCGGTAATACCGGATATATTCCATTTCAGCCTGGGGCATCCGCCACTGATTATATTGCAATGGCCGGAGGGTATGCCGAAGGTGGAGTGAAAGAAGGTACCCGTGTCATCAAAGCGAGAACCCGTCAGTGGGTAAAGCCGAACGGGACAGTCATCGAACCGGGAGACGAAGTCTATGTTCCGCAAGAACGCCTCTATCCTTCGGGATATGATCTGCAAAAAACTGCAACGATCGTTGGAATTGTTGGTGCTGTTGTTGGTACGATTGCCACAGTTGTTACATTAATTGTAGTCCTAAAACGTCCTTGACACTTCTTCGACGCACAGGTATATGTATTATGTTGCTGATCAGCGCTTCGGTGCTTGTTCGTGGGCAACAATTAACATCATCCGCCCATCGTGGAATCGCACAAGTCCCCATTGGAGAGGAAGTATATACATATCTTCGACATTTAAGCGTCAAGGGGCTTATCAATGGATTTAGTGAAGCCGAACTGCCTATTACGGAATATGATGTTGTGCAGTTTCTGAAGCAGCCGGACGTGTTAAAACTTTCTACTGCTGAACGTGACCTTAGAACAAAGTTCTTGCGAACATATGAGCGCGAGCCGTATGAAGCAGTGACAATGTTTCCTGCCGATAGCGCTTTACCCCTGTTCTTCAGCGGGATACCAACCGATGAAGATAAATATCTCTACCGATGGCGTGACGATTCAACAATCTCCGATTTTCAGGTTCACGGCATTGCAAGCCTTGATTTCCGTGATAAAAATAAGCCGTCATCCGGCCACGCAGAACTTGCCCAGATCGGGGGCAGATTTACCGGAACACTCTCCGGGCACGTCGGATTTTTTTTACAGGCAACTAATGGCACGAGCTTCGGAGATACTACGATAGTTCTAGAAGACCCCGTTATTTCCCGCAACAAAACATATAATCTTTTTGGGGGACGGCAGTATTATGATTTTACGACTGCCGAATTGACATATAATAATGATTGGTTCACGGCAAAACTTGCTCGGGAAGCTATCGCATATGGCGGGAGTTTCGAGGGTGATAACGTTATCGTTTCGCCGACGGTACAGACCCCGGATTTCCTGAGTCTTGGCGCGCATGTTGGCGTTGTTCGTTACCATGCTGTGTTCGCCTCGCTCCTAGGTGACCCGAGGTACAGCCTACACCCGGATTCGACACCTAATCCGGCATGGTGGATCGGAAGCTTTGTTGATTCGAAATATCTTACGTTGCACGATCTTACATTTTCGATTGGTAGAAATCTCGAATGGGGATTTACCGATATGGTTATTTTTTCTCGCCGCTTCGATCTTGCATATTTGAATCCGTTCTCATTTTTGAAATCAGTAAATAATTCTCTGCTCGACCGTGATAAATCTCATCTTGCAACTCACGCCCGTTGGCGCATTGCCGATGGGATCGAACTTCGAGGGGAAGGGCTCGTCGATGATGTTATCTTCAGCAAGATCGGTACAGGCTACTGGAGCAATAAGTGGGCGTGGCAGATCGGCGGTATGTGGTCAGGTGCGTTCGGCATTCCAGATCTCGATCTGACGTTCGAGCATACACGGGTCGAACCATACACCTATACAAGCGCCAATCCCCAGAATTCTTCGTCGACCGGCGGTGAGATTATCGGCACGGCGATCGGACCAAATTCTATGAGCTTCTGGGGGATGGTTCGTTGGGCTCCTTCCTCAAAATTGACACTGGAAGCGACGGGATTTCTTGTCGAACACGGTGAAAATATTTATGATAGCACCGGGAAGCTGATTTATAATGCAGGCGGCGACTTCGAACTATCTGTTACAAACGATGCAGATGGAAATCGCAGATATACAATCTTAAATGGCAGACGCGTCAATATGCTGACACTGCAAGGGACAGTACGGTATGAGCTTTGGCGCGGACTCTCTTTGTCAGTTTCGGCGTTGAACCGAAGCGTAGATTACCCGGCCGGGACGCCGCCGAATCCCATCGAAAAGCCGTACGGACAGGTATCAATTGGTGCGAAAGCTCTATTTTAATCTGAGAAATTTTTTTGGAGAGAACGATGGCTGATCAATCAGAAAAAGCGATACAAGAAATGGAGCCTGCTCGTAAAGCATGGGTCGAATCGATGGCGTTGCTGTTTCGTCATAAAACGCTTATCATCGCGACCACCGTTGCCGTAACCTTAATTACAACGATCTATATTTTCTTTTTTGCAAAGACGTGGTACAAAGCCCAAGCGAACGTTTTTCCGGCTCGTAAGCCGGGTGGTTTACTTGATAATCTTACTTCGGGTATCACCAGTACGATCAAAGATCTCGGACTCACACCGCTTGCCGGTAAATCAAAGAACGACGGAACATACAGCCCGATAGCCATTGCAGCGAGCAGGACGGTTCAGGAAAGTTTAATCAAAGAATTCGACTTGATAAAGGTCTATGATGTGAAAACGATGGATGATGCGGCGAAGGAGTTCAGCGAACACGTTTCGGTTGATGTGCTCGAGGAAGGGAATGTCGGCGTTTCATTCGAAGATACCGATCCGAATCGCGCCGCAGCAGTCGCCAATCGTATTGTCGATAAAATGAACGAAGTGAATTCAAATCTTGCAATGGAGGAGGCGAAATTTAATAAGACATACATAGAGAAGAGATTTAATAAAATTCTCTCCGATCTCGATGAGACTGACAGCGCTCTCGGAATATTTCAGCGAAAGTATGGCGTCTATGAATTAAAGACGCAGGCTCAGGCACAATTAACCGTGCTCGGCACCCTCGAGCAGCAGCGATATCTTTCCGAAGTACAGCTCGCAAATGCAGAGCAATTATATGGCTCCGAATCACCGGAAGCAAATACTATCCGGACCTCATTAAGCGAACTTCGAAGCAAACTCGACGATCTGAAAACAGGAATGGATAAAGACGCGAAAAGTTATTTTGTACCAACGGATGTGATGCCGGATGTTGCCCTGCAGTATTTGCGTTTGATGCGTGAAGAAGAGATCCAGTCGAAGCTGAAAGCATTTTTAATGCCGTCGTACGAACAGGCAAAGATGGACGAATCAAAACAAACACTCTTGTATCTCACGCTTGATAAAGCAACACCTCCACTCAAAAAGTCCCGACCAAAACGATCAATTACTGTGCTCGTTGCGCTGCTTGGCAGTTTTGTGCTGACATGTCTTGCAGTTATAGGTGCGGCGCGTGTCTCCGAAGCGCGGGTCCGCTTCCGCCGCGACCGTCAACGGCTTGGCGTCTAACCTAATCAATGAGATCGTTTTTAATGAGGTGTTCCACATGGCTTGTCGGTATTCGACAGAGAAAATTTATTTGGGGAATATTTTTAGTTGCACTTATCATTCGCGTGGCGATCGCATTTGCTTTTGGAGATACACGTCATCCTGAAATGTATGAGCATGGTGCAATTGCCCATAACCTTTTGGCCGGTCACGGCTATGCAATGCACTGGCCTTACGAATCTCTCGATAGCACGCGACGAGCCTTAATGGCAAAGCCTATCGACCATGAAGGCGCGTTCATCCCTCCACTGAACCCGTATATAATCTATTCTGCATACATATTCTTTGGTGAATCACCTGCAGCAGCCCTAACTTTAATGCTATTTTATGCGGGGATTGGCGCTTTACTTGTTCCGCTTATCTATAAGACCTCACTGCTTATAGCGGACGAACTTGGCGCACGCATTGCCGCTATCATAGCTGCTTTCTTTTTTCCGGCGGCGTATGCAGTTGTTACATTTTCAGGATCGGTACTTTACCATCTATTTGCCGTACTAGTATTTTTTTATGGGATCCGGCTCATTCAGCGAAGAAATATTTCTGATGGGGTATTGCTCGGTATTTCATGCGGAGTATTGACGATGCTTCGCAGCGAATTCTTTATTCTGGGTTTTATACTGATTGCAGTTGCTGGGTTTTCAAGCAGAACAAAAGAACGTGTATGGCAAAAAAATAAATTATTTCTTTCCTCAGCTGCCGTGTGCGTTGCAATGATCGCTCCGTGGACGATTCGAAATTATATTTTATTCGATCGTTTTGTGCCGGTATTAAGCCACCCCTGGTATGAGATCTGGCGTGGGAATAACACATACGTTGCAGGCGGCTCATTTTTGGAACGACCGACATATATCTGGATCAACCCGAAGCAATTTCCAGACATCGTTCGTAAGATGGACGCTGTACCTTACGACCGTTTTTTTGAGCCAACGGTTAATGACATATTCAAAGCGGAAGCAGAACAATTTGTTGCCGCCTCTCCGGGATCTACAGTGATATTAGCATTGAAGAAACTGGCATTGCTCTTTACAGTTGATGTCACCGATGTGTCAGCCCGGCGGCCGTTGTATGTTTTAATGGTAATTCCAACGATCATCCTGATCGTGACGGGAATCTTAAACATTCTCAAGCACTCATTAACGAAATATGAGGGGATGTTATTTTTAGTTTTTGCAGGTTATTACATTCTCATCACGATAGCGACCTATGACTTGCCAAGATATCAGATCTATTTGTTGATGGCATTGCTGCCGGTGATAAGCTGCTATCTAAAGTGGCATATAAATACTTTAGACAAATTTAGTTTGAACAAAGTATGACTACGTCTGAGGCTTTGATGAGACCCGGGAACACGATGATGCCATCTCTACCGATTCGCGCCCAGAGTGTAATATTCGTTATTTCTATCGCTCTTGGAGCAACCTGTTTTTTTGATATTCCTTACATCTATATTTGCAGTGGATTGATAGGAATCTTTTTTTTATTTATTGTCTGTAAAGATCCAGCCCTTATATTATATGGGCTATTGATATTTGTACCGTTAGCTAAATTTAAAAGTTATGGGACTATAGAATCTCACACGAACGTATTTGAGATCGCAGGAGGTATACTCCTTTTGGGATCTATTGCATACATTTTCTATCATGGATTGATTACCAAAAAAATCACAACCTATCACCCAGCGATATTAGCATTGTCATTTGTTGCAATCTGGGGATTATTAATTGCAATACCCGAAATGATCGATGGAAGGACAGATCCAAATTTTTGGTTTAGGGAATTCTTGATTTTTTGGTCCATCGTTGCAGTCCCCTTGTTGTACCGTGAAGCAAGCAAGCGATCTGAAAATTTTGAACATAATCTATTTGTGGCACTACTTGTCGCATGGCTTTTAACAATAGCCCTTTCTTTTATTAAAATTCGATCTACAATAACCGAAGCAACATATTTATTTGAAACTGGGACATCAAGAGTAGGTGCAATTGGGATGATATCTATGTTTGTTATCATGCTGTCTCTTTTTTCCTCTGGAGAAATTCATGCAAATCGGAAGTGGCTCATCGCGGGATTAATTTTAACTTGTTTCGGACTTATTTTGACCTTTGAGCGCGCTATTTGGGTTAGTTTAGTTTTTTTCATACCTATATTAATAACATGGTTTCCCAGAAAGCAACGCGACAAATCTGTGTTTGCTCTGCTACTTCTTCTTGGTATCTTTACTTTTTTAGGGATATTATTATATGCAACGACTCCGCTTTTCGCTACTGTATTAAAATGGACTATATCAAAGTTTACATCTTCATCGCAGGTGGGAACGGATATATCACTTGTCAATAGGTACATAGAATGGCGTAGTGTACTTAATCAGATCGGCAATGCGCCGATTACTGGGCTTGGGTTTGGCGGCATGTATAAATTGTATGGGTGGATTGTTGGCGTAACATCCCTCTCTGGTTACACCCATAATACCTATCTCGGCTGGATGTTGAAATTTGGTATTATTGGGTTTGTGTTTCTTTCTTTTTCATACTTATCTATTATTTTTCTCGGGGTCCGACTTTCATATTCTTCGGTACTAAAACTTCAAGAAAAATTGATGCTGAGAAGTGGCGTGATAATATTGCTTTTATGCATGGTGCGATTTATTGTTGAGAATGGATTTGCAGAGCGATCAGATATGCTATACATCGGACTTATTTGGGGATTTATAATTGTGAAATATGAACAGGCAAGATCAGTTGAAACACGAACAATTAATCCAGCACCTTCACGACCGAAGTGATTACATGAAACCGGACAGACACAGCGGAACAAGCAAATTGCTAGCCACCAGAGGTGGGCATAGCCTAGGTTCAGATCTGAAGAATGGTACTTCTTTAGCAAGGACAACATCGGCTAGTCTTATCATAAATATCCTTCTTTATTTTTTTCTATATGTTGGACAAATTCTAATTATTCGAAACATCAGTCGTGAGGAGTATTCAATATTTGTCATATCAATCAGTTTTATTGCACTTTTAGCATTGTTCGTTGACCTTGGTCTCACTTCATTGTTTATGAAGATGTTTTCTGAAACAGAAGCAGAAAGTGTTCTTGGAGCAAATGATACTCGCGGCGATGTTCTTGGCACAATCCTCCTAATGCGTGGTGTAGCAAGTGTACTTGTTTGCTTATTTATTTTCTTTATTCCACCTATGATGGGGTATGGGCCTCAAGCAACATTTCTTATGCGTATCCTTCTATTCACCATTATTATTTCGCCCCGTCTACTTGCATTTAGGAATGTAGGGGATACGTTTATTCTTGCCAGAGGAAAATTTGTTTTAAGTTCTTCAATAGCTTTATTAGATAGTATTTTATTTGCTGGGAGCTTGTTCTTATTTTCCAGAACTTCGTTGTCACTGATTACCGCTACATTGGTATATACTCTCTGTTCGCTACCAGGGTTTATTCTTGTCTGGATTATTATCAGCAAGTGGTTGATTAAAGAGTCTATTAGGTTAAAATTTTCTTGGATCGTGATGAGACGAATTCTAAAAAATGCTTTCCCACTTATTCTTGGAACCGCATTTATAACAATTTTCAATAACCTTGATCCAATTCTTCTCGACAAATGGTCTGATCGATCGCAAGTTTCATCATTTGGCGCAAGTTTAAGAATAGTAACAGCGCTCAGCGTCGTCCCGATGGTGCTTGTTAACATCGTAGCCCCAGAAGTTGCAAAACGGCTAACACGAATTTCTACTTTTAGCGTTCAGGAGCTAGTAAATGAAGTGTTTCGGGCCCTCTTTCTGTTTTCCGGCGGCGTTGCGTTGTTATTAACAACGTCACATGATTTTCTCGCACGTACAATACTGGGACGTGGGTACTCAGATGCGAGTCAATTATTTATTTATCTTGGATGGTCATTTATTCCACTTTCATTCATTACGCTGTTGGCAGAAATCAGTATTTCTAGTGGCTCTTTATGGAGTTCTACTATTTTTCGCTTTACAATGATGGCTGTTACACTTATTTCTGATTTATTTCTAATCCGAATCTATGGCGCTGTCGGATCAATAGTATCAAGAATGGTTGGGTTAACAATTGGGTGTATAGGGTTTTGTTTTGTACTGAAAACCATTCCATCGGTAGATGTAAACAAGTTTTATTATTCATTGACAAGATGGTTGCTATGTATTTCCATTTCTGTTGTAATTCTTTTATTATTACTAACTCTGCGGATGAATGAACTGACAACCTCAGGATGCATTATTTTAATTTATATAAGTTTGGCATTTATGACTAAATCATTAACAAAAGCAGATGTAAAAAAAATATTTTCATATACACGGAAACGTCACGTGCCCGCATATCAACTTGAAGATATAGTGTAGTCAAATTCCAATTTACACATCATTCAAAAAGAATAAACCTAGATGAACATTTCAATTATTATTCCGACCTTTAACAGGGAAAAGCTTTTGAAGCAACTGCTATTAGCTTTACGAAACGACAAGGCTTCGAATGCAGCAGCAGATATAGAAGTCATTGTAATAAATGATCGGTCAACCGATGGAACGGAGCAAATGGTAAAAAATGAGTTTCCTGAAATTGTCTATCTCACTGCAGATGGGAAAGGAGACACTTCAGCAAAGCGAGTAGGGATTGAAGCTGCAAAGGGAGACTATGTTGTTTCGCTTGACGATGATATGATCCCTGAAAATGGATGGATAAGAGATGTGATTCCGACGTTGGAGCAGGGTAAGCCATTAGTCCAAACAAAAATAGTGTTTCGGGATCTTGGGCAACAGAACCTTCGAGATGAATCAAGACAATATTTTCGAACTGGTTTTAAATTTAATATGTATCCTGTATTGGTTATTAATGGTGGGTATAAAGAACAGTACATCAATATTTGCGCAGAATGTGGTTTATTCATTTCAAGAGACTTACTTAAGAAGATACCACTGGATGATCCTAATTTGATTTCTGACTTTGGAGAAGCCGCATCATTTTTCCTTCGAATCAATAAGCAAGGATATAAAGTCTTTTTTCAACCTCAGTCTATTCTGTATCATTTGGGGGCAGATACTGGGGGTGGTAAAGAGAGGGAGGGAAAAGTGCCTCCGAGAAAGCAATGCACACCATTCGTTACGATGATGGTACATAATTTCTTTATTTTTGCACGGATGAGTAATCCGTGGCGCATCCCATACATGGTAGGGTATTATAGCATTGCTGGTTTGTATTTATCGTTCATGCAAAAAAGGAATTGTTTTCGCTTCTTCATAAAGGGCATCATCGGTGGATTGACGTCGAAGCGAGTACCCGTTCACCCGTATTCTTGGGCACATGAATAACCAATAAGTAACGCAGCAACCTATTTGCGTATTCTTCAGCTTTCACCTCGTTTTCCATTTCCGCTGGTTGATGGCGGGGCGATCGGTATTTATAAGCCGACCGAAGCGATCGCGAAGCTTGGGCATGAGATCACGTTCGTCACATTTCCGGATCCCGATCCTGAGATAACTCGAGCAGGAATCGAAGAACTTCAACGCTTTTGCCGCATCGAGCTTGTTTCAAAACCATTACCGTCTCGATCACGCACGCTTATTCGAACGATCTTCACGGGTGCTTACCCGATCGAACGACGAATGATGCCCGAAATGTTTTCGCTCATTAAGAGATTATTAGACGAGTCTAAATTCGATCTTGTTCATATTGATGCTTCACATATGGGCAAGTACGGGATGTGGATAAAAGAAAATTATTCTCTGCCAATTGTTTTACGGCAACATAATTTTGAAACATTAATCTACCGTCGGTTTGCCCAGAATACGAGAAATCCCTTTGCAAAAATCGTTGCGAACATGCACGCAAAGAGGATGCTTGCCGAAGAAACGAAGATCATCGCAGGACACGATATCGTCGTTGCCATCACCCCTGAAGACGAGGCACAAATGAAGAACTATGCCCCCATGGCTCGCTATAAACTCATATCTGCCGGGGTTGATACGGATTATTACAATCCGCAACCGGTTGAATTGGAAGAGAATAGAGTTCTGTGGGTTGGCGGGATGGATTGGGAGCCCAATTTAGATGCTGTCACGTTTTTTGCGAAGGAAATCTTCCCTAAAATTGTTGAGGACGAGCCAAATATAGGCTTTGACATTATTGGCTCGGGCACCGAGCGGCTTGGGGCGATAGCGCATCATTCTCAAGGACGTATCAAGCTCTACGGGCGGGTACCTGACATTCGCCCGTTTCTGGCGAAAGCAAAGGTGCTGGTATGCCCACTCCGAGTAGGCAGTGGAATGCGGCTAAAACTGCTGGATTTCTTTGCAGCAGGAAAGGCTGTCGTTTCGACTCGCATTGGCGCTGAGGGGAATAAAGGGACAGACGGCACGCATTTATTTCTTCGCGATGATGCCGAATCGTTCGCAATTTCAGTATTGCGATTACTTCGTGATGCCCCGTTACGAGCACAGATCGGTGCTAATGCAAGGAAATTAACGGAGGATGAGTATTCCTGGCAGCGTATCGCACAAGAGTTCGTGAAAGTCTATGAAGGCGTTTTGGAAAGATCGTAATGGCATTCTTGAATATCGGGATTATTTTCTGTCTTGCGGCAGTCGGATATTGCTATCTGTTCTACCCGCTCGTGATCAGGTTACTTGCAATGTGGTTTCCGAGGCCGTTGTCGAATGACGAGTCCTACCGGCCTACAGTTTCAGTCATTTTATCTGTTCACAACGAGGAGAAAGTGATCGAGCGATGCATCGATTCAGTGTTGGCGCTTGATTATCCCCGAGATCGTTTAGAGATCATCATCGGTTCCGATGGTTCGACAGATCGGACGAATGAAATTCTGAAATCGTATCAGTCTCTTTCTCCAATTTTCAGGTTGCATTTGTACAGTGAGCAACGAGGCAAGATCACTGTATTGAATGATATTATTTCTCTGTCAACCGGGGAAATACTTTTTTTCATCGATGCGGACATAGAATTGGCGCCGAACGCGCTTGCAGCGCAGGTCTCTCATTATATTGACAACACTATCGGTGCGGTAGCAGGATCATACGAGATCGGTAGCGCTGACCGATCGTCACTCTTTGCTTCCGAGCGTGAATACCTGACACTCGAGCAGCAAATTCGCGATAGCGAATCACGGTTTTATTCGACTGTGGGGCTCGCCGGATGTAATTATACCGTGCGCCGCTCGCTTTGGCAGCCGCTTCCTGATACATTAGTTCACGATGATCTGTATATGGTCCTCTCGGTTCTCGATAAGAATCATCGAGTCGCTTTTGAGCAGCGTTCGATCGCAACCGAGAGATTTGCGCGAACGCTTCGTGAAGAGTTTCGTCGGAAGTCACGCTTTGCGTCGCGAGGATACCATACCTTTGCATTTTTCCCGAAGCTGATCCTTCCTCGTGCAGGGAGGACGGCATTTATTTTATGGTCACATAAATTACTTCGCTGGTCAAGTCCTTTTTTTGCTCTCACTCTCGTCGGACTGGCAACGCTTGGTTTTGCTGTGACATCTCTCTTGATATATAAAGTGATTTTAATTTGTGCGGCAGTTATCTCAGGATTTGCACTCATCGGTTTTGCTGCAGAAATGGCGGGTGTGAGCATACCGGTATTGCGTCAATTGTCGTGGCTTTTCGTGATGAATGCAGCATATGTTGTTGGCACAATTAAATACATCACACGCTCCGATGAAGAAATATGGCGTTCATCGTCTCGCGGATCAGTTCATAAAAGCCACGGTTTGGGCAGCGCATTATGACCAGACGCAAAGAAATGATCACGCTCCTGATCGGCGATTTTCTTGCCATTAACGCCGCGTGGATCTTATTTTATTGGCTGCGTCTGCATTCGGGGTGGTTCGTCGTTCGGCCCGGTCTAGAAATCGGCTTAGGTTCGCCGATCATGATATCGTTGAATATTTATCTGTTTTGGCTTGCAGCGTTTCTGTTTTTTGGATTATACCGCTCGTGGTATGTTCGGCCAATCTTCGATGAGATCGTAACGATCCTCAAAACACTCGGTTTTGGCGTGCTCGCTTTTATGGTGCTGATATTGACACGTCCGTCGGAAATGAGTGACAGCTTCCCGAAACAGAACGATCCGCGATTACTCGGGCTGATCTACTTTTGCTGTATTTCGATCCTTGTGGTTACAGTGCGTTTGCTTGTACGCTATTCCCAGCGCCGACTACTTGAAGCCGGAATCGGTATGCGCAGCGCACTGATCGTGGGTGAAACGGCAAAGGCTACTCAACTTGCACAGAATCTTTCGAAAGCTCGTCGGCTCGGGTATCAGGTGATCGGTTATGTCAACACGAACGGAACAGAAGATGCCGTTAAGGCTTCGGGGTTACATCGGGTGGGGTCATACGCCGAGATCGAACAAGTGATCGAACGAGAGAAAGTCAAAGAGGTGCTGATCGCTCTCGATTCCGGTGAACATGAACGATTGCTCGATCTTGTCGGTCGACTTTCAGGTCAAAATATAGGGCTGAAAATCATGCCCGATCTGTATGACATTATTTCCGGACAAGCGCGAACCCGCGAAATATATGGCTTTCCGCTGATCGACATCAATCCGGAATTAATGCGCCCCTGGGAGGAAGCGGCGAAACGAATTCTTGATATTGTAGTAAGCGCTTGTGTCCTGGTGATCGGTCTACCGCTTTGGCTTATTGTTGCGTTGGCAGTGAGACTGACATCACGAGGGCCTGTTATTTATTCACAGGAGCGTGTTGGCAAGAACGGGACGATCTTTCAAATATTTAAGTTTCGTTCTATGTCAGAGGATGCGGAAAAGGGTGGACCACAGTGGGCACAAAAGAATGACCCTCGCGTGACGCCCTTCGGAAAATTTCTCCGCAAAACGCATCTTGACGAAGTGCCTCAGTTTTGGAATGTTCTCAGAGGCGATATGTCTCTCGTCGGGCCAAGACCGGAGCGGGAGTTTTTTGTAAAGCAATTGAGCCTAGACATCCCATATTATCGCCGTCGTTTGAAAGTGCGCCCCGGTATAACGGGACTTTATCAGGCGATGGTTGATAAATATGATGAAAATTTGGATGATGTACGAAATCGTCTTAAACATGATCTGATGTATATAGAGTCGATCTCGTTCAGACTCGATATTAAGATCTTACTGCGAACAGCATATATGATGTTGAAAGGGAAAGGGCAAGCATAAAAATGAGCGTCATGGCAGAGCAGCAAAACAGAACAATTCAAATGGTCGATGTCGTCGGTCAGTATCGTCGTTATCAGTCGGAAATCGATAGCGCCATCTCAGGCATACTGACAAGCGGGGCATTTATTAACGGTCCTGCCGTAAAACAATTCGAACGCAATATGGAAGCCTTTCTCGGCGTCCGCCATGCTATCGGCTGTGCATCAGGGACTGATGCGCTTCAGATCGCGCTGATGACGGTCGGGATCAAGCCGGGCGATGAGGTCATTACTACGCCATTCACCTTCGTTGCAACGACGGAGACGATCGCATTGCTTGGGGCGAAGCCTGTCTATGTCGATATCGATCCGGATACATTTAATATTAATGTTGAGGAGATCGAACAGCGAATCACTCCGCGTACGAAAGCGATCCTTCCTGTTCATTTGTTCGGACAGCCTGCGAATATTACTCGCATAATGGAGATTGCCGATGCGCACAATATATATGTCATCGAAGACGCCGCGCAAGCGATCGGAGCTTCATGGGATGGAAAAAAAGTTTGTACGTTCGGCGATCTTTCGTGTATTTCATTCTATCCATCAAAAAATCTCGGCGCTTACGGAGATGGCGGAATGATCGTATCAAATAACGATAAACTGGCAGAGACTGCGCGCTCGGTATGTAATCATGGTGCGTCAGTAACCTATCACCACGACCGGCTTGGCGTGAACTCACGGCTTGATTCTGTTCAGGCAGCGGTCCTCGACGTCAAATTGAAATATCTCGATGAGTGGAATGCTCGCCGCAGGGAAATAGCAGCCGTATATTCGGAATGTTTTGCCACGTATCCCGAAATCATCAAAACACCGGTCATTGATCATCGCGCCGAACATATTTGGCATCAGTATTCTATTGTCGTGAGATCAAATCGGGATGACGTCCATTCGAGTTTGAAGAAAAAAGGTATCCCGACGGCAATATATTACCCGATCCCGCTTCATCTCCAGCCCGCATATTCCTCCTATGGAGGGAAGCATGGCGATTTTCCAAATGCCGAGTTTGCATCGGCACATATTTTGTCGCTTCCGATGCACGCGGAACTGACAGATGAGGATACTGAGTATATTTCATCCAAAATCATAGACGTTGTTCAGGGAGCAGCGGGATGAAACGTGCCCTCATTATCATACCGACGTATAACGAAGCGGATAATGCCGAGAATATTATTCGCGCTGTTCTCGAGCAGGAGCGAAGAACGCCTGATGTTGCGCTTTCCGTGTTGATCGTTGACGATAATTCACCTGATGGCACCGCCGATATTGTACGGCGGCTGCAGGCTGACAGTACAATCGGCCCCGAACGGTTGCACCTTGTATCGCGATCAGGTAAAATGGGGCTTGGTACGGCTTATGTTGCGGGTTTTAAATACGGGCTCGAACATCAATTCGATTATTTGTTCGAAATGGATGCCGATTTTTCACACGATCCCGAAGAGATCCCCAATTTTCTTCGCGAGATACAATCCTATGATCTTGTGCTCGGTTCGCGGTATATCACCGGCGCGAATGTTGCGAATTGGCCGCTGCGTCGTTTATTACTTTCGTATTATGCAAATAAATACGCTCGGCTGGTAACTGGAATTAAAGTCTACGATGCAACCGGTGGGTTCAAATGCTTTCGCCGCGAAGTACTCGAAGCGATCGATCTTAATAGTATTCATTCGAATGGGTATTCATTTCAGATCGAAATGAATTTCCGCGCGTGGAGAAAAAAATTCAAGATCAAAGAGATCCCGATCGTTTTTGTCGATCGCCGTGCGGGGACAAGCAAGATGAATAAGTCGATCGTCCGAGAGGCAATGCTGCTTGTTTGGAAGCTAAAGCTCAAAGCGATCTCTGGAGAGTTGTAATTATCAGAAATATCACCGGTGGATATTTCCGTCATCATCGTTAATTATAATGTCCGCGAGTTTTTGCGCGGAGCGCTCGAAAGCGTCCGTCGCTCTCTTGCCTTCGGCGGTCTGGCAGGCGAGATATTTGTCGTTGATAATGCGTCGCGTGATGGTAGTGCTGAGATGGTCAGGGCGTCATTCCCTGATGTAAGGCTTATCGCACTCGAAGAAAATCTCGGATTTGGTAAAGCAAATAATATTGCGATGAAGCAGGCACAGGGGGATTATTTGCTTATTCTTAATCCCGATACGATCGTTGGCGAGGATACCCTTCGTGCGATGACGGATTTTATGCGTGTCCATCCCGATGCCGGTGTCTCTGGATGCAAACTGCTCAATGCTGATGGGTCATTTCAGATATCGTGCCGACGCGGGTTTCCGACGCCGTGGGCGAGCTTCACCAAGCTTTTCGGACTCTCGTCATTCTTTCCTAATTCACCGAGATTTGCACAGTATAATCTCACATATCTGTCGACGGATGAAACATACGAGATCGATGCGCTTGCCGGTGCGTTTATGATGATCTCACGTGCAGCATACGAGAAGACAAGCGGCTTCGATGAGGATTATTTTATGTACGGCGAAGATATTGATCTGTGTTATCGGATAAAGCAAGCCGGTTTCAAAGTGTATTATGTACATTCCACGTCGACAGTTCATTTCAAAGGCGAATCGACGCGGCGCAGTGTGATCAATGAAGTGCAGGTCTTTTACGAAGCGATGCATATCTTCGTGAGGAAACACTACGGGTCAAGCCCGTTGTTCACGGTTTTGCTACGGCTTGGGATTATGGCCAGGTCGTTCATCGCGTTGTTGAAGAAGTACCGCGGCGCGATCATTCTTGCCTCAGGCGATTTTCTCCTGACGATGATTTCAGTGTTCGTTGTTACGAAATATTTACTCCTTTCATTTTTTGGTTTACCAAAGGCTGACTATCCGTGGGCGATCGTTGTTCCCGCAATTGTCGTACTGCTCGTCAACTCGATGATTGGTGCATATTCGCAAGGTGAACGCCGTCGTGCACGGCCTGTCCTTATGTCAATGCCGGCAATATTGATCATCCTCTCATCGATGACCTATTTTTTTAAGGAGATCCCGTCAAGCCGAACGCTTGTGTTGCTTGCATCAGCGCTTGCCGGACTTGTAATGATCTTTTATAGGTTTGTGCTTCGACTGATCGATCGTATCAGGTATGGCGGCGAAGGGACAGCGCGGCCGGTGCTTCGCAATACAATTATTGCCGGAACGGGTGCGGAAGCGGAACGCATTGCCGCACTTCTTCTTTCTTCGGGTTTTATGCGCCGTTACCGGTTAGCCGGATTTATTGATCGTGATCTTACGAAAATAGGGGCGAATGTGCTTTCTGGTATTACCGTAAAAGGCGATCTTGGGATGCTGCCGCGTATTATCCGTGACGAAAAGATAACACAGGTTATTTTTCCTGCGGAAGCGTTCAGTTATTCCGATATGCTCAGAGCAATGCAATCTGTATCAGCCGAAGAACTGACATTTGAAGTGAGTTTCAACGTTGTTCCGCAGGCAAGTGACGTACTGCTTTCTCGTTCGAAGATCGAACTCATTAAGCCGCCAGAAAGTGCAGAATCGCTCGCCTTGATGCCGCTCGAATATAATATCCAGAAAATGAGCCATCGTATCGGCAAACGGCTCGTCGATATTATTGGAAGTATATTCGCTTACCCCTTCGTTCTTATCGGGGCAGTAGTGTTTCGACGCGAGGGCTTACAAAAGCTCCGTGGTGAACTTGTGCGGGTGCTTCGCGGAAAACGTTCGCTTGTCGGTATTCGGACAACCGGTAATGAGCATCAGTTGCTTGCGAAATCGGGACTGGTCAGTCTTTGCGACGTGGCGGCAGGACCCGTCGGCAGCTATTTGCGCAACGAAGATATCGAGCAGATGAATATATATTATGCGAGACACCATTCGCTCGGAATGGATTTTGAGATTCTGCTACGGAAATTGTTCTCGAACAAAACGGTCTAACTCGTGTTGTTCAGTGTTCACTTTTAGCTCAAAATAACTATGAAAATTAGAACGATCATTTTTGCACTCGCTGTGGCGGCTGTACCTCTGGTTGCATCCGCTCAGCGAACGGTTACCGTTATTGGCAGTGCAAGTGTCGAATCGCGACCCGACTATGCGCTGGTGACAATGATGATATCCGCTCAAGACCAAACAGCACAAGGCGTCTTTTCACGCAGTGATGAAAACGGGCGAAGCCTTGTGAGAGCAATAACTGCCAGTGGCGTTGCAGTATCCGACATAGAGCAGCAAGGCACAGCGCTTAACCCGAGTTACGATTACTCCGCAGGCGGGGGCGGTGCTGCGCCGCATCTTGCAGGCTACCGGCTGATGACGACCTATGATATTAAAGTACGGTCGCTTTCTGACGTTCCGAAAGTGATTGATGCCGGAACGCTTGCCGGTGCGAGCAATGTCTCGATCAGCGCGTACGGGATTTCAAAGAAAGGCGATCTTGAAGATCAGGCAGAGGCAAAAGCGCTTTCCGATGCTCGCGAAAAGGCAGAGCATCTTGCTGAACAAATGGGTGGAAAACTGGGCGAGATCGTTACGATTACCGATGGCGATCTCGGAGCAAGCCCTGCGGCTGGATTAGGGCGCGAAGAAGAAGAGGAGCGACGTGGGATGATCGTTTCAGGTAATAATGCTCAAAAGATCAAACGTTCGGCATCCTTGAAAGTGACCTTCTCTATAAAATAATGGCTGCTGTCACGTTAGACTTTGAGAAGCCGATCACCGATCTCGAAGCGAAGATCGATGAAATGCGCAGGCTTGCAACAGGCGTCGATCTTTCGAGTGAGATCTCGGCAATGGAAGAAAAAGCCGATGAGCTTCGCAAAGAAATTTTTTCGAATCTTACACGCTGGCAGCGAGTGCAGGTAGCGCGTCATCCCGAACGACCATACACACTCGATTATATTAATGCCCTCACCGCTGACTTTATCGAGTTGCATGGCGACCGCGGCGTGCGTGACGACCCGGCGATCGTGGGCGGTTTCGGTACGCTCGAAGGCATTGGTACCGTGATGCTTGTCGGACATCAGAAAGGGCGCGATACGAAACAGAATGTCTTTCGTAATTTCGGTATGCCCAATCCCGAAGGATATCGAAAAGCGTTGCGTCTATTCAAGCTTGCCGAAAAATTTCATAAGCCGATCGTTTGTTTTTTGGATACGCCCGGTGCCTTTCCGGGTATCGAAGCGGAAGAGCGCGGGCAAGCAGAAGCGATCGCACGAAATCTGTATGAGATGTCGAAACTTGCAGTACCGATCGTTATTGTTGTGATCGGCGAAGGCGCATCGGGCGGCGCGCTCGGCATCGGCATCGGAGATCGGATTCTGATGCTTGAGAATGCGTGGTATTCTGTGATCTCGCCGGAATCCTGCTCGTCGATCTTGTGGCGCAGTTGGGGTTTCAAAGAGCAGGCAGCCGAAGCATTGAAATTAACGGCGCCCGATTTATTAGCCGTCGGTATTATCGATCGCGTGATTCCCGAGCCGCTTGGCGGCGCACATCGCGATACAGCAACGATCTACGAAACAGTACGGGAAATTCTTGTCGAAGAGATCTCTATCCTGCGAAACGATAGTTTTACCGGCGATAAAGCGCTGAAGCGCCGTGTAGAAAAATTTTCGAAGATGGGATTCTGGGCAGAAGAATAATAGCTTCCGATGATCTCCCACACTACTCGTTTACGCGTCAGGTACGCCGATACCGATCAAATGGGCATCGTTTATTATGCAAAGTATCTCGAATACTTCGAGGTTGCCCGTACTGAACTTCTGCGTGAACTCGGATTGCCGTATCGCACACTTGAAGAAGAAGGATTTGCTCTGCCCGTCGCCGATGCATCCATAAAATATTTCAAAGGAGCAACCTACGACGACGAACTTCTTGTTACGGCCACGATTGCTCCAAAGAACTCTCCTCGTCTTGAAATTTTATACTCCATCACACGCTCCGGCGATAGTGCCCCGATCGCCGAAGGATCGACAACACTCGTATTTACAGATAAAGAGAACGGGAAACCGATAAGACCGCCGGCGAAGTACTTGCAGGCAGTGAATATCCGAGGCTGAATTCGTCGCGTCTTACACCTCTGAACACTCCAACCGCATTCTCTGTTTTACTGTCACGAAAGAAACAATGTAATGGAAGTCAACGGAAAAGAATATGAAATTTTGATACGCCGGCGCGGCGAGACGGTGTATGCGGCGTTCTGTCCGCAGCTTGATCTGATCGTTAACGGCACCGCCCATCAGCAGGTCGAAGAAAAGATGCGCCAGCTTATTTTGGAGCACGTCGCAAAACAAAAGCAAACTGAGCAGGCGTCAGAGAAGCAGAACAACTGATGTATGTCTCTTCCGCGCTATGTGACCGTCGCGATCCCGCTCAACTTCAAATTCCATAGCGGCGGCTTTGAAGGTCTGACCTACTCGATCCCCAAAGAATTTACCGAACTTGCGAGAGCAGGCGTGCGTGCTGTCGTTCCGCTCGGCAAGCGACAGGTAACCGGCGTCATCGTCGGCTTTGCCGATGTCGCTCCGGCGAATGTCGCAAAGATCCGTCCCATTGCCGATATTCTCGATAAAGAACTGGTCTTCGACGAAGCATTTTTAGCGTGGACAAAATGGATCGCGGGATATTATCTTTCTTCGTGGGGTGAGGTGCTTGAAGCTGCGCTGCCACAGGGTCTTCGCACCGAAACGAAAAGCAAGGTTACACCGGTCTCCAACAATCTCTCGCATGAAATCGCCGAGCTATCACATCATTCAAAACGCCGTGCGGAAGTATTAAAACTTGTTGCGAGCTATCCGAATGGCGTTTTTATTTCTCATCTGACAAAGCATTCGAAGATCACCGGGCTTTATGCTCATCTTCATGCTCTTGAAGCCGAAGGATATGTTCATATCACAAGTGTCGAGCGTTCAGCGGTGAAAGTCAAGCGTGAACGTGTCGTTCTGCTTTCGAATGGGCTTGTAAACGATACCGGAGCACTCTCTGCCGCGTTAATGGAGCTTGAGCATTCGCCGAAGCAAGCGCGAGTGCTGCTCAAACTGCTCGAACAAAAACAACTTGCGCCCGATGAGCCGCTTTCAGTAAAACTCCTCGAAAAAGAACTTGCAACCACAGCAAGCGTCATTAATGCTCTTGCAAAGAAAAGTTATATTCGCTTCGAAGAGCGCGAGATAAAATATGAGTTGAAGCACACGCTCGTACCTACAAACGGTGAAGCAAACGACGTAATCACGCTCAACTCCGAGCAACAGATCGCAGAGGATGCGATCATCTCAGCACTCGATGCAAAGAAATCGCAGACGTTTCTCATTCACGGCATTACCGGATCCGGAAAAACGGAAGTGTATATTACGCTCGCGAGAAAAGTGATCGAAGAAGGCGGCGGCGTATTAGTGCTTGTGCCGGAAATATCGCTTACCCCACAACTCATCGACCGTTTCAAGCGACGCTTAAATATGAATATCTCGGTGCTTCACTCGCGGATGTCAATCTCTGAGCGCTTTGCATCTTGGCAGGCACTTGCACGAGGCGAAACGAAGATATCGATCGGTGCGCGAAGTGCCGTCTTTGCTCCGGTACGCGATCTGCGGCTTATCATCGTCGATGAAGAACATGAAGTTACCTACAAGCAATATGATTCGATGCCGCGCTATCATGCACGCGATGCGGCGGTGATGCGGGCGCATCTGAACAATGCGGTTACCGTCCTTGGCTCTGCGACTCCGTCTCTCGAAAGTTATTACAATGCCGAGCAGAAAAAATATACGCTTCTGAAATTGACTCGCCGTGCACAGGAAGCAAAGCTCCCGCCGGTGAAAGTCGTCGATATGCGGCGTCCGCTTCAACGCGCGGAGCAATCGGCAAAAGCCGGAAATCTTTCCGACGAACTCAAAGCGGCGATCGCTGTGCGGCTCTCAAAAAAACAAGGTATCGTGCTCCTGCAGAACCGTCGCGGATTTTCAACCTATCTTGCCTGCTCGAACTGCGGCGAAGCGATCATGTGCCCGAATTGCGCCGTCACGCTTACGTGGCATCGCGATACGAACCGGATGCAATGTCATTATTGCGGCTTCATGCAAAAAAAGTCGGAAGTGTGTCCAACCTGCGGCAGTGAGAAAATGTATCTCGGCGGTGTCGGCACCGAGCGTGTCGAAGAAGAACTACTGGCGCATTTTCCCGAGATAAAAATTGCACGAATGGATCTCGATACGACGGCGAGGCGCGGATCGTTCGAACAAATTCTCCGTTCGTTCGCCAGCGGTGAAGCGGATGTCCTGCTTGGTACGCAAATGGTGGCGAAGGGTCTCGATTTTTCGCGCGTGACACTCGTCGGCGTTATCAATGCCGACACAAGTTTATGTCTGCCGGATTTTCGTTCGTCGGAGCGTACGTTTCAATTGCTCACACAAGTTTCCGGCAGAGCAGGACGCACCGAAGAGTTAGCCGGGGAAGTACTTGTGCAAAGTTTTCAGCCGCAGCATCCGGCGATCGGGTTTGCATCGAAGCATGATTACGAAGGCTTTTACAAACGCGAGATCGGCGAGCGGCGCGAATCGCTCTATCCACCCTATGTGCGGCTGATTCTTGTGGAGTTTCTCGGAGCGACCGCGCCGAGCGTCGCAGAAAAAGCACGGGCGTTTGCAACACTTATTCCACCGAAGGCGACATATTACCAACTTCTCGGTCCCGCAGAACCAGCGATAAAAAAACTTCGCGGTGAGTTCCGCCATCATCTTATCATTAAAAATATCCGCGCCTACGATCCTGGCGGTGAGAAGATGAGAAGGCTTCTTGCGGGAGCGTTGGAGCAATATCAGGATCGCTATGCATCGCGCAATATCACCGTGACGGTGGATGTGGATGTGCAGGGAGTGTTGTAAAAACATAACACCCGCAATAGAGATGGTACATCTACTCTATTGCGGGCGCTACTTGGCTTCGTTTGTGCTTTGAACGTTGTCGTTCAAACTCAATATTAATTACGCCGAAGCGGCGCGAATAGTTTCAGAAAATCTTTTTTATCTTTCCGACGTCAAAAATTCTTGCAGAATAGTATTAAATTCCGCAGGTTTGTCGAGATTTGAAATATGTCCTGCACCTTCGATGGTAGTATGTTTTACGCCCGGGATATTCTTCGCGAGTTCTTCGGATAACGATATCGGTGTGATCTTATCCAGTGAACCTGAAACAACAAGCGTCTTTTGCTTTATCGTCGAAAGCATATTTCGAAAATCCGGACTCCACGTTGCCTGCCACGAAGCAAGATATGCATCTGTATCTTTTCGAGCCATTGCATAGATGGCTTCATCAAGTGTCGGTTTATCTATATCCGGGCGAAGCACAAGCGGAATGCGTTCGGCAGAAAATTCCGGCAATGACCTTGTCGCAAGTGCGCTCGCTGCTCTGGGAAGTGTCGCCGCGTGTTCCGGATAATATGCAAATGTATTACACAACGCAATGTGATCAATCGAAGAAAGTCCGAGCCTGATCGCTTCGAGAATGATTACGCCGCCCATCGAATTTCCGACCCAATGCGCCCGCTCGTATCCCATCGAATGAATAACGGCATCGACATCATTCGCAAATTCTATCAATGAGATCGGAAGCAAACTGCCGTTCACATCGCGTGCGTCCGAATCGCCCGAACCTCGCATATCGAGTGCGGCAACAGAATATCCGAGAGAGTGGAAATACGGAAGTTGGCACTTCCACGACGTCCTATCGGCCCCGACGCCGTGAATAAAAACAATCAGTTCGCCGCTGCCGCGAAGAACATCGGCGGCAATTTCAACGCCGCGAACAGAAATGCGCTCCATTTATTTCGAATAGGATGTCACGACCATTTCGACCCGGCGATTGAGTGCGCGTGATGCTTCATCGGTGCCTTTCTTGACAGGCTTCGTTTTGCCGAATCCCTTTGCTTCCATCCGCTCTTTGTCCACTCCTTTTGTGGTCAGGTATTTCATGACACTCGTCGCGCGGTCGAGGCTGAGCTTGTTATTGTACTCCGCTGTCCCGACATCGTCGGTATGCCCGTCGATCTCGATCGAAGCGGTCCGGTTCTTTTTCATGAATTCACCGACGCGGTCGAGTTCGAGTTTGCTTTCCGGAAGCAGATCGGATTTTGCCGTCGCAAAATAGACGTTCTTGAATTCGGTCGAAGCGCCGACTTCAACTGCTTCAAGCTGGAAATCGAGTTTGCTGCGATTGAACTTGCCACTTGCTGGATACGTGAATCGCTCAGACTTCGGCAAATGTCCGTCGGCAACAGCTTCCATTCCGAACCGGTGCCCGCGCTGCATCGCAAGCAGATAGACGCCGCTGTCGTTCGAATAGACGCTGAACGAATTCTTCGCTTCGGCAAGCTCATCGACGAACACTTGTGCGCGAAGCGGCTTTCCGGTATTTTTATCGGTCACGGTTCCTTGAACGAGGATCGCAGGCTTCGGCGTGAACGTCGAATCTTCCGAGCGAAGCCTGACTTTATAAAATTTCGATTTTCCGGTTCTGTTCGAGACAAAATATGCCGTCGCTCCGTCGGCGCTGATCGTCAGGCCGTAATCGCCGCCCTCCGAATTGATCGGCTTCGGCAGGGCGACAGGTTTCGTATATCCGGTATCGACGACTCGTGTCATATAAATATCATCGCCTCCGTTGCCGCCCGGTCTATTGCTCGAAAAATAAACGGTCGAACCGTCGGCAGCGACAAATGGATAGGATTCGGAGAAAGGAGAATTCACTGTTTTCGGCATATAGAGGACGCTATCCCAATGCCCGTTCGGGCTGATCTTCAAAAGCCAGAGATCATCGTCGCCTTGTCCGCCGAAGCCATAGCCGTCTTTCCCACTTTTGCCAAAGTTCTCGCTGAAGACGACGAGGTGCGCGTCGGGCGAAAAGGCACTTTCGAATCGTGTCACATTCTCAAAGAATTTTATTCCGCCTTCATCCTTAATATATTTCAGCAGCCGTTCTTTGTAATAAACCTCTTTTGTATCGGGTGCGCGTTTGAACAGTTCGGTAAGATTCGAGTCGCTTTCAAGTTCTTGGAGTACTTTTTGACGCAAGCCAAGCTGATAGTTGGTGTGTGCGTAATTCAACTGTGCATAGATATTTTGAATCTCCCCGGGAATCACCTCCGGTTTTTGCATCATCCCGTTAATGAATTTCGAACGCATCACGGCTCCGCCATTAACAAAAACGATCTCATCGCCTGTCGGGCTGATGGTCGGATTGTTCTGATCGCCGCTGTTATTGATCTGCGGTCCGGCATTGATCGGGATCGACCAGCCGGTATCCGAAAAAACCCGATAATAAATATCGCCGTCCCAATAAAATGGCGGTTGCTCGCGTTGGCGCCATGTTTCCCCGGGCATCGGCGGGCGGCGCGACCCAAAGACCATAATATTTCCTTCGAGGTTGAACATCGGCCGGTCATCAGCGGAATCGCTTTGGGGCAGATCGAACTCGGTGACGACGAGCGAGTCGCTTTTCAGTAGGGAAGGCGCGACATCCGTCTTGTCATTAGCAGGAGATTCGGTCGTTTTGTTCGGCTTTTTCTTATGATGTTGGGCACAAGACGGCGCCGCAAAAGCGGCGACAGCAACTATCACACATACGGCGGGGATTACTCGTCGTAAATTCATCGTTGACCCACTAACAGTTTTTTCGCTCAATAAATGTCCGGCGGGAATGTGTCACACGCTAAACGTCGGTCTGTAACTCCGTTATTTTTCATCCCATCCGCTGTACCCCACACCACCTTCCCCCTTAAACGACAAAGCCGGCATACGGGGCCGGCTTGTTGAATTCCATCCTTGGGGTCAATCTTTTTAATCCTGAAAATCATGGTTAAACATTCTTATACAAAAATACGAACGACTTGACAAAAATGCAATAGGTGCCCATCGTTTTATTTGGTAATTATATACTTGACGCAGCACAGGCAGTAAAAAAGGGGTTTTAAGAGATAATTGTTTTCTGCAATTCTGTGATTAGGTCTTTGCGCCTTTTTTTTCTCCGCAGTTTTAATTGCAAACCCCTCAGGGCTAACAACATATATACTCCTATTAAGCTCCATTTTACCGGAGCAGACATAATGTGCAGATAAGAATTGATAACGAGTAAAGTAAAAAGGGTAACTATAATAATTGCGATTACATAATACTCTTTTCGTTCTTTATTCATTTTTTCTCCTTCCACCAAATATAATCAGCTGTTCTCCGCTTCGCCTTCGGTACCTTCCTTGTCCGGCTCTATACCCTCCGCTTTTCTTCTACTTTTATGTGCCATGGGTAGGCTAGTAATAATAAAATTTATTTTATGGGAATGAAACTACTACAAATATACTAAATAAAAGATAAATTATGCTATGACATCTGCCACCCCAGACTTCTTTGTTTCACCGCCGGAAATTGTTACCGAGCGGCTGTTGCTGCGCGGGCTTCACCCTGACGATGCGCCGGCGATCTTCGAATATTGCTCGCGTGACAACGTGACGAAATATGTTGTGTTCCCGACACATCAGAGTGTAACGGATTCCGAAGCATTTATTGACAGAGCGACGAACGGAAAGCCGCTCGAATTTGGCGTCGTCTGGGCAATTGTTCTTCGCGATTCCGGTAAGCTCATCGGCACTATTGGGATCCACAAGATCAATCTCGAACAGGATAAACTCGAAACCGGTTATGCCCTGCATGACGATTATTGGAATAAAGGTTACACGACCGAAGCCCTGCGTGCGTTGATTGGAGAAATATTTACCAAGACTTCCATCAACCGCATCGAAGCGCTTCACGCCGAGGAGCATACTGCAAGCGGCGCGGTGATGCAAAAAAGCGGAATGAGTTATGAAGGCACGCTTCGCGAAGCGTCGGTGACCAAAGGCAAACGATGGAATATGAAAGTGTTTTCAATTCTTAAACGCGAGTGGGAGGCAAGCAAAGATCGATAAACAAATCCTGGATACTGCCCAACGTGCTGCCAATGCAATTTCAAAAGGCGATAAATACGATTGGTTCGACGACTTTTACGCTGCTGCCAATGGCGACCAAAGTGTTATTCCGTGGGCAGATACAGTAGCGAATCCGTATCTCGTCACGTGGCTCGACCGGACAAATACTTCGGGAGAAGGCAAGAGCGCAATCGTGATAGGCTGTGGACTTGGTGACGATGCCGAAGAACTCGCGCGGCGCGGATTTAGTGTCACAGCGTTCGATGTTTCGAAAAACGCAGTTGAGTGGGCCATGGAGCGATTCTCTAATTCACCGGTGCAATATCTTACTTCCGATCTGTTCGCTCCCGATCCTTCGTGGAAACGCGGATTCGATTTTGTGCTCGAATGTTATACGGTGCAGGCGTTGCCGCGTGATATTCGCTCACGGGCGATCGAAGCAGTGACGGATCTTCTCGCACCCAAGGGGACATTGCTCGTGATCGCACGCGGCTGGGCGCCCGATCAGACTGAAGATACGTTTCCCTGGGCGATCACGGATGAAGATCTCGCTCTCTTCGGTAAAGAACTTCACGAGAGCAGCAAGGAAGATTTTATCGAGAAAGAAACTAACCGCAGAAGACTTGTATGTTCATATCAAAAGGACTAACACTACCGTGCTATGCCGTGATCTTTTCGTCTTTGAGTACATCGGACGACGATGCGTTCGGCACAATGGGAGCCAGCATTGACGAACTCGTGAAGAACGAAGAAGGCTTCTTGTCAATGGAAAGCGTTTACAATGCAAGCGGCGAAAGCATCACAGTCTGTTACTGGCGAACACTTGCCGACATTAAACGCTGGAAAGAAGTAGCGCTTCATCAAGAAGCACAGCGGCTTGGAAAACAGAAGTGGTTTGACGAATATGCGGTACGGATCACGGAGATAAAAGAAAGTTATGAATTGAATAAGGAGGATGGAATATAATGACTATTGCAACGGAGTATTTAAACGAAACGAGATCGCTCTTTCGCTCACAGAAACAGATGCTCGATAAAACGCTCGTTCAATTATCCGACGAAGAATTATTCTGGCAGCCGGGTCCCGAAAGCAACAGCGTAGCAGTCATCGTCAAGCATCTTGCCGGTAATATGATCTCGCGTTGGACGGATTTTCTCACAAGCGACGGCGAAAAACCGGACCGTGACCGAGATAGCGAATTCGTGACCGATAATGACACTGCCTCCTCGATCAAATCATTTCTCGATCGCGGCTACAAAGTCTTTTTCGATACGCTCGATTCGTTAACAGAAGACGACCTGATAAGAACGGTGATGATCCGCCGCGAACCGCATACCGTCATAAAAGCATTGCAGCGGCAAGTATCGCATTATGGGTATCATATCGGGCAGATCGTGTATATTGCAAAGATGATCAGAAAAGAACAGTGGAAAACGTTATCTATTCCGAAAGGCAAGAGCGCCGAATATCTTGTCACGCCGCCCGTGCCTCGTTCGTCATAAAGGAGTAATACTATGAAACGCGCACTACTCTTTTTTGTATTGTTGATAGCGATGTCGTCTCCTGTGTTTGCACAACACGATAGTACGCTCACGAAAACCGTTGATACGACGGTCGCAAAGACAACGACTACCGAACCGGTGCCTTTGCAAGAAACCCACACGACAACCTATCAAGTCACGCCAAGCATTGGCTTCACATTCCAAAGCATCAGCAAAGACCAGCAGGAGAGCGACAATCTTCAGTGGCTTGCGCAGCTGCAGGCCCGATTTTCTTACGAGGGCGAGCCGTATCAGTTCAACAGTACGCTTTTCGCACAGTACGGCGCTTCGGTTACGCATGACGCCCCGCCAAAAAAAGTGCAGGATAATCTTCAGCTCTCGCTTGTGCCGTCAATGACACTCTCGAAGCAAGCCGGGCTCAGGCTCTTCTTTGAAGTGACCGCCGAGACGGAAATGGGACCCGGAATGGTCGATAGCGTCCCGACGAAATTTCTCGATCCGCTGTTTTTGTATGAGACACTTTTTCTCGGACATAAAACACACATCGTGAGCGCCGATGGCAATGAAGAGTTCGAATTCGTGATCGGTGTCGGCTATGCGTATCAACAGACGGTCACGAATAAATTCGTGCTCGCACAGAATCGACAATTCGTCATTGATGAAAACAATCCGCTGCAGCATGTGCAGGATCAATTCACTGTCGAAAGCGGGTACAGCGGCATTTTGGAACTGGCATACACAAAAAAGATCGGAGAAAATTTAACGTTCAGAGCCAGCGACCGAACAGTAGTGCTGACAAAACAGGATTTTACCAAAGACGTAAAGAACTCACGCGTCGGGTCGCTGCTATTAGCAGGATTGCAATATAAATTCTTGAGCATCGACTACACGATGCACGTACTCTACGATCGTAACATCTCCCCGCGCCGCCAGCTCGAACAGACAATGGTATTCGGATTGAAATTCGATCTCTAAGTACAGGAGTGTGCGTATTTTTGAACTATATTTATCAAAGAGAAAGAATGAATATGAAAGACCAATCAAGAGCAACTGAAATAGGATTGTCACAAAAAGAGAGAGACGGCGTTAATCGTTTGTTAACGGTATTGCAAGCCGATGAATATCTTCTGTACACGAAAACAAGAAAATATCATTGGAATGTGACGGGTACAGATTTTATGGAGATGCATAAATTCTTCGAAGCGCAATATGACCAACTTGATACGATCATTGACGATGTCGCTGAGCGTGTCCGAAGCCTCGGAGGAACTGCTGCCGGTACGATGAAAGAATTTCTGGACAATACGCGGCTCAAAGAACAACCCGGCAAAAATCCGGAAGCCGAAGCGATGATCGCGAACCTGCTTGATGATCACGAGCGGATCATTCAATCGTTGCGCGCCGATCTCGAAACGGCGCAGACAAAATATCATGATGCCGGAACATGCGATTTCCTGACCGGACTGATGGAGCAGCATGAAAAAATGGCGTGGATGCTTCGGGCGTATGTGTCGTAGTTTTTTTTGAGAAAAACTTGCAGGTTGTCTTTCCGAACGGAGCAAAGCGAAGTGAGGAATCTGTAAAATAAAATAGATCCTCATTTGTTTCGAAGGTTAATAGGGGACTATATTTATTATATAGATTCCTCTCTCCGTTTGTCGCTCCCTTTGGTCACGACAGACTCCGCTCGGAATGACAGCATACATTTAATAGATTAGAAAATTCGTGCCGTCATTACTGGAATCATACATTCGTGACATTCCCGATTTTCCGAAACCGGGAATTGTCTTCAAAGATATTTCTCCGCTGCTTGAAAATCCTGACGCTTTTCGATTAGCGGTCAATGCGTTTGAAGAATTAGTGAAAGATGTTGTGATCGATAAAATTGTCGGTATCGAATCGCGGGGATTCCTCTTCGGCGCACCGCTTGCCGATCGTATCGGCGCAGGTTTCGTAATGGCGCGAAAAAAAAATAAACTTCCTGCTGACAGAATTTCCATCTCTTACGACCTTGAGTACGGCACCAACACAATCGAGATGCATAACGACTCGATTACAGCGGGCGAACATGTCCTCGTCATTGACGATGTGCTTGCCACCGGTGGCACGGCGAATGCTGCCTGTTCACTCGTCGAGCAGCTCGGCGGTGCGGTAAGCGCACTTGCATTTCTTATCGAACTGACGTTTCTCGACGGCAGGAAACAGCTGGAAGGTCGCAGCGTATTACGCTTAATAGAGTATTAATTGTATGTCGGTAGCCTCAGGCTTTAGCCTGGTATCTTGAGCGTCTTAATATCTCTTGTGCAGACTAGAGTCTGAGGCTACCAATGTAAAGTTATGGCGAATTACGCTCGCAAAGTTGCTGAGAATATCGACGGACTGTTCTTCGTCGATGATACCTGTATTGATTGCGATACCTGCCGCGAACTTGCGCCTGAGACATTCGCCGATGTGGGCTCGTATTCATCTGTATATCGTCAGCCTGTCACTTCCGAAGAAACATTAAGAGCATCGCGCGCGCTGATCTCTTGCCCGACAGGTTCGATCGGCACAACAGAAAAAATAGATCTCATACCTGCATTCGACAGTCTTCCCCTCGAACTCGAAGAGAATATCTATTACAATGGCTACGCATCCCCCGATTCGTTCGGCGCGTCGAGTTATTTCATCAGGCATCCCGAAGGTAACTGGCTCGTCGATTCGCCGAAATATCAAGTGAAGCTTGTCAAAAAATTCGAAGAGTGGGGCGGTATCAAATATATTTTTCTTTCGCATCAGGACGACGTTGCCGATGCCCATCGCTACGCAAAACATTTTTCGGCAACGCGCATTATTCATCGCGCCGATCAGCGTGCTGAGCCTGATGCGGAAATGCTCATCGATGGCGAGGATCCTGTTGCGATCACAAGCGATCATCTGATCATTCCCGTTCCCGGTCATACGCGCGGAAGCTGCGTATTGTTGTATAAAGATATTCTTTTTACTGGCGATCATCTTTGGTGGAGCAGAAATCGCAAGACGCTCGGTGCCGGAAGAAGTGTGTGTTGGTACGATTGGGGCGAGCAAACCCGCTCGATGAAGAAATTACTTGCGTATGATTTCCGCAGAGTGCTTCCGGGTCACGGAGAACGGGTCGAGCTGGCTGCTGATGAGATGAAAGCGCATTTAGAAAAACTCGTGTCTTGGATGCAGGCAAGGGGGTGAATAATCGGCCAATAGCGCCCATGCTGAACCTTCCCAACCATATCTCTGTTGTTTGCTTCCCAAAATTAGAAGGATAAAAAATGGCAATTCAACCCCTCGATCTCGAAAAAATGGGCGAAAAAGGCAATACGCTTTATCAGGCGGTGGTCATCACTGCAAAAAGAGCGCGCCAGATCAACGAAGAGATCAAAACCGAGTATATGGCTCGCATTTCGACACTTGTTCCGATGGAAGAGGACGACGACGAGATCGAGACAACGAATTTCGACCAGATGCGCATATCCCTTGAGATCGAAAAACGCGGCAAGCCGACCGCTGAATCTCTCAAAGAATTTATGGGCGATAAACTCACGTTCCGTTTCCGCGAACGTGAACCGGAGTAACTGCACCGTCAGTAACAATTTCAGAGCTTTTTTCGTAAAACCCCTGTTGTTCGCAACTGGGGTTTTTTGTTTGATCGAATAAAAAAGCGACAATCATTTGCCCAACCGTATGCACGTGCATACGGTATTATTGTATAGACTGGAGAATTATATAGTGCTGAAACATCAAGCCGAAAAGGCCTATCTCAACGAATCGTTTCTTGTCAGCCCCGAAGCGCGCCTGCTTCGTATCCTCGCCGAATATATGGAGCCGCGTTCGCGTCTGGCAAAAGAACGCATTAAAGATACGATTGTTTTTTTCGGCAGTGCGCGCATCAAAAGTCTCGAAGAAGCGTCGGCGGACAGATTGAAAGTCGTTCATTCCGATTCACTCGTTACCAGATCGGGGGCATCGTCAGAAGAGATAAAAAAAGAACTCGATGCAGCGCGCAGGCGCGCCGAGATCGAAGAAAAAATGGCGCACTATTATGTAGACGCCGTCGAGCTTGCTCGGCTCATTACCGAATGGTCGATGCACGTGGCAATCAGCGATGAAGAGCGCAAGCAGAAAAAGAACGGCGAACCGAAAGAACGCATCCCGTTCGTCAGTTTAGAGAATGTAAAAAATCTTTCGTTCAAGCAGCGATATGTTATTTGTTCCGGCGGCGGTCCGGGTATTATGGAAGCCGCTAACAAAGGCGCGACACTCGCCGGCGGCAGAACGATCGGTTTCAATATCTCGCTGCCGTTCGAGCAGATGCCGAACCCATATATCTCCGATGATTTGAATTTCGAATTCCACTACTTCTTCATGCGCAAGTTCTGGTTCGCCTATCTCGGCAAAGCGCTCGTGGTTTTTCCGGGCGGATACGGAACGGTTGACGAATTGTTCGAGTGTCTGACGCTTGTGCAAACGGGCAAGATCAAAAAGAAAATGCCGATCATTGTCTATGGGTCGGAATACTGGAAGAAAGTGGTCGACCTTAATTTCCTTGCCGATATGGGGATGATCGACCGAAACGACCTCGACCTCATCCACTTCAGCGATACGCCCCAAGAAGCGTTCACGTATCTCAAGACAGAACTCGAACGCCTCGACGAAGGCGAAGAAAGCTTCCTGCACAGCAATCCGAGGTAATAAGCAGGACACTCTCCCGTACTGTGCCGCGTTGTCAGGTTACGAATGACGAGTGACCCTGAATTACCTTCGCTCTTAGCACTGCTCGACGATCCGGACGCATCGGTCGCTTCTGCGGTCGAAGAGCGGCTGCGATTACACGGAGCGGGGATCGTTCGGCCATTATTCGAATTTGCAGATACATCCTCCGATACGCTTGCCTGCGAGCGCGCACGTGCGATCGCACGCGAGATGAACGAAGAACTGCTTATCGAAGAATATAGAACACTTCGTACGAAAATCGAAGAGAAGCGACGGGGTATGCTCGAAGAGGGTGCGTTTCTCATTGCACGGTATCACTACCCGATGCTTGACACCGAGTATTACAAAAGCGAACTCGATGCGCTTGCCGGAATGCTGCATGACAGAATTAAAGGCATTCATTCTCCTGTCGAATTGCTCGGCGCCGTCAACGAATTCTTTTTCAAGACGCGCGGATTTTCGGGTAACCGACAAAATTTTCTCGAATCGGATAACAGTTATCTCAATCAAGTGATCGATCGGCGGCTCGGCATTCCGATCTCTCTTTCGGTTTTGTACATTCTTATCGCGGCAAATCGCCTCGGATTGCCGTTCACTGGCGCGAGCACACCGGGACATTTTCTTATTAGATATGACGGCTCCGCCGAACCGTTGTTTATTGATGCATTCAATGGCGGCGTCATCCTGCGTGAAGAAGACATCCGGCGTTTTCTCTATACATCAGGAATGCCGTTCTATGACACCTTCTTGCTTCCTGCATCCGCACGCCAGATATTGCTGAGAATGCTGCGCAACCTCATCATCTTATTCGAAGAACAAAAAGACACTGCCTCCAAAAACGCGTTCGAACGTTTTCACGATATCCTTCTTGGTTCGTCGCCTCGGGCAGTAGATGAAGAAGAGAAATTTACGGACGAAGAAGAGTAGCGTAAGTCAAGGGAAATAATGGCTTACAAGGTATATGGATCCTCTCTTTTTTCACATATATTATTTAAACCTTACGTCTAGTTCTGTCTCTAAGTAATTGAGAACCTTGAAAACGGGAATAATAAACGCGAGACGAGTTCAGGATGTTTCCCCCCGCGAGATGAATTTACGTGAAGAATACAAGAACCTGAGCGATCAGGAACTGGTCTCCCGATTTCAGGCGGGCGAGCAGCATACGAGCTTCACGATACTTGTCGAGCGGTACCAGAAACGGGTGTATTTTGCGGCACGGAAGATGGTCGGCGGCGATCATGACGAAGCCGATGAAATAGCGCAGGAGACATTCGTGAAAGTGTACGAAGCGCTTGGCAGCTTTCGCGGTGAATCGCAGTTTTACACATGGGTCTATCGCATTATGATGAATGCGGTGATCTACAAGAGCCGCCGCAAGCGCGTAAAAAAAGATGTCGAGCTTGACGATGTCGCAGAAACGATCGCAGCCGATGGCGCCTCGCCGGACGAAGGGATCGAGCGGCACGAAATGACGAAGCTCATCGAAGAAGCGATCGAAACGCTGCCCCCAAAACAACGCGAAGTGTTTTTGATGAGATTTTATGATGAGATGTCATACGAGGATATTGCATCGATCCTCGGGACAAGCGTCGGCGGATTGAAAGCGAATTATTTTCACGCAGCCCGGAAAATAACGGAATACGTACAACGATCGAACGACGAACAGATTACGATGATGCAAAAGTTTGAACCCAAGCAATGAAGCAGGACGAATCATATAACGAGAACGAATTGAAGAGGATGGAAGACGAGCTTCGCTCGTTCGGCGTTCCCTACAGTTCAAACGAACCCGATGATCGCTACTGGGCGAACTTCCGCGTCCGCTTGAATGAGAAGATCGATGCGAAAAAAGCGGCCGCAAGCCGTTCGATAGTCAGCACGGTCATCGAGTGGTTCTCGGCATCGGCGTTTCGCATGATTGCAGTTGGCACAGCGGCTGTTGTTATGGCCGTTGCTTCGGTGATGATCTTCCGCTCGAACGAATCGAATAATCCGACGCCCGTTGTTGCGATGAATGTGCCGGCACCTGCGAACACGACTGCCCCCCAAGTTTCTGTTCCGAGTGCTCCTGCCACAGGACCTGCAGCAGTTGCAACAACGCCGCACATTTCGACGGCGAAGCAATCGCCGAAGTTTGCAAAAGTCGAATTATCTCATCCGAGCGGTACCAAGCAAACTTCAAGCGAAGAAAATATCGCCGATGCAGCGAGCGATCTTTCGAATTATGATATCACCCTTTCTCCCGGGAAACCTGACGAGCCCGTAGATTATTCGACGCTCTCGGAAGCTGAATTAAAATCTGTCCTGGCGGATGTCAGTACGATGTCGAATTAAGAGTGTAAGAAAGGATTGTAAGAAATGTCACGACTGTCAGTACAACAAACGATCAAGCGGCTCGCCATCTGCGGGCTTCTCTTCGCAGCGCCTCGGGTGTTTGCGCAAGAAGAAGGAACAGCGCCTCCGCCTCCGCAAGGCGGCCGGTTCGAGCAGCTGATGCAGAAGATCGTCGAGGTAAAGCATCAAAAACTTCGCGAGACGCTTTCGCTCGATGACGAAACGGCGGCAAAATTTTTCACGATCTATACACCTGCTGAGCAAGATATGGCGGCACTCGTGAAACAGCGCAATCAGGAAGAAGCAAAACTTCTGCAATTGACACAGGGCAATTACAAAGATGCCGATGTCGATCCTACGATTCAAAGCATCAAGTCGCTCAACGATCAGATCGAAGATCGCGCATTGAAACTCAACGATGAGCTGAAGCCGGTACTGAACCCGCGCCAACGTGCAAAGCTATTGGTATTCGAACATGAATTTAATCGCCGTGTCCGTGAAAAAGTACGGCAATGGAGGGAGAACCATCCGGGCCACCCTTTTCCAAAGCACCTTAAGCCGGGCAAGCAGGGTGGAAATCCTCCCGGCGGACATTAATAATTGTTCCTACGACAATCTACCCTGTCTTTGTTTACCCCTCAGGTAGGGTAGCTGCAAACCCCGACGCTACGAGCCGGGGTCTTGCCGATTCTAACATTCTCGAATGACACTGATCGCTTCCGTGTTAAACGCACGGTATGATCTATCTTGACAACAGCGCGACAACAAAGCTTGACGAGCGCGTCTCAGCTGCGATGCAACCATACCTCGGTGAACGATATGGAAATGCCTCAAGCATTCATTCTCTTGGCCGCGAAGTAAAAGTTGCGCTTGAAGAAGCACGGGAATCGGTTGCCCGCAGCATCGGCGCCGATGCTGCCGAAATTGTATTTACCTCCGGAGGCACCGAAGCAAATAATTATGCAATAACTGGCGCTATATTTTCCGAACTTAAAAGAAACAAAGCATTCTTCGATTGCTCTATTCTTACTTCACCGATCGAACACCATGCCGTCCTCGAACCAGTTCGATTTCTTGAAGAACTTGGGGTTTCGATGATCAACTCATCCGTCGATGAAAATGGCGTTATCAGCATAGGCAACCTTCCGAAACGGTTAACACTATCATCTTTGATGTATGTTAATAATGAAGTAGGGACGATAAACGATGTGAAGCAGCTTGCATCGGAAATAAAAGAAGCTGCCCCGGAAGCACTCATCCACACTGATGCGGTTCAGGCGATGGGGAAGATCAAATTCGATGTTCACGAGCTGGGCATCGATCTATTATCGGTTTCCGCTCATAAGATTCACGGTCCAAAAGGCATCGGGGCGTTATACATACGGCGAGGGGTTCAGATCGAACCGCTTCTTCACGGAGGGTCTCAGGAACGCAACCGACGCGGCGGGACCGAAGCTGTCGCTCTTGCAGTAGGTTTTGGAGAAGCAGCGCGGCTCGCACGAGAAGAATTTGATGCACGGGCAGATCACATAAAAAAATTACGCGACGATCTTCTTACACAACTAACATCGATGTCTGAAGTTGTCATCAACTCTCTTTCGGATGAAAGGTGCGTTGATTCGATCGTAAATATATCGTTTGTGTCCGAAGTATTACAGCGTATCGATGAAGAAGCGCTTATTTTTAATCTCGATCTTGCCGGTATTGCCGTATCGAACGGCGCGGCCTGTACATCGGGGACGCTCCAGCCTTCACATGTTCTTCGTGCGATGGGCAAAGGGGATGAAGTAGCAGCAAAGTCGATCCGAATTTCACTTTCGAAAGACAATTTGGCGAGTGATATTGACTTATTCGTTGCAGCATTAATAAAGATCATTCGGTGAAAAAGCTAATTACCATTTTCGGACCAAGCGAATGTAAGGCAGGGGATACGGTCTATAGTCGGGCATACGAACTCGGCTCGCTGCTTGCCGATGCCGGATTTGCAGTCGTTACCGGCGGATATGATGGTGTGATGGAGGCGTCGTCGAAAGGCGCGCACGAGCACGGTGGCGGAACGGTCGGAGTGACAGCGAATATCTATCATAATCGCGGACGAATAATGAATGAGTTCGTCAAAAAAGAGCTTCGTGTTTCGAGCGCGGTCGATCGGTTGATGGAGCTTATTTCACTTGCCGATGCATACGTCGCTTGCGGCATATCACCCGGCACACTCGTCGAAGTTACGACTGTCTGGGATTATTTCATCAAAGGATTTATCGAGCAAAAGCCACTCATTCTTCTCGGCAAAGAATGGCAGCAGTTCTGCGAAAGTCTTTTCTCACAGCCTTCATATAAGGGCAAAGAACATTTTGTTTTCCTCGTGAACGACCCACAAGAAGTAATAAGTATTATTCATCGCTGCCTCGGCAAACAAGAAAAATTACCGGAGTTGAATATATTATCGTAACCAATTCTCGATTTTCTGCTCTTGAATTATAAAATCTCTCTATTTTCGTAGTCGACATTTATGCAGCAATTAAAAAAATCCGTTGTCGCGGCGTGGAGTATGTTCGATTTTGCGAACAGTTCGTTCGCTATTATTATGTCCACGTTCGTGTTCCCGCAGTTTTATACCGGGGTCATCGTGAACAACCCGAACAAAGATCTGTATTGGGGGCTCACGCTTTCGGGTTCGATGCTGCTTGTCGCGCTTATCGCTCCGGGCTTGGGCGCGATCGCAGATTCCACCGGTTCAAAAAAGAAATTTCTGTTTGCGTTTACGCTTGCCGCGGTTCTCGGAACGGCAGCAGCGTATTGGCTCGATAGCGGAATGATCATCCTTGGTTCGGTTATTTTTATTATTGCTAATGCCGGTTTCGAAGGAGGCACGGTCTTTTATGATGCCTTTTTACCGCAGATCGCACCGCCGGAAAAGATTGGGCGCGTCTCAGGTATTGGTTTTGCGGTAGGCTATCTCGGCTCACTTGCCGCACTTGCCGCAACGATTCCGTTTCTCACAAAGGGGTTGTATAAAGAAACATTTCTCGTTACAGCGGCGATGTTTCTGTTTTTTTCTCTGCCGATATTCTTATTCGTACCTGAAGGCAGCAACGTACGAGGGCGGTTCTCTTTCCGGACGATCGGCGACGGACTACGGGAAGTCAGAAAGACAATGAGGAATCTCCGTAAGCACAGGTCGCTTTCAATGTTTCTTGTTGCTTTTTTTATTTATAACGATGCGATCCTCACGGTTATCGGGTTTGCCGGAATTTATGCAAAGGATACATTGCGGTTCGGGATGCAAGAGCTGATCATTCTCTATGCAATGGTGCAAACAGTCGCGATCGCCGGCTCGCTTATTTTTGGTGTGGTTACTGATAAACTCGGACCGAAAACGACGATCATCATAACGCTTTTTATTTGGCTCGGTGTCGTCATCGGTGCATTTTTCGCTACCGATGCGGTATCATTCTATATCGTTGCGATCTTTGCCGGCATTTCTCTCGGTTCAAGCCAATCGGCATCGCGTTCGATGATGGCATTGTTAACGCCTATAGAACACACAGCAGAATTTTTCGGATTTTACGATGGATTTGCGGGTAAAGCATCGGCAGTCATCGGACCGCTTGTGTTTGGGGCATTGTCGGCGGCATTCGGTCAGCGGCAGGCGATACTGTCACTGGTGTTGTTTTTTGGATCGGGGTTGCTATTGATCAGGAGAGTACGCCCAACATCAAAGTACGCTACAGCATAATCACCCCACCTCCAAAAAGCTTTCTCTTTGTTGATAGAGCCTGAGTAATTCTTGGCGTGTCGCCTGATGCTCTTTCATCCGAAGCTGTGGGTCTTTTTTCATCAACTCTTCGGTGTCGTTCGCAGCTTGTTGTACGATGGTTTCATCACGGACAATATCTGCAAGTTTCAGCTTTAATACTCCCGATTGCTGTGTGCCGAGAAAATCGCCGGGACCGCGAAGTGCGAGGTCTGCTTTGGCGATCTCGAATCCGTTCGTCGTACGTTCGATCACACGAAGCCGTTCCATCGCCGCAGTGCGGTCAGCAATGTCGTCGCTGGCAACCGTTTCATCGGCTTTCGGTTCGAGTTTTTCACTTGGCACAAGAATGCATTCCGACGCTTTTCCTCCACGACCGACACGGCCGCGTAACTGATGGAGTTGGGCGAGGCCGAAGCGCTCGGCATTACCGATAATCATCAATGTCGCGTTCGCAACGTCAATGCCAACTTCGATCACACTTGTCGCAACAAGAATATCAAGCTTCTTCCCGTGAAATGCGAGCATCACTGCTTGTTTTTCTTCACTTTTTAATTTGCCGTGTATCAATCCGACCTTCAGGTCGGGAAATATCTTTTCTTTAAATACCTCATACGCGTTTGTGGCGGTCTTCACATCTTTTTTCTCGCTCTTTTCAAGTTGTGGATAGACGATATATACTTGCTCGCCGCGTCTGATGACCTCTCTGATATGTTTAAAAAGTTCGCGCTGCCCACTCGGCATTACGATGCGTGTCGTGATCTGTTTTCGTCCGGCCGGCAGTTCGTCGATCGTACTGACATCGAGGTCCTGGTAAAGTGTCAATGCCAGCGTGCGGGGGATCGGCGTTGCTGTCATAATCAGAACATCCGGAGGCGCGTCTTTGTATTTTTCCATCAGGATCTTTCGCTGAGCGACACCGAATTTATGCTGTTCGTCGGCGACGATCATTCCGAGCTTTTCGACCTGCACGTTTTCTTCGAGCAATGCGTGTGTGCCGATGATGATGTTCGTATGCCCGCCGGCAAGTTCACGAAGTATTTCACTTCGAAGTTTTTTTGATTGCCCCCCGATAAGCAGTGATACTTTGATCGGTAAGTCTTTTAAAAGGTCTGAAATAGTATTGAAGTGCTGTTTTGCAAGAACTTCGGTCGGCGCCATAAACGCCGTTTGATAACCATTCTCGACAGCGCAGAGCATTGCCAGCAATGCTACGATCGTTTTCCCACTCCCGACATCCCCTTGCACAAGTCTGTGCATCGGCGTGCGGCGATCGGATTTGGACATATCCGCTGCGATCTCACCAAGGACCCGACGCTGTGCCTTCGTCAGGGTGTACGGAAGTTTTGATACGACTTGATGTATTAGAGACAGCCGGGTATCGAGTATCGGGGTTCGGGTATCGGCTGATACATTGGCGATACCCGGCGTGCCGAGCGACGAGACATCGAATTTTATACCCTGTTGTCCAAGAGCTTCTACTCGGTTGCGTTCGACTGCAAATCGAAGTTGGAGAAAGAACAACTCTTCATAGATCAATCGCAAGCGAGCGCGTTCGTTCGATTCGGGCGAATCAGGATGGTGCATTTGAACAAATGCCGGCGTTCGCTCCGGCAAACTATATTTCGTGAGAAGTTCCGGCGGGAGGACTTCGTGAGTGATCTTCGGAAAATCCAATGCAGCAAGAACTTCCGTAAATATTTTTCTCAGATGTTGCTGAGAAATCTTCGCATTCTTGAACGCTTGCAAATTTGGATACACAGGAAGCATTTTTCCGGAAGCAAGCTCTTCGGATTCATTTACTTTCTCAACAAACTCAGGATGTACGATCTGCGGTTCGCCCCGATATATGCCGATGTAACCGATCGCAACAATGTCATCGCCTTGCTTATATTGTTTTGCGATCCAATCGGCATATTGAAAATAAACAAGATGAAGTACCCCTGTATCGTCGGTAAGCGTGATCTGTGTGCGATTCGGTTTGCGATAAGAAAAATGCTGAACACGAAGAACCGTGCCTCGTACCGTGACCGATCGCCAGAGATAGTTTGAAGCGTCGGCAAAACGGATGACCGTGCGGGCATCAATATAGCGGCGAGGGAAGAACTCGACAAGTTCTTCAAATGTCGAGATGCCTGCTTCGGCAAACGCCTCTGCACGTTTAAGCCCGACGCCTTTGATCCATTGCAGCGGGTATTCTCGTTCGGTATGTATGGATTTTTCTGCGATAGCTAAGCAACAAAACTACCATAAGAAACGTATTATAGAACAGATATGAGCCTGCCGATCTACCGGATACCGTCAGAAACTGATGTGATTTTTCCTGCCGCACTCGAAGAGGCATTTACGTCATTCGTTTCGGCGAGCGGTATGCCGTTTGCTCCGCGGGTCTCGCACGAAGGCGCCAATGTTCGGATCCATTTTTTCTTTGTTTCGAAGCCGCTCGAAGAACTGGTGAAAGAATTTCTTGCTACGTTCGAACCCGATGGCTTTCACGCGACCGAACTTGCCGTGCCGAACGATCGTGTGAAGCACGTCATTCGAATCGCCGAGGAAAGCAACTGGCTGCCGTTTATCAGGCAGCAAGGTGCAGACCGCGCCCGCATTTGTTTTATCCGTACTCCACGCTCGGTTACAGCGGTTGAGCTCGAAGAACGCATCGAACTTGTAAGTTAATAAATCGTTTACTTACTTCGTACCACAGTTTCAGTTTCGTATCTTTATATCAAATTGTTTGCATTTGTATTGCTCTCGCCAAGATGTCAAAAAAGAAACACTCGAAGGATTTCGCTGCTTCTCGCGGAACGCTGACCGATGAACTGCTCCGGCTGTTCACGAACCACACCGGCGAGCTCTTTAAGACAAACGAAATCTCTAAAATGATCGGTATTCGCTCCGATGATGACCGATACCAAGAGCTTCGTACAACACTCAGACAATTAGAGGAAGGCGGTGTTATTACCCGCAGTTCACGACGCAGATTCGGAATTCCGCTGACGCTGCCGGATAAAGTAAATGGCGTTCTGAAGATCGAGCGCAACGGCCGCGGAATTGTCAAGCCCGATCCCGGCTCGGGGATGAATATACAGATACTCATACATAAAAATCACCTTGGTGAGGCGCATAGCGGGGATAAGGTAGTGGTAAAGATCCACGCAGATAGCAGCACCGAGCGCGTCAGTGGAGAAATTCTTGATGTGCTCGAACGGCGCGAACAAACTTATCCAAAAAGTCAAAGTCGCGGCGGTACAAAAGGCATCGATCAAGCCGTATGGTCCGAACGACGAGCGGCTAAAGCGCATAAATCAGCACTGCCGGAGCAATTACCAGAGCGCAAAATATTTGCCCCGCGCGAGCGAAAGGAGCCAACATTCAAAGAAGAGATCGAACACCTTGAGGCTGAATATGGCTTGCCGGGTGAGTTTCCAGAAGACGTCATTGCGGAAACGCGACGATATCCAGAGCATATCCCGAGCGAAGAGATCGCCAAACGTCACGACCTGCGGAAAGAAACGATCTTTACAATCGACCCGGAAGATGCGAAAGATTTCGATGATGCCATTTCGCTTACAGAAAATGATGACTGGACGGTTACCCTCGGAGTTCATATTGCCGATGTGAGCTACTTCGTACGTGAAAGTACAATGCTCGACGCAGAAGCGCTCGAGCGCGGCACGTCGGTCTATCTTGCCGGCGGGGTGATCCCGATGCTTCCGGAAGAGCTTTCGAACGAATTGTGCTCGCTCAAGCCTGGCGTCGAACGACTAACATTCTCGGTTTTTATGAAGATCGATCCTCTTACGGGGAAAGTGAAGCAAAGTGATTTCAGAAAATCGATCATCAAAAGCGTTATGCGCTTCACCTATGAAGAAGCAGAAAAACGAACGACAACCGGGAAAGGGAAATACTCCAAACTTCTCCGCTCGATGCGCGAACTTTCGGAAGTGATGTACGCGCAGCGCCGAAAAGCAGGTTCGATCGACTTCGAGACGGAAGAGGTCAGATTCAAATTCGATGAGAACCGCGAACCAATAGAAGCCTTAAAGAAGCAGCGGCTGGGCTCAATGAGGATGATCGAAGAATTTATGCTTGCTGCGAACCGGGCTGTTGCCGAATTCATTGCACTCAAGGCTCGCGAGGGCAACGAGAAACCGTTTCTGTACCGGATTCACGCCGACCCCGATCCGGAAAAAATTCGTGATATTGCGAGTCTTGCAAAATCATTAGGATATTCATTCAATCCGGAGCATATTTCTCCGAAGTCGATACAAAAATTTCTTGATTCGATTAAAGACAAGCCCGAAGAGCATTTACTCAACGGTCTGATGCTTCGTGCAATGGCGAAGGCAGTTTATGCAGAGCATAATGTAGGTCATTTCGGACTGGCATTTATGCACTATACGCATTTCACGTCGCCGATTCGCCGTTACCCCGATCTTATCATTCATCGGATGCTGGATGAATATTTGTCGCAGATGTCTGCTCGTCGGGAACATCATTACTTTCAGTTGCTACCCGATATTGCCGATCATACCAGCGCAATGGAACGCCGCGCGACCGAAGCGGAGCGCGATTCGGCAAAGGTCGCAGGGCTCTTTGTAATGCGCTCGCAGGTCGGTAATGAATTCGAAGGCACGATTACCGGCGTTCAGCATTATGGTTTTTTTGTCGGGCTTGACAATGGCGCGGAAGGCCTCCTACATATTCGTGAACTCAAAGGCTTTTATATTTATGACGAGGCTCAGATGGCACTTGTACCCCAAAAGGGATTGAACAAACTGCTTCCGCATCAACGTCGCGGCAAGGCCCGGTCAACGGCAGTATATCGCATCGGGGAAAAAGTGCGTGTGAAATTACTAAGAGTGAATTTTGAAAAGCGGGGGCTTGATTTTATTTTAGCGGACGAACAATAAAACTATTTGCCCGAGCTGATCACACTATAGATTGCTATCGCCGCCGCGACACTTGCATTGAGAGATTCAGTTTTCCCTTTAAGAGGAATTCGTACAAGATGGTCGCAGCTTTTGCGGGTCAGTTGATGCAGTCCCCGTTCTTCACTGCCGATCACAAGACAGATATTCCCGCTGGTGTCGATCTGGCTGATCTCCTGCTCGCCTTCTCCTGCGAGGCCAAGGCAGGTGAATCCGAAATACTCTTGAAGGTCTTTGATCGTTTGAGAAAGGTTGCTGTATTTGACGATCGGTAAATTGAGTGCTGCACCTGCGCTCGTTTTATATACGGCAGGTGTCATCGAAGTGCCGCGAACCGGAACAAGAACTCCGTTTGCCCCAAGAGCTTCCGCGCTGCGGATGATCGCGCCGATGTTGTGTGGGTCTTCGATGCCGTCGAGCGCAACAAGTACAACACGTCCCTGACGCGAAGCTTCGGGAATAAGATCATCAAGCTCCCAATAGGTGACAGCGTTCAGAAGAACGATCACGCCCTGCGAATCCGTTTTTTTTGCGACGGTTCGTTCGAGCTCTCCGAATTTTCTGCGGTCGATCTCGGAGTGAGCCAGTTTATATTTGTGAACATAGTGAAGAATTTCACTGACCGATTGTCCTTGGACTCCATGAGCAATATAAACTTTTTCGATCTTTGCCCGTCCTTCGTCCGTCCGAAGTAATTCCAAAACTGGACGACGGCCGGCAACATACTTCGGAAGTGCTGCTGCTCCGTCTTCGGTTTGCTGCTTGCGAGAGTGTTGTTCGTGACTCACAGGCTTTGCTCGATAAGGCCTCTGCCTTCCTTCTTTGATTCACCGGCGCTGTTGAGGTCTTCTTTAATGGCATGCAGAATACCATTAATGAACTTACCGCTTTCATCGGTCGAAAAATCTTTTGCGATTTCAATGAGTTCATTGATCGTCGCTTTGAGCGGCACATCCGGAAAATATTTGAATTCGAGAATTCCGATCTGGATCAGGATCTTATCGATCAGCGCAACACGCGACACATCCCAATGGGCAAGATGTTTAGAGATGATGTCGTTCAGTTCATTTTTATGGACATTATAACTTCTTACCAGCAGCCTTGCAAATTCAATAGCCTGTTCATTTAATAATTCATCGGATTGTATCATCTCAAAGAACAATTCATCGGTATCGCGGTCGTTCATTAAGTGAGAATAGATGAGTTGCAGGACCCGTTCGCGAGCGAGCCGTCGGCGCGAAAGATGTTTATCACGCTCCGGGTCGTTGTCGAATATTTCTTCATTCTCGATCCGAAGGATCGGAACGTCTTCAATCTGATCGCGTGTATAGCTTGCCATAAGAAATCAATAAAATCCGAATGCCGGTCGCCGGTCATCAATATCAGCGGTTGCCGCATGTTTTTTTATCCATCGATCGACGATCCTTTTACGCTCACTATCGGTCTTTGCTTTTGGAGCGATGCTTTTGACGAGATCGTCCTGTTCAAATAACATTTGATAATATCCGATTACCTGATCGCGAAGTGAATCCTGTCCGGGTTGTTTCAAGTAATGTTCCAATGCATTGGGGTGGAACGTCCCAGCGGAGTCGGTAAAGCTTTTTGTGAATGCATCCGAAGGCTTCTTCAAGATCCGGTCGATCACATCGTTGTTCGATAGTTCTATTTTTCTTTTTTTCAGTTCTTGTTCGAGCAGTACGTCACCGACCATTTTATCCCAAGTATTATTTACGAATATCGTGTATTGCGAATCGGTGACTGAGCGATCCTTGATCTCAGCCAGATGATCGTTCATTGTTTGTTTGAGTTCATGATGGAAATCTCGGAGCGTGATCACGACTCCACTCACGACACCGACGGTGTCAGATGGTTTATGCTGTTTCGGGGAGTTATGCGCAGAGGCATTCTGGGCTCGTGCTTCGGGAAGCACAGCAAGAATGGTCAGAAGTAAAAGAACACGTTCAAGTTGGGATCGCATATACTACAGTACGAGCCATACAACAATGATAGAGTAAATAAAGTCAATATGTTTTTTTAAGTGGTTTGTACAAATGAGAGTGAGTCAATCCGCATATTGTCGGCAGTTTTCCCACGACATCACAATATCACGCAGAGAGTTTTTCGACCGGATTATATAATGTGGAGTTGATGTCAAACTCCGGTGATATTATCGGACGAACGACGTTCATAAAACAATAACTATTGCACTGTCACTTGCAGCGGAGCGCTTTTACAGGCTTCGGTATTATTGTAGCGTTCGGATAGGGTGATCGTCGCGACGCCGGGCGTGAGGTCAGGTGGGCAGATAAAATCAAGTGTCAGCCCATCTTTGGTTATACCACAGCCTTCGACAAAAATATCCCAGTGTTTTGCGCCTTGATCGACGGCAAGAAAATCAGCTGTCGGGATCTGTGCCCAATCGATCGCCATCCGTTTATTGAGTGCCGTGTATTGATCTGCTACAGGAAGCTTGCTATATCCGATATTCATTTCAAGCGCGTGGATCGGGACTTTCGTATCGAGAAGCTGCATCCCGACAAATCCCTCACCAACGACTGAAAATTTTTGTAGCGGTTTCAAATCGCCAAGTGTTTTGATAAGGTTGCAGTTCATTTTTGGTATGACCGTGAAGGGGTACGGAATGCTCGCGTCATGATCATTAATAATATAAATTGTCGCTTGACCCGGCAGGAGCGTCACGGGAATCATCCAACTTGCGATCGCGCTATCACCCATTGTCTGGAATGAACCGAGTGACGTGAAGATCGACTTTCCATTTTGTTCGATGCGCAGGATCGGGACTTCGTCTTTTACCCAGCCGATCAATTTTTCTGCCTCGCAATTCGTCCGTGAAAACACTTTATCGAAATTCGGATTTTCCATAACGATCATTGCCATTTGTCCGGCAGCGATCTGTTTCGGATAAGAGTATGCTTTCAATCGTCGTGCGCTTGCAGTGTGGGTAAGAATTGTTGTGATGAGTACAAAAGAAAGAATCGTTCGCATAGAAATCCTCCTGCAGAGAGCTTGTGAGTAGCGCCTCTGGCACTAAAATCAACACTCCACGCGGTTCGGTGGTTCGGGGAGGTTTCTCAAGAAATCTTTTGATGTGGAGCCGAGCTCTTACTTAGCTGGTGCCTGGCTTGAAGGAGGAGGGGCGCCTCCGGGCATCTGTTGAGCCGGAGATGCCGAAGGAGCCTGCCCTTCACGAAGCGGATTGCCGCCTGTGACTTCAGTACCCGATGGCAGGAACAGCCGGTTCGCGGCGATGCAGAAGACGATAAAGATCGCAGCAAGCGTGATCGTCGCTTTGACGAGAAAATCGGCAGCCCGGCGAACACCGAACATTGTACCGACGCCTCCTGGCGCGCCAAGCGCACCAACCAGGCCGTCACCTTTCGGCGATTGCGCTAAAATAACTGCCGACATAAACAAGCCGACAAGTAAGATCAATATTACGAATATTGTAAACATCGCGTTTTTCTAAAATTGGGCAGTTGAAAACACGTATTAACGGAAAGAATTCCGTCGTCCTTGGCTTACGCCATCACAGCTTCTTCCACATCCAGCAGCTTTGAGGCGTGAGCCATGAGGTCTTTCATGAGCAATTCATCGAACGGTGAGCGCATCCCAACCGATTTGAAAATATTCAAAACGCTCATTGTCCCGCCGATGCGGCAAAGCTTCAAGTAAGCTTCGATCGTGCTCGAATGATCTTTTGCGTCCATTAGAGCAAGCTGCATTGCGCCTGTCTCGGCAATGGCGTAGTCGATATAATAAAATGGCATACCGAAAATATGTCCTTGCGCGTACCAGCGAGCAGCTTTGTACTGCTCTGCACCACTCCAATCAATTCCGGGTTTGTAGATATCCCAGATCCGATTCCATGCCGCGTCACGTTCGTCAGGAGTGGCATTCGGATTCTCATAAACCCAGTGCTGGAATTCATCGACAATGGCAATATAGCAGATAATCTCTACGCCATCGCGCCAACGATTGCGACGGAATTTCTCTGCAAGTTCGCTTTCGAAGAATTCCGTCATATATCTCATCGAAAGATATTCCATTCCCATCGAGTGCACTTCGCAGGCATCCGACGTCGGCCATTGCAGATCGACTGCTTCGATCGACTGTGATTCCCAACCCTGAAATGCGTGACCCATCTCATGTGTCAAGGTCCCGACATCATCGCTATCGCCTGTCGAATTGCAGAGAATGGCAACACGGCCTTCATCGGGGAATGACGTGCAATACGCCCCTGCACGTTTGCCTTTTCGATTTTCTAGATCGATCAGCCCTTCGGTTCTCATCCGCATAAAATGTTTACCAAGAGAAGGGGAGAGCTTGTCAAAAATGTGCTGTGCTTTTTCGATCTGTGTATCGACCGGTGCGATACCGCTCGGAAGCGTGAACGCCGGGTCGTACGACGTATCCCATGGCTTCAATGTTGCAACGCCGAGGCGCTTTGCACGAGCGGCGTACATTTTCGATTGAACCGGAACAACATATTTCCGAATGTTCTCGCGGAATTTCTTTGCATCTTCGACACCATAATCGGTGCGCCCCATTGACTCATATCCCAACGGGATAAAACTCTTATGTCCGAGATTCTTTCCCATCGTGTCGCGAAGATGGACCATCTTATCATAGATCGCCGCGATCTCGTCGCGGTGCTGTAAGAACCAGTTGCGATATGCTTCAAATGCTTCTTTGCGTGTTGCCGCATTATCGGAACTCTGCAGATTTCTCACTCGCGAAAGCGTCAACGTCTCGCCGCCGACCGTTACTTCGCCCTGCGAAACTATCTTATCGTATTCCATTGAAAGATTGCCGACTTGAACACGTAGATCTATATTGATGGGCGCAAGTGGCTCCTGCATCACGTCAAACACGTCAAGGAGATGCATTCCGTAGCGTTTGCCGACAGCCTCTTTATACTGTGATTTCAGGACTGCTTCGAGCATTGCCGCATTGGCGCGGTCGGCAACGGGTTGGACCTGTTCACGCTGATATTTGTCGCGTTCTTCGATCGCCTCGTTCGTCATTTCTTTGTTCAATGCATGATTTATGCGGCTCGATTCACTCGTAACGAACGAATGCAGGGCATTCCAATCGGCGTAGAGTTCGATCCAAACCGAACTATCGGCAGCGGCTTCTGCTTCGGGCAGCCGGTCTAATAATTTTTGGTATTCTTGTTCGACAAATTCAGCAGTCAGCGTCCCAGGGCGGCTGGGATAGTGTTTATAAGTCATATTCTTGGCAGATCCTTCGTTATTGACAAAAAGTGGGACTATATAACGACTTTTCAAAAGCGGTGGTTCAGGGTTTCTATTAAGGTGTATTCCTGTACACTAATAAAGTAGAGGATTACTCTGATCTGGTGTGGATCCGCACGGATGAAAGCTTATTGGCTAAAAATAAGGCTCTCAACCTGTGTTGTCGCAATATCGAGATTGTCGTTGACCACGATATGATCATATACTACGGCCATTTCCATTTCCATTTTTGCGCGGGCGAGCCGGCGCTCAATGACTTCAGCGTTTTCGGTGCCGCGATTCGTCAATCGTTCACGGAGAACTTCGAGCGATGGCGGCGCAATGAAAATAAGCAGGCTATCATTCGGGAATCGGTTGCGGATCGAAATGCCGCCTTTGACATCGATATCGAAAATTAAACTTTTACCTTGCACTTTAGCGCGGTCTATTTCTGAGACGAGCGTCCCATAGTAATTTCCAAAAATTTCTTCATACTCTATTAACTCATTATTCTTGATCTTGTGAACAAAATCTTCTTTTGAGAGAAAATAATAATCAACGCCATCGCGCTCGCCATTACGCATCTGCCGCGTTGTTGCGGAAATGCTGAACGTCAGTTCATTCGGATGCTTTTCGAGCATTCGTTTGGTGATTGTAGTTTTCCCCGCACCGGATGGAGCACTTATGACAATTAATTGCTTCAAACTTATTTCCCTTTGAAATTTGGTTTACGCTTCTCGGAGAACGCCTTGTGAAATTCCCGATGATCTTCTGTTTGCATCATCAGAGCTTGCGCTGTCGCTTCCTGTTCGATGGCGCTTGCAATATCCATCAGCCACTCGTTATTGATCAGTCGCTTAGTGAGTCCAAGTGCAAGCGATGCGCTTTCTGCCAATCGCTTCGCAAGCGACATCGTTTCAGATTCGAGATCTTTTGAGTCAACAACTTTATTCACAAGTCCGATTTTCAAACATTCCTCGCTCAGTATCTTATCGCCAAGCATCAGGTATTCTGTCGCTCGCGCAAGCCCGACAACTTTCGGCAATAAATAGACTGCACCCATATCCGCACCGGTGAGCCCGACTTTCTGAAAGAGAAAAGCGAGATACGCCTCTTTCGTCATGATGCGGAAATCGCTCGCGAGCGCAATGACCGCGCCTGCCCCTGCCGCGACCCCGTTGATAGACGAGATGATCGGCTTTTCCAGTTGCCGCATGTTCGTGATGAGTTCGCCGGACATCCGCGTAAATTCAAGCAAGCCTTTCGTATCACGCTTGAGCAAGTCACCAATGATCTCATTAACATCACCGCCTGAGCAAAAGCCCTTGCCTTCGCCTTCGATGATGACCACTTTCACGTTGTCATCGAACCGGAGTTGATACATCAGATCAGTCAGGTCACGATAGACCTTGAATGTCAGGGAGCCAAGCGTCGCGGGCCGAGCGAATCGCACGCGGGCGATGTGATCGGTGACAGAATAATGGAATGAGTCGGTGTTCATCGTAGGCTAATATAATAAGTGGGGGTTCAATTATGCGTGAGCTTCAAGAAAATTATTTAGGGTCTCCATGAATTGCGGCATCGACACGATCTGCGGTGCGTGTCCGCCCGGTAGCTCTGCCAGTTGTGCGTTCGGAAACTCCTTCACAAGTATATCGATGATATTTTGAAGAAATACGGCAGAGCCCGTGCCTTTAAAGAGCAATACCGGGTTTGCAAAATTTCTCACCAGCGAGATATCATCTTCGTGAGCGAAGACAACATCGCCATTGCGAAGCGATTGTTTGTGCTCTGACCACGAGGGCCACATCGGAAGTTTCCGCGGGTCAACATCCGGCGGGACAAAGCCTGCAAAATGAGAGAACCAGACAAGCTGGTCGTCAGTCACAGGGCCCGGATAGAGTTTTGCGATCGCCGTGCGGTCTGCTTCGAGCTCTTTCGAGAGCGGCCCCTGACTTCTGAGCACCCAGATCGCCGGCGGCTCGATCAGCGTCAAAGACCTGACTCGTTCGGGATGATGGATCGCATACGTAAGCGACACCGCCGCACCGAACGACCACCCGACGATATCGAATCGGTCAAGCCCAAGCTCGTCGATCTTCCGAGCGAGTGAATTGGATTCATACCGCAGGGAATAATCATTCGGCAACTGCTCGCCGCGCAATCCGCTTTCTACGGCGTGGAGCTGCGTACGGATGGCACGGTTTGTTTTCGCAAGAATTTCCTGATGCGGCTTCCAGCTCTGCCAGCCCGTCAGTCCGCCGGGAACAAGCAATATTGTGCGTCCTTCGCCGCGAGCATCGGTTAAGATGCTGCTCGTCTGCATGTGAGCATTCGCTTCTTGTGACATAATGGTTCTTGGTTGCTGATGCGTTGCTGTTTCGCGTGCGATCGCTTCCGATCGCATGAGTGTAAACGTCCAACCGCTAAAATACGCTCACGAAATCAACCTCAAAAAAACTAAGACGAACTGCCGAGTCAGTAAACACGATTCTATGGTAAGTTGTGTTGAACGACATCGTTACGAATATTGACTCACGCATGTACAAGCTCAAGATCATTACATCAACAACGCGCCCGGGACGCAAAGGACCGATCATCGCGAAATGGATACAGGATGTTGCTGCAGCACATTCGCAATGGGACATCGAACTCATTGATCTTGCAGAATTGAATCTTCCGATGATGGATGAACCGAATCACCCGCGCTTTCGCAACTACCAGAACGAGTACACAAAACGCTGGAGCATCAAGATCGACGAAGCGGATGCATTTATTTTCGTTGCCGCCGAATATAATTACAGCTATACCGCTCCGCTGAAGAACGCACTGGATTATCTGATGCAGGAATGGGCGAATAAGCCTGCTGGTATCGTCAGCTATGGCGGCGTGTCGGCAGGAACGCGGGCGTCGAACGCACTGCGGGCTGTGCTGACCAGCGTGAACGTTATGCCGATCACACAAGCTGTTGCGATTCCATTTTTCACGCAGTTCATCAACGAATCGAACATCTTCGTGCCGAACGAACCGACGACGAAAGGCGCAAATATAATGCTCGCAGAATTATTGAAATGGGCCACTGCGCTGAAGCCCATGCGCCGCGAGAGTTAGAATATCAGGACGATACTTCCAGTAATAATAAGCAGTGCGCCGACTGCCGTCTTGAACGTCAGCGCTTCACCGAGAAACACGACAGCGAGAATGATGGCGATAGCAACGCTGAGTTTATCAATCGGCGCAACTTTCGAAACGTCGCCAATTGATAGTGCTTTAAAATAGAATATCCACGAGCACCCGGTTGCAATTCCAGAGAGTGTAAGAAAGATCCAGTTCTCCCGTGATAATTCGCCGATCGATCGTACTTCACCACGCGCAAAGACGATCGCCCATGCGATGCCGAGAATAACAACGGTTCGTATTGCGGTTGCAAGATCGGAGTTGACATTTTTGACGCCGACCTTTGCAAAGATCGCCGTCAGCGCCGCGAAGACAGCTGAAAGAAGCGCATATATCCACCACATAATCGCTGTTATTTCTTTTTGGATTTTGTCGTTGGTTTCGGTTTGAGCGAACTGACATATTTGAAACTTGTGGCAAAATATGGCTTCAGTTCGACAGTTTTCTTTAACAATGAATCTGGCACGAGAACATATTCTTTCATTACTACGCCATATTGGACGGGCTGCACGGTTTTATACTTTTTCAGGAATTTCTCGATCTCA
>DASQGZ010000046.1:0-60585 GCA_035632315.1 Kapaibacterium sp. (SeqCode) | reverse complement strand
GTTGTTCTCAATGGCATCTCGGACGATCACCGCGTATATCTTGAAGCCGGCGGAAGCGGATTTATTCTCGGCGACGGAAAATTAGCGTATGGAATGGAGTTCATTACTGAACTGCAATATAGTTATCACGTAAATAATTTTCTGACGCTATCTGCCGATGCTCAATATGTCGTCAATCCAGGGTACAACCAAGATCGCGGCCCGGTCGGGGTCGTTGCTGTCCGTGGTCATGTGGAAATGTAACTGTAGTGCTCAGAATACCCCCGTGACAAAGAAATAGAAATTTAAGATCCGGAATTTTGTAGATGAGGTAATGATATGGCATTCATTCTAAAACCGACACTTCCCCGCGATATTTTACAGAGCTTCAAGCGGACAAGCGCTTCGATCGAGGTATCGAAGCGCCTGATTGCCTCTGCATCAGAAGAGATCAATACTCTGCTTACCGAGGTGAAGACGAGCCTGACAGGGTTGAGCGAAGAAGAAGCTGAAGATCGTCTCAAAGAATACGGACCAAATGTGGTTGTCCATGAACACCGATTTGTCCGTCTGAAACTTTTTATTAAAGCATGTCTCAATCCTCTCGTCATTTTGCTTGCCGTGCTTGCAAGTGTTTCGTTCATTACAGCTGAAACATCTTCCGACATGATCGGCGGTTATTTGATGCTGCTCATGATCGGGATCGGTGTAGCGTTGCGGTTCATTCAGGAATCTCGCGCTGATACTGCTGCAGCTAAACTAAAGGCGATGATCCGGGTAACGGCCACTGTTGTTCGCGACGGTTCGCCTCGTGAGATTCCGCTCGAGGACCTGGTACCCGGGGACATTATCAATCTTGCCGCAGGAGATATGATCCCCGGGGACACGCGAATCATCTCGTGTAAAGACCTTTTTATTATACAGTCGAGCCTTACCGGAGAATCTTTTCCTGTTGAGAAATTTGATACGATAGAACCGATCAACGGCAAGGCACCGCTCGAGCTCAAAAATATTTGTTTCCTCGGGACGAGCGTTGAGAGCGGTTCCGCTACCGGTATTGTAGTAGAAACAGGCGCGGATACATATTTGGGTGGGATGGCAAGTGCCGTCACAATGTCACAGCCGCCGACAAGTTTTGACAGAGGTGTGTCCAAATTTACTTGGCTGATGCTGAGATATATGGCAGTCATGGTCCCTCTGGTTTTTCTTATTAATGGTCTCAGCAAACATAATTGGGGTGAAGCGTTCTTATTCGCGCTCGCCGTTGCGGTCGGATTAACACCGGAAATGCTCCCAATGATCGTCAGTGTGTGCCTTTCTAAAGGTGCAATGCTGATGTCTAAGAAAAAGGTCATTGTCAAACGCTTAAATTCCATTCAGAATTTAGGTGCGATGGACGTACTGTGTACTGATAAAACAGGTACGTTGACGATGGATCGCGTGGTTTTGGAACAACACTGCGATATTGCCGGCACCGAAGACGACAGCGTACTTGAAATGGCGGTCTTGAACAGCCACTTTCAGACTGGCCTGAGAAACGTTTTGGATCGTGCGATTCTCAAATATCACGAAGGAAACAAAGATCTTCTCATCTCATCATTTTCAAAAGCGGATGAGATCCCCTTCGATTTCCAGCGCAAAATGATGTCAGTGATCGTTCTTACTCCTGAAGGCAGACATCGGTTGATTTGTAAAGGCGCACCGGAATCTATTTTTGCCGCATGCTCAGGTTATGAGCTCGAAGGAAAGGTATACACATTTGAGTCATTTCTTCTCGAAGATTTAAAGGAAGAATATGACCGGCTTTCAGCCGATGGGTTCCGAGTCTTGGCGATCGCGTACCGCGATTTCGATCCAAAGCAAGCATACAGCAAAGACGACGAACGTAATCTTATCCTAAAGGGCTATGTCGCCTTTCTTGATCCTCCTAAAGAATCAGCGCCCGCAGCGATCACGGCCCTCCAGAGCCACGGTGTTTCCATCAAGATTCTTACGGGTGACAATGAACTTGTCTCGAGGAAAATCTGCAAAGAAGTTGACTTGCCGTTGGAACATGTTCTCAAAGGCAACGATGTTGAACAAATGAACGACGAGCAGCTTGCTATTGCTGCCGAAGAAACCGTTCTCTTTGTGCGTCTTTCTCCCGCCCACAAGCAGCGCATTATAAAGGCTCTCCAATCGAAGGGGCATGTCGTCGGTTTTATGGGCGATGGAATTAACGATGCACCCGCGTTGCGAGCAGCCGACGTTGGGATCTCAGTCGATACGGCTGTCGATATTGCAAAAGAGTCCGCAGATGCGATATTGTTGGAAAAAAGCTTAATGGTACTGGAGGAAGGAGTCCTAGAGGGACGAAAAGTATTTGCGAACATTCTGAAATATGTCCGAATGGGTGCAAGCTCGAATTTCGGAAATATGTTCAGCGTTCTCGGAGCAAGCCTCTGGCTTCCGTTTTTGCCGATGCTGCCCATTCAGATACTGACCAATAACTTACTGTACGATTTTTCGCAAGTACCGATCCCAACCGATGAGGTTGATCCCGAACAAGTTGCGAGACCACGCCCGTGGTCGATGAAAGAAATATCTCGGTTCATTCTTTTCATCGGGCCGTGCAGTTCTATTTTTGATTATACCACATTTGCCGTTATGTGGTTTATCTTCAAGTGTAGTAATCTCTTTCTTGCTGCGCCACCCGAACTAGCAGAGCGTTTTGTTCACGCTGGCGGACCCGATTCGACCTACGCCGCTGCGCTATTTCAGACCGCATGGTTCGTTGAATCATTGCTCACTCAAACATTGATTATTCATGTCATCAGAACAAATAAGATCCCATTTTTGCAAAGCAGAGCAAGCTGGCCTCTTATTTTGACTTCTGCAGCCATTATGGGACTCGGTGTGTGGATCCCATTTTCTCCGCTCGGGCCACTTCTTGGTTTTGTGCCTCTTCCGATACTTTTTTGGCCCATGCTCGGACTTACACTGCTATCATATATGATACTGACACAGTTCGTGAAAATGTGGTTGATAAAGAAACTATGGATATAGACGCGAGGTGCTGATCAAAGATTTTGCTGCACGAAGAAAGAACTAAAAAAAATAGAGAGTGCCAATGTGCCGGTTGTTACTGCTGAAACGAGTGAGCCAGCAATATCATCCGCCTCACGCTGCGGGATGCACCAAGTGCATTTGTAAACGTGAGTTCTGCAACATAGACACCCTCCGGTGATCCTCGCAAATCGATTTCTGTTCGGTGATCTCCTGCCGTTTCCAATTCATCGGCAGCAGCGGTCTTTATTACTCTGCCCATCATATCAACAATCCGAAACGAAACACGTCCGTCACTCGGCAAGAAATAATTAAAGCTTGTTGAAGCGGAGAACGGATTCGGATAATTTTGGTCGAAAGAAAGATCGGCAGTGTTTGATGGTGACTTCACCGAGGCTGACGAAAGAATAGTAAACGTAGAATATGCAGTGTCATTTACCTGATTGCTATCTCCCGGTTGCCGCGCGATAATAGCAACACGGTAACATCCGCCGGGAAGTTTCTGTGTATCGAATGTATTTTGTGCGTAAGGGAATGTAACTGCCACTTTTGGTCCGTCATTCGTCAGGGTATCGATCGTCGTATCTGCACGAAATGCAAGCGAATGATCGGCGCAGTTTCTTATCTCGAGACGAACCGGAATATTCGATTCGCTCAGAGCGGATTTATCATAGAATGTACCTATCACTGAGAACGCAACTCCTTCCGGTATAGAGTCAGCCGAACGTGGGTAAAGAACAGAATCGGCATAAATATCATGAAGATGGCGCGCGTAGAGCCAGATAGAAATACCATCATCCAATCTATTCTGGTCGTTTGCAGTATATGACCGTGCAGCAAAAAGGAATGAACCAGTATCTGCTGTGTAGAAATTTTTCATTTTGATCTTGAATGAACTTCCTCCCTTGACATTATAGGCAAATGCCGTATCAGTACTATATCCTCCATTAGACGAAAATATTTGGAGTGTGGCCATGACAACAGAATCGGTAAACATGCTTTGACTTGTCAAAGCCAAAGTGATTGGAATAGAATCGCCGACAGGTATTCTTGGAAGCTGATCTTTTCGGATGATAGAATCCAGCCTGATATTGTGCGCATACCGAACACTGAATTTAGTTCGAGCGGTATCATTCGAGGGGTTATCATCACGATACCGAGCGGTAACAGTAAGGGAATAGTCGCCCGTATCTAAATTGGACAATGAATACTTGTCAACGTAAGGAAAATAGTAAAGAAATGGCAGTGTATCAATGTTGCTTGAAGGCATCGAAGCACTACTGATTCCTCTAATCATACTATCTGAGGTACGAAGGAATGTAGCTGTTATAGAAATTGGTGTTGTTATTTTCCTGCCTTTCAATAATGTACACTCTACTGAAGTCCAAAATGGGGTACCTTTGGGAAAGATCGTATCTTTTGATGGGGAGATGATCGCCGCAACATCCAGATCTTGGTATGCGCGCATAAAAAACACATTAGAAGCTGTATCATTTTTCCGGAATTCGTCATTCGAGAGTGAAGTATAAACCGAGAGCGTATACGCCGATTCAATAAGTGTAGGTTGATACATTCTGAAAGTGAAGTCCACTGCACCCAAAGATGCCATTGAGGAGATGATAGTACTATCTCGATAGACCTCCAAGCCAACCGAGTTCCTGATCACAGCGAAAACCGGAATGTTCATTTCAGCAGAAGATCCGAGATTGCGCAGGCGAACACTCGGAGTGATCGAATGGGATATGAGTGTTTTTGATTCATTTATCGGCGAATAAATAAATTCAACGCTTACATCGTTGCTTACCAAAGGTGTTGGTGCTTTGATTGTAAAGTTTGCGTATGCAGTATCGTTTGTATGGTCACCGTCGTTGGGGTCACGTGCAATAACGGCAATCTGATAGCAGCCTGGCGGGAGTGAACTTGTTTTATAAATTCCTTGGGCGTATGGGAAATGGACAGATGTTGCCGGAGAATCTATATATACATCTGTGATTGTATCTACTCGAAATAACAAGGACTTATCCAAACAACGACGAAATTCGGTGCGGATTGGCATATCATACAAATCAATAATTCCATTATTAAGAAACGATCCAGACGGGCTAAAAAGAGAGTGCTCTTCTATTATTGTGTCGGGTGGAGGATATAACACTGCGACGGCACTTGGGTCACTAATATATTTAATGAAAAGCCTTGTTCGAGACGTATCATTCAGACGATATTCATCTCCTACAAGATCTGTAAACACAATGAAGTAATAGTTGACTTGTGAAAATCTTGATGGGGTAAATTGTGCAAACGTCGTGTCAATAGTTTGTCCAGACAACCAATTACGAATTACCGCTGAATCGGAGTAAATGGTTGCAGCACTATCATTTAATATGCGTACAAACACTTTCACATCTGTTTCGTCGCTCAAGCCAATGTTCTTAAACTCAACGCTAACTGGGGTTGGGTAGCCACGTACAATTCGTGATCCTGGAGGAGGCGGGCTAAGGGGCGCAATAACAGTTACGTCATGCATTCGGGGAGATTGTGCCCAAATTAATGACGAACAATAGAATGTTGCAACAAGTATTAGACACAATCTTCTCATTGCCTATATGACACAAAAATAGAAGCGAATGTGACGCGAAGAAAATTATTTCTCTTTCAACATCCGAAACTCGACCGCTGAGAAGATGGCAATGATGAAGAAGAGAACGTAAGCGACAGCGCAGGCGTACCCCATTCCGTCGGCTTTTTCGAAGGCGTTCTGATAGACTGAATAGACGAGTGTCGAAGTGCGTCCGAGCGGTCCGCCTTTGGTCAAGACGTAAATTTCGGTGAAGACTTGAAAACTCTTGATCGTGTTCAGCACGAGCGCGAAGAGCAGCGTCGGTTTGATCGAAGGAAGTGTGATGCGCCAAAATTGCTGGGACGCGCTCGCTCCTTCGAGGTCAGCAACTTCATAATAGTCTTTCGGAATATTTTCGATCGCCGCTACAAAGAGCACAGCGTAATATCCTATCGAGATCCAAATATCCATTGTCATTACGGCAGGCATCGCTGTCGCCGGATTGAGCAGCCAGCCTTGTGCTGAGTAGGGAAGACCCGTCATCTTCAGTAATGTATTGATGTAGCCGCCTGAAGAATAGAGATTCGTAAAGATGAGCGAGATAACGACAAGCGAAGTGACGCTCGGCAAGAACAATACCGATTGGAAAAAATATTGTAACTTCTTAACTCGCACAAGCATCGCGGCGGCAATAAGTGCAAGTGCCATTGTCAAGGGGATTGTGCCGATGACAAAGGTTATCGTATTCAGAAGCGATTGCTTGAACGCTTCGTCGGAAAAAAGATGCTTGTAATTATCGAAGCCGATCCAGATTGTGTCGGTCGTCAGTGTTTTATATTTTGTGAACGAGAGATAGAGCGCATAGACGAGCGGATATGCCCAGAACACAAGCAGTGTCAGGAGCCAGGGGCTCAGCAGCCAAAATGCTGTGCGGCGTGTATGGGCGGTGGCGATCATTACAGCAAAAATACGACGGCAAGTCCTCAGGCAAACAATGTCGGTGCGAAATCTTTCAGGTGTACATACGTCGAGCAAAGCGGTAAACCGACAACATTGTAGTAATCACCTTCGATGCGTGAAATAAAAACTGCGCCGTGATCGTCCTGAATGCCGTAAGCTCCGGCTTTATCCATCGGCGAGCCGCCGGTGACGTAGCGTGTTATCTCATCAGCATCGAGTTTCCGAAATGTCACCTGTGTTGCTTCGACGAACTGCTTCATTACTCCGTTTTCCAAATTGATAAGGGCAACGCCTGTATAAACAGTATGAGTATTATTCGATAGAGTCATGAGCATCGACGTTGCTTCGTTCTCATCGTTCGGCTTGCCGAGGATTTTGTCATTAATAACGACGATCGTATCTGCGCCAAGAACAACACCTCGTTCTTCGTTTACAATCTCTGCGGCGGTTGCTTTTGCTTTTTTTAATGCGAGCGATGAGGCAACGTCTTTGGGTGAAAGGTTTCCGTTTACGGTTTCATTGACATCGGCAGGCTTAATAATAACTTGTCGCACTCCAAGCAGCTTAATGAGCGAGGCACGGCGTGGTGAAGCGGAAGCGAGATATAGAACGTGAGCCAGTGTATCGGGCGGCACAACGTTAGCGGAACATCTCTTTGATCATTCCCCAGGTGTGCTTGACACCGGCAGCAGGACGCGTGACCGTGATCGTCTGCGAATAGCTGATCGAACCGTCGTAATTAATTTTCAAACGATATTTGAATAGATCGGATAGGGGAGCCGTATGACCTGCATTGCCTTGACCTTGCTGTGCAATAGAATTGAAGTTGACGTCGCGGAAATGATATGTGGAATTGCTCCCCGTGGCAGGGACAATTCCTATTTCGGAAAAATTATCGGTCTTGATATCCGAGCGCTCGACACTATAACTCTTGACCCCGGACTCGTTGCCGGATTGCCAGTCGAGTGTGATAGAATCAGTATCGGAATGTGCTTTAAGGTAAGTCAGCAGTTCTGCGAAGCCAAACGCAACGCCGGAAGCTGTGGACAGTACGAATAAGATAAAGAATGCTTTTTTCAAATGAAAAGCCTTAAATTGGATACGTTACAATGCCTTTTATACAAATATAATTCCCTTTTAGATTAACCCGCATAAAAGCGAAAAGTTGCTAAAGGTACTGTTTTTTCACCCCCTAAACGAGGATTTATACTAATCCCAAAAATTTCAGAATTCCATAAAATCCGGATCACACAGCTTCGAACATCGCTCCGATGCCTTGCCCGACGCCAATGCACATTGTCGCAATGCCTCGCTTCGCTTTACGGCGGCGCATTTCGTACAACAGTGTGCCGACGAGGCGCCCGCCGCTCGCACCAAGGGGGTGTCCGATGGCGATCGCACCGCCGTTAACGTTTGTGATCGCCGGATCGAGCCCAAGCTCGCGGATAACGGCGAGACTTTGCGAAGCGAATGCTTCATTGAGCTCGACGAGGTCAATGTCACCAATTTTGAGTCCGGTTTTTGCAAGAATTTTTCTGACGGCGTGAACAGGTCCCATTCCCATTGTCCGAGGTGAAAGTCCTTCGACGCCGGAAGTGACATATCTGCCAAGCGGGGTGATCCCGAGTTTCTTCACAACCGCTTCGCTTGCAACGACGACCGCGCTTGCGCCGTCATTTAAACTTGACGAATTTCCGGCAGTTACCGAACCGCCTTTGCGAAATGCAGGGGAGAGCTTCGCAAGTTTTTCGAGCGACGTATCTCTGCGCGGCTGCTCATCTTTCGAAACAATGATCGGGTCGCCTTTCTTTTGCGGAATCTCTACAGAAACAATTTCATCATCGTACTTTCCCGCATCTTGTGCGGCAATGGCTCGCTGATGAGATCCGTAAGCGAACGCATCCTGATCTTCACGAGAAACCTTCCACTGCTCGGCAACATTCTCGCCCGTTTCGCCCATTGCTTCGAGCGGAAACATTTTTTCCATTCGCGGATTTGGGTAGCGCCAACCGAGTGCCGTATCGTATGCCGTAAGATTCCCGAAGAGTGCACCTCCGCTTACATTCTTTGGTATTGAATATGGCGCGCGCGTCATTGACTCAACACCGCCTGCGACAATGATGTCCGCTTCGCCCGTCATGATCGCTCGCGATCCCTGAATGATCGCATCAAGCGACGAACCACACAAGCGATTAATTGTGGTCGCCGGCACGCGCACCGGCAAACCTGCAAGCAGGGCGCCCATTCGCGCGACATTGCGATTGTCCTCGCCTGCCTGATTTGCACAGCCGATCATTACGTCGTCGATCTCATTCGGATCGATTTCGGCGCGGCGAACTGCTTCCTTGATAACAATGCCCGCCATATCGTCAGGGCGAATATCTTTCAATGCTCCGCCATATTTTCCGAACGGCGTACGGCAGGCAGATATAATGTAAACGTTGGTCATAAAATTATTAGCTGATCGCTTCTTTGGCAACGATGCTCCAATCTTTCGAACCGAGCCCTTCGGCGATGAGCGCATCCATTTCTTTACCAAGCGCTGGCATCACCATCAGCTCTTTATCTGCTCGCTCGGCCTCTTCGACCATCAGTCGTGCGTCTTTGCGTGCCATGAGTAATTCCCACGTCGGGGCGTCATAATTCTTCATCATCAGACGTGCGACGCGCGATTTCATCGGGGCAGAACTCATCTGCTCGATGAAATCAGTGACATCTTGCACCGAAAGTCCAAGCGATTTTCCGAGCGTGAATGTATCGGTGATCGCCGCCGAGATCCCCATGAACATGTGATTGCCGAGTAGTTTATACGCAGCAGCTTCACCGACTTTCTCGCCGACATTTTCCAGTGTGCCTGTCATCTTCGAAAGTTCAGGCTCGATCATTTTAATAACATTCTGATCGCCGCTAATGAGCATCACCCCAGTGCTTTCGAGGGCATTTGCCGGCCCCATGAAAACAGGGGCGTGAATGTAGGTAATACCTTTTGCTTTCCAACGCGCCGTTCGCTCTTTCGCGCCGGTTGCGGAGGTTGTTGTATGATCGATGATGATCACATCCTTTTCTAAATTAGGTTCTGCTTGTGCGAGAATGTTATCGACTGCGGCATCGTCGGAGACACAAATATGGACGCGTTTCGCACTTTTAACTGCTTCGGCAGGAGTCGAGAATGATTTTGCGCCGACTTCTTCGAGCGCCTTCATTTTCGATGCAGTGCGATTCCATACGTTGACGTCTTCGCCGCGTTTTCTCATCGCCCGAACCCAGTTCGATCCAAGCATGCCCATTCCGAGAAATGTCTTTTTCATACGTTCTCCTTTGCTAATAAAAAAACTTTTTCCCCGCTTCGGCATTCAACCTTAGTAGCGGAGCAATTTTATACCTCTCGTGCCCATACTCGACTTGCAGTGCTTCGAGGATCGCAACGATCACGTACGCGCCGATCTCATCGCACCAAGCGAGTGGTCCCTTTGGATAATTCGTGCCGAGTTTCATCGCCATATCTATATCGGCTGGCGTCGCAACACCCTCCATTACGGCAAATGCACCTTCGTTAATGATCATCGAAAGTGTTCTTGCAAATACGCCTGCAACAGAATCTCCGATGTGCTCGGCATCTTTTACGAATAACTTTTTAATAAGTTCTGCATCGCCGTCTTCTGGTTCTTGCTGGCAGGGAACAGAGTACTCGACAAGTTTTTGTGATGCAAGTTGCGAAGGGACAATCGGTACTCCGATGACGCGCTTAAAACCAAGAACGTTATGAGCAACTGCTGTTGCTGGCGCGGTCAGCGTATTCGTGATAAGCACGGTATCCTTCGATGCGAACGATTGCAGATTTTGATATTTTTCGGCAAGATCGAAGAACTGACAATCGATGACGACGTCAGCACTGTTCATTACAAGTTCGATGTTCGGATTTGCCGCGAAGAATTGTGTCAGCGGCACGCCGTGCTGAGGTTCGGAGAGTAGAGTTACTTTCATTCAATTCCAAGAATCGTTTTCGTTCGCAAAATTTTCTGACTGACTTCCACTGCAGATGAGCCGATCACATTGACATGCCCCATCTTACGTCCGGCACGGGCATCGTGTTTGCCATACAAATGAAGCTTCGTATTCGGATCTCGAAGGAGTTCTGCAAAATGAGGTTCGCCGTTCTTCCATACATCGCCGAGAATATTTACCATTGCTGCGAATGGCGTCATCATCTTCGGTGAACCAAGAGGCAGATTACAAACAGCACGAAGCTGCTGTTCGAATTGATTCGTCACACACGCGTCGATCGTCCAATGTCCTGAGTTATGCGGACGGGGAGCGAGCTCGTTGACAAGAAGCTTCTGATCGCTCGTTACGAAAAATTCAACGCAAAGAACACCGATACAATCAAAAGCCTCCATAATGCCTCGTGAAATTTCGGCTGCTTCTTTCGCAAGTTTCTCGGTGATCGGCGCCGGCGCGATCGTTACATCCAGGATGTGATTGCGGTGCGTATTCCAAACAGGAATGAACGGTACGAACGAACCATCAAGCCCGCGCGTAGCGACGACAGAAATTTCCCGCTCGAACGAAATAAATGTTTCAAGGATCGCTTCGCTCGTTCCAAGTTTGGCAAATGAATTGATCGCTTCGTCGGCTGAGTTGACTTTCGTCTGTCCTTTGCCGTCGTACCCAAAGCCGGCAGTTTTTAATATACAGGGCGTTCCGAGTTCTGCAAACGCTGTTTTGATCTCGTTCTCATTCGTAACAGGTCGAAACGGTGTAACAGGAAAGCCATTCTCTTTCAAAAATGTTTTTTCGCGAAGCCGGTGCTGCGTTGTGTGCAGCACTCCCGGACGCGGACGGATCGGTTTTACCGATTCGATCGCTTTTGCAACATCGAATGAGATGTTTTCGAACTCGAGCGTAACGACATCGACACTGCTTGCAAAGTCTTTCGCGGCATTGGCATCGTCATAGCTTGCAATATACTCGACGTCGGCGATCTGTCCGGTCGGAGAATCTTTTTCGGGCGAGAATGTATGAACCCGGTATCCCATCCGGCGTGCTTCGAGCGCAAGCATCCGCCCGAGCTGTCCTGAGCCGAGAATACCGATGGTTTGTCCTGGAAGGATTGAGTTCACGAAGGTAATTTCATCTTGCGTACGCCCGCCGTTTGCTTTTCGCGAAACGCGCGTAGTTTTTCACGCAACGCCGGACGCGAGTTCGCAAGAATTGCGACGGCAAGCAGCCCCGCATTCTTCGCGCCCGCTTTTCCGATGGCGAGTGTCGCAACCGGAATGCCCCCCGGCATTTGATTGATCGAAAGCAGCGAGTCGAGACCTTGTAATGATGTTGTCTCAACAGGCACACCAAGCACGGGCACGAGCGTCAGGGATGCTGTCATTCCAGGCAGATGCGCAGCACCCCCTGCGCCCGCAATGATGACTTCGATCCCTCGATGTTCGGCATTCTTCGCATACTCCGACATCCAATCCGGTGTGCGATGCGCAGAGACGATCTCGCATTCATGTTCGATGCCAAACTCCGCGAGGATAAGCGACGTTTCTTTCATCGTCTCCCAATCGCTTGCGCTTCCCATGATAATGCCAACGACGGGATTCGTGCTTGATGTAAGATCTGGCGGCACAGAATCGAACATATTATTCTCCTTGTCCTAACGAGAATCCGAGTTCGCCATCGAACGTACAAAGATTCTCTGTCTTAATAAAATCGAGCCCGGTCGTATTGATGTTCGTAAGCAGCGCGATGATTTCGGAATGCGTAATTGCTCTATCGTTCGGCGTACGAAAACGACAGCGATAATGATCGGAGAGAAACGTTTCCGGCATTCCTTCGGGCCACACCTTAACGCCCCGATTGGCAATAAGCTGTACGTGCAAGTCGCCGACGCCTGCCTGCTGCATTTTCTTCGCGAGCTCATTCGGTGAAAGTAATGAATCGAGAAACACATCGACACCGATCGTTTCTTTTTTCACCTTTCGTGGAACATATTTCCATGTACTTAACTCACGAGCAGTGTTCGAGAATGAGACAACTTTGAAATGCTCCGGCAGCTTGCCGAGCCGAGCAATCACGGCATCGGCGAATTCTTTCGTACCGACGAGATCGTGGCTGTGATTGTACGAATAAATATCTTTCGTATGAATGCCGTGCTCGATCGTCAGGAGCCACGCATTTGCAATCGTTGCCGCAACGTCCGGCTGCCCGATATGCACAAGCATTTGAATTGCACCTTGCAAGAGCCCCGATGGGTTTGCGATATTCTTTCCGGCGATCGTCGGCGCGGAGCCGTGAATGGCTTCGAACATTGCAAAGTCTTCGCCGATGTTTGCCGAACCGGCAATGCCGACCGAACCTGCAACTTGCGCGGCAATATCACTGATGACGTCGCCATACAGATTCAGCGTAACAATGACATCGAACATCTCAGGTTTCTCGGCAACAAATGCTGAGCCGATGTCGAGAATATAGTGATCGTGTTCGATTTCAGGATATTCAATTGCAATTTCGTTAAAGACCTTATGAAACAGACCGTCGGTGAGTTTCATAATATTGTCTTTCGTTATGCACGTTACTTTTTTGCGATTATGCGCTCGTGCATATTCGAATGCGTAGTGCACGATCTTTTCTGAGCCCGGACGTGAGATAAGTTTTAACGCTTGCACAACTTCCGCCGTTTGTTGATGCTCGATGCCTGCGTAGAGATCTTCTTCATTCTCGCGAATAATGATGAGATCCATCCGGGGATTTTTCGTATGAATATACGGCGCATATGCAGCACAGGGACGTACATTTGCGTAGAGGCCGAGGGTCTTGCGAACTGTCACGTTCAAGCTTTTGACGCCGCCGCCTTGCGGAGTAGTGATCGGAGCTTTAAGAAAAACTTTATTCTTGCGGAGTATGTCCCATGACGATTCGTCGATGCCTGTCGAGACGCCGCGCTTGTACACTTTTTCGCCGATCTCGATGACATCATAGGTGAGTGCCGCACCTGCTGCTTCCAGAACAGAAAGCGTCGCGCTCATAATTTCGGGTCCGATCCCGTCACCGTATGCAATTGTGATTGGGGTCTTCTGCGGCATTCGTCAGTGTAAGATCAGTAAGATAAATGAAATAGAAGACACATAACAGTTTTTGGAAGGGGATGAATCCGAAAGGATGTCCTGAAGAATTCAGAGAGGTGTGGGAGACTCCATGGCGGGGTTGGAGTGGAGTAGAATTATAGACTGAGGTCTTAACATTGTGAGGGACTGAAAAGATATTAACTATGGTTAAATTTATTTATTAACTATGGAACATACATGAATCAATGTCGGTTTTCTATTTTTTCTCTCATTCCCAGTAAGGCTTTAGGCAATGGACCGCCGGTACATCCGTATTTTTCGACTATTGTTTCTGGGTATGCTCGTGTGTTCATTTCGCGATGTGTCAAATGCCGCAATTACTGCGGTCCCATACTCTACTTCTGTCGTATTTAGAGTATTTGTTCGTGATGCAGAGCAGGGAGAGGTATTGGCATTTGCCCGAATCAGGTTGCGTGGCGAACGCTCTACTGCTCGCGTTATGCTTACGGACTCGAATGGGTTAGCAACATTCGAAAACCTTGATACAGGACGTTATATCATAAGTATTTCATTTGTTAATTACATTCCGTTTCTTGATACTATCATTATTGACGAGACACATCTGACTGATACGATCGTCCTGCACGAATCACCGCATGAAGAAATTGTTGTACAGGGAAACAATGAGCTGCCGGCTACTACATACGATTCTTCGGGCAACCAAGTTTTCAAGCCAGAAAACTATCATCCGCCGCCAGTTGCGCGAATGACTCAGCTTATTCAGCAGAATCTTTTGGGAGCAGTTCGCGCTCCAACAGGTGAAGTGCATATCCGCGGGCAGCATGGGGAGTTCAGTTATATTGTTGACGGCGCTCCCGTTTCCCTTGGCATTTTCGGCGGGTTGAATGAAATTGTCGATCCGGCAGTCATTGAACGAGCTACGTTTTGGACCGGCGGGTGGCCCGCGGAATATGGCGGACAAATGGCGGCAATCATTGATGTAAAAACTCGTGTCCCCACGGGTATGTTCAATTTGAGCGGAAGCACATATACCGGAAGTTATACGCCGAACAGCCCTAAAGCTAAAGTCATTAGTCCCGATCAAACGGTCAATTCGAATGGCGAACAGATAAGTATGAGTGATCATCTTGATCGTCTTGGCTGGTTTCTTTCCGGAACCCGTCAGGAAACCGACCGAAGAATTGATGTGCCTCAGCCAAAAATTTTCCACGATCATGGATTTGATTACTCTCTCTTTGGCAAAGTAGATTATCTTCTATCTGATAAAGAATATCTCACGCTGGATATCAATTATGGAAATACAGCGACTCAAGTGCCCTACGATTCTGTTGAAACCGGTCGCCAAGATGACATGGAAAAAATTACAGAGGCATTTCAGACACTTTCCTATTATCGGACATTCTCATCCGAAACCAGCAGTACCAGTAATCTTCTCGTTTCACTTTTTTTTCGCGAAAGTGCTTTAACCTATACCCCAGGCCTAATCGATCAAGCTTCATTTCATTTTGCGAATGACTCCGTCCATGGGTATGTCATTGGCGAAGACCAAAACTTTCTGACCACGGGAACGCTCGCTCGTCTTGAAAAAAGGTGGTCACATGAGTTTCTTTCAATTGTCGGTTTGAATTTCAGCGCAACTTCCGGCAAGCAGGATTTTTCTTCGAGAGATTCCCTTAGCAATCCTGGACCCGAGTCGTTATCGGATTACAAAGGATCGGATTTCAGTGCCTTCGGGCAAATTGAGTGGTTTCCCAAAAATTGGATGCGAATCGACGCAGGTATTCGGTATGATCAGCAAATTGCGCCGGATATTGCAATGGAAAAGCAGCTGAGTCCGAGAGTTAAGTTGAATATTTTTTTCGATGAAGATAATACGGCATATATGTATTATGGAAGGCTCTTCATGCCTAATACTATTATGACAATCAGATCGTTTACGAGTAACGGAAATACATCCGAGTATGGAACAGTAGCAGAGCAGGATAATTTCTACGAAGCAGTGTACCGACACCATTTTGATTTCGGAGTTGGAGTAAAAATAGCGTATTATCATAAAGATTCGAATCCTGGGGTTGATGATGAAACGGTTGGGGTAAGCGCAGTAAAGATTCCGTTCAATCTTGAGTTTGTGCATTCGCAAGGAATTGAATTAGGATTGAATTACAACGTAGTGGGATTTCCGCTATCGGGCTATATTAATTCTTCAATCAGTCATGTTTATAGCGCTGGTCTTTTAACAGGCGGTTTCCTTCCTATTTACCAAACCGGAAGTCCTGTTGATAGGGATCACGACCAACGCCTTTCGGCTGTTATCTCAGCAAATTACCAGCCAAAAAATTGGTATGTGAATGTAACAAGCATTTATGGATCGGGATTATCGAATGCAAACCTTAGCATACCGTTCGGTACAGGACTTTTCAATTTCAACCAAGCGGGACATGTTACGCCGTCGTGGATCGTCAATGTAGCAATTGGCTGGACTTTGCTATTAGGACCACGTAGCAGCATTCAGGCTTCGCTCTTTATCACGAACCTTTTCGATCATGAACATCTTCTCAAAGGGGCTTATACTAATGGACCAAGTTGGGAGGAGCCTCGTAATATTATTCTGAAATTAACATTTCATTTGCGATGATATGAACACTCCTTCAATGGAAGATTACCTGAAAGCAATATACAAGGTAAAGGTCACTGGTGAAGTGACAGCGCAAGATATAGCCCGGCGAATCCGAGTGAGCGCGCCTGCGGTCAGCAAAATGCTGAAGAAATTAGTGCATTTGAAGTTAGTCCGTATCCATCCGCGCACCGGAATTCATTTGACGCCGTTCGGTGAACGAACGGCACTACAAACAATCCGGCGTCACCGGTTAATAGAACTTTATCTTGTCAATGAACTGGGATATAAATGGGAAGAAGTTCATGATGAGGCAGAACGACTTGAGCATTATATCAGCCCACTTCTCGAAGAACGAATTGCACAAAAACTTGGAAACCCGGAGTTTGATCCGCACGGAGATCCTATACCTGATTCAGCGGGTGTGATGCCAATCGTAGAAGAGTTTCCTCTCGATCACGTAACTATGCCATCAAAAATAATTATCACTAGAGTGCCTGACCAAGACCCGGAATTATTACGATACTTAAAAAAGTTGCAATTCATTCCTGGAGAGGAAGTAGAATTTATCGGACGAGAACCATTTGGAGGATCATTTCAATATAAAATGAAGAACACTTCCGCTCACATTCCCCAGAGAGTAGCTGAACAGGTTTTCGGTCATGTGATTGAACATCAATAACCATTTGAGTAAAACTGCCTAGCTGTGAGGCTGATGATGCGATTATTCATCACGCCGCAAGCGAAATCTCTTGCTCTTTATATTGCAATTCGTACAGTGTGCGGTAAATGCCATTCAAGGCGAGCAATTCATTATGCGTACCCATCTCGCGAATCTCGCCGTGATGCATCACAATGATCTTATCGGCTTTTTGGATGGTCGAAAGCCGGTGTGCAATCACGATCGAGGTTCGATCTTCAAGTAATCGTGAGATCGCTCGTTGAATGAGAATTTCAGAATCGGTATCAATGCTCGATGTTGCTTCGTCGAGAATAAGTATCCGCGGATCGTACGCAAGCGCGCGAGCGAATGAGAGCAATTGCTTTTCGCCGACAGAGAGAATGGCGCCGCGCTCTTTGACGTGCGTATGATAGCCGCTCGGCAATCGTTTGATAAATGGGTCGGCGCCGACGGTCACTGCCGCACTGATCGCCTGTTCATCAGATATGTCAGAATCACCGAGCGTGATATTTGTCAGCACATCAGCACTGAATAGAAATACATCCTGCAGAACGATTGCGATATTTTTACGAACTTCGTGCGCATCGACGGTGCGAATGTCTTTTCCGTCAATAAGAATTTCACCCTGCTGAAATTCGTAAAAGCGAGTGAGAAGATTCGTGATGGATGTTTTTCCCGCGCCGGTCGCGCCAACGATGGCGACGGTCTCGCCCGGCTTCACATGAAACGAAACGTTCTTTAATATATTCTCGCCTTCGTTATAGGCAAACGTCACATTCTTGAACTCGATCTCGCCGCCCACGGCACCAAGTGCGACAGGATGTTCGGCTTCGGGGATGATCGTTTGATCGTCGAGCAATTTGAACACGCGCTCGCTCGATGCCATTGCCGATTGTAAGATGTTATACTTATCTGCCAGATCGCGCAGCGGGCGGAAGAACATTTCAACCCATGAGAAGAACGCGATCATCGTTGCGATCGTGATCGACGGCTTTATATTCGGCGGAAGATCAATGATCTGTGACCCGCCATAATACACGATCAGCGCAAAACTTGTTGCAGAAAGCAGATCGACGATCGGAAAGAACACGGCGTAGTAAAAGACAGAACGAATGTTCGCGTCGGCGTGATCGTAGTTGATCTTGTCAAACTCTTCGGCAGTGCGTTTCTCACGGCCGAATAACTGAACGGTGATGATGCCCGAAACGCGCTCGTTAAGATACGCGCTTATTTTTGCGATGAGCACGCGAACTTCGCGGTACGACTCGCGCGCTTTCTTGCGGAAGATCGCCGTTGCAACAAGCAGAAAAGGAAACACGACGAGCATCATCAGTGAAAGCTGCCAGCTCGTGCTGAACATAAAGATCCAGATCCAAACGATGACGAAGACATCGGCAAAGATCATCACGATCCCGGAGCTGAAGAGTTCGTTGAGCACTTCGACGTCGCTTGTCAGTCGCGTGACCAGTCGCCCGACCGGATTTTTATCGTAGAATCTCAGCGAAAGCTGCTGCAAATGAGCGAAGATCTCCTTGCGAAAATTATAGATCGTTTTTTGTCCGATCCATTGCGTCACGATTGTCTGTGCATATTGTACGACCGCTTGCAGCAAGACGGTCGCGGTCATCATCAGTGCAATGCGGGTGATCGTGTCGAAATTTTTTTCGGTCGTCGCGCTTTCGATCGCCTGTCGCATCAGCTCGACACGATACGGTCCGAGCAGCGAAACGACGATCGTTGCGATGATCGCGAGCAATACCTGCCACCAATACGGCCGCAAATACCGCAGCAGCCGCTTCATCAACCGAGCATCATACGCCTTACCAAGTAGTTCTTCATCCTGAGCCATAGGGATTCTCTAACACACATAGCGCGAACTTGGATTCGAGAATTGTACATACTTTTAAAGAGGCAATGAAATAATTATGTGTACTTCTTGATATGAAGTTTTTACTAGCTATGAAACATGACCGTTTCACTTCACTTATAATGGCAATAACTAATTTAAAAAACGAACGCTCCGGGTTCTCATCACCGGAGCGTTGGTGAAGTTGTCGGGAAGTTTATTTTGTCGTTTGCATCGCTTGCAGTGTGGAGTCGTATGGCGGTTTTGGATTGCACGTGAAGCTAACGCTCGAACCGTCCTCGATAACGATGAACTCATTGGCAGCGGTTTGCTTTTCGCTCGCGATGTTCACTGTGATCGAATTCGGTTTTCCGGTATGCTTGCAACCGCCTTCTGCATTGATCGTGATGCCCGGAGCGGTGATCTCATACGTCAACGTTCCGTTAAATGCAACCTGCTTGCCGGTAACATCGACAACCGAAACGTGGTATGTTCCCGACTTTAATTCGCCTGCCGAACATTTACCTTCGGAGCAGCGCACCGTTGCAACAACGTTGCCTCGTGAGTCGCTGATCCGCAGGTACTGATCGAGAGCGGCGAACGCATTTGCCGAGCTTACAATAACCAAAAGCAGAACGGCGATAGACCTCGTGAGATTATAGATAAAGCGATCCATATTATTCCTTTCGTTTGGGTGAAATAACAGGGGATGCGGCAATATACTTCTAACGCCTATAAACACTTGCTTTGTGACAGACGGGCGTTAAGTCTTTGTAATTATATCGTTATTAGAAAAATAGCAATTTGGGGTATCGGGAACTCGGTGAAACGAAACCCCGAACCGCGAAGTTATTATACTGTCAATTTATAGCATACCCCCAGACCCCGAGCGTTCATTGTATCGCACAGCGTTTTTCTATAGTCTTATCCGCTGGCGTATTTTTTATTATTAATTGCATACATCGAAAGGACAAGATATGAAACGGATCATCGTACTGACAGCTTCATTTATTGTTACCGCCGGCATTACTCATGCGCAGAGCACAAGTACGCCGCCAAGGATGCCTGACCAAAATGTTGTCGTTCCGGCAATGCCGGCTCCGGCCGTTGCCCCGACACCACAAACATCCAATAATAATAGTGCCGTAACACCGCACGTACGAGCTGCACATCATTCCAAACATACTATGCCCCAAACTGCAGGCAGCGTTCCAATGAATGCACCGATGAATGCTCCCAAAATGGTGATGCCGCCGACAGCTCCGGCAATGACTTCGATGCCGCCAATGGCCCCTGCACCGAATACCGTCAGTGCCAACGCGGTGCCTCATTCGGCTTTGCTGCATCACCCGGCTGTAGTGCCGAGCAAAATAGCACCGCCTGCTCAATCCACCCAGATGCCGATGACACCGCCAACACTTGTTCCCCCTGTAACGCCGACCCCGCAGAAGAACGTACCTCAGCAGAACGCTGGCGGGTAATTGCGGTTGGCCTTCGAATCTTTTAGAGAAGCGCTTTTCATTCGCCCGATGCGAACAGCATTTTTCGTCTAAGCAGTCTTATATCAGTACATACGTAAGCTGTGATCATCTGTCCGAAATAGTGTGTTGCCCGGACAGTTGTCGTATTTTTGTATATTATATGTGCTACCAAGTATTTCATTAAGCATTACCACGACCATGAAACGTTTGCTGTTTATATTCTCTGTGCTTTCTATTGCTGCGAGCGTATCGTATGCTCAGTCCGGAATACGAATCTTCGGCGCGCAGCAGCTTCAGCTCGACGATAACGTCTTTGCTGACCCGCGAGTCTTTCTGACAACGATCAACGGATCGCTCGGCGTCGATATTACCGGCAACGGGGTCGCCGGAATATTTCCAAGCCCGTGCGCACTCGGTGATTTTTCGAGCACGATAAAAGGCTTTTTGATTCCTCGGATGTCAACCGCCCAGCAAAATGCGATCTGCGGCGGCGCTCCGACCGAAGGTTTGCTCGTCTATAATCTATCGACACATTCGTTCGATATCTATACCGGAGCCGGCGGATGGGCACAGGCATGGACGACCAGAGGAAACCTCGGTCTCAATCCGGCGCTCGATTATCTTGGTACCGGTGATGCGGTCGATCTTGTCTTCAGAACGAATGCGATCGAACGCGCGCGTATTGTTTCGAGCGGAGATGTTGGGATTAATAATTCGACGCCGACATCGCGTCTGGATGTCGTCGAAGGCGGTGTGCAACCGACGATCACCAGTACTGCAAACGGCACCGGTATTGCCGGTTCTTTCCGCAACACCAATGCAACGAACGGAAGTAATGTGATCCAGACGGTCACCAACGGAACGGGCAACTCGATCTTTGCCCAACAGAACGGCCCGATCGGCAGCGCCGGGTTTTTTCAGATGACCAATGCTGCAAATCCGAGTCCGACAATCTGGTCATTGACGAACAGCTTTAATGGTGCTGCAGTCTTCGGTAATCAGATCGGTCTCGGCGATTGCGGATCGTTCCAGATCACCAATGCTGCCAGCGGTGCGAATGCGATGTACATTTTGACGATCGGCACCGGACCTGCAATTCAAGTCAGAGCAGTTAATACCGGAATTCTCTTTGGAAATTCGCCGACGACCGGCATTAATTTGCAAGGGACAACCACCGGTATCAATTTTGCGAATTCGCCGACAACCGGCATTTTACTTCAAGGAACAACGACCGGAATCAATTTTGGAAATTCACCTACGACCGGTATTGCACTTCGAGGAACAACGACCGGTATCAATTTTCTGAATGCTCCGACGACCGGTACCAATCTACAAGCAATAACGACCGGCATCAACTTTGCGAATTCGCCGACGACAGGTATTGCACTTCAAGGAACAACCACTGGAATCAATTTTGCAAATTCACCAACAACCGGCATTTTACTTCAAGGAACGACCACTGGAATTAATTTTGGGAATTCGCCAACGACCGGCATTTTACTTCAAGGAACAACCACCGGAATCAATTTTGGGAATTCGCCGACGACAGGTATTGCACTACAAGGAACAACGACTGGCATCAACTTTGCGAATGCACCCACGACCGGTATTAATCTGCAAGCAACGACAACCGGAATCTTGATCAACTCACCGCTTTCGATCAGTGCGAACGGAAGTATTCAGACGACCGGGAATAATAATATCTTCGGCAATAACAGCGTGACAGACAATGTCTTTATCGTCAACGGACAAGCCGATGCGACGAATCTAAATGTCGCAGCCGATCCCGTTTGGGATAGCCGCATCAATGGGGACCAACTCGTGACCGGTATGCAAAAGATCGGCGGCAGCATTTGGATGGATGGTAATAGCAATCCGCACCAGATCGTTACCGACGCCGATGTTCAATTCGGAACGAGAACCGAAAACTCGCTCTCGCTCATCACGACAGGGACTTCGCGAATGACCCTTGACGCTGGCGGCAATGTAACGTTCAACGTTAATAATTCCAATTACAATGTGGGCGGTGGTGCATTCAACGTTTCTGCTTCACCGAGCAATGGGGCTCAGTATGCAGCAAATATCACGACGACAGGCCATGCAGGGTTGAGCATCAAATGTACCGAACAAGGTGGTACCGGCCTCAACAGTACAACACACTTTGCTGATTTTTATGACGGGACGCAAAGCGGATATCGAGGCAGCATTCAAGGAGAGGATTATACCGAGTACTTTGCCGATCCGGTGAATGCGGCGAACCTTGCGAATGAAATTGCCGATGGTGTGTGTACCGCTGCTGAAATTATCGGTGCGGCAGCGTCGGCTGCGACAGTCATTGGTATTCCGGAAGGTGTTGTCTTTACTGCTCAAGCGGTTGATCTCGGAGTACATATCGGTGGCTATACCGCTGTGACTCTTGAACAAACCACGAACTTGCTCGGTGTTGCTTATACATCATCGTCGGGCGATTACGCCGAATATCTCAAACGCGCAAATGTTGACGAGCATTATTATCCGGGTGACATCGTCGGCGTAAAAAATGGATTGATCTCGAAAAATACCGAGAACGCCGATAATGTAATGTCGATCTCGCTGGCACCGATCGTGCTTGGTAATGTCCCTGAGCAAGGGCATGAGAAAGAATATAATAAAGTCGGCTTCCTCGGCCAGGTGCCGGTAAAAGTGATCGGTGCTGTCAATGCTGGAGATTTCATCGTCCCCTCTGGTCGCAATGACGGTATTGGCAAAGCTGTTCCTGCAGACGAGATCACACCTGACGAGTTTACGATGGTCGTCGGACGCTCGTGGACATCATCGGCGTTTATGGGACTGCATTATGTAAAAGTTGCTGTCGGCCTCAATGCAAAAGCAATGAGCGAGATCGTCGCAAAACAGCAGCACCAGATTGACGAGCTGAAAGCACAAGTTGACGAAATGCAGACGCTCAAAGCGCGTCTTTCACGTGTCGAACAATATCTCGGCAGCGAGAACACGGTAAAGAGCGTGAATGTAAGAAGCAACTGACCTTGTAAGCACAATTCCTCTGCAAAGCCCGGAGAATTTCTCCGGGCTTTTTTATTTATGAGTGAGTCGGCTGAAAGCCGGAGTCACGATATGAGTACTTACTTCGCAACCACCACCTGCTTCGTCTCGATCGTATTGCCCGATTGATACTTGCAGAGATATGAACCGTTCGGCAAGTGCGAAGCATTGACTTTTGCGTCGTATGTGCCGGGCGATTTGAATTCATTGACTACGGTCATCATTTTTTCACCAAGCACATTATACAATTCGATCGAAACAGTCGAAGCAGTTGCAACTTCATATTCGATCTTCGTTGTCGTCGCGAACGGATTTGGATAATTTTGCAAAGCAAGATAATTAGCTTGTTTATCATTCACACCAAGCGAACCGAAATGCAAGATGGCGAAGCGGTAAGAATTCTTTGTCCCGTTATCTACGTGGGTAAAATCACCACCGATATATAGAGCACCGGTATCAAGTGCAAGCGCTCGGACGGTTGATGCAACTCCGCCGGTAACATCGCTCCAGCTTGTCCCATCCCAGTTTGCAAGACGTGAAGCGTTCGTTCCGCCCGCCTGCGTGAAGTGTCCGCCAACATACAGGCCGGATTTATTGTATGCAAGCGCATCGGCAGCGCTATTGAGTCCTGTTCCAAGAGAATGCCAACGCTGTCCGTCCCATCTGGCAATTCCGCGGACGGTATCGCTTCCTGCCAGCAAAAAACCTCCGGCAACATAGAGATCATTACCTGTCGGGAGCATTGCGCTTACTGTATAATCCGTTCCGCCGCCGACTGCTGTCCAGGTATTGCCGTCGTATGCAGCGATGAACGGTATTTTCGTTGAATTAACATGATCAAAATAACCGCCGACAAAAAGAGTAGGTCCAACGCTTGCCAGTGCATATACATAGCCGTTGATCTCTCCGGGGATCGGGGTCCAAGACGACCCATCCCACTTCGCAATTTGTTCACGATAGCCGAGACTCAGGTAATCGAATATGCTGCTAGCAAAAATATTCGTGCCGTCGCCAGTGAATGCCTCCACGAAACGGACGGAGCCATCGCCCATCGAATGCCAAGTATTCATCGTGAGATCATAATAGGCAACATGATTAGTGATCGTATCGCCGGCGTAATTAAATCCGCCGCCAACATACAGTTTATTGTTTTGCAGATACATTGCTCGTACGCCCTGATCTAAACCTTTTCCAAGAGGCAGCCAGACGCGATTCACTTTATCGAACATTGCGATATGCTGCATAGGCTTCGATTTGATCGTCGTAAAATATCCGCCAACAAACACATAACGATCGTTGACAGCAACAGCGTTAACGCTTGTTTCAAGATATCCGCCGGTACATGCCGGGGTCGTGTTATCAAGCTTCCATTGGTTGCTTGATAACAAAATAGCAAGACCATTACAGGGCAAATTTCCTGCTTGCAGAAATACTCCGCCTACAAATAAGCCATACCAATCGCTGGCATAAAAAGCTCCTACTGTTCCATAAATCCCGCCATTTGCAACAGGATGAATGGTGCCGCTATACCATTTTGCGATCGAATGAACATTTACGCCGGCGATGTTAGCAAAAAAACCGCCGATGAAGACCGTATCTCCGACAGTCTGCATTGAGACAATATTGCCATAAGGTGTCCCGATATTTGGATCGGAACCGACAGGGTTAATGGCGTTACCATCCCAGACCCCGATAGAGTTAAGCACCGTCGCGTTATCGCCTGAGCGGCGGAAAGTACCGCCGATCCAGATGTTGCCGTTTAGCGATGCAAGCGCACTGACTTGACCGGAAACTCCCGTGCCGATCCCTTGCCAACTGCCGCTGACATATTTTGCGACACCTTTGAGATTTGATGCATTATCAAAAAAATTTCCGCCGGCATACAGACCGCCGGGTGATGCAAGCAAAGTATTAACCTGATCTGTCAATCCTCCGCCCATATCATCCCATTGATGACCGTCCCAGCGTGCAACGTTACTGACAGTTTTTGCTAATGGAGTGCTATCGATCCCTGCATTTGAAAAGAAGCCGCCAACTATCATACTTGAATCGGTGAACGCAATTGAATACACAGGCCCATTGAGGCCACCGCCAAGTTCTTGCCAAGAATTTCCGTCCCAAACGGCAATAAAATTTATCGGATTGGTTTTATTGAAACCTACAGTCGTAAACGTGCCGCCTGCATAGAGCTTGCCATTATGTGCCGCAAGTGCGTAGACTGTCCCTCCGAACCCGTCGCCCATAACACTCCACATATTCATCGTATGATCAAAATGTGCAACGTTATAGACTCTGGTGTTGCCGACATACTCGAAACTGCCGCCGATATAAATATCTTTACTGTCATCGACAGCTATCGCACGAACGAACGAGCGGTCGATGATGCTATCATACTGTGGCCCGGGCGGGAAGAGATTGTCCCAATACGGGCTTGCGGCTTGCGGACTCATTGGCGCATCGGGAAATCCGTTTAGTGAGGGTTGCGCAGTTGCTTCAAAAAATTTAGGCGAGCCGTCCGGGCCAAGCGTCATCCGGTAGCCGTGATGAGATTTTGAAGTACGTTCAGAAATAAACGATTGCGCTGATACCGTATTTGCAAACACGGTAAGCGCGAACAAGAGTATGAACGCTTGTTTCATAGAAGCATAGTATGATGAATGAATACGAACTGATACGATGGCAAATAATAACAATTCGCCTGCAAATTTGCTCCCTGAAGTTTGTATTATGAGTTAAGAAAATCATAATAGCGCGGACTTGCATATCTTTCCAAAGCCCCAACACCAAGCGCCTATGACTGCACTGTCGTATCTTTGCACTAAATTTCTCAACTCACAATTCTCAATTCTCAATTTAACCGATGAATGTTATTTTATTCGGTCCGCCGGGTGTCGGCAAGGGGACTCAGGCCGAGCGTATTCGCGACGGATATAATTTACATCATATTTCAACGGGTGATATTTTACGCGCCGCCGTCAAAGATCAAGCGCCGCTTGGGCTTGAAGCAAAAAAATATATGGACAAAGGTGAGCTCGTACCCGATTCCGTTATTATCGGATTAGTGCGCGAAGTACTTGCCGCCGATCAAAAGAATGGTAAAGGCTTTCTGCTCGACGGTTTCCCGCGTACCGTACCGCAAGCACAGGCACTCGATAAATTGTTTTCCGAATTAAAAATTACGAACGTTCGCATCGTTGTGCTCAATGCGCCGGAAGATGAACTTGTCGCGCGGCTTGTCAAGCGCGGACAGGAATCCGGAAGAAGCGATGACACTGCAGAGACGATCCGCCATCGCCTCGTTGTCTATCATCAGCAGACAAAACCGGTGCAGGATTATTATGCGAATAACAGAAAGCTCGATATGGTCAACGGGCTTGGTGCGATCGATGAGATCACCGAACGGATACACAAATCGCTCAGCAAGGCATAGAGTTTAGGAATTACGATGGAGATCACGAACGAATTTGTCCGGGAGCAAATTACAAAAGGGAAGAAATATTCGCTCGTATTTTTGATCGAAGGACCGAACTACAAAACGTATCCGCCTGATAAATTAGAAGAAAATCATTGGGCGCATTTGCGATATTTGTTTTCGCTCAAAGAACAGGGCAAGCTGCTCGTTAATGGCCCTATGATGGATGCAGGCAAGATACACGGTATGTCCATCTACGATTCAGCCAATAAAGACGAAGTCCGCGGCTACCTCGAAGCCGATCCCGCTGTGCAAGCCGGGCGTTTTACGTTCGAGATCTACGAATACTTCAGTATGCCGGGATCAACGTTATCGTAGCGCACTTTCCAACGCTGTTCTTGCGTCGGTCTTCTCGTCACGATATTTGATGATGATCGGCGCGTAGAGCGAGAGTCCGTGTTCGTCGGTAAATTTCGATCGTCCGGCAAGCGAGCGTGAGCCGGCAACGATCACCGCGCCTTCGGGTACGATGAGCGGATCGTCCGGTGAATTTCGTTTGATCACACGTTCATTCACAAGGTCGTAGATCGGCGTTGAGCCAGTTAAAATAACCCCAGAGCCGAGCACAGCGCGTTTCTTCACGACACAACCTTCATAGACTCCGCAGTTGCCGCCGACGAGCACATCGTCTTCGACGATCACAGGCAGTGCACCCGCAGGTTCGAGCACACCGCCGATCTGCGCCGCCGCAGAAAGATGCACTCGCGCTCCGAGCTGAGCACAGCTTCCGACAAGCGCGTGAGAATCAACGAGCGTCCCGCTGCCGATGTATGCGCCGATGTTTACGTATGCCGGTGGCATTACGATCACGCCGTGTGCAATAAATGCTCCGTCGCGGATCATCGTGCCACCCGGTACGATGCGGACGTTATCAGCCGATGAAAAATTTCGCGCCGGAAGATTATTTTTATCAGCGAATGAAAATGGCGCAGGCGATGGCATCATCTCTAATATGCCGAGCCGAAAACCGATCAGTATCCCTTGTTTAACCCACGTATTAACTTTCCAACCTGAAGCAGAACTTGCGTCCGGCTCTGCGGCGCGAACACTGCCGTTATTGAGCGCAGCACGCAACTCGGCGAATATGCGGAGACCCTCTTCTTTGTGTGAAGAAAGGTCATCCGCAGTAAGAATTGATTCGATGCTTGCTCGAAGTTCGGTTGTCATCGTTCAAATATGCAGCAGCTTCGGTGTTATTTCAACTTAAAGCTCGCAACAGATTTTTCCATTGCCGGTTTGAACGAACTTTCCATTTCTTTCGGCCAGTTGATCGTGATACGATATGCATTTGCGCCTTTTACGACGACGTACGCGCGTGAACCGTAGCTCGAAGCTGCGGAATAATTAATAACTTTTCCCGACTCACTACCGACCGTCGCATTCGATGCCGAGCCGCCGAGGGATTTTGCCGCCGCCGAAGCAAACGCGTCGAGCGTAGAGTTGTTCGAGGGGATCACATCAACCATAATTGTTGCGCCCTTCCAATCGCCTTCGAACTTAATGCCTCTTGAGCTTGCTTGTGTGTTGAAGTTATCGGGATAATCAATGCCGTAACCGTTGCCGTTATAATGAGACATATTCGGCGAAGGCAGCGCTTCTTTCTTGAGCTGATCGAGCGTGGCACTGTCGATCTTGCCTGGCGTAAAGACAAGCACGTAGCCTGGTGTTACAGAACTTTGCGCCAGATCGAAGACCGCTTTGTATTTATCCATTCGCTGCTTGCCGAACGTTGCCACTTGGAAGTAGGTGACGATAGAATCTTTATTCGTAAAGATCCGGTAACCCATAAAGGCGTTTTCGTCGGTACCGACGTTGAATGAAATTTTTTGCGCCGGCACACCGCCGAGCTGGATGTTATCCGGTCCGGTGAAGTTTTCACCTTCGAGAATAAAATTCTTCTTGAACTCATCGACCGCTTCTGCGACGGTCGAAGGATTCTTGATGCCCGTCTCGATCATTGCACCGTATTCGCCCTCGTTAAATTTCGAAAAACGCACTTCGCTTTCCTGTGACGAGTAATAGGTCGTGCGCACGCCGGGCGTTGATTCGGCAACCCAGGCTTTCGGCGCCTTGAAGGTAAACTTATAGACTTGGTCTTTGAACATAACGGTCTCACCCGGCTGAACAGGCGTCATATCCTCAGATTTCTTGCAGCTTGCAACAAATAGGGCGAGTACAAGCACAAAAAGAATGGAAGTAATTCGTGTCATTTGTTTCAGTATATTGTAAGAATACAAAAATACGGTGAAATTGAGAATTGAGAATTGAAAATTGAGAAAATATAGGCTTCTGCCATAGTACAAGGGCTATTACGTCGTAAATTTGCCTCATGCAAACAGAATTATCAAAACGTCTCGGCATTCGCTATCCGATTGTTCAGGCCGGAATGGTCTGGACGAGCGGCAGCAAACTTGCCATTGCCGCTGCGCGCGCTGGAGCGCTTGGGCTCATTGGCTCCGGTTCGATGAAGCCGGAGCTCTTCGCCGAACATATTCGTAAAGCAAAAGCGACCGAAGTTGCAGATACGATCGGCGTGAATATCCCGCTTATTCGCGGTGATGTCGATGCTCTCGTTCAAACAGCAATAGATGAAGGCGTGAAGATCGTTTTCACGAGCGCGGGAAATCCGAAAGTTCATTCGGAAAAAATTAAGAATGCCGGATGTTTTCTTGTTCATGTTGTCGCAAATGTAAAACAAGCAAAAAAAGCTGTCGAAGCCGGATGCGACGCTGTTGTCGCCGAAGGCTTCGAAGCTGGCGGGCATAACGGCATTGACGAGATCACGACGCTTTGTCTTGTTCCACAGGTTGTCGATGCCGTGACCGTGCCGGTGATCGCCGCGGGCGGTATTGCTGACGGCAGGCAGATCCTCGCAGCGCTCGCGCTTGGAGCACAAGCTGTTCAGATCGGCACAAGATTTGCCGCAACAATCGAAGCCAGTTCTCACCTTAATTTTAAACAAGCGATCGCGAGTGCCGATGACAACGCGACGATACTCACTTTAAAAAAAGTTGCACCGGTACGTCTGAAAAAAAATAATTTCGCGCTGCGTTCTCAGCAAGCCGAAGCGAACGGCGCAACCAAAGAAGAAGAACTCGAACTACTCGGGCGCAAGCGCGAGATGAATGGAATATTCGAAGGCGATCTCGACGAAGGCGAACTAGAAATGGGGCAGTCGTCCGGATTAGTGAAGGATATTATCTCTGCCGAAGAAGTTGTGCAGCGGCTCGTCGCTGAGTATAATGCAGTGCGGGAGAGAATGTTGAGTTATGAATTTTGAATTATTCTTTCATGACACATGCAATGTCATCGTTACGAAATCCCATAAATTCCAATAATTCCATAAATTCAGGTTCAGACAAGCCTACCTCACAATTTGCACTTTCGCTTCAGCCGGTTCGCCATTTGAATTTATTGCACGAAGAATATATGTGCCGGTTAAAATATTACCTGGAAGTAAAATATCGGCAGTTGCCCCATTTGTTTGTTGATGCAATAGCGGCACGCCTTTAAGATCGAATAGTTCAAGCGTTGTTGGCGAAGTTGCAGAAAGCCTAACGTGAATAATACTGCTTGCCGGATTCGGATAGACTGATGTGATCGTAAAATTATTTGTTGCGATTGGTTCGTTTGTTACTCCGCGCGAGACAGCATTGATGCCACCGACATCGATCGCCCATGCCGAGCGGCCGTGCGTACCGGCGACGAGCCAGTTGCGATACATTGTCAGCGTGCCGACGACCAGATGCGGCATTCCCGTTCCGAGCTGCGACCACGTGTTGCCGCCATCGGTGGTAATAAATACGCCGACATCCATAGCGGCAATAATACACTGCCCACGTTTTGTAGAATCACCATGCTCAGCAAGCGTATCAATAACGAAGGCATTGACCGGAGCATTTGGCAGACCGACGGCAGTATTTTTCCCGGAAATACTTTTCCAAGTTTTTCCGCCATCAAGCGTTCTAAAGAGATGTCCGATAGAATCAATATGCCCTTTTGCAGTATCCGTATTGAAACCGGAAAAACTCACGTACGCTGCCATCGAATCGCGCAGTGATGCACGAATCCACGTCGGGAATAATCCGGGCAAACCTGCAACATCGGCTCTGATCCATTTCGGCATCGAGTCGGCAGGTAAGGATTCATTCAGGGTCGTTCGCCAGATATTTCGTCCGCCGTTATTGATCGTTCCGGTCCAGATCATCGGTCGGCCGTTGTTATCGCGCGCGCCGAGTGCGATCGCTTCGACTTCGCCATAATACCAAAGCTTCGGACTTCCCGGAGCGCCCGCAATTTGCGGCGACCATTTCCAGATATTGGTCAAACTATCCGGATCGGTGAAGTTCATCTTGATGCGATAGATCGATGTGCGCCCGGTGTACAGATCGACGCCGTTTTGTTTATCGAGTACGACCGGGGGAATGAACGCGCAGGCTTCCGACGAATCGGTGATGCCGCGGCGACGCATGATCGTCAGCATTTCGTACCATTTTTTTGCGCTCGGATCGTGATTGCCGTTATCACTGAACAGATTCGGACGCAGCGAGTCGATCGTTGTTCTGAAAAATATTTTTCCGAGCTGCAGCGACGTAACAATGTGATTCGAATTATTCGGATCGCTTTGCGCTTGTCCGCCGTCGCCGCGATTGATCCAATCCCAATCGGTATTTGCCGTGAATCCGTGGCCAACCGTACCGTTATCCTGCGTGCCGCCGAAAAATTTCAACGAGTCGATCGGCATTGGGTCGGCAACATTCGCCATTCCGCCATACCAGGGTTCGAGGTGATAGAACATCGTGATCGGAAGTCCGTCAATGCGCGACCACGTTGCGCCAAAATTACGCGTATTAAAAACGCCGCCATCCTGACCGTTGAGCAGATCGTTCGTGCCGGCGGTGAACGCAAGCGCGTGCTGATCGGAATGCTGGGTGCGGTCGTTCTCGAAATAATGCGGGTATGCGTTCGTAATGTTTGTCCATGTTGCGCCAGCATCGGTCGAGCGAATGACATCGATACCGCCGATATAAATTTCATTACATTGTCGCGGATTTCCGACGATCAAATTATCGTAGCCGCCTTGCCGGTTGAACAGATCGACACTGTCGATATTATTCCCGAGAAATGGCAAACGATAGGACGAATCCAGCATCACTTTCCATCCGCTTTCAGGGTTGTTAGTTTTAAAGAGGGCGCAGAAATTTTCTGCGAGTGCATAACCAGTGATCGGATCTTTATCAACTTTTGAAGTGACGGCATAGAGTACCGGAGTTGCTGAATCAAGGCAGTTCAGTGTCCACAACAGCGATATTCTGCTCAGACGCTTGTATGAAATGCCATTGACAAACCCGGAGCCGGTGATCGTATCGATCCGGTTCCAATCAGCGCCGCCATCGCGAGTCCGCCACAGTCCATTATATGGCACATAGACCGATGTTCCGGCGCTTGTGACTTTCTGCCACATTGCCGCAACAAGATCGTTCGTATCGCGCGGATTGATCACAAGATCGATCGCCGGTACGGGTGTAGAAAACCTACCTTTACCGGCCCGAACAAGCAGCGAGCGATTCCATGTTGCGCCGAAGTCGGTCGATTTCCAAATGCCGCGATTTGAATCGGCATCTGCGTTTGGTCCGGGGACGCAAACCCAAATTGTATTTCTATTCGTCGGACTCACAATTACTTTCGAAATATATTGTGTCTGCGAAAGTCCGAGGAGCGACCAGTTATTACCTGCGTCAGTCGAACGCCAAAGTCCGTTGCCGGGATAGCTGTCAGAGCTTGAGTTGCATTCGCCCATTCCGAGATAGATCGTATTGGCATCGCTTGGATCGATCGTGATGCAGCCAACGGAAATGGCGCTGAAATTATCGGTCAATGCTCGCCAGGTCATGCCGTGATCTGTTGTCTTCCATAAGCCGCCTGCCGCACCACCTACGTAGAATGTATTGGAATCAGTCGGATGCGTTGCGATCGCGGTTACTCTACCGCCGATCTTATATGGTCCTATCTGCTGCCAAGAAGAGTTTGCCTGTGTTGTAAATTTTGACGATGGCTCATAAACCGGAAGATTTTTTGCTTGCTCAAGTGCATTCGCGTATGCATTCGGATCGATCTCGTTATTCGGAAATGCACGCTGGCGATACCAATCGTAGTTCAGGTCTTCGCCTGAAGAACCGGGAGTCGGGTAACGACGCTCCACACGCGGAACGACTGCGGTATCGGCTTTATTCTTTTTTGAATGGCGATGTGCAGTTATTTTTCTATAATGTTTGTGGTGATGCAAATGCACAGAGGATTTCTTCGGTGCGGACTGTGGTGCATTGTTTTTTTCTTGCGCGAATGAAGACACATTCGCCGCAAGAACGAAGAAGAGAATGACGATGAGAATACGATGCATAATTTCTATTAGATGACAGCCTATAGTAACAAAATCCAGCGTGGTTGGTGTCCGGGAGTTGGTGGGCTGGTCGTCAGTAGTCTAAACCTCAAACCGTTCAACGCTGTTAGCAATGTCCAATGTTGAAGATACTACTTATTTCACTGACCCTCGCGTCTGCCGCATTCGCCCAGATCGAGAAACTTCCGACGGAAGTTAACGATCCTGTGCAAAGCGAGGTACTGCCGGTCATTTCTGCCGATGGCAAATGGCTGTACTTTGCGCGTGCAAGAACAGCACTTGATGGAAGTACAGTCGTTGATATTTGGCAGAGCCGGCATATCATTGTAACAGATTCATTCAAACAAGCGCATATTTTTGGCGGGCATCTTGGCTCGCGATTCGGGATCGCCGTGACGAGTGTCGCTCCGGATAATAATACACTGTTCGTTATCGGCAAACTTCGCCGCGATCAGAAACCCGAAGATCGCGTGATGGTCTCGCACCGAACAAAAGACGGATGGCAAATACCACAGCCGATACATATTCAGAATTTGAATGCGAAAAGCAACGTGATCGATTTTGCATTTGGCCCCGACGAACGTACGCTGATTATGAGTATGAAAAGCGACTCGTCGCTCGGTGGCCGCGATCTCTATGTCTGTTTTCTCGATGAAGCAACCAATAGTTGGACGTCTCCGGAGTGGCTTGGCGATGAAATAAATTCTGCGAACGACGAGATCACTCCGTATCTTGCTGCCGACGGAAAGACACTTTATTTTTCGAGCGATCGCGCCGGAAATTTCGGAGAAATGGATGTGTGGCGCAGCGAACGACTCGACGACTCATGGAAACATTGGTCGAAACCCGAGCATCTTGATAAATCAATTAATCGTATCGGCCGTACGACATATTATACCGAAGATGCCGAAGGCGCACATGCGTATTTCGTCTGGCGCGCAAATGCGAACGACGAGACGGATATCTATCGCTCCGTTGCTCCGCCCCGCATTACGCCCGTCGTGCTTGTTAATGGTGCAGTCCATGATGAAACCGGCTCGCCCCTTGGTGCTGTCATTCGCTATGAACGATTGCGCGACGGTAAGACGATGGGCATTGCGTATAGCGACCCTTCTTCGGGCGAATATCAGATCACACTTGCAGCAGGCGAGTCGTATGCGCTCTTCGCCGAAGACAGCGGCTTCTTGCCGACGAGCGAGCGGTTCGATGCGACGAATATCAAAGCATTTTCGACTATAAAAAAAGATCTCACGCTCGTTAAGATAAAAGAGAATGCGATCGTCCGATTGAATAATATTTTTTTCGAAACGGATAAATCCGATCTGCTCGCGGCATCGTTCGCCGAACTCAACCGCCTTGCCACGATCTTGCAGAAAGATCCGGCACTGCGTATTTCGATCGAAGGTCATACCGATTCGACCGGCTCCGCCGAACACAATAAAAAACTATCGGCAGCAAGAGCGCAGTCGGTCGTGGATTATCTTATCAAAGCGAAGATTCCATCATCACGGCTCGAATCAGACGGCTTTGGCTCGGAGAAACCTGTCGCACCGAACGAAACCGAAGAAGGCAGAGCACTGAACCGAAGAGTGGAGTTTAGAATATTAAAATCGTCTGGACTGTGATTTATGGAATTTATGGGATTACCTATCCGTGATCCGATATTTTTATCAAAAGGTATGAATATATTTTTACATTGCATGAGTCATGGAAAACGCAACACGGATTTGACGGATCAGACGGAATTTTACGGATACTTTCTTCAGGTAACAAATTTTCGTATTTTCTTAGAAGGCTTCATGCAATACTGTTTTAATCCCAAGAATCCTATAAATCCCAAAAATCCCGGTTCAGACATTATTGTATCACATGCATATAATTTTCGCGTTCGGAATGTCCGTTCTTCGCACGTAAGACATACGTCCGCGCAGTATCGAACCTGACAACTTTCCACCCAGAATCTTTTGCGACAGGCAGACCATCGAGCGTCACCGAATCGGCATTCTCGACGATCCAATAAAGCTTGACGCTGTCGCCTTTGAAAAATGCTTCCTGCTTCGTATCGAACTTTACGATCTTGACATTCGGTCCGCAGCCGATAACAGCAAGCACTAAGACGAGACAAGTAAGTATTGAGATGAACTTCATCATAATAGCTTCTTATTATACCGTAAGCAAGCGAATTTTGAGCGTTTCTCGTTCCTCTGGAAACAGAATTCTTGGATGTAACTATTCCTTGAACTGGAGGTTCTTGTATTGTCAGTAATGCTGTAGTTTCCAAATTATGAAGATTTTTTGTAGTTCGTTCATTGTCTTCATTACGATCTTTATCGGAATGGATGTGTATGGCCAAGAATGGAAACAGACAAACGGTCCGGGCAGTGGCTTTTTACGAAGCATAACGATTGACCCCAAAGGGACTATCTTTGCATTATCAAGTTATTTACATCGATCGACCGATAGTGGAAAGAGTTGGGAATATATTTTACGTAGCACGGGGCGGTTATCAATATCTCAAGTTATTGCTCAACCTTCCGGAAAATTATTAGCTGTTGTCACGCCAATAACATATTATTTTGATTACCCAACGTCAGGGAAAATAATTGCATCGGACGATCATGGTGATTCTTGGGACACTGTTGCAGTCAAAGGGATAGAGCTTTGGCAAGGATCTCTTGGGGAGATTTTTACGGTTGATAGTACCCAAGCGCTTGTTCGCTCTACCGATGACGGCATCTCCTGGAAGCATATTGATACTGTTGGTGTACAAGGTAAAATTCTTTTTACAACTTCTGATACTGCTGGGCATTTATTTCTTATAACAGGACAAGAGCCACATTTGAATAGTACGTATCGATCTACTGACGATGGCATGAGCTGGTCTTTAATTGTAAACGGGTTAGGTGGAATTTCAAATATTGCAGTGTCTCCAATGGGTACGTTAATCGGGTATAGTGACTTCAAATCGTCAGGGGATGGTTTTTTTAGATCAATTGATGGTGGACGTACATGGGAAAATGACTTCATAGATTATGGTATTAATAACGCAAACAACGTTGCTATTAACAAATTTGGAAATATCATTGTAGGTGACTGGGCATCTACTGATGATGGAAAAACATGGTATCATCCTTTCGCTGTACAGAATTTTGTCTATCTCAATAAATTATGCACGGCGGCTGACCCATCAGGTTTTTTCTTGGGAAATAGTGATTCCGGTATAACAAAATTTAGTTTACAGGATACAAATACAATTGAACAATTATATGTACCAGACCAGGCGACCGCATCGCTGGTCTCTCACCCCAGTGGGAATCTCGTTGGATTTAGTTACTATGACAGTTCGAGTATATGGTATTCAAATAATAATGAAAAAAGCTGGAAGCTTGGCAAACACGATTCTGTATATAGTTACTTCGGGGCTGTGTATGCCGTCGCTATCGATTCTTCGTATGATATATTAGCCGGAGAAGGCGGCCATGTAATCCGCTCAGATGATGCAGGTGCGATTTGGACATATGTCGGACCTAACTTATCGAGTGGAAGGATTACAGCCATAGCTGTTGATCCGAGTGGCCATGTCTTTGCAACAACTCCTGCCGAAGGTGTCTTTCGCTCTACAGATCGTGGTCATACTTGGGATCAACTCAATAAAGGTATTACGAATCGGTCGCTTCACTCGATAGCAATTCACCAAAATAGCGATGTGTATGTTGGGGGCTACAAAACCATTTATAAAACTATTGATAAAGGTCTCAACTGGACGAATCTAAATACGAACTTTCCTTTGAATGCGGGCAATGTAACTTCAATGGTTGTCGATACGAAAGGGAATATTATTGCAGGGATTGACAGTATTGGAGTCTGGTGGTCAAGCGACAACGGCTTGACATGGAAAAAGCGTGGGACAGGACTGACAGCAACAAAAATAAATGCGCTTGTCTCGACGCCAATAGGAAAAGTTTTTGCCGGCACTGATAGTGGTGTTTTCTATCTTGATACCAGTGCAACAGTATGGACTGCATATAGTGTGGGCTTAACGGCGATAAATGTTCTTTCTCTTTGCCGAGATAATAATGGAAGGTTGTATGCCGGCACAGATGCGAGTGGTGTATTCTCAAGTATCGAAACATTCAATTTGCCTCCTCTTGGAGTTGAGAATTCTTCACAAGTTTATACTTCCTCCCTCGGCACGATCTATCCGAATCCAACATCGACAACAGCGACGATCCCGTTCTCGCTAGGCGAGCGCGAATATGTAATGCTTGATGTGACCGATGCGCTTGGAAGAACTGTCGCTGTTCTCGCCGATGGGATGTTCGATGGGGGAGCGCATTTGGTACAATTTGTAACCAACGGACTTGCTCCGGGGATGTATTATGTTCGGATACATAGCGGCTCGGTGAATGCAGTAAAGCCTGTAGTCGTCAGTAAAGAGTGAGCGCGAATTTCGGAAGCATTCTTTCGGTGCGGCGTGTTAGAAGTCCTCAATGATAAATGCTTGCTTACGGGGAAGAATGATCCGCCCATATCTATTGCTTGTCGCCGCGCTGTTTATATTCGCGTTTGTTCCCAATTCATTTTCGCAAACGGCGCCGTCACGGCGGCCGATGCACTTATCCGACAGTTCTCATCTTGCTTCGGCGCCGGACGCATCGCATGCGTCTAACTGGAGTTTTCTCTCGCTCGGTGCTTGCGGCGTTGACGAATTCCTGAAACAGCATCCGACTGCCGACGGTCGCGGTACGATCATTGCCATTCTCGACGATGGTGTCGATCCCGGCATCGAAGGACTTCTGAAAACGTCCGAAGGCAAACGAAAGATCATCGACGTTCAGGATTTCAGCGGTACCGGCGATCTCACATATCAAGCTGCAAGCCGTAACGGCGACGTGCTTATCATTGGCAGTACCACCGTCCTGAAAGGTCTGTCGCAAAAAGATATTAAGCCGATCGACGGAAAATATTTTTATGCTTCGTTAGATGAGTCACGGTTTAAGAACGGACTCGGCGACTTGAATTTTAACGGCAGTAAAACAGATATGTTCGGCGTCCTCATTTGGCAGGATGCGCCGGAGCATTTTTCGGCGATCGTTGATGCCGACGCCGACGGTGATGTTTCTGACGACAACATTTTATACAACTATAAGGAGCGGGGCGATCTGTTCAGGTTTCGCAGCAGCACAAACAAAGAGCATCACGACGAGCGATTTTTATCTGGCGCCGTCAACATCTTTCCGAAAGAGAATCGCATCAATCTCTATTTTGCCGATGGCGGGCACGGCACACATGTGGCAGGTATTGCAGCCGGATGTAACATCGACGGACAGCAAGGTTTCAACGGTGTTGCACCAGGTGCGGAAGTTGTTTGCCTGAAATTTGCGGATAACACGATCGGCGGACTTACTGTCAGCGGCTCGATGAAGCATGCGTACGAATATGTCGTTCGTCTTGCCGAAGAAACAGGCAAGCCCGTTATCGCTAATATGAGTTTTGGCATCGGAAGCGAGATCGAAGGCAGAAGTGCGATGGACGAATGGCTCGACTCACTGCTCGGTGCGCATCCCGAAGTAACGGTATGTATCTCCGCAGGCAACGAAGGTCCAGGGCTTTCGAACATCGGCTTGCCGGGTTCGGCGCGAATGGTGATCACGAGCGGTGCGGGATTGCCGAATGAAACGGCGCACGATCTCTATGGCCTCGCGATGAGCAGAACAGTTGTATGGGATTTTTCTTCGCGCGGCGGCGAACTTGCAAAGCCTGATTTCATTACACCCGGCACGGCGATCAGTACGGTACCCGATTATGTCGGCGGCGACAGATATAACGGCACGTCGATGTCATCGCCATACACGACGGGCTGCTGCGCAGTGCTGATTTCCGGGATGATGCAAGCGGATCCGAAATATGTGCCGAACTCGAATTCCATTAAACGGTCATTACAATTTTCGGCAGCGCATATTGACAATATGACACAGCTCGACGAAGGGGCCGGGCTTGCGAATGTTCCGAAAGCGTTCGATGAGTTATTACAATGGCGCCGATCTAACAATGCACCGGGAAATTACAAAATTTCGGTTGATGTGCCGAGCGCCGTTGGCATCGGGAGCGCTGCGTATTACCGCAGCGGATTATATCCGAAGAACGGCGAACGCACTGAGTTTACGATCATGCCGCTCGAAGAAAAGAAAGACGGCACGCGCTCGAGCCGGCTCGGCTTCAATGCGTTCGATCTTGTCTCAAATGCAAAATGGATCGAGCCCGTGCAGTCGAGCATATATAGAAGGGGAGACGGCGCGCTTGAAGCTAGCGTTCGCTACGACGATAACTTATTAAAAACTCCGGGTCTCTATACCGGTAAGATTCTCGGCTATAAAAAAGGCTCACAGCATTTGGTCCCGGAGTTTGAATTATGGAATACCGTTATCATCCCGCACGAACTGACGGTCAAAAATAATTTTACTGCCGAAATAAAGAACATCCCGGTTCATCCCGGTTACTTGCAGAGAGAATTCTTTCGGATACCTGCCGGTACAAAAGCTGTCGAGATCACGATGGCAACATCCGACGGGCGCTCGAATGTCGAAGGCGTCGTCGTTAACGATAACGGCGAAACATTTGAGCATATTCGCTTGCGCGCAAGCAATAGCGGCGAACGCTCGCAATGGATCACTGGCGACGATATTTCCGCCGGCGTGTGGGAGATAGTAATTAAACGCGGCATCGGATCCGACGATGAACTACCTTCGACAGCGAATCTTACTGTTAAAGCATATCCGTTAGATATCACCCCGAGCTATCTTCGCGCATCGCCGAAATCGGGACTCGCCGGAGAGTTTACGATGACAAACCAGACAGCATCGGAGTTTACGCCCGGTTCGATGGACGCGACCGTCGATGGCTACGAACGTGAATTCGATACGACACTCACGACGAGCGACACGTATATCTTCCCATTTAATGCGGGAAGCGGTGAGCGCGATGTGAGTTTCGATGTCTCGCTCGATCGCGCCGATTATAATTTCTTCACTGACATTTCGCTGCAAATACTTCGGCCTGATTCGATGGCGATCCATAACGGCGCATTCGATTTCAGAAGTTCGTCGGCGCACGTAACGTTCTCGTCGCACGACACGACGGCATATACGCTGAAGTTTCGCGGCGGACTTGCCGACCCGGATAAACCGCACGCATTCACGCTCCATATTCGCGAGCGCCGCGAGTTCGATCCGCTGACAGCGCATCACAGCGCGTATGTTATTTCGAGTGTACGAACGCTGCATCCCGGGCAGACGGAAACATTTTCATTCCGTTCGCCCAAGGCGCTTCCTCTGGTGCCGGAGGGCTACCGCTTCTATGGCACGATCTCATTCGGTATCGGCGATAGGAAAGTCGAGCTTCCTCTTGAATATGGCCTCTGACGAGGACGTATCTTTGCATCGTTGAGGACCCCGGCAACATATGCACGCAACGCCAAAGCTCGCCTCAGCGAATTGTTTCGTGCGCTTGGCCCGGGCGTCATCACCGGCGCATCGGACGACGATCCGAGTGGAATTGCAACCTACTCGCAAGCTGGCGCACAAACGGGATACGGATTGCTCTGGGTGGTCGTTCTGAGCTTTCCGATGATGGTCGTGATACAATATATAAGCGCGCTCATCGGCCGCGTGACAGGCGCAGGACTTGCTGCAAATATGAAAACACATTACCCGAAATGGGTGACGTCGTCGGTCGTGCTCTTACTGCTTGCGGCGAACACAGTCAATATCGGCGCGGATATTTCGGCGATGGGCGAGGCTGCGTCGCTCGTGCTCGGTGGTCATGCAACGGTGTATGCGATTGTGCTTGCAGCGTTGAGCGTGCTGTTGCAGGTGTTCATTCCGTATAATAAATATGTTTTCGTTCTGAAGTGGCTCAGCCTGGTGCTTTTCGCATACGTCGCGGTGGTGTTCTCGGTGCATGTTCCCTGGAGGACGGCGTTGAAGGACTCGATATTGCCGCAAGTCGCATTCGATGGGTCATATATGGCGACGATCATTGCGGTGCTCGGCACAACGATCAGCCCGTATCTTTTTTTCTGGCAAGCGTCCGAAGAAGCGGAAGAAGAAACGGACGACCCCGCCGCGCATCCTCTTACCGGAGCGCCCGAAGAAGCGCCGTCCCAGATCCGCCGCATTAAGATCGACACGGTCTTCGGCATGGCATTCTCGAATCTCATCGCTTTTTTTATCATCATCTCAACCGCCGTAACGCTGCATGCGCACGGTGTTACGGATATCGAAACGGCTGCTCAAGCCGCCGAAGCGCTCAGGCCGATCGCCGGCGAACTTACCTTTTTGCTCTTTGCGCTCGGGATCGTCGGAACCGGTTTGCTTGCGCTGCCCGTGCTTGCAGGTTCCGCCGCGTATGCGATCGGCGAGTTATTCGATTGGCAGGTCGGCCTCGAAAAGAAACCAAGCGAAGCAAAAGGATTTTACGGTGTGCTTGCAGCGGTGACACTCGTCGGAATGCTGATCATCTTCATGGGCATCAATCCGATCAAAGCACTCTATTGGGCGGCCGTTATTAACGGCTTGGCCGCCGTGCCGATCATGGTCATCATGATGCTGATGAGTTCGAATGCCGGGGTGATGGGGAAGTTCACGATCTCGAGGCGAACGAAGATATTCGGCTGGATCTCAACAGTGGCAATGCTTGCTGCGGCGATCGGATTGATCGTGACCTTATGATCGGTCGCGACCTTATCATTTTGCATCATAAGAATGCCGGCATTCTATAACTCGGCGAAGTAACAAGATCACTTCGAATTTTTCAGCACGAAGGTCACGCTCTTAGTCTTCATCGGTTCGACGCCGGAAAGTTGAAGCAACGGCACGATCCATTCAAGTCCGTTCGGGGTAGCAGAAAGATTTTTCTTTTTCGTACGGTCGAGATCGGGCGAGATCACCCGCAAATGAAATGCATGTCCGCCGAACATTTTTTCCGCAAATTCCTTATCTTCTTTTGAGGTTTTACTATCAACAGTTACAGAAAATGTCAGATTGCTGCTCGTTGCTGTTTTGATCACTGTTAACTTCAGGTCCGACTTATCGGGCTTGCTCTGATCGTTCTTCGAATGATCGGTCTGCATCAACTGGTTCGTCACGTTTGCGAGCGAGGAGAGATCGCGAATATTTGCTTCGGCAATAACGTATCCGGCCGAATCGGTGAGGCTGTCGCGCAGATTGTAGCTCTGGACGCCCGCAAGATTTTTTATATCGACGCTCTCCGTATCCATCTGATGCATCATCGTATCGAGCACCGCCTGGCGGCTGATGTCGTTCGAATCCTTGCCGAGTTTTCCGAATGACTTCATCATATCGATGAAATCATTGCTCAGTGCGAGCGTTCGTTTGACGGTGAAGCTGCCGTTCGGCTGTGCAATAATATCAAGATAGAAATCAATACATCCGTTGAAGGTGAGTGCTCCTGCAACTAATAAGAATATCCAAAGACGAGACATCGGGTCAGATCGATTTGTGAATCAGGGCTGAGAACACTGAACTCGGCTGCTGCGTGCAAACAAAGGTGGCAAGCGTTCTGGTGTGGTTTGTATTTTCAAGCACATAACTACCGTTTTATTCATTGAATTTTAAGAGCTTACGTCAAAATCAGTGTGATCATTCGAGTGGTTTCGATTTTGCTAACCTTAGTACTCGCTGAACGTAGAGTAAATCGTTAAATACCGCTTACAAACCTTTTTATCTGCAAAAATGACATTTTCTTACTAATACGACATTTTTTATCGTATTTTCGCATTGATAGCACTAATCTATTCGCACTAATAATATATGAGAAAAATAACAACATTTATCTTCGCCCTGCTTTGCGTGGCGAGTATCACTCGTGCCCAAAGCGGCGTTCGCATCTTCGGCGCGCAGCAATTCCAGCTTGACGATAATGTCGTTGGCGATGCAAAGTCGTACATTTCGTCGCTCAATGGCTCACTCGGAATCGACAATACCGGCAATGTCGTTCCCGGCACATTCCCGAGTGCATGCGCAGTGCTCGATCTTTCGAGTACTAATAAAGGCCTCCTCTTGCCGCGTCTTACGAACGCACAAATGCTCGGAATTTGTGGCGGAGCACCGCCGGCCGGATTGATGCTCTATAATACATCAACCAACAGTATTTACTTTTATAACGGAGCAGCCTGGACGCCGACAGCCGGGGCAGCGTGGCTTATTTCAGGCAACGCAGGTACGGTCGCGGCATCAAACTTTCTTGGTACAATTGATAACGTTGCTGTGAATTTTCGGGTGAACAATTCTCAGACACTCGGTCTCAATACCAACGGGAGCATTCAGCGCGATAACGGCGGCAATGCTCGCGGTGTCAATTCAGTTGATCTTCAGATCCAGCGCAATGCTGCAACACAAGTTGCCAGCGGCTCGAACTCCTTTATCGGCGGTGGTCTCTTTAACACCGCAAGCGGCATCCAATCATTCGTCGGCGGCGGACAAAGTGACCAAGCAACGAATAACAATGCAACGGTTGTCGGCGGCGTGGGTAATATAGCAAGCGCCCCCGGTTCATTCGTCGGCGGCGGCGGATTTGACGGCGGGTCCGTCTTCGGCAATCAGGCAAGCGGCAAAGCGTCAGCATTAGTTGGCGGTATGAATGGTTCAGCAAACGGCGACTACTCTTTTGTTGGCGGCGGTTTTACTAATAATGCAGGTGGCAACAGCGCTGTGGTTGTCGGCGGCACGAATAATGTTTCTAGTGCTCTTGCAAGCACAGTCGGCGGCGGTGCTAGCAATACTGCTTCCACGAACTACGGTACAGTCGGCGGCGGACAGAACAATCTTGCCTCGGGTTTTTCTCATGCAACAGTTGGTGGTGGTGTCAATAATCAAGCGACAGCATTCGCAGCTACTGTCGCAGGTGGTAATACGAACACTGCGACCAACAATGAAGCATTTGTCGGCGGCGGAACATCGGTCAATGCAACCGGCTTCCGTGCTGTCGCTACCGGCGGCGCGGGTAATACTTCAAGTAACTCCGAGTCAACCGTCAGCGGCGGTGAAAGCAACAACGCATCAGGCGATCATTCCACAGTTGGCGGCGGATTTCAAAATACTGCAGGTAGTGTGCGTTCAACGGTCGGAGGCGGAGGAACGAACACCGCCAGCACCGGCTCTGATGCCACAGTAGCAGGTGGATGGCATAATCGTGCACTCGGCGCCGAAGCAGCGGTAGCAGGTGGTGCCGATAATACGGCAAGCGGCTTTGGCTCTTTCGTTGGAGGAGGAACGGGAATCTCTCCGACGAATAATACAGCAAGCGGCAGTAACTCAGCTATTCTCGGTGGATTTACGAATACTGCCAGTGGTGATTACAGTGCGATCGCCGGCGGTCGGCAGGCAGTTGCCTTTAACTACGGGCAGTTCGCATTTTCTTCCGGTGTGTTTGCCACGGCCGGTGATGCACAGACATCGGTGTATGTCGTGAGCAATGCCACTTCGAATAATGTTGCAACCGATCTCTTTACCAACGGAACGGGTAGCTCAACCCGGATCACTCTTGCGAATAATTCGTCGTATGCATTCCATGGCGTGATCGTTGCTCGCCAAACGGGCGGTGCGAATTCCGATGCGTGGGAGATCAGAGGTGTCATTCATAATAATGCGGGCGTCGTAACCGTTGACGCTTCCAATATAACACACCTCGGCGCAACAGGCTGGACGATCACCGTGAATAATACCGGCTCGAGTCTGAACGTAAATGTCACCGGTGCAGCTGCGACGAATATCCGCTGGGTTGGCAGGATCGAGACTGCGGAAGTCAGTTTCTAATTCGTTCGTCCAACAGCTCTCGGAGTTTAGAAACGTTGTTCATTTTAGCCTCTCGGTATTTTTGTACTGAGGGGCTTTTTTACTACTGTGCAGAAGGGGTACTGTAACAAAATCCGGCTCAACAGGTTAGTATTGTGGTATAAATCGCGCTTTCTCGTTGCCCAACTCCAAGCTTTTTGTGTATATTTGTGTAGTTTAGTACATTAACCTAACACCAGACTATGAAGAGGACAACTGTATTAATACTTGCCTTGCTTTGCATGGCGGGTATGACTCGTGCTCAAAGCGGCGTGCGTATCTTTGGTGCGCAGCAATTCCAACTTGACGATAATATCGCCGGCGATCCGAAGTCGTATCTTTCGACGTTGAACGGCTCGCTCGGAATTGACAATAACGGCAATGTCGTTCCCGGCATATTCCCGAGTGTCTGCGCGATACTCGATCTATCGAGTACCACGCGCGGCTTCCTCGCTCCACGCATGACAACGGCTCAAGAGCTTGCCATCTGCGGCGGCGCACCACCGCTCGGACTCGTCGTCTATAATACGACGACGAACACGCTCGATCTCTTCGGACCGTTCGGCTGGGGTGCGGTTGGCTGGGCACTGAACGGAAATAATTTGAACGGCGGATCGTCTTCGACGCCGAATCAATTTTTCGGCTCGAATAATAATTTCGATGTTGTAATGAAAACGAATGGCATTGAGCGCATTCGTCTTGGATCAAGTTCAGCGACAAATGTCATGATGATGACAGTTCCTTCGACTGCGGCTGTCGGATTACAGATCAATGGTAATCCTGCGATGAGTACCGGTATCAACGTAGATATGGCATCATCTCAATTGACAGGGGCAGGCAGAGGAATAAATGCCAATGTTACAAGCAACGGAGGCGCGAACGCGACAGGCCTCGCCGTAAACTCGAATATTACGAGTGGCAATGGATTTTCTAACGGTATTGTCGCAATCGCAAATAATTCATCATCCGGCAGCGGGTGGATAACGGCAATTGCGGGGAGTACATTTGCCGGAGCGAATTCGACTAGCAATATGACTGCAGGGTCGTATCAGGCACTCGGAGGTGCACTTTCAAATCAAATTGTCGGTGTCAACGCAACTGCGACAGGATCTAATGGCGGAACGGTTTATGGCGGCGGTTTCACAGCTGGTGGCTCGACAGCGCTCAATATAGGAGTATCAGCAGGTGCTTTGAATGCGAATAACGGTACCAACCTCGGACTCTCCGCGATAGCCAATAACTCTGCCTCTGCCAATACGGGTATTGATGTAAATGCTACTGGAACAAATTCGACAGGCATCAATTTTAGCGCTGCCCCGATCACAGGGATCAATCTTCAGGCATCCACGTCGGCGATGCTAATCAAAGGGCTTGCCTCAACTACCAATGGCGTAAACGTCGATATGTCAACAACACCAGTGACGGTTGCCGGTGCAACGAATTTCAAAGGCACGATCACCAGCGGAAACAATCCGGTTACCAGCGGAAGTTTTTCTGCCGCGACAACCGGTGGAACCGGACGTGCTACCGGTGTCTCTTCCACTGCAACGACCGGCAATGCCAATGCGGCAATCGGAGGATCGTTTACAGCGGTAAACGGCGGAGGCAGTGCGTTTGGTGTAACGGTTACTGCGAATGGAGGAGGCGCAGGGTCTAACACTGGAATGGATCTGGTTGCCGCGAATTCCACAACTTCCAACACGGGAATTCATGTCGATGTGTCCGGTACGAGTGCAACAGGTATTAATATCACTAGCGCTCCAACATCGATATCGGCAACAGGAAACATTCAGACGACAGGCAATAATAACACCTTCGGCAACAACGGGGCGACGAACAATATCCTCGTTGTCAATGGCAGCGCCGATGCGACACTTGCGAGCGTTGCGGCGAATCCGGTTTGGGATAGCCGCATCAATGGCGATCAGCTTGTGACCGGTATTCAAAAGATTGGCGGAAGCATTTGGATGGATGGCACGAGCGCAACGCATCAGATCGTTACCGATGCACCGACGAACATAGGGACAAAAAACGGAAATAGTGTAAGCTTCATCACCAATAATGCCGTTCGTCAAACGATCGATGCTTCCGGGAATGTCACAGATCAAGGTAATGTAAGTGTTAACGGCACGTTGACGGTCGGCAGCGGAAGTTCTACCGTCGGTCATGTGATCAGGTTAAGCTTTTCTTACGGATCTTTTACATTGGGGTCTACATCAGCTGCAATTACTACAGTCGGACCGTTTTCAGGAGTAGGCGACGGCGACCCGGTATTTGTCGGCGTGCCGAATGGAGTTCTCAGTGCAGGGAATTTCCTTTCATATACGGCGTGGACAGATGGATCGGGTGTTCTCCATTTTCGGTTGTACAACGCGGACAATTCGAATAGCGCAAATATACCGGCATCTACTATTGTGTTTACGATCATTAAATAACGGATATGATTATCTCAATTCGAACATATATTTATTGTGTCGGTATTGTTACCTTGATCGGTACATTGGCGCTTCCAAGTGCGTATGCGCAGACCGAAAAACCCGCCCTCAGCCCGACGACGACGACGATCACACAGCAACCTCGTCGGGTGCAACGGTGGCCATCCAAACAGATCGTCACAATTGCGAAAAACGGGAAGCAAATTGATGTAGAGTCTACGGCTCGTACTGCAGCTGAACCCGTTACCTCAATTCATGCCTCTGAACAATCACATTCGGTGAAAAACACTACGACAATTATTTCTGCCGATGGTAAAGTGATAAATATATCAGAGCCGGCGAAGTGATCTCCTGCTGCAAGGCGCATACGCAGAACATTTCTGCGTACGCGCCTGAGAAGGGCGTGTTCATACCGAAATCGTCGCCGGTGATTGCTTTGTCGAAACACCCATTGCACTCCGATGAAGCATATGAGTAGAAGAACGTTGTTCAAGCAAACCCAGCTTTTTTTTTTGATAACGGCACAAGATCGGAACCAGCTGTGACTATCTGAGAAAGGATCCCAGCCTCACCGAGGGCTCACGCCCCGCTAATAAAGGGTGTAACAAAATCCGTCGGCTCAGGTTAATATGCTTGTAAAACCGTGTTTTGCCCCGACCCAAGCTTTTTTATGTTATATTTGTGTAGTTTCGTACATTAACCAAATCCTGACTATGAAGACGATAACCGTATTAATGCTTGCCTTGCTTTGCATGGTGGGTATGACCCGTGCCCAAAGCGGCGTGCGTATCTTCGGTGCGCAGCAATTCCAGCTTGACGATAATATCGCCGGCGACCAAAAGGCGTACATCTCTTCGCTCAATGGTTCTACCGGGATAGATAATAGCGGGAATGTTATTCCCGGCACATTCCCGAGCGCATGTGCTATACTCGATCTTTCCAGCATCAACAAAGGATTGCTCTTGCCGCGGCTAACCAACGCCCAGATGCTCGGCATTTGCGGCGGCGCACCGCCAGCCGGACTGACGCTCTATAATACGTCAACCAACAGCATCTTCTTTTACAACGGTGCAACCTGGACTCCGACAGCCGGCGCTGCATGGCTCATTATGGGCAACGCACTGACCGGCGGAACACCGGCGACTCCGAACGAATTTTTCGGGTCGGTCAATAATTTCGACGCTGTCTTTCGCACGAACAATGCCGAACGCGCTCGTATCAGCAGTACCGGTAATGTTGGTATCGGGACACCTACTCCTTCAGAGCGCCTTGAAGTCAACGGAAATGTGGCTCTCAGTTGGGGAGCGCCGCGGTTTATCTACAGCCCTGATGCAACCGGTGGAAATATTACAGGGTTCGATCTGACCCTTCGTGCATCTGCCGCACAATTTCAAGGGAGTGCCTCATCGGGCGGAAATCTTAATCTCATTGCCGGCAACACGAATAATGCCGGTGCCCAGGCAGGCGGAAATATTATTCTGACTTCCGGAAGAAACTACTGGAATAACGGTGTGAATCCCGGAGCATTACACGGTGATATTATTTTCCAGGGAGGCAGGGCAAACCAAACTTCGTCAATCTTTGAAAACATGCGTATCAACGGAACGACCGGTAATGTCGGCATCGGAACGAGCAATCCCGGACGTACCCTTGATGTAGACGGTGCAAGCGGAACGGGAATCCGGACAACTGTCTCAGCAGCAAGCACGTCGAATAAGTCACTCGAAGCGATCGGCAATGACGGCGCAACCGGCGCAACGAATGTCGGTTTACAGCTTACTCGCGGCGATCTGACGATGGGACGTCGACAGCCGGGCGCAGGCGCAGCAGGCGGCGGGGGCGTTGCGTATTCAGGTGTTGCAGGCGATGGCGGTACGAATAACGGACCGTCCGGTATTGCCGATGTGACAGTTAATTTTGCAGCTCAAGGAGCGACTGCGAATGGAGCGATCCAGAATTCAGGCATCTTTTCGATCAATAATCAATACATTAATGTAAACAGTATTATTATCGTCACCGTACTGGATAATGCAACTCCGTTTTCTACTTGTTATATTAACCTCGGACCGAGAAATGTTGCAGGAGCAGGTAATTTCATCTTTACTGTGACGAGATTAGTACCGCCTGCCGGGGATGGCGCATTAGCGACGGTAAAGATCGGATATGTCGTGATCAATCCCGACCGCTAATCATTTTTTCGGATCAGATAATTATGAAAAAAATATTTCTTCCAATATTATTTGTTGTCGTGTGCACATCCGGCGCGTTTGCGCAGAATGCTGCATCGCCGCTTCGTTCGAGTGCGAACACTCCGAATGCATGGGTCAAAGCAATGAGCGAACAAAAGCCTGTTGCGGCTACCCCGGTAACAACAACAAATACCCTATCCGCCGATGCCGCTCGTAACTGGATCAACACAGCGAAAGCAAATGCGCAAACGACCGTTATATTAACCGAGCACCCGGTTAATGCAACTGATGCGCAAAAAGCAATGCTCGGTTGGATGCAATACAATAATTCGGCGAAGATAAATACTCAGCCGAACGAAAATAAAAAGTAGAGTTCATTTCGTTATTCGAGGTGTCGTGTAACGACGTTCAGAAAAGCCCTTCCGAATTTCGGAGGGCTTTTTTTTATATGCAGCAATCCTCGGATCGCAATGACATCCCCAGACAGCAGGCACCGGAAACCAGATACCCCCACCCCCACACCTATTCTGCAACCAAACCCCCGGACGGGTGGTTTGCTTTGGCAGTTGCTATATGTGATTTGCCCCATTGAATTCTGTTTTTGTCGTATTTTTGAATAGCTTTTTACCATTTATCCCGTGTACCGTTATGAAGCAGCGTTTAGTTCTTATCCTGATCATACTCTCGTTGGCGTCATTCGTGCGCGCACAAAGCGGCGTTCGCATTTTTGGCGCTCAGCAATTCCAGGTTGACGATAATATCGTTGGCCATCCAAAGTCATTTCTTTCAACATTGAACGGTTCGCTCGGAATCGATAATACCGGCAATGTTGTCCCCGGCACATTCCCAAGCGTGTGCGCGATACTCGATCTCTCGAGCACGACCAGAGGATTTCTTCCTCCGCGCGTGACGACAGCGCAAGAGCTTGCCATCTGCGGCGGTACGCCTCCGCAAGGACTCGTCGTGTATAACACCACGACCGGAACGCTTGATGTATATGGACCTTTTGGATGGGGGGCATCCGGTTGGGCGCTCAACGGGAATAATTTGAGCGGCGGTACACCAGCAACACCGAACCAGTATTTCGGCTCGAATAACAATTTCGATGTCGTGATGAAAACCAATAGTATCGAACGGTTTCGTCTTGGCAGCAACACGGCTCTGACAACAGCGTCGATGACAATGGGCCCGAATGCAACAACGGGTTTCAATCTCCTTGGCAACACTATCGGATTTTCCGGTATTAACATTGATATGAATACCAATCCTGCTGTCACTGGCGCAGCCGGGCTGTCCATTTCAATGACAGGTCAGGCGGGCGCTGTCGTCAATGGCATTAATGCACAGGTTGGTTCTTCGGGTGGCTCGATCAATAACGCAGCAATTACATCTTCAGTGTTTTATAATGGCAGCGGATCAGGCCAGGGTATCAGTTCAGCAGCATGGCTTAATGCTCCTGCCGGCAGTGAGGGCGACGGAGGTGTTTTCGTTGCTTACAGTTCAAACGCTGCAACCGGAGGAACTCTGATCGGATCGAGATCGATCGCAGATTATAATGCGGGTACAACAGGCTCGGTCATCGGTACGGCCGTTTCTGCAAAAGGAGGGGCTAACAGCAGCCAAGCTACGGGCGCGTTTATCAGCTCCAATGGTAACGGTACTGCAGCACCATCTGTCGGTGTATCAGTTTCGAGCAGTGGTTCGTCATCATCGAATATCGGCGAGATCATTACAGCCGCCGGTACGAATTCCGTTGGCATTCAAGTCATAGCAGGTTCTAATACAGCCGTTCAGACTCAGAATGGCCGCACGATCTGGGGTAATGCCGGTCCGACGGCAGTTGCATCAGGCGGTGCGATTCCCACAACGGCGATCACCGTTGTCGTCGGCGATAATGGCGTAGCGCTTTCTGCGGCAACGGCAACGCTTCCTGCAGGCATTGAAGGACAAGTGATCTACATCACGACCGCCGATCCCGATGGCGTCAAGATCACCGTAGGCCTTTCGAGCGTCACGATCGCAAGCGCCGAAGTCGGACGCTTTATGTACATCGGCGGCCAGTGGCGCCTCGAACACTAATTGTTTGAAAACTGCGATTGCCCGCACCGTTTCTATTGTGCGGGCAGCGCATTTTCTTTACCTCGATCAGAACGAAACGACACCATCATTATAGGAATCTCGAATCGTGAAACGATCTTTTATTTTTCTGATACTCTGTGCGCTTGCGCCGCTTTCGGTTTATGCTCAGGAAGTGACACCGAACAAATCCGTGAGTTCGAAATTATTGCCGGTGCATATTTCGAACGACGTCGCGCTGCATGTCGCGCTCGATAAATCTTCTCGCACGAAGAGCGAGCAGAAAATGAGTTCGCAGCTGCTCGAACTTCGGGCTCAATATAAAGCCAACGGCAGTACGTTCTCGCCGAAGGGCATTCGTCCGCAATCCGCCGATCAGGTCTCTGCGGCGCAAGTTGACCAAACAGAGCGCATTCATACGTACGTGTATGTGCCGAAGACGCTGCCTGTGGCGGCGTTCGTCAAGATGCTCCAGCGTAAAGGCATCGCGATCAGCGCATGGAACAAAGCGCTGAATATCATTCAAGTCTGGGCAACGGTGAAGCAACTCGACGAGCTTGCAGCAATGACGCAAGTGCGAACGCTCGAGATCGTCACGCCTCCGATGCACAATACGGGGCCGGTGCTTTCCGAAGGCGTCTCGCGTATGCACGCCGATGTTGCGCAAACGGTGATGGCAGCGCAAGCAAACGGCATCCACGTCGGTGTGATGAGTGACGATTGCGGCAGCGTCGAAAATCTTGTTGCACCGCGCATTGGCAACGAGCTTGCCGCTGCGCCGAATGATCCTGTTGTCGTTGTTGATAATCTCGGCGCCAACCGAACGCACGAAGGCCTTGCGATGATGGAGATCGTGCAGGATGTTGCACCGCTGGCGAAACTCTATTTTGCAACGGCTTCAACCGGATATGTGAATTTCTTTAATAACATCAACGCACTTGCCACGGTCGATGCATGCCGCGTCATTACTGACGATATTATTTATCTCGGTGAGCCCGTCTATGAAGACGGATCGGTCAATACATTGATCGATGCACTTGCAGCGGCGAATAATGTCGTCTATACCAGTGCGTCAACCAACGCAGCCGGGTTCACCTGGACAGGGACGTTTCAGCCTGATGCTGCATTGCAAGGCATCGGCGGCGGCGGGGCAACGAACACCGTCTGCGATTTCGCAGGAGCCGGGACGTTCACGAATCAAGTTGTTTCCGGCGGCAACATCACGATCACGCTGCATTGGGACGATCAGTTCGGCAATTCCAAAAACGATTACGATCTCTTCGTCGTCAATAGTACGAACACCGCACTCGTCGCGTCTTCGACGAGCGTGCAGAACGATGGCAGCCCGGGGAATCCGTTCGAAGCAGTATCGATCGGCCCTGCCGGTACATATAAAATTATCATTCGTCGCACGTCAGTATCGGCAGGGGATCCGAACGGCAATGCCAGAATAAAACTTTCCTGCTGGCAGACCGGAATGCAATATGTCAATCCGCCAGGCAGTACGTTCGGACATCCGACGGCAGCCAATGCGATCGGCTGCGGCGCGATCGGTTCGAATCGTTCGGGAGCCAATCAAGCAGGGCCCGTCGGCAATGAGAGCAATTATAATCAGATCGAACCGTTCAGCTCGCTCGGTCCGTGTCAGCTTATTAATTTTGGTGCCGGACTTGTCGGCGGCAATCGCCCGGTCGCAACAACGCGGCTCAAACCTGATGTCGCTTCGATCGACGGCGTGACGACAAGCGTCGGCGGCTTTGCGCCGTTCTACGGCACGTCGGCGGCCGCACCGCATTGCGCCGGTATTGCAGCGCTGCTTGTCGGGCTCTATCCGTCGATCACTTCGGCTGCGGCTCAGACGGCGATCAAGAACGGCTGTATTGATTACGGGCCGGTCGGACCTGATAATACCTACGGCGCAGGAAGAACCGATGCGTTCAGAACAATCGCGCTCTACAGGCAGTCGGTCGATCCGAGTCATTATGTGTCGAACTACACGACACCATCGGCTGCGATACCGGATAATACACCTGCTGGTATCAATAGTACACTTTCGCTCGCTCCGCCGTGCAGCGGCATCACACCGAGCGCGTTCTATGTCAGTGTTACGGTTGATGCGCACCAGAAGATCGGCGACTTGATCTATACATTGAAATCGCCGGATAATACGACGATCACATTGATGAATCGTCCGGTGAGCACAGCAGGAACGGCAACGAGTAAAGACCCGAATATTATTTTCGGCGATGCCGCATCGAATGCAGTGCAAACAACGAACACCGGTGGTCTCGAAGAAGTCGGTTTTTATGTTCCGGCAAATGCGATCTCATCCGGCGGATTTAACGCTCACAGTCTTGGCGGAACGTGGACGCTCAATGTTTCGGATAATACCGCAACAAATACCGGTACGCTCAAAGATTGGGGCATCTATGCCATCGAAGGCCCTCCGATCCCGCCGCAGCTTTCTATCAATTGGACCCCGCCGTTCCTTTCGATGGGCGACCATACGCTTCGCACCGTCAATATGACGACGACGTTCGCCGGCGGATGCACACCGAGTGTTGTGCTGCAATCAATTGTCAGTAACGAGCCCGACGCCGGAACAGGCGGCGGCGATGTACCCGGAGATATTGTTGCAGCGACCGGTACGAATCCCGCAACGTTCCAGCTTCGTGCTGAATGTTCGCCCGATTTTCCGTACGGACAAGGAAGATATTACACGATTGATTACCACATCACGGATGTCGGCGGTTATCAGCACGATACGACGTTTGCGATTCCCGTGCTTTGCACGCCGGGACGCGTCGATCCCGCAGCAGATGTTTCGGTTGCCGGTTTATTGCTCGACCGCGCGCCAAGCCCCGATCCGATGAGCGGCGTCGGCGCGACGATCAGTTACACCATTCCCGCCGGACCTTCGGTGCCGGTGTTGTTGAACGTATCGAATAATCTCGGCAAATGGGTCTATAGTATGGACTATGGCACCAAAGCGCCGGGACTGCATACGATCAATTGGACCGGCTTGAAAGCCGATGGTACATTTCTTCCCGCTGGCGTGTATGTCTATCAATTAACGGTCGGTGCGCCGTACAATGCACTCAAAACAGGCGTCCTGATCTACCTCGGCGGCTTGTAAAAAATATTTTTGTTTCGCGGTCTCTGCCGTGGAACATCGTTCAATCAAACGCTCTTCGGAAAATTCCGAGGAGCGTTTTGGTTTTAAAATATTTCTCAATTGTGAAAAGTTGGTAGTAGTAGAATCTGATGAGACAGAAAAAACGCTGAATGTAAAATCAATTCGCGGCCATTTTATTTATTTCTTTTGATTAATGAGAAAGTATTGTTTAATGCTTTCAATAAAGATGTTTCAAGTCCTAAGCGCTTCCGCATTTTTCGCTTAACAAAAAAAAGTACTAGAACTAAGGTGTTGATAAAAAAGAACCAGATTGTTTGGGTTCTGCCCGAAAATATCAAATAAAGAAAATAAACTTGTATGATAAATATAAATCTTGAAACTAATCGAAACATATTATTCAAAATATTTTACCCGTGAATTGTTTCTGCCGACGGCAGTGCGCGTGTCAGCGCTGCTTCCGTCTCTTCGAGTTCGCCGAGACGCGATGAAACTTCTTGCTCCGGAAAATAGCGTCGAGCTAAGATAAGAAATAAATTTCTGTGCCGCGCTTCGCTTGCCAGAAGGGAAGTATAAAATTCTTTGAGGTCATCGTCATTCACGTTCGATGCGAGCAGCGCAAATCGTTCGCAGCTTCGTGCTTCGATGAGCGATGCAACGATCAGGCGGTCGAGCATTTTCTTTGGCTCTTCTTTGCGAACGAATTCATTTAATCGGGCGGCATAGTCATCGCCGTTATCGCGAACAAGCGCAACGGAGCGATCAGACATTTTTTTCAGTACCATTTTAAAATGCGACATCTCTTCGATCGCGAGATCGGTCATTGCGCTGACAAGTTCGGTGCGTTCAGGATACCGATTCAACAATGAGATCGCCGTCAGAGCCGCTTTCTTTTCGCAATGCGCATGATCCGATAGCAGCAGCGCCGCGTCGTGTTTTACACGCGTGATCCATTCGCTATTTGATTCGCATTTGAGTCCGAGCATTATGCCTGTAACAAACAGTGTCTGGGGTCTGGTGTCCGGTGCTTGGTGTCAGGTGATGGGGCTGCCTACAAACTTCCCTCAGAATGACAGAATCTAATTTTACATTTTACATTTTACATTCGTCAACTTCCCCATCTCATCTTATACTCTTCGGTATTCATTCCGAGCGCTTCGCGGCGAGCGGCTTCTTCGGCGTCCTGATACACGCGCGCTTCTAAGTCTTTGATTTCTAATTCGTTGGCGGGCAAGAATTTCTCAATGATCGCTTTCTCTTCTTCTTCGGAGACTCGCTTGAGTTTGATCTTTCCTGCCAAGAGACCCGCTCTCGTTTCTTTGATCGCCCGCAATACCATTTGCAGATCTCTTGGCTTGACTTTTTCGGCAAGTCTCATCCCGGTTCGCTGCTGGTAGGTCATCAGTTGTTCTTTCGGCCACCATTCGACAGCGGGTTTTGGTTTTGGCGGCGGCGGTTTGCTCGCTTGCTCGCGGATGGGATCGAGGATCTCGCTCGCGAGATTCGCCAGCGCACCGAGCGCTCCGCGCGAAAATTCGCCCGCCGCTATCTTCGTCCGGTTGTCTTGTGTATAGATAATTACTGCACAGCCAAGCTCCCAGGCGCAGAATTGCAGAAAGTTTGTCAATAATTTCTTATGTCGCTCGGTCGCTGCAGATTTTTCGAATGAATTCAGAACGATCACGCGAATATTATTTTCACTGATCGTCTGCTTGAGCGATTCGATTTCGCTCGTGACTTCTTTCGACGAGAAATGCTCAAAGAACAAATTCCCGTGCCGCTGTTCTTTTGGATGAGTTTTCACAATGCGAAAAACTTCCGGTCTGCTCGCCAGCACATTAAGATAGAGTAATTTACTATTTGCCGGCAGATCTTCGGCAAGCGCAAGCGAATGTGCGAGCGTTGCCAGCCGCGTTGTCTGTTTGACGATGTAGAGCTCATTCGGCTTGAACGAATGCGCGTCGGACGAACCGACAGCTTCGGGTTCGACAAATGCGTCGGCAAGCCGGTAAAGCCCATCGGACGTGATAGTTGTATTTGTTTCCATTGTATGAAGGATGATTTTATGGATGAATGGGATTAAAAAAACTGTCTGAACCGTGGTTCATAGGGTTTCACGGATTAACGGGATTGAAATGCTGACCACTGGCCACAGATCACCGGCCACTGCCAATAGGTGCCCATAGTTACACTTTTTCTTATATATTATAACAATTATTTCGGAGGGAATATCTCTGAAGAAGGTGTTGGGTGTTAGGGGTTGGGAATGTCATTGCGAGAGTCGCGCAGCGGCCGAAGCAATCTAAAATCTTGAAGTAGAAATAATCTTCAAGATTTTAGATTGCCACGGACTGCGCGGAAATATTTCTGTAAGTTCAAGATCGTCTCAGCGCAGTCCTCGCAATGACATCCCGACACCTGAAACCTGATACCCCAATCCCCAACACACGACCGCTGCCCACCGGCCACTGCCCACTGGCCACTGAACACTGCCCACCAGCCACTGCAAAAATTTTACCATAAAATCGCGATAATCTTGCGGAAATGGGAATTTTTATGCAAAAAACGACCTTTTGACTATACATTGGATACAAGACGGGGGATTGCCCCGTTTTTTTTGTACCGTTGTAAGTACAATTTTTTAAAAAAAGTGTATTTTTTCTTGTAACTTCACATAGTCTCGATAGTTTTACTTGGGTGTTGTGAATGATTTCGTAACATTTTTTCAGATCAGTTTTCACCGTATTTATCTAAAGCTAAAGGAAAATAGAATAATGAGAAGAATAGGACTGTGCTTTTTAGCAACGCTGTTTCTGGTGATCGCTCTTTCGAAAGTCTCGCGAGCACAGCCGGTCAGCGGCGGATTGAATGCCGACGGACGCGATTTTTATCTTGGACTCCTGTACCCTTCTTATAATTCACAGCCGATCAATTTAGGCGGTACTCGTAACGTTCTCGGATTTTATGGGGTCTATGCGCTCGTCTCGAGCTACACGGATAATCAGGTAGTCGTGTCGTATTTCGATTATGCGAGCGGCAACGAAATAAACAAGACATATTACAATGTAGCGGCGCGCCGCGCAGTACAGATTCCGCTTGATGTATCGCATATTAAAATGGATTCGCTCGGAGAAGAAGTCGAATGGAAAGCCTGTCATATTACATCGAAGAAGCCGGTGAATGTTCAGTTTTTCAGCACCGGCGCAAATTCCGGAGGAAGCTATCTGGCATTGCCGACGAACGTGCTCGGCAAAGAATATGTCGTCGAAGCATATCACGATAATGTCGGCGGTGTTGGTGGTAATCTTTCGAACGAAGACGCTTCCGGATATTTTATGGTCATTGCGGCATTTGACGGCACAACGGTCAATATCACACCGAGTTCGACGACCAAGAGAAAACGCCCGGGCGTATTTTGCGGCGACGGGGCAACCGGCAAACCGCAAGGTTTCCAGATCGGGCTCAATCGCGGCCAATGTTATATGGTCAAGTCAGCAGCGACCGACTATAATTGTAATATTTCCGGCTCGACGGTCGAAGCGACAAAACCGGTCGCTGTTATCGCAGGCCATGAAGATGGGTTTACCGACGGTGGGGATGCTTCTCCCGGCGGATCGAGAGGACTTGAAGCACGCGATTATATGATCGAGCAGATGATCCCGGTCGAACAATGGGACTCAGTCGGGCTTGTTTCAATTCCGTTCATTGATTCGCAATCGCCTGCGCCCGGAGGCGGTAACGGCGACGAATATGATTTCTTTACGGGTATCATTCCTCATACGCCGCCCGATCCGGGCCCGCAGGGCAGCAGCATTCATTATGATATTTTCGGTTGGGGCGCCTTCGATGTGCCCGGCGTTGGCCCTTATTCAAATCCGATCCCAAACAAAATTGGTGTCTTAGGGCCGATCAATGCATACTCGACCAATGGGACAAAGATCCACATGGCGCAATACGATCAGCGTATGCAAGGCGGCGGCCAGCCGTTCCCGGCGCCGGGCCAAATGAGCATTGTTCCGATGTCGCGCTGGAAATCGTCGTATCTGTTCTATGTGCCATCGAATACATTCGAGATCCTTCAGGGATATTACATCAATGTGATCTGCGACCGAAATGATTTTAATGTAAGTCATATTCTTGTTTCGATCAACGGCAGCAAACCGATCGGCATCCAGCAATCGGGGCTTGCTGTTAAGAAAAAATGGGGAGTGATCCCGGGCTACCCGAACCTTGTCGGCTTAACCTTCTCTGTCAGTCCGGGCGCATATTATCTGACCGGAGACTCGCTCTCGAAGCCGTTCATGGTCTATAATTACGGTTTCCGTGCGATCGACCCTGATCGCGACCTTGGCGATTTCTGCGGCGACGATCACTTCTTCCAGTATTCCTTGCCGGTCGGCTATACGTTCAAGAGCGATTCCGGAGCCCTTTCGATTACGGTCGATACGCTCTGCGCAAAGTGGTATGTGTGCGTGCATGACGGACGCAAGGTTAACCCGGGCATCAAGTCCGTTCAAATTATGGACGACCCGAACGGCGATATTCTTCGTCCGCCGCAAGTATATCATAATGTCCTCTTTGACCCGAATAATCCTGACGTCAACCCCGATAATCTGCTCGAGATCGATCTGCAGGGAAATGATACATTGTATTGTTTCGATGTGGAGGTTGCCAATCCGCTCGATACCGGTGGTGCATACGGGCCGGTCTATATTCTCGATAATATCGGCAACGGGTACCTTGTGAAATTAAATTATAAACCGCCGAAAATCAAATTGCTCGTGCGGCCGAACTATCCGAATCAACTCGACAGCATCGTGTATCCGCGGACGCTTCCCGGAACCGATACCTGCGCGACCGTCTATTACTATAACGCAGGCGCAAAGACCGATCCCGCGATCCAAATAACCGGTGCCTCGCTCAAGAGAGGTAATCCGTACTTTACGATCACCGGAACAAGTCCCGCTACACCGACATCATTAAAACCGGGCGATACGCTTGCCGTGACCGTGTGCTTCGATTCGAAAGATACATTGCAGCATCTCGATTCGCTCATTTTACAGACGTCGTGCTTCAAAGCGCCGCTGACACTTGTCGGACCGGGCGGTACGCCGCTGATTTATGCGACTGATCATGATTACAAACAGGTTGTCGTCAATAGTCAGGTATGCGATACTGTATCGGTTACAAATGTCGGCACGATGTCGTTTACGATCACCGGCGAAACGCTGCACGACCCGGCGAACTTCACATTCGATGCGGCTGCTTCGCCGACAAAACTTCCGGCTACACTCAAACCTGGTCAACGAGCTGTCTTCACATTCTGCTTCAACCCGACAGCGGTCGGATTCGATTCGACATGGGTTGACTGGCAGACCGATATGAAAGGCACGTACAAAGATTCGATCAAAGCCTGGTCATATCTCAGAGGCACCGGAATCAAACCGGGCGTCGTTTGGGATCGTATCACTCAGTTCGATACCACGATCTGCGATCAGCCGTTTATCAGGAGAGTAAATCTTATCAGTAAAGCTATTACGAACACCGATCTGTTTGGTCTATACTTTGATGGCCCTGATTATGCAGAATATGTAGTTGATTCGAATCAAGTAGGTTATACGCCGCTTGCAGATAAGAATAATACATATACTATGAAACGCGGTGACACGATCTGGGTGGAATACACATGGAAACCCGATCTGACGAAAACGCCGAAGTTTGGTGATCGACACACACA
>DASQGZ010000045.1:0-39793 GCA_035632315.1 Kapaibacterium sp. (SeqCode) | reverse complement strand
TTTATCTTAGATTTTGTTATTCGGAAGATGCAATAATATAGCACATTCTTCATTGCACTATTGTTTTATTAGTATGTTCGATTTTACCCAACTTTCAACCGAAATTCCTGGCTTCACGTATGAAGCAGTGGATATAAACGGGACGCCATGCGCCCTCGTCGATCGTGAGCATTTAGAGATGACAGCGCGTGTGCTAAAAGAAAAATACGGATTTACCCAATTCATTGATACGGCCGGGATCGACCGTTTCACTCGAACGATGCGATTCGAAGTGACATATAATCTTCGTGACCTCAAGACGAACGATAGGATATTTCTAAAAGTCAGGTGCGACGAACGCGACCCTCATATCCCAAGCGTCGTTAGTATTTGGGACGGCGCCGGCTGGCACGAGCGTGAAGTGTACGATATGTACGGTATTATCTTTGATGGTCACCCCGATCTGCGCAGGATGTATATGCCGGAAGAATATGAATATTATCCGCTGCGAAAAGATTTTCCGCTAATGGGTATTCCGGGTTCGATCCCGATTCCGAAAGATGAGCATTTGCCGACAACGATACGTTTGAATTGATATGATGCAGGAAAAAAATAATCGCACTTCTGTCTCGAACGAACAGATCATCGAAGCATTACTGTCGAAAGATACGAGTGTCGTCATTGACGAGGACGGGCTCGATCACGAGATGATCCTCAATATGGGACCGCAGCACCCGGCAACGCATGGGGTTCTTCGCGTTGCTTTACGCCTCGATGGTGAAACGGTTGTGGCGGCAAAATGCGAACTTGGTTATTTGCACCGAGGCTACGAGAAGCTCGCGGAAAATATGACCTATCACGAGTTTATTCCGCATACCGATCGCCTCGATTACATTTCTCCGATCGCGAATAACGTTGCGTACACAATGGCGGTCGAAAAATTGATGCACGTCAAAGTTCCGCGCCGTGCCGAGATCATTCGCACTCTTGCCTGTGAGCTTGCACGCGTCAGTTCACATTTAATGGCTGCCGGTGCAATGGCAATGGATGTCGGCGCGCTTACTGTCTTCGTCTGGGCGTTGCGTGAACGAGAGAAAATTTATGATATTTACGATGTGCTCACCGGGGTACGCTTTACGGTCAGTTATATGCGCATCGGCGGGTTGGCGCAGGATATTACGCCCGAATGCATCAAGATGATCAGAAGTTTCATAGACAAACTCCCTGAAACGACGAAAGAGATCTCGAAGATGCTGCATAAGAATCGCATTTTTGTCGAACGATGTGAGAACATCGGCATTATGCCGCCGGATGAAGCGATCGCTCTCGGCTGGACAGGTCCTAATCTGCGAGGTTGTGGTATTTCATCCGATCTTCGTCGCGATGATCCGTATCTCATTTATCCCGAACTTGATTTTAATGTCATTACTCGGACTGAGTGCGACGCGCTTGCAAGATATTTCGTCCGATTCGACGAGGTGACCGAAAGTGTTAAGATCGTCCGCCAGTGTCTCGATCTTCTTGAACGCGAGAAAGGTGAGATCCTTGCAGACGATGCGAAGCATGTCCTTCCGAGAAAAGGGGAGGTCTACACGTCGATGGAGGATCTGATCAATGATTTTATGCTTGTGAACTTCGGCCAAAAACCTCCGAAGGGTGAAAGCTACTCTGCGATCGAAGCCTCGAAAGGCGAGCTCGGGTGGTATCTCATTTCCGATGGTACCGGAACACCGTGGCGAAGCAAAATTCGTTCTCCAAGTTTTGTTAACCTGCAAGGTCTCTCGCGCTTGCTCGAAGGTGCAATGATCTCCGATGTCGTCGCTATCATCGGTTCGATCGATCCGATCATGGGTGAGGCAGATAAATAGAATATGTTACAAATTATATTCTATTCGTATAAACAGAATAATAGTTTGTAACTCATGACTGAGAAAATTCTAATTATAGAAGGAATGCATTGCAGCGGCTGTGTGCGCAGTGTGACGGATGCATTGAAACGTGTGCCCGGCGTACAGAATGTGGAAGTATCCTTGCCGGAGAAACGCGCAGTAGTTTTTTTTGACGAAACAGAGCCGCCATTTGCAGATCTGAATACCGCGGTTGCTGAAGCCGGATATACAGCCTACGAGTATGCCCCCGCGTGAAGAACAACGGACGGGGCTTCTTACCGAAGAGCGTTTCCTCGTTGAAGGAATGGATTGTGCAGCATGCGTGACGCGTATTGAGACTGCTCTAAAAAAGCTCCCTGGTACTCATAATGCGTTTGTCAACCTTGCAACAGGTGAGGCGTCTGTTCTGTACGATCCAAACGCTTTGACCCCGGATGCGATTAAAACGACCGTCGATAAAGTTGGTTATCACGCAGTTGATATGCCTAAAGACGATCATCATGCGCATCATCTTGCCGATATTGAGGTAATCTATCAAAATCGAAAACTGAAATTTATTATTGCACTTGCGCTAACGATCCCTGTACTCGTTATTAGCATGTTGGATCTGATGTTCACGGGCAGTGCATGGGTGCAATTTATTCTTGCAACGCCGGTCGTTATTTGGTGTGGGTCACATTTTTATATCGGCGGCTACAAAGCAGCACGCGCAAAAGCGCCTGATATGAATACACTGATCGGGCTGAGCGTACTGACAGCATATCTCTACAGCGCTGTATTAACTATTACTCCGTCTTTGCTGCCGGCACACCATGTATTTTTTGAGTCAGCAGCGACGATCGTCACCCTTGTGCTGCTTGGCGGATTAATGGAAATGCATGCTTCGCGAAAAGCCGGTGAAGCGATGCGTGCATTGCTCGGACGTCAGGCAACGACAGCCACTGTTATTCGTGAAGGTAAGGACGTCACGATCGAAACAGACGATGTCCAAAAAGGCGACATCGTGTTTGTTCGTGCCGGCGAGAAGATCCCTGTCGATGGTGTCATTACTGATGGCTTTGCGTTTATCGACGAGTCGATGATGACCGGAGAATCGAAACAGATCCGCAGATCGGTTGGCGATGAAGTTATCGGCAGTACTCTTGTGCAGGAGGGTGTTATATATCTGCGTGCAACACGAGTTGGCTCTGCGACGATATTACAGCAGATTGTCAGGCTTGTCGAGCGTGCTCAGGAATCGAAAGCGCCCATTGCACATCTTGCCGATACGGTCAGCGGTTATTTTGTTCAAGGAGTTATCGTTCTCGCGCTCTTGGCATTCGCGATCTGGTTTGTTGCATCGCCGGTCGACAAATTTTCTTCGGCGCTCATTCCATTTATCTCTGTGCTTATTATTGCCTGTCCCTGTGCACTGGGCCTTGCTACACCAACGGCGATCATGGTGGGGACGGGTCGAGCTTCTGAGCTTGGCATTTTGATCCGCAAGGGGAGCGCGCTCGAACTGGCGGCGAAGCTCGATACGATCGTTCTCGATAAAACAGGGACGCTCACTCTTTCAGAACCCGAAGTTGCAACTCTTGCCATCTATAATGGGCTTGCAGAGGCAGAGGTCATTAAACTTGCATCAAGTGTCGAACGTAACTCATCGCATCCGCTTGCCCGTGCTATTGTGAAATATGGCGAGAAAAAAAATATTTCTCCGATTGCCATTTCAAACTTTTCGTCAGAGCAAGGCAACGGCGTCAGCGCCGCAGTCGATGGAAAAGAAATATTGATCGGTAACGCTGCATTTCTTGCTTCACACCGGGTCTTGGCGCAACAGGTCGATCATAATTCCGTATTCGTTGCAGCAGACGGAAAGCTTACAGGCGCATTCACGTTCAAGCAGTCACTAAAAACCGGAACGCGCGAAGCGATCACCAAACTTCGTTCCGCCGGGATCACCGTCATTATGATGACCGGTGATAATGAAACTGCTGCGAACGAGATCGCGAAAGACGCTGGAATAAACGAAGTTATCGCGAACGTCCTTCCATATCAGAAAGCTGATAAAGTTCGTCAGCTTCAAGAACAAGGCCGGAACGTCGGCATGGTTGGCGATGGAATAAATGACGCGCCGGCACTTGCACAGGCTGATGTAGGATTTGCGATCGGCAGCGGGACAGATGTTGCAATGGAAGCAGCGGATATTACCTTGCTTCGTGACGACCTGAATGCTGTTGTGGATGCGATCACGCTCTCTCGAGAAACGATCAGAACGATCAAACAAAACCTGTTCTTCAGTTTTCTCTATAACAGCCTCGGTATTCCGATCGCTGGTGGCGTGCTTTACCCCGCATTTAAACTGCTGCTGAACCCAATGATAGGCTCGCTCGCCATGGCGTTCAGCGATGTCAGCGTGATCGGGAACAGTCTAAGGCTGCGGAAGGCTGTGAAAGGCAAATAATTCGTTTAGCCATCCATTGCCGATGCTGCTTTCATCATTTCATCCGTAGAGACGTCTCGAATATGTGTCATAATATTCCATGTAAAACCGAACGGGTCTTTAATTGCTCCGGCACGGTCGCCATAGAATTTGTCTTCGATCTGCTGAGTGATCGTTGCCCCGGCTTTTACTGCGGCAGCGACCGTTTTATCGGTGTTCGGAACATAAAGACAGATATTGACCGGTGAACCCCCGAGCGAAACAGGTGATCGGTATCCCATTTCCGGAAATTCATCTGCAAGCATAATAACGGAATCCCCGATCGTGATCTCTGCATGCCCGATACGTCCGTCGGGCTGAGGAAAACGCAGCATTTCCGTCGCACCAAATACATCCTTGTAGAACTCGATCGCTTTCGCCGCACCGTTAATAATAAGATACGGTATTGCAGTGTGGTATCCGTCCGGTTTGTAGTTTTCCATATAATGACAGGTTTCTATTAATACACAAATACTATACGATTAAAAAGCCTGCTAATATTGAGCAGGCTTTTACAATCATAAAAATCCGCTTATCGGGCGGATCCAAGTTCAGATAGTTAGGGCTTGTTCGGATCGAATGTCAGCATAGTATTCCAGCCGATACCGACGAATATCAGAGCGGCGATCATAATGACACCGAAGATCGTGTAGCTCCATTTTGCTTTGAGCTTAAAATCGCGCACGATATTCCTAATGCCTTGCACGCCGTGATACATTCCGATCGTAATAAATGCAAGATAGAGTCCCTTAAAAATGGGCATTGAAAGACGGTCTGCGGTCGAACCGTAATCATGTCCGCTTTTTGGATTGTAGTGCATGAGTACGTAATGCCCGACTGTCAGAATGACAAGTGAAATGCCCGTAATGCGCTGCAACATCCAGGCTTTAGATCCTCCGCGGCCGGCTGCATACGTACGAAGATGTTTAGTTGATTCGTCCATTTCTGTATTTTCTATTTTGCAAAAAGATCGTTGTTAAAGATGAGAAAGAACATCAGGATCACAACCGCGATCGTGAGCGAGTACGCAAGGCGAAGCAATGTTTTTTGCCTGCGAGCGCCTGCGCCGAAGTCCACGATGGCGATCCGAATACCATTGAATGCATGAAACATCACGAGAATACCCAATGCCCATTCGAGAAATTTAAATGGCGGCGTCGTGAATGTTTTCATTTCCTCGGCAAATGCCGCTCGTCCCTGCGTCAGCGAACTCAGCGCCCAGATGTGCACAAATAAGTATGTCGTGAGTCCGATCCCGCTGATGCGATGCAACACGTATGCCCACGAACCGGGATGGCGCTTGTATTTGGCCATGATCCGCGACCACGCATTAACCGGCTCTCTATTTGGAATATATGCCATTATGAAAGAAGTATTTCCTACAAAATTACGAAATTTAATATGTGAATTCAGACAGTTCTGATCCTGAGGGTCGAAAACATCGAACCGACGAGTCCAAGCAATCCGCCGAGGATGACATTACCTGCGATAAATAATATCATTTCATTGGAAGTATATGTGCTGATCACGAGTTCGGGTGCGACCTTCGGAATAGCAAATTCGTGAAGTAAAATGACGGATGCTGCAGATATGAGCCCGCCGATACTCCCCGCTGTGAATGCTTCGATATAGTACGGGATCACGATCGTCTGGCGCTTCGCGCCGAGGAGCGACATTGCCCGTATCGTTTCGCGCCGTGCAAGCATTGCGAGTCTTGCGAGACTTGCGGCAAGTGCGACCGAAACTAACAAAAGAAAGCCTCCGACAAGGTATGTTAACGTGAAGAGTGTTTTACGCCGGTTTTCGAGCGAGAGAAGTGTCTTACCGTCAAAAAGAATATCTGTTATTCCTTTTGATGAATGCAGTACGCGGATGATCTCGGCTGCACGAATGGAACTGAGCTTTACAAACGTCATTCGCACTCCTGCCGGAAGTGGGTTGCTTCCGACAACTCCGACCAGGTCCTCACCGGAAGAAAATGTAAATTCTTTCAGCGCGTCCTCTTTCGAAATGAATTTCGATGTTGAAACATCGCCAAGAGACATTATGATGTCATGAGAAAGATCTTTTGCAGATTCAGAAGAGATCGAAGGATCAAAGTATGCTTCGACGGGCAGTCTCGAACGGTATTCATCAAGTGTTTGGGTAGCACGAAGTGAAAGCAGAATAAAAAAAGCGATCACTGCCAGCGAGATTGCGATCACAAGTGCCGTCAACGCTGACAGCAGCGGTGTACGGCGAATAGCAGCGAGCGCTTCTCGGACGATCAACATCTATGCGTGAAAAAAGAAAAATAGAAAATTAGAAAAAAAGGAATTCACATTTTTTCTTTCCAATCGTTTCTCATTTCTTTGAGAAATTCATGATTCGTCAGGTCATAGTGAAGCGGGGTAATCGTGATCTTACCGGCAACAATGGCAATGTCATCCGCTTCTTCGTGTGTATCAACGAGATGATACGTGCCGCGCAGCCAGTAATACGGTCGCTCGTGTGGATCGAGACGCCGTTCGAAATCGTCGTCCCAATATGAATTGCCTTGACGTGTATAAACCATCCCTTTTATTTTGTCAGGTGCGAGTGCTGGCACATTCACATTGAGCAATGTGCCTTTCGGCAGACCTTGGGTGGCAACATACGGAGCGAATTGCTTGATGAAATCCGCTGCCCCTGAAAAATCTGCGCCGTCGCGATAGCTCGCAAGCGAGATCGCAACTGCAGGTACATCGAGTACGGTGGCTTCGGTTGCGGCGCTGACCGTACCGCTATAAATGATATTGACAGCGGTGTTGCGGCCGTGGTTGATACCACTGACGACAAGATCGGGGTAGGGCAGTCCGCGCTCTTTCAAAAAAGTGCGAAGTGCGAGTTTTACACAATCGGCAGGAGTACCATCAACAGCGAAGCCAAAGAACTCATTGTCTTTATGAAATTCGGTGACGCGAAGCGGAAGCGTCATCGTGAGCGCATGGCCGACCGCAGATTGCTCACCGAGCGGGGCGATCACAATCACGTTCGCCACTTCTTTTAATGCCGCAACCAGTGCCGCGATCCCGCGTGCATTGATGCCGTCATCATTGGTCACTAATACATTCATCAGATTAGAGTATAGATGCAAAAATACGGATTGTGGTAAGCGTCGGGCAGAGGATACGGAAAGTATGTTTTCGCTTAATCTTCTTTGTTAGGAGAAAATTGCACTACTTCATTTTTCCCCCAAGTTCAATATGCTCTTTCTATCGGACATGGCATAACGTTATATAAGCAGCCAAACGGCATTCACAATTAAGACGATTCCGGCAATGCGCGAAACGATCAAGCCCTTTGGTACTACTTTTTCGAGAAGGACAAAAAAAGAAATCAACGCGATCCATAACACATTCATAATACCCGTAACGAACAGTACGCACATCAATATCCAGCAACACCCCAAACAAAAAGATCCGTGCTCGAGCCCCATACGAAGCGCGCCAACACTTCCTTCCTTCCAATGGCGCGTAACAAAATCAATCGGGGTACGGCACCGTGTAAGGCATTTATTCTTGAGCGGAGTGAACTGGAAAATGCCCGCACCAAAAAGAATAATGCTTCCGGCAACAGCATTCGTCGTTACCATCATAGGCGAGAGCAGGCGAAAATACTGAAAGAGCCATTGCAGCCCGGTTGCCGCTATACTAAATCCTGCCCATACCAGCAGATAACCAGCAAGGAAATAACTTGTAGAAACATACGGATTATTCTGCTGCTGGCGTTTGCGGTTGATCGACGCGAAAAGCAGCAGTAGCGGCGCAGCAGAAGGCAGCATCATTGCTACCATCATTACCGACCACATGACAAACATCATCAGGAATTCGTAGGCAGACCAATGTTCTGTGGTGGGCATTGCCATTGTGTGATACGAGTCACTCATATTGGACATGGCTGGCATATTAGACATACCCGACATACCGGGCATAGCGGCCATGTTCGGTGTTTTCATTTCGCTGCTGAGGAACACTATGTAATACCAAGAAATAACCGTAATGACGGCGAGGGCAATAATAATAACAAGCCTGTCTCGTTTGAGAAAGGCTTCCATCACGGATGATGTCATATTATAATTTATTACAGAACGAATCAGCCGATGCAGCCTGCATTGCTAAATTTCGCGACGGTGACATGACCGTTGGTATTCTTGTGCGAAAAATTCAAGTCACCGTCTTTGACCACTAAACTTTTAATGCTCGAAACGATAGCATTTTTGAATGCGATACCTCCGGGCAATGAAATAGAGCCTTCGAAGTTATCATTAGTGACCGGATTTTTAATATGTTCCGAGATCACTTCCCCGACCCCTGCGACCTTAAACCAACTATCATAATCATCGTAATGAAAGTCGATCTTCATTCTTTTGACCGGATGAGCGCTTGCGAACGTCATCGGGAAAATTTCGAATACACCACCGCCTTGTTTGCCGCCGGTGATTTCTTCGATGGCCGTTTGTTGTTCGGGTGTTACTTTCTCGTCAATGTACAAGGCAACGGTTCCGCCTCCTTCGTGGATCGCTTTGGGCCACCACAGCCCAATGGCAAAAGTGGCACCGTCTAACTTCGTATTGCCAAAAAATCCTTTTCGGATATGATGAGCAATAAGTGCCTCGCAATTTCCTTTATCAGGCCGCCCGTTAAAGTTACACGCACATCCATAGTCGCAATTGCAGCTTTGGATGTATTCGGTTTCCATTTCCCAAGTTGTTTGATTGTTTGGCACAATGTACTCCTTTTTTACCTGAAAATGAATAAAACATCGTAATCCACCCTTCAAATATACAACACTTTCTGGCTATTATGATAGTTCCGAAATTAGGGCATTCCCTGAGCCGCCGTCACCGCAATCATTGTCACAATATCGTCCACGCTTGCGCCGCGGGAGAGGTCGTTCATTGGTTTGGCCAAGCCTTGCAGGATCGGTCCGATGGCTTGTCCGCCGCCGAGGCGTTCGGCTATCTTATATCCTATATTACCGGCATCGAGATTCGGGAAAATAAAGACATTTGCATTTCCCGAGAGCGGGCTATTTGGAGCTTTGCGTTCTGCTACCGAAGGGATGAAGGCCGCATCGAATTGCAGCTCGCCGTCGATGATGAGTTCGGGATTTCGTTCTTTTGCGATCTCTAATGCAAGCATCACAATCTTCGTCGAATCGCTTTCAGCACTTCCTTTGGTCGAAAACGAAAGCATTGCGACTCGCGGCTTGGTGCCGGTTAGTTTTTCATAGGACTGTGCTGTTGAAAGAGCTATATCGGCAAGCTGATGCGCATCCGGATTCGGAATAACAGCACAATCGGCGAATGCTATGGTCGGGTTTCGGGTTTCGGCTTTCGGGTTTCCGGAAAAGTCGATGAGAAACAGAGACGAAAGCGAGCGGACATTCGACGCAAGCCCGATACCTCGTATGGCTGCTCGTATGATTGCTCCTGATGTCGAGAGCGAGCCTCCAAGCATTCCATCTGCGTCGCCATGATGAACAATAAGTGCACCGAAAAGCAAATGATCGTTTATGATCTCTGCACGCGCAGTTTCAATATCCGGGACTTTTGCTTTGCGGCTCTCATAATAATTTGCTGTCAACTCATCGAGAATGGGACACGTGTCGAACGACCAAATGTCGATCCCGTCGAGGGAGATGTTCGCCTTATTCGCTGAATTGCGCACCTCTTCTTGATCGCCAATAAGAACGATCACAGCAAGTTTAGAATCGGTCGCAATTCTGGCAGCGTGAATGATGCGCTCGTCAGTTGCATCGGCGAGCAAAATTTTATGGTGAAGCAAACCTGCCAGTTGCTTTATATTTGCGAGAGCGTGAGATGACATCGGCATCAATGGTATGGAATGACGTTTTGGATCTGATCGTCGAGCTGCATATTTTCGATACAGTCCATGTGTTTGACAACTTTTCCCCATATCGAATACCGCGTATCGAGATGCGGAGTCGGGCAGTGAGTAATGAACCACTGCGAGCCTTCTGTATCTTTACCATCGGATGCCATTCCGCAAACGCCTTCAGTGTCATATCGCGTGGGTGCGATCTCCGTTCTGATCGCATATCCTGGTCCGCCCCAACCGGTGCCGCTGAGGTCACCGGCTTGCGCGACGAAGTTGGGTACGACCCGATGAAAAGAACTGTTCGCGAAAAAAAATGTGCGGGCGAGTTTCAGGATGTTCAGCACCGTCATCGGCGCCTCGTCGGTGAGCAGCTTTACAGATACCATCCCGCACAGCGTGGGCATCACAACGGTATCGGGAGCCTGTTCGATCGCATCCCAATCGATCGAATCCCTGTGAATAACAACCGTTAATTTGGGGACATTTTTTATTCCGAGCGAGTCGAGGGTGCGATAGGCAATGTCGGCAAGATGGGTGTTGCCCCATTCTTTTGCAGCTTTTGCATAGATTGATCTGATGGTGTCGCTGATCGCGGGTTCGGAAAATTTTAAGACTCCGATCGCCTCGATGACCGAGCCAAGTAGATCGATATTCTGCTGCTTGTTGAACTGAGTAAGATATTTAGATAAATATTCTTTTGCTTCGGTACGAAATGCACCGACGATGACTCGCGGATCTTGGATCATTTGCATCGTCATCCCGACGATCGCTGGTTCTATGTTCTGATCGGCAAATCTGATCACCATGTGCCTGTATGCAGCCGTATAATGCGCACTGTCGAGCAATTTCCAATATGCGCTGTCAGCTAGCGCACGTTTCCATTGTGCCTGCAACCCCTCAAGTACCGCAGGCATATCGGCGATCGGAGTACTGAACAACCGGCGAAGCAATACAAGCATTACTGAAGTATCCCGGTAATTGCCAAGCGCGTGCGCAGTATAATTCGTGATCGCGCGATCATGGTATGTCAGAAACGCTGTCAGACTACGAAGTGAAACACAGTTTGTATCGAATCGGGCCGCAGGGATCATTGCATACGCCCTGACCGCTTGCGGTGATGCATCGTAATCATTTCGCTCTGACGAAAAACCTGCAAGCCATTCACGAATGCTTTCAGAGTCAGGCGAGGAGCACTTGCCATCGGCAAGCATCTTATCAAGTGCACCGAGCGCTGCGATCGCAGTGTGGATTGTGGTCGGAGTATCTTTTGTCGATTCAAGTACTGCTTTGCGAACGACATCTAATATCCCGGATGAAAAATATTGTTGTTTCGCCAGCCCATTGAACAGATTCACGCGAACTCTCCACTCAGTCTCGCTTCGAGACGCACTCAGCAGTATTTGAGACGATTCATTGGTATGCAGGTTCCCAAGCGCTGTTGCAGCAAACATTCTGCATTCCGGCGAACCGAGATCGCCCAGATAGTCTTTAATAATGTCGGTGTTCTTCGCAATAAAGGCAGTATCGGTCACCCTTGCGAGGCCATAGATCGCATGCCACCGTGTGTTAGGATCGGAATCGTTCTCGAGCGATTTGATGATGCGGCACTCATCGTCGGTGACAAGTTTTCGTAGTCCGAGCTCCATTATTATCAATCCCGCCGCAGAAGGATGAGCTGTCGCGACTCGGGCAAGCAGATCGTTCACTTGATCTTTCGGGACAGTCCGTCCGAGTGCGACGGCAAGTTCATCCGTTATACCGGAAGTCAACTCCTTGTCCAACAGTGCACGATAGACGTTATCATTTGATCCGAGAACACCAAGAGCGAAAGCGATCGCATCGATCACTGCCGGGCGCTTTTCGTTTTCAAGGTGTTTGACGAGAGCAGGGCGAGTCAGCGTGTCGTCGATATTTGCCAAAGCGAATGCCGCACGCCGGGCAACTCGTACGTTAGATGCGCTCAGAAATTTTTCGATCTTATCAGTGCCCGTGCGGCGATCCTGCAGCTCGATGATCGTTCTTTCATCACTGCTAAAATGCAGCTTTTGAGCATAGAACGGATGAGCAGATAGTGTGAGGACAATGATGACTAAATGTGATGTTATGAACTTCATATAATAAACGTAACAAAAAAACGATTCCTTCTTCTCAAGTGAAGTATAGCTTCTTAAATAACACCTAACAGTATGCTTGCGGCATCGTTTACCAACAAATTTTTTAAAATAGTTGACATTCTTTGTAAAAATGTGTTATTTCGCACGCTAATTTTAAATCTCATTTGAATCCAATTCGATGCGTGTAGCACTTCTGGCAAATATCAAACCCGATGGAATGGATCTCTGGAATCGCAACGCAGGGGGCGGGTCCGATGACAAATTTGCCGAATGGGACACGCTCGCGACAATCGAAGCTGTCCGCTCGGCGCTTGCTTCGCATCCGGATATTGACTGTGAGATCGTTGAGGCGATCCCTGAAGTCGCTATTCCACGATTAATGGTACGAAAGTACGACATCGTCTTTAATCTTGCTGAAGGCAGCCGCGGAGCCGATCGCGAAGCCCAGTTTCCGGCAGTTCTTGAAATGCTCGGCATTCCGTACACCGGTTCTGCGCCGTGGACACTCGCTACGACGCTGGATAAAGTAAGGACGAAAGAAACGCTTGCCTATCATAATGTCCCGGTTGGAAGATTTGCCTCAACAACCGACCGTTCGGCGACGCTTGAAAAACTCTTGCCGGGGTGCGGATATCCTGTCGTTGTCAAACCTACATCCGAAGGCTCATCAAAAGGCGTAACGAATTCGTCATTTGTCAAGGATGATACTGAACTCCGAGCTGAAATTTCGCGGATAGTAAACGAGTACGGCCAGCAAGCGATCGTTGAAGAATTCCTCAGCGGGAGGGAATTTACAGTTGCGGTGATCGGCAATGGCAGCGAAGCACGTGTTCTTCCGATTGTCGAGATCAAGTTCAATGCATTGCCTGCCGAAGCAAATGCATTGTATTCATACGAAGCAAAATGGGTCTATGACACTGCCGAGCATCCTCTTGATCTCTTTAGTTGCCCTGCCGACTTGCCCGCTGAGCTTGAACGAGAGATCACAGATGTCGTTCTGCGGGCTTATCATGTGCTCGGCTGCCGCGACTGGTCACGCATTGATATCCGACTCAATGTGAATGGGAATGCGAATGTGATCGAGGTGAATCCTTTGCCGGGAATCTTGCCAAATCCCGAAGACAATTCCTGCTTTCCGAAGGCAGCTCGCACCGCAGGGATGGGCTATAACGAAATGATGTTGGCAGTCTTGGCAGCGGGATGTAAACGATATGGGATAAGATTATAACTGTGAGTGTTTATTAGCTTCCCTGAACAATAACATTTTATATTATTTCCAGCCGTAGTAAATGCGATTTGCATTGATATATAACGAACCGAAACATACCGAGCCGGACGATCATTGGCTCTCGAAATCAGGTACAAAGCTTTCCGACGATTTTCGCGATGCGTCCGAGTTCGGAGTTCTTGAGGAGATCGAAGGCATTGCTCGTGCACTCCGCGAAGGCGGCCATACTGTCACAATATTCTCAGTTGATGACGATGTTGAGCGGCTTGTATCCTTTCTTGAAGCTGAGCGCCCGGAAGCAATTTTCAATTTATGCGAAGCAGTTCTTGGCAGGGCAGATCTGGAGATGTGCGTTGCGGGCGTCTATGATCTGTTTGGCATTCCATATACGGGTGCGGGTACATTGGCACTTGGCATTTCGTTGAACAAGTCAGTTTCAAAAGCAATTTTTGCCGCCAATGATATTCCTACCCCGGCGTTTGCAGTTGTCGAACCGGGCAACGAGGTTCCAAGCTCACTGTCCCTGAATTATCCGCTTATCGTCAAACCGGTTCGCGAGGATGCGAGCATTGGTATTGATAACAACTCAATCGTTGGCAACAAAACCGAACTTACCTCACGTGTCACATTTGTTCATACAGAGTTCAAGCAGCCGGCATTAATCGAAGAATATATAGATGGCCGCGAGCTCAATGTCGCCGTTATTGCAGACAAAAATGGTTCGTTCCAAACGCTGCCGATCTCCGAGATTACTTTTGATAGTATGCCTGCCGGTAGTCCGCGCATTGTGAGTTACGAAGCAAAATGGGTCGAGGAGTCGCCGCTCTATAAAACGACTATACCGGTCTGTCCCGCCGATCTTGACGAAACAATTGCAGCCGAGGCACGCCGAATTGCATTGAAGTCGGCGAACGTAGTCGGTCTGCAAGATTATGGGCGCATCGACATGCGCCTGCGAGATGACGGTTCGCTCTTCGTCCTCGAAGCAAATCCGAATCCGGACATTTCTCTCGACGCGGGATTCATGCGCGCATGTTTTACAAGCGGACTGACACATTCGCAAGCGATCAACCTCATCGCTTCGTGCGCAGCGGTGAGAAAGTCAAAGTAAAAATCCGAATAAAACCGTTTCTCGCTTTCAACATTAAAAATATTTTGCGTCAGGATTTGGATTTTCGGAAATCATTTCGTATTTTTGTAAAAGGATGAAAAACTATTCACGAATTATTCTTCGTAAAAAGTTTTTTAAACCGATGTGATCGTTCGGTATCGAACATACTGAAGATTCGTTTATCGAAAGTTAGTTCATAAATGATTCGTCCTGTTGTCGCACAAGATCGCGAAGAAATAACGAAGATCGTGCAAGCGACGGGAAACTTCAGCAATGAGGAGATCGCGATCGCAGATGAGCTCATTGATATCTACTTGAACCGGCCGGAGCAGTGCGATTACTTTGCGTACGTCTATGACGATGGCGGCCGCACAGCCGGTTTCCTCGTCGTCGGGCCGACTCCGGCAACGACCGGCACGTACGATATGTACTGGATCGCGTCGCATCCGGATTATTACGGTAAAGGCATCTCGCAAGCGCTCGATCAGTTCGCCGAGCAATTTGTCGCAGATCGTGGCGGCTACCTGTTGATCGCTGAGACCAGCAGCCAGTCGTCATACGACCGAACCCGTTCTTTTTATCAGAAGCAGGGGTATGCAGTCGTTTCACAAATTGCCGATTACTACAAGCCGGGAGATGACTTGGTCGTATTCGGAAAACGAATAGGAAACAAGTAGTAGGAAATAGGTAGATGACAGAGTTCAGAAATATGAATTTGGAAATTTGAAATATCGAACGTATCTACCGTCATATTTCAGATTTTATAATTCATATTTACAAATCCGCCGTGCGTGCTGAGATGTCAGCAGCAATGGCACCAAGAGAAAGAGACAAATGGAATATTGGCAGCAGCTGTTACGTGACAGCGTAGAAACAAAAGATCAGATCGTCGAACGTTTCGGCATTAAGCCCGAAGTTGCCGACTCACTCAACGAGTTCTTCCAAACTCGCATTAACCCCTACTACTTATCGCTCATACGCTACAAAGGCGACCCTATTTGGCTGCAAGCAGTTCCTGATGAGGTTGAGCTTTCGGATATTGACGCGCCGGATGATCCGTTAAATGAGGATGGGATGAGCCCTGTGCCGTCGATCACACATCGCTATCCCGATCGTGTGCTCTTCCTAGTGACAAGCCAGTGCTCGATGTACTGCCGTTTCTGCACGCGCAAGCGCAAGGTTGGCGACTCATCGAAGATATCGATGAAGTATATTCAAGAAGGCTTGGATTATATTGCCAGCCACACCGAGATTCGTGATGTTATTCTTTCCGGCGGTGATCCGCTGACACTCACAGATTTCATGCTCGAAAAAGTATTGAAAGGTCTGCGTGAGATTCCGCATGTCGAGATCATTCGCCTTGGCACGAAGATCCCCTGTGTATTGCCGCAGCGCGTGACGCCAAAATTGTGTGATATGATCAAGAAGTATCACCCCATCTATGTCAATACTCACTTTAATCATCCGTGGGAGTGTACTCCTGAAGCTAAGCAAGCCTGCGAAATGCTTGCCGATGCCGGATGCCCGGTCGGTAATCAGATGGTATTGATGAAAGGGGTCAATGACGATCCGATGGTTGTGAAAGAGTTAATGCAGAAATTGCTCGCGATGCGTGTCCGTCCGTACTACATATATCAGGCAGATATTACCAAAGGAGCGAATCATTTCCGTACTCCTGTTCGTGTCGGCCTTGAGATTATGGATAAACTTCGCGGCTGGACATCGGGGTTAGCAATTCCATACTATGTAATTGATGCCCCCGGCGGAGGCGGGAAAATACCGCTCATTCCGAATTACGTCGTCAGTCACGACGAAAATACATGGGTGCTTCGTAATTATAAATATGACATCTATACGTATCCCGATGTGGTCGAGGAGAAGCCCAAGCCACCCGTTCGCCGCAAACCTATCCGCGCACCTCGCAAGAAGAAGGTCTTTGCGGACAAAAAAGAGAAAATATAGAGCTGGATGTGATCTCTAAAAAGCGTTCGTTACGAACGCTTTTTTTTCAGTTGCCATAACGTATGGAATCTTCTGTTTGTGACAAAATGAACCTTTACTTAGTAGATATTTCTAATTATTTAAAAAAGAAAATAATGAATAGCTATCTTATTAAAATATAACGGTTTATAATAATTTATGGCGGGAAATTTATTTATTTTTTGCCGATTTTCTTGCACTGCAAAAAAAAATGTGGTATATTTACACTTCAGGATTCCTGTAATGGGGGGTTCTGGGGCTTGCTTTCATCAAATTGTGATAGAATCGCGGAGCCAGGGATAGTATTTATCGGGAGATACAGGCATTAAAAACTTATAAAACAGAATATATTATGAGACGTTTATCGTACCTCATCGTTGCAATGCTGTTAGTTCTTGCAACTACGACATCTATATTCGCACAAGGCGGCGCTGCCCGCACGTTCGGTGCCGGAAGAATTCAGTTGGATGACGGCGCAGGTCATTTTGTCTATTTATCGGATAATAATGGATCGCTCGGCATCGATGCGAATGGACTTGTCAGCGGAACATTCCCGAGCCAATGTGCAATGCTTGATATTTCGTCAACAACCAAAGGATTTTTAGCGCCGAGAATGACCACCGCACAAGAACTTGCAATTTGCGGCGGTACACCTCCTGAAGGTTTGATCGTCTATAATACGACCACTCACACTCTCGATGTCTATAATGGTACCAGTTGGGGCCCGATCAGCGGCTGGACGCTCGCAGGAAACTCGTTGCCGACAGGCGGCGGAACAGGAGCAGGGCAGAATTTTATCGGTACATTGAACGCAACAGACTTCGTTGTTGGGACAAACGTTGGCGTTGCTGGATCCGGAGTCGGTGAGCGTATTCGTGTTACCTCAGGTGGTAACGTCGGTATCAGCGCTACCGGAAATCCCTTCACTCCGTCAAAACTTCTTAATGTTGACGGCACGGCAGCGACTCTCAATAACAATGCAAACCCTAATGTCCGATTTGCTTCCGATGGTGGTGTACCGCAAGCATCTCCTGCTCTCACTGCGACGGACGGTATCATGATGGGTAATAACGCCGGCGATCTGACGAAGTACAATACTGCATTCGTGGTCGGTTCGGTCGCATGGCTTCGCACCGGCAATAATATCTCCGATGGCAATAATCTTTTTGGCACGCTCAACGACGTACCCGTTAATATGATCGAGAACAATACCACAGAGGTTACTCTCGGAACAGTCGCTCAGGGTAATAACGTCGGTATCAAGACAGCTCCGCTGAACACGTGGTCGTTAACAGTCGGGACAGCGGCGACGAACAGTCTCCTCACCAATGGCAACGCCCGCGTCAATGGTACATTCCAATCGTATGGTAATTCCGATATTGGTAATACTGCCGGAACGACAAATACAATGGGTAATGCCGGTGCTTCGACAAATAGCATTGGCAATGTCGGTGCATCCACCAATAAAATTGGTAATGGCGGAGGCGCGTTTAACACCATCGGTACTGTTGCGGCAGTCAACGATATTGGTGATGTCGCTACGACAAACTATTTCGGATATGATGCGGCAAATAACTGGTATGGCTTCTCAAATTCAGGTTCTAACGTAATTAATACGTTTGGCGGCAATATCAATGTAGGAACGATCACAAATAACATCGGTATCCAAGGCGGCGCCGGTGCGGTCATGACGAACATCTCCACCTCCGGGCCAGGTACGGTTGCTATTGGCAATACAGGGGCCGGTGGCACTGTTTCGATCGCTACTTCCGGGACAAATGCCCTTACACTCGATGTCGGAAATCTGGCGAATAATCTGACGCTTAATAATATCGCTCCGGGCGCCACCACAGATGCGGCATTCCTTGATATGACGACAGTGCCGAACGGCAACGTCCGCACCCGCACTATTCAGTCAATGATCGTAGGCTCACAGGGTGTTGAAGTGACGTATCCGAACAATTCTATTGCCGATGCTCACTTTGCTTCAGCGGCTACAAATGTTCCGTTCACTTCAACGCGTTTTGTCAACCTCAATGGCAATCAGTTGAATTTTACGACGAATGCCGGGGCAAACACGATCATGAATCTCAGCGGCACGAATGCCGCGACGACTACGGCGACGATCACAAATGCATTCGGCGGAACAGGTCTTGCAGTTACCGGCGTGGCTGGTACGACGACAGGTGTCAATGTCAATATGGCAGCAAGCACCGGCAATTCGACGGGAGTCGCAGCAACGGTGAATTCCAGCGGGAATTCCCCGATCGGCGCAACGTTCACCGCTACGAATAATGGTGGTATCGGATTTTCGCAAGGTGGTACGTTCACATCGACAAATACCGGTTCTGGTTCGTCCAGAGGTCTGACAGTAACTACCAACGGACAGACGGTTGGAGCCGGAGGGATTGACGGTATTATTGTTGGTGTAACGAACACCGGAGGCACCGCAGCGCCGACACGCGGTCTTGCCATGAATGTCAGCGGTTCGGCGACAAGTAATACCGGAGCGGATATTACCGCATCTGGGGCCGGTTCGATCGGCGTTAATGTTCATACGGCAACATTGTCATTACAGACCGATAATAACAATACCCTTGGAACAAATGCAGGAACGACCAATTTCATTGGTAATGTCGGTGCATCGAACAACAATATCGGTAACGGCGCAGGTGCGACAAACTATATTGGTAACGGCGGCGGCGCAACGGTCAATCACGTTGGAAATGGTGCAAATACAAATACGTTTGGCGACGGAGCGGTTAATAATGATTTTGGGAATGGCGCGACATTCAATACGATAGGCTCATATCCGACAAGCACGAATTTTATAAACGGCACGACAACCTATATCAATGCCTTCTCTGCATCGACGGTAAATATGGGAATACTCAATGGCACGAATAATATTCTCGGCGCGACGAACATCAATACGACGTCATTCAATCTGACCACTATGGGTAACTCAACGTCGCACCAGTGGTTCTTGCTCAATGGTTTTGCCGATGCCGCTGCGAATACCCCTGCAGGCAGCTCGTTATGGGATGCTCAGATCAACGGCGACCTTTTTGTCTCAGGTATGTTGGCTGCAAACAATATTGCGAACCCGAACTTTACACAAGGCTCGGTTATTTTCGCAGGAGCTAATGGATTGCTCTCACAGAACAACCCGCAGTTCTTTTGGAATAATGCCAGTGCAGTACTTCTCCTTGGTACAAATGTGACGAATGGAGTTGCCACGCGGTTCCAGGTGACGAAGGATGAAACCCCTGGAGTTGGTGGCGATGCACACCAAGTAATTATTACAGGTGCGACGACCACAACTCAAATGCTTGAGCTTGGATATAATACCACTGGTAACAATGGCACTATCCAGTCGATCAATCAGGGTGTCGGATCGACGAACCTTCTCATTCAGCCCGTGGGTGGTACAAATAACCGTACGATTGTTGGCAGCTCCTCTGCCAGTACGAGCACTCGGCTTTGGGTTAACGGTGTTATCGGTGATCTCGCCGGCGGACCGAACTATACGAACGGCCCGGATAACGGATGGGATCTCTATGTCCAGGGGGATGCGCAAGTAACCGGTATCTTAAAACTCGGTACTGCGTCGATCGTTGCTGATGGTAACAACGGTCTTATTACCGGATTTACGAACGACCTTACGATCGCTAACGGAACGGCAAATAAGAATGTCAATATCAATGCCTTCAGTGGCACTGGTGCTGTGAATATCAATAATTCGAACGGACTGACAACCAACATTGCCAATGCAGCTGCTGCGACTACGAATGTCGGGAATGTTGCAGGTGCCATCAATACGATCGGCGGCACAGCAGCAACCAACGATATCGGACGCAGCGCAACGAGCAATTTCTTCGGCGTCAACGGTGTGACGAACTTGTATGGTAATAATACAGTCGCTGCGGCAACGGTCACGAACCAGTTTGGTACATCCACCAGCAATGCCAATAATATTAATAATGATTTCGGTCGTTCGGCAATCCTCGGTTCTACGATCAATAATAATTTTGGATCGACCGGGGTTGCAGCCACGATCAACAATACCATCGGCAGCACGACGGGTACGGTGACTACTACGATCGCCGGTTCTACGGCAAGCGCAATTACATTGAATGTCGGCGCAACGACGAATAATCTTGTGCTTGATAACATCAATCAAGACAATACACAATTGAATGTACTTGCATTGACCGGGGTAAATTCCGGCAATGTCCGTACACGCACACTCGGATCGTTGCTGACCGGTACGAGCGGTGTAGAAGTAACGCTTGTCGGTACGACGCTCGATGCTCATCTTTCTCCGGCTGCTGGCTTGCAAATATTTGCATCTGATCGTTACCATAACTTCGGCGGCTTCACATTGCATTTCAACGATGGTGGTACCGACTTCGCGACCTTTAATAGTGGTGCTTCAGGAATTAATAACGGTGCGACAAATGCCGGCACGACAACAATCGGCAATACAACTGCCGGTGGTAATGTAAGCATCAATACAAAGGCTGCAGGTACGGTCGCAGTTAATGGAGCGACAAATATTAATACAGGCACCTACGCACTTACTACTGTTGGCAATGGTTCGATCAACCAGCAGTTGAAAGTCGTCGGGAATGCAGATCTTGCTGCTCCCGGACCGCCTCCTGCAAATACAAGTTGGGATGTTGCTATCACCGGTGATCTTAACGCAACAGGCATTATTCAGGCTGGTATCGGCGGCGCTTCGAACTGGATCGCGCTGAGCCCGCAGGTCGGAAATATGAAGATCGTTGGAAACTCAGCAATGGACATTTCCACGACGGCAGGTCTGCTGAGTCTTACGTCGGGCACCGGCACGGTGCAGATTAATAATAACTTAACTGCGGTAACGAACATTACTGCCACCAGCGGCAACATCGTCGCTTCGGCAGGAAATATCACTGCAACGGCAGGAAAAGTAACGGCCGGCAACGGTCTTGTTGCGACAGCAGGCGGCGCGAACATTCAGGACCGTGTTATACTTAATGCGGGTACACCGATTAATGTCGGCGCTTCCGACGGTAACGCCGGTGACTTGTTCGTTTCAAATGGCGCTGGCGCAACAGATAAGTGGGCTTCGCCTGCTTCACTCGGACTTGTGAATGCATGCGGTGCTGCGACGGCAAATACGATCGCGATGTTCACCGGTGCTACTACCGTCTGTAATTCACCCCTCACTGTCTCGGGTTTGAATGTCACCGGTTCAGGGCAATTAAATGCCACGACGACGATCACTGCCGGTACGGGTATCACCTCAACGACAGGTAATATCGTTGCTACTGCCGGACAGGTAAATGCTGGTACGACAATGACCGCCGGTACGGGTATCACCTCAACGACGGGTAATATCGTTGCAACTGCAGGACAGGTAAATGCCGGAACGACGATAACCGCCGGTACGGGCATTACATCGACCACTGGTGCAATAAACGCAACGGGTGGTACAATCCAGACTAATAGCGTCGATCGTATTCTCAATAACGGTACTGTTGTTGCAACGGGAATTCGTGCAACCTATGGTAATCCGGCGGCCGGTGCATACGCTATCGCCGCGACGGATTATTTCCTGAATATTACCAATGCAACGGCACCGACGCTTCCCAGCGCAAATCCATCAGGGCGTGTTATTGTCATTCATAACATTTCCGGTGCAAATATTAACGTTGCACCGAACGGCGCCGATAAGATCGACGGCGTAGCCGCCGCGACAATAGTCGGCAACGGGATTACCCGCACGTTTATTTCAGACGGCGGAACGAACTGGTACACATACTAAAAAATTGTTTTTCAGTCCCTGCTTCAATGCGAAGCGGGGGCTGCTAATACGTGGTCAATTGTACCACCATCATTCATAATTTGAAGGAGCAAATAATTTTTTTGCTTGACATGGTTTCATGTTTTAGCTAACGGGATACGATTAGCTACGGGATATTAACGAAAGCTGCATAGATACACTGCAGCGCGAGCCACGGAAAATAAGTGATCGGTTAGTATTTTTACACGGGATACAACCATCAAGTACAGGAAAACTCATAATTGAGGTATTTAAGAAATGCCTCGTTGAGAATCTTTACCTCACTTTTATTTCCTTGGTCATGCTCGAAAATTTCGGGCAGGTTTGAAGCGCAATATTGAATTAAATACATTAGCAGATGAAGACATTATTAAGAATCTTCGCTCTTGCAGTGCTGTTCGGCGCTGCAACCGGTGCGTTTGCTCAGCATTCTTTACAGCTTGACGATGGACACGGTCATACTTCGATCTTGACCAGCCAAGGCAGTGATGCGTTGGATATGTTTACTCTCCCGGTAGGCGGGGGGACGCTGATCACCCAGCCGCCTGTTGGTGTTCCGGCACTGGTGTGGCTAACAGCTGCAAACGGTTCGCTGACCGATCTGACCAATAATTTTCTCGGTACGAGCGATAATACCCCGGTGCGAATGGTTACCGGCGGCGCCGATGCTGCCCATACGAGATTATGGATCGGTACCAATGGCCGGATCGGCATCGCGAACACCAATCCTGCAGGTTTGTTCGCAAATACAAGCAACAACAATCTCTATCAAGCCTTCGGGACGAATAATCAATCATTCAACTGGCAAGTTTCTAACGGAACGGGTCAGGGATGGGTTGGTGAATTTACGAACTCTGACCCCACTGCCGGTGCGAATGGTGTCGCGATCGGTGTCGGAAATAATAATGCGGGTACATCGGTCTTCACTCTGCAAGCACCGTCGAATGTGATCTTAAATGTCACAGCCGATGGCAAAGCGATCTTCAGCAATGCGACGGATGTATTCCTGAATAAGCTGACGACCAATGGCGTCGTGCATACAAGCGGTGGCAACGGTCAGCTTGGCGTCAGTGCTGTTTTACTTGGCTCAGAAGTTTCAGGTACGCTTCCGATTAACAATGGCGGTACGAATGGCACTGCTACACCGACCGCAGGTGCTGTTGCCTACGGTACCGGAACAGCATACGCATTTACTCTTGCCGGCACATCGGGTCAGGTGTTGACTTCTGGCGGTGCAGGTACGCCGACCTGGACGAGTCAATCGGCACTCGCTATTCCGTTCGGCAGCATTACCAACGCGACACAGTCAACCACAAACTTAGTCGTCGGAAACGGCGGATCACTCTCTGCGACCGGTACCGGTTCGATCAACGCGACGGCTCTTTTAGGCAATACATGGGCAGTGCCTGCTTCGATCGGTTCGACGACACCAAACGCAGGAGCATTCTCAACATTGACCGCGAACACCTATATAAATTTTTTGGGTACAACGGTTCAATTGTTGCTCAATGGCGTTGCAGGTACTTCCGGGCAGGTTCTGACTTCGGCAGGCGTTGGTAATACACCGACCTGGACCAGCCAAACGGCTCTCGTTAATACGCTCGGTGGTGATGTTTCCGGTGCATCGAACGCCAATACGATCAACTCAGCCAATGCGGGTATTGGCGGACGCTTAGCAGCCGGTTTGAATACAGCCGCAAACAACGCGGTCAATGGTGACGTCGTCAATCATGATGCCACACTTACGGTTGCAACTAACAAACTTGGTATTAATCTTAACAATGCCAACACATGGACCGGTACACAAACATTCGGAGGTACGGTATATACACCAAATGCCCCTGCTGCGCTTGTAGCGGGTAATAACAACGATGTTCCGTTCAGCGCGTCGAGCTCTTTCTTCCAGATCTCCGGCGCTTCAGGCGCAGTGCTCACAAGCATTACCGGCGGTGCCGTCGGACGGACGATCGTTCTGTTGAATGTCGGCGCAAATCCGATCACGCTCAAGAGCCAACAGGCGGCGCTCGGTACCGGAACGAATCGTCTCGATCTGCCGGGTGGCGGAGACATCATTCTCGGCACCAAAGGCGCAGCGACTTTTATGTATGACAACACCAACAACTGGTGGGAGCTCGTTTCAACCAATTAATAATTTTTTTTAATACCATCCTGTCACGGGATACTTTTACTCAATCACTACTGGATAACTGGATAAAATGAAAAAACTCATCATTGCAGCGCTTGCATTCGTCACGGGAGCAGCATGCACAACGGCAGCATTCGCACAGACGTACAAAACTGATTTCGCGACTCAAGTCACGTTAGCAGGAAGTGGTACAAGTCTGGCAAAAACAATCACCCTCAATGCAGCAACACCGACAGCATCGTTCGCTTATACGCTGCCGGACGTCAATGGTGCAGCGGCAGGGTATTTATTGACACTTAACACGACATCGGGAGGGCTCACCTGGACAAACCCGTCGTCGGCAACATCGCTCGCAGGTGACGTTACTGGCACTGCAGGTGCGAACACTATCTCAAAGTTACAAGGCAAAACGCTGACAATCACCACGCCGGCAGATGCCAATGTACTGATCTATAACAGCGGCGGTTCGGGCACATGGACCAATCAAGCAATCTCACAAGATGCGACCATCACCAATGCCGGTGTGTTGACGATCGGGACAAACGTTGTCTCAAATTCGAAATTCCGTCAGAGCGTAGCAACTTCTGTCGTTGGTAACAGCACAAATGCAACAGCAAACGTTGCAGATATTGTCGCAGCTTCCGACGGACAAGTTCTTCGCAGAGCAAGTGGTGCCCTTGGGTTCGGTACCATTGCCACGACCGGTATTGCACCCGGAGGGAATAACACGTTCCTTACTACGAATAACTCAGGGACAGTCGGTTGGAATGCTCTTTTAGTTGATGGTGTGACGCTGACGGGAGACGGTTCCAATGCTGCGCTTGCCATCAAGAGCACGTATGCCGGTCAGACTTCTATTACCACTCTTGGTACGATCGGAACCGGCACATGGCAGGGAGCAATTGTTGCGCCGACCTATGGCGGTACAGGGATCAATACATCCGCAACGGCGACAGGAAGCCTTCTGTATACCAGCGCTGCAGGTGTGTGGTCAACCCTCGGTGCAGGAACAACAGGTCAGGTGCTGCAAACCAATGGTGCGGCTGCTCCGTCATGGGTCAATGCTGGCTCGACGATAACCCTTTCGACGACCAACTTGGGGCCATTCGTCTCGACGCAGGATCCGATGGCGATAACCGCTACCCAGTCGTTCTATCGCATTTCTTCTTCGGCAGCAATTACAATAAAAGGCCTTGATGCAACAGGTGTCGCCTCTGGAAGAGTGATTGTACTTGCAAACGTTGGTGCGAATGCAATTACCCTGACAGATAATAATGCAACGATAGCAACAAACGGCTTCAGAATTCCGGGCGGCTCTATGATACTTGGGCCTGACGGAACAACTACCCTTGTCTATGATGCAACGACAGGACTGTGGCGCGTGATTGCGAACTATTAATCGTTCGCAGTTTCACACACAGAGCAATGCGCTCTGTGTATAGTTCTTTTTCAAATGATTGTCACGGGATACACTTTATCTGACGATCACAAGTCGTTTGATGGAGAGTATTGACGATAATGTGCTTGCCGGGGGATCCTCGATAGATCTCAGACTCTAGGCAGGGATTCTCCGGCTCGACACAGTTCAGAATTTTTTGTTTTGAAGTATTTTTTGAAAGTGGTTTTATAATGTAGAATTACCGGATGGCCACTTGGGGCTCAGAACCGGACAAATTGTATAAACAGTGAGAAACGGAAGAAATATGAAAACCTTATCGAAATTGCTTGTTGCAGCGATGCTCATCTGCTCGCTCGCCGCACTTTCTGCATCGGCGCAGACGTTTGCTCCGCGCTTTGGTACTCAGTTGCAGCTTGGCGGTAATGCCGGCGGCATAACCCCGATCACCCTGACGGCACCGGGTTCCGGAATTACAAGTTATACCCTCACACTGCCACCCACGATCGGCGCAATGAATCAGGTGCTGATCACCACCGATGGGGCAGGTACACTCGGTTGGGCTACAGTTGCTACCGGATCTGGCACAGCGACCGGCACGAATACCGGTGACGTGACGATCGCAGGTGGAAGCGAAAATTATGTGACACTTGGCGCAGGCACACAAGTACTGACGATCCATCCGGTGAATCTTAATAGTACGAATGTGACAAGTACGCTGCAGGTCGGCAATGGCGGTACAGGACTTTCTACGTTGACCGCCGCGGGAAGCATGCTCTATTCGACTTCAGCATCGGCGCTTACAACACTTGCTCCTACAGCAACCAACGGATCTGTTCTTACATATAATACAGGTACAACTGCACCGCAATGGACGGCAGTTCTTCCTCCGGCAAACGGCGGCACCGGCGTTTCGAATACGAACACTATCACCATTACCGGTGGCAATGTAACGATCAACGGACCTTCGAGCGGCGGCGGTTTGCTTTCCGGCGGGACGGCAAATACGATACCGATCTGGACCAGCGGCACAGTGCTCGGCAACTCGACGATCACCGATGCTGCCGGAACGCTCAGCACAACCGAAAATCTTTCACTCACCGGAGCAAATAAAACCTTAACCTTTACCGGTAATGGCGCGGGAGTAACGACATTTACCGCCGGTGCACAAGGTGGAACAAATATTAATTATACGCTTCCGATCGCGGCACCGCTAACAAACACTGGTTATGCGCTGACAAGCACAACAGGCGGCGTGATGAGCTGGGCACAATTTGCGACAGGTACGGGCACGGTTACCGGCACGAACACCGGAGACCAGACGATCACACTCACTACAGATGTAACCGGATCCGGCACCGGGACATTTGCTGCAACCATCGCAGGTCATGCTGTCACTAATGCGAAGTTTCGCCAGAGTGCCGGGCTTTCTGTCGTCGGCACCAGCGGCAATGCGACTGCCGATGTCGCTGACATTACTTCCGGCGGCGCAAATCGTTTTCTGGTGACCAATAATACCCCCGCTCTTGCATTCGCTGCGCTGAATACCGGCGCAAGTCTCACCGGCGATGGCATCACGAATGCGCTCGGCGTCGTCGCAAATACGACCAACCAAAAAGTTGAAGTAATGAATAACGGAACAAGCGTCGGTACGCGCAAGACCGTTAATTTCATTCCGGGTACGAACGTCACCTACACGATCGCCGATAATTCGGGAAGCGACCGCGTCGATGTAACGATCAATTCATCCGGCGGCGGCGGATCGGCAGAGTTATTTGCCCGCAAGTCAACCGATGTAACGCTTACGGCATCAAACATAAACTTACAGGCTGATCCCGATCTGCAGCTCACGCTTGCTGCAAACTCCACATACGAATTTTCCGGAGTAATTGCATATAACGGCAGTACAAGCGCATCAAATCTCAAGCTTGCTCTTGCGTTCTCCGGAACGACGACGAGTATCCGTTGGAGTACCGATCAGGGTGGGACAGCGAATACGCCGTCATCTGTTACCGCAGTGGCAACCGCCGGTACGACAGGTACGGCCGGGACGAATATCATTGGAAACTTCGTCGCCGATAATACCCCTGCGAACAACTTGTCGGTATTTGTCTCGGGCGTTATTGTTGTCGGAGCTTCGGGCGGCACCTTACAAATGTTGGAATCTCAGGCAACAAGCCAGGCCGCAACGACGACGATCTTGACGAACTCGTTCTTACGTGCTGTGAAAGTTCAGTAATGTTGCAAACGAACCCATTGTGGACTATAAGCAAACTAGTTTGGTGAACAAGATGACTATATCGCTCAGGTCTTGGAAAATACTCATGGTGCTACTAGCACTTGCGATGTATTGTCCTTCAGGCAGTTTCGCGCAAAATGGTGCATTGCGTGGTGGGAACATGATGATCACGAACGGGACGAACACTGTAACTCTTCAGCTTCCAAATTCACCGACATCATATACTTTTACATTGCCCCAGGATTCCGCGATCGGTATCCAATATCTATATGATGACGGTACAGGGAAGCTTAGTTGGGGATTCCCGGTAGATACTACCAACAATGCCTCGACTGTTTTGTATAATACCGATCACGCGCAGGTCGTGGGGCTTCCCGGGACCGACCTGTTTAATGTCGGCTATTCTTCGGGTGCCACCGGGCCCGCGGTCGGAGCGAGGGTCAACTCGACGGCAAATGGACCGACTGGAACTTCGATCACTGGTATCTCTGATACTGCGAGGAATGTCAAGACTTCGAACGGATTTGGGACTGTGGGGGGATTGATCGATACCGTATATAATGCAGGAAGCGGTACACAAATAGGATTACAGGTAAGTGTAACGGGTGGCGGAAATAACTATGCGGCGATCACCTCATCAGGACGTGTTGGTATTGGTACTTCATTGCCATCTGATAGCCTCGAAGTGGCGGGCAATGTTCGCATTAGCGGGCAGAACGGACTGAAAATAACAGAGGGATCGAATGGAACAATGGGAACTGGCGTGCTTGCAAATGTTGGTGGTTTGGCACAAGTCCAGATTAACACAACAAAAGTGACAGCCACCTCACGGGTCATTCTCACGGCGCAGGACAACGGCGGCAATGCTGCCAATATGGGCACGCCGTATGTAACAGCACGAGCAGCCGGAAACTTCACGATCCAGTCGACGAATAACAATGATCGATCGACCGTTGCCTGGCTTATCATTGAACCATAATTTTAAGAGATTCATGAAACACATACAATCGTCAATGGTTGACAAATGCAGCCTAAGCGGAAAGGCTCTTGCATGTTGCGCTTTATTCTTGGCATGTTTTGCAACGGTGAGCTATGCTCAAACAGGCGCGTTGAGGGGTGGGCTGGCAGTTCTTAGCAACGCAAACGGCAATATTACGATCTCGGCACCGCCTGCGGTCGGGCAAAGCTACACACTGACGCTCCCCTCGCAGAGCACGACATTCTTACAGACCAGATATCTTTACGACAGCGCTGGATTTCTGGAATGGGGCGTTCCAAGTGGCACTGCCGGAAGCTCGGGTTCGTTGCAGATCTCTCCTTCAAGTACGCAGCTCACAACAGACAACTCACAGTATCTCTTTGATATCGCCTATGCTCCGAACGTGACGGGACCGCTGCCCGGTGCAGTGATCGTTTCGGAGGTCAATAATCCGAATCCTACCGCCACGGGAATCCATGTTACTGCGGGAAATACAAATCCTTCAGCTTCTGGTGTAACCCTTACTGGCACGATTATTAATGTGTCAAACGCGGGCAGCGGAACACAGGTAGGTTTGAATATCAATGCGACCAATGGAGGAGTAACCGGCGGCGGTAATGCAAATAACTTTGCTATGCTGTTCACAGCGGGGAACGTGGGCATTGGCACAAATACACCCGGTGAAAGTTTGGAAGCGAATGGGAACATCCGGATCATAGGGCAGAATGGGCTGAAGATCACCGAAGGCTCGAATGCGACTATGGGGACAGCAACTGCAAACGGACAAAATGCCGTGGTGATCAATACGACGAAAGTAACGGCAAATTCGCGGATCTTTCTTACCGCGCAAACACCAGGAGCGGGACCCGGGGCACTCTATGTCAGCGCTCGAAATGCTGGTGTGAGTTTCACGATCAAATCGACCGTTGTCGGTGATAACTCTACGGTAGCATGGGTGATCCTCGAACCATGACAAGATGAAAAACCATCGCAAGGAAATTTGATGATGAATAAATATATCTCGACCTGCAGGATGTTACTCACTGCCGCAGTTATTGCGGTCGTAGCGGCTTCGCAATGTTCTGCGCAAACCGGCGTACTGCGAGGCGGCTCGGTCATCCTAAAGGATGGCTCGAATACCATCACGCTGAAACTTCCGGGTAGTTTCACTTCGGGCGACTATAGCCTGACACTTGCCCCTACTCAAAGCAGCGCGTCGGCGACGCAGTGGATCAGTAACAATGGGACTGGTGTGCTAGGCTGGAGTTCAACGCCGGGAGGCCTCGTTGGCAATGCCGTCAATTTTGTACCCGGAGTTACTCAGGCAACGGCGACAAGCGGTCGTTATTTGATGGATTTAATTTCTCAGAACACTTCCTCTAATACCAGTTCGCCCGGAGCATTTATTGCTTCGAGTGTAGTCGATCAATCAAATTCCAGCGCCACTGGTTTGACAATAACTGCAGCTAACACCCTTGCGTCAGCCACTGGGGTCAACATCACAGGAGCATGTCTTTCCGCATATAGTCTTGCGCAGGGTACATCTGCGAATGGTTTTCATACTGGGTTGGAAGTTGGTGTAACCGGAGGCGGTAATAATTATGCTGCGCTCTTCCAATCAGGCAACGTCGGCATCGGCACAAGCACGCCGTCTGAAAGTTTGGTCGTCAATGGGAACATCCGCATCAGCGGACAAAAGGGACTGAAGATCACCGAAGGGTCAAATGCAACGATGGGTATTGCGACACTTGGTGTCGGAGGTACGGTAAATGTTAATACTACGAAAGTAACCGCGAACTCGCGAATTTTTCTCATGGATCAAGCTCCAAATGCAGGTACACCAGGCACGTGCTATATCAGTGCACGGACTGCCTCTACAAGTTTCACTATTACCTCAACGAATAATGGCGACCGTTCCGACGTCGCGTGGTGGATTGTCGAACCGTAATAGTTTTCATCAATTAAAATAATATCCTTGGGCACTGCAGAAACACCTCCTCTCGTGCTGTTTCCAAGTAATTGAAAACAAACAGTTTACTGCGGAAATTTGCGGTCTATCCTTTTTTGCGTATATTTGTGTGTATTTGCGGACGGGTTATTCTCATAAAAGCCAAGGGATAACCGCGGGATAATTAAAAATTCGAAACTCAGCCGGATGTTTTTGCATACGTTTACGAATCTGTTATCGTATGAGCAAATTCTCCCCCTGTTCGGTTAGAGCATAGCGATTTTTTAATATCGTTTTCTCAAGTATTACCTTTTTATCCAAAGTACTCAATTATGAAAAAAATTCTATTTATCATCGCCGTTCTCGTTGCAGTTTCCTCGCAGGCTTCGGCGCAAGACACGCACTCACTGCAGATCAATAATGGCGGCGCCATTTCGATCATTAACGGCTCGCTCACGGGCGGGACATATACATTAGGTTTCCCCGGAACGATCTTGACGACACCTTCGCCATTGACCGACGGGCAGGTGCTTATTGGTAAGACGGGCTTTGCTCCTGTTGCGACAACGCTTACAGCCGGTACCGGCATTAACATAACGTCGGGTCCCGGTTCGATCAAGATCGCTTCAAGCGTCGGCATCGGTACCGGAGGATTTGCGTATACAAAGAATCCCGATCCTACTGCAACAAATGCATTAGCCGGTGCTGACGTTATGATGGGTCTTGGAACAGCAGGTGGCGGCGGGACTGCTATCACTATTGCTAATGCCGCGCGTATGCTGATTACGGTTTGTGGGGATGTAGATAATAATACAAATAATGATGGCGTTGAACTGCAGATTTATTACGGAACCGGTGCTGCACCGGCAAACGGAGTCGCTCCTCCCGCAGGATCGACTGCTGTTGGCTCGATCGTAAAATATGTGGGAAAAAACGCAAACAGCGATCGAGTCCCGATCAATCTGAATGGTATTGGAACCGGCCTCACCGTTGGTACTACATATTGGGTCGATGTTGCCATTGGTGCAATTGGCGGCGGATCTGCAAGAGTTCGAGATATTACAGTTTCAGCGATCGAATTCTAAGCTGCAGAAAATTTTTATTCTGCTTAAAAGCGGGCTCCTTTCGGGCTCGCTTTTTTTATTGTATAACCTATTTGAAATAAATGGGTTACGGAATAATTTGGATTTCAATCATTTTCTTTCGTATATTTGTATGGGAGGCAATAAGATTTACCCCCATAAGTTTGCCGCGGGATAGATAAGAGAAGCAATTGTTTGTGGATCTCTGCAAAAAAAGAGATCGAACTAGTTCAACAGTACAGATAGCGTGGTCTCCTTATACCCATGCGCGATCTGTCAACAGAACTTCGCGAGATGCAAGTGAAGTACAATTCATCATACTGTGTGCAGCCCACAGAGAGTAAGTATTTCATTCCGGTTATGTAAATAACCGGGGTTGCTGATTGCACAAGTTTTATATATCATAGACCAGACGTTATGAAATCGCTATCAAGCATATTCGTTCTTATTTTTTTGTGTGCAACAGTTACCGTTGCTTCGGCACAACATTCGCTTCAGCTCGACGACGGGTTAGGGCATTTCTCATTTATCAACGCTCCGAATCCGGGCGGAACATACACGCTCTGGCCGGGCGGCGGGACGATCCTCACGGCGCCTCCTGCTGGGCAAGCGGCACTTGTCTGGTTAACCCACGGCAATTACCTGACCGATACCGATTGGGTCAATAATATCCTCGGTACGATGGATAACCATAATTTTCGTATCATCTCGAATGCGTCGACACGCATTGCGATCGCTGCCGATGGCACAATGGGTATTAACGACAGCGCCTATGCGCTGACGACCATCGGTAATGGTTCGGCAAATACTCAGTTGACCATTAATGGTTCTGCTAATGCTTCGTCTGGTGATTCTTATGACCCGTTTAACACGGCCGAATGGGATCTTAACGTACAAGGCGACATGGCAGTCACTGGTGTTTCGCGTTATGGAACTTCCGGCGCAAGTATTTGGATCAATGGAACTAGCTCCCCAAACACCATTTTGTCTGATAATTCCTTTACTGTGGGTACGAATAGTTTCGGCGACCTCTCGCTTGCTACAAATAGCGGCAGCGGAGGTAACGTTAACCTCAATCCCGATCAAATGGTGATTCTTAATCCTACTACAGGATTTAATAATGGGTCAGGCTTTGATTCAAGACTTCGTATTGAAGGACCGGGTAACGCAACCTCGTGGGACTTTGGTGTTGATCCGACAGCAGGAGGTCAGCTTGGTTTTATAGAAAGCGGGTTCAATAACTTTGGCTTCTACATCAATTCCGATAATACTCCCACTCCCGGGGGGACGTTCTCGATTAATTTTAATGATACTCATGTCGGATCGCCTACGAACGTATTCTTTGCTCAAGGAAACGGTCAGGTTGGTATTGGCACGAATTCGCCTAACGCTGGAGTCTCGAGACTCGAGGTTGTTGGCAATGGCACCAACACCGGTTATGGCGACGTTCTCGTTCAGAATTCCGTTTCCGCCGGCTTAGGTGCAGTGATCGGCATCAGTAATCCAAACGCCGCAGTCGGAACTGCAGGTGCACTCCAATTTGATGTTGACGGCACTAATTTTAATCCACCTAATGCTGAAGTCCGCGCTATTAATATCAATGGCGGTGTAAACAATGCCACTGATCTTGCTTTCTCGATTTGGAATGGCGTAGGTTTTCCGGAAGTAATGCGTGTCCTCAATACCGGCAATGTCGGTATTGGAACTACGACTGCCAATGCCCTACTCTCGTTCGGAGCACATCTTGGTGTGCCGATTATCCATCTTTGGGATGGCGGCCCAACGGATCGGTATGGATTTGGTATTAATTCGTCAGAATTACAAACCTTTGTTCCTGCCGGTGCGAATTTTAGCTGGAATGCAGGCGCTGATCTTCAACCGAGTGGGACAAATCAATTAATGAGATTAGCAGGTAACGCAACTCTGAGCATCGGTTCACAGACAGCCGATCCGGCTTCGCCAAGCGCAGATACGAGATTGCGTCTTCTTTCTGTCAGTGGCAATTCCGATACTTGGGATTATGGCGTCGTTAGTAACGGCGATCTTGGCTATATCGAAAGTAACTATGATAACTTCGGTATATGGCTTGACGCAGATGCCAACGTTAGTGGCGCTGCGGAAACCTTTACTATCAATCGTGGAAATAACCACACCGCAGGCACGCAAGTATTTAAGGTTGATGGTGGCGGCAATGTAACTGTAGGTAATTTTGCTGCAGATGGCAGCGCAAATCCGAATGTAGTTACAAACGTTAGTGGAGTTCTCGAATCAATTTCGGCTTCTTCCCTTGCTGCCCTTACTTCATGGTCACTTACCGGCAACACAGGAACGACTCCGGGCACAAACTTCCTTGGTACGACCGATAACAATGCGTTTGAAATCCACGTCTTTAACGGTGATGTAGCAAACCAAGGCTCGAAGCGCGTGATGCGCTATGAGCCAAATGTAGCGAGCCCGAATCTTATCGGCGGTTATCAGGGCAATGCTGTCACGCCGGGGTTTTCTAGTCCGGTCGGTGCAGTCATCGGCGGCGGCGGAAGCAACGGCTTGACAAATCAGATCGTCTCAACAAGCGCCCCAGCAGACTACGACGTTGTTGGCGGCGGACAAAATAACGTGATCACCGACGCAACCGGCAGCGTCATCGCAGGCGGACAAAACAATGAAGTGAAGAGTGGTTTTTCCGGCGTGCCTTATTCGAACGTCAGTGGTGGTTCAAACAATGACGTATATTATTCAGGGTATTCGAACATTGCCGGCGGTTCACAAAATGCGATCACAGGAACGGCTGCTGCGAATGGTGCTAACAATGCTATCGGCGGTGGTCTTTTTAATACGATACAGAACACCGGCTCGAATATTTTTTCAAGCAATGTGATCGCAGGCGGTGATAACAATGCCATCAATGCGAATACAGCATCAGTATCGCAATCAACGATCTCCGGCGGCGGTAACAATACGATCACCGATGCAGCAAATGCAACGATCGGCGGCGGTATCGGCAACAGTGTCTCTATTGGCGCGGACAATGCGACGATCGGCGGCGGCACAAATAATGTTTCGGGTGCTCTTGGAAGCACAGTCGGCGGCGGTTCGTCGAATAGTATTCTTGCCGGAGGAGATAATTCTGTGATCCCGGGCGGTAATAAGTTGACGATCAGCGGCGCGAACACGTTCGGATTTCTCGGAGCAACGGGTAATCCGATGAGCATTGCCGGTACGAGCAAAGCAGTCTTCGCTAACACAGATCTTTGGCTTGCCAATAACAACAATTCTGCAAGTGCTCTCTATTTTTATGCACCGAACACCGTAGCGGGTGCATTCCCTGATGTCACATCGAAGTATGTTGGCTTTATGGCAGGCGCAGTCACGACATCGGTGATCTGGACGCTTCCACTTGCCGATGCGACGAGCGCGAATCAGGCGCTGACTTCGAATGCTGCCGGAGTGCTCGGTTGGTCAACCGTAGCGCTTGGCTCGGGTACGCTCAACACGATTCCGAAATGGACGCCGAACGGCAATACGCTCGGCAACTCGCTCTTGACCGACAACGGGACGACGCTTGCGTATAACGGCACGACGATCGATCAGCCGACGGTCGGAAATCCGTTGACGATCCAAACGGTGAACAATCCCAATGGCGCAACCGGAACACTTACAGTTACCACCGGATTTGTCGGCGGCGGTGCCGGCAGCGGCGTCAGCGGCGACCTCGATCTTTCGACCGGTGGCAATCTGACGAATGCTGCCCCCGGGACGATCAACATCAGCGGAGGAGGCTCTCTCGGATTCGGTACAACGAATCATGGCGGTAACGTAGCGATCGCGGGCGGTTCGTCGAATAACGGCAACGGCGGCAATGTCTCACTGACATCCGGCAGCGGTTCGCTCGGCGGTAACGGCGGCAACGTTTCGGTGTCACTCGGCACAGGCGCGGCGAACGGTTCGTTTATCGTCAACGGTACGTCAAGTCTTCAGGCGACCAATCCGCAGCTTACTAATACGTACGATCTCGGCACGACGTCGCTTCGCTGGGGAAGTATTCGTCTGGCCGGTGCGATCGATCACAGCCTCAATGGCGACAATCCGCTCGATGGCGACGGCGCAGGGCACGGTGTTGCCAGCGGGGGTGTCAATTATCAAGTCACCTCAGACGGGTATGCTGCGGTATTTTCAAATACCAGTGCGACGACTTCTGATGGAGTTCAGATCGCTATTGCGTCAACGGCTGGGGCCAATCGCGCACTGACCATTACCAACGGAGCGAACTTCAATCCGACGGGCGGCGGCGGCAATCGTACGGAAGTCTTCCGTGTGCTTGATAACGGTACGACGTTCATCGGTAACCTGCCGGCAAGTGCTTCGACGACCGTTGTCACAAGCAACGCCGGCACACTCGAGTCACGCTCGATGGCTTCACTTGTTGGAGCCACGGGATGGGCACTAATAGGAAACTCTGTGCTTGTTGACGGCACAAACAATCTGCTCGGCAGAACCGATAACGGACCCATAAGACTCATTACCAATAATATACTCAGAGAGTATATTGCGGCAAACGGAGATATCGGCGTAGGTAATATCACAGCTCCGATCTCGCTCTTATCGAATACGACGGCGAGTACGACAGGAAGCGACGGAGAGAGTGGCGCTCCGGACGCAATCAGCTGGTCCAGCACTTCCATTACCCCTGGATTTACGTATGCTGGCACATTGTTTAACGCAAACAACATTGCAGGATTTAACGGGCTCGAAGTCAAAGTAGCAAGTAACGCAGCCACTACATTTGCCCTTGATGTTTCGCAGAATGCCACTCAGGGAACTGCAGGCACGGCGCTCTTTAATGTCAGAGGTAATGGCAATGTAAATATCGGCGTCAATTCTGCAACAACTACTGCTATCAATTCGCAGACAGTTACTGTGGCGAACATTCCTTCGGCAAGTAGTGCGACAAATGTCGTAGTATCCAACGCAGGTGCTTTGGAAACACGTACGTTCGCATCGCTTGCGTCGCCCTCGTGGTCGCTTACCGGTAACGCAGGGCTGGTTGATGGTACCAATAATTTGCTCGGAACAACCGATGCTCAACCTGTAAAGCTCATTTCGGGTGTAGGCCCGAATACACGCATGCTTATTGCCGCAGCAGGGGATATTAGCGTCAGCAATAATTTCTATCCGATGAATGATAATACCCAGAGCCTTGGCTTAAGCACTAATCGCTGGCAAGAGCTTTTTGTCGGACCGGCAAGCTTGCACCTCTATCAGCTTGCCGCAGAAGGCGACGGTATAAATATCCGCAATTATGCATTCGGCATCAATGGAAGCGGAATTCTGACGTTAAGCGAAGCGACATCGGGCAAAACGCTCATGAGGATCGATGCGACCAATAACTTTTCGATCGGAATCGGTGCCGATGCAAACGCCCTGGGAAACACGAATACGGCGATCGGATTTTCTTCGATGCAGACCAATACCGGTCTTCCTGTCGGTAATACCGCAGTCGGAGTTACCTCGCTTAGTACGATCAATGCCGCTGGTGACGATTATAACACTGCCATCGGAAGAGAAGCCGGTTTCAATATCGAGAATGGACATGCAAGCGGCGGCGGCCGTAATACTTTTCTTGGTGCAGATGCAGATGTTCCTCCCGGAGCACCTGGCACCGGCATCACGAATTCGACCGGCGTTGGATTCCAGGCTGTTGTTACGGCGGCTAATATGATCCAGCTCGGAAATAGCAGCGTAACGCTCGTCAATACAAGCGGCAATATCCATACAGCCGGACAGCTTCAGATGCAGGGCACCGGAACCGGATATACGGCTCTGAAAGCCGGTGCTCAAGGCGCAGCGAATATTACCTACATTATGCCGACAGCGAACGGTGCGGCAGGGCAGGTGCTTTCAACAGATGGCGGCGGACCGGCACAACTCAGCTGGGCAAACGCCGGCAGCTACTTCTTCGCCGGTAATTCCGATGGCAACGTTGCAGCCAATAACTTCTTCTATATGGGCAAGGGCCAGAATGCTGCAGAGGCGAATACACAGATCATCATGCCGCGTGCCGGACACTTGACGAACCTGCATGTGCATGTAACGGTGGTGCCTGGCGGCGCAGCTTCGCAAACCTTCACAGTGCGTGTTAATGGCATTGCTACGTTGCTTTCTGCCACCATCCCGGCAGCTTCAACCGATGCAAGCGATGCTCATATAATCAGTGTCAACGCAGGCGATCTGATCTCGACCGTTAATACTCAGGCAGGAGGACCGGCTGCTGCGAACGCGATGGTCAGTTTTGAGATCGCGAACTGATAGAGAATAGACTACTTACAAAAAAAGGCGGGCTTTTGCCCGCCTTTTTTCATTCGGATTTTCTAGAACGACCGTTCCGGTTCTTTCGGGAGTGTGACCGAGAACGCGCTGCCTTTGCCGGGTTCGCTTTCGACGGTGATCTGGCCTCGATGAGCTTCGATGATATGTTTACAAATGGCAAGACCAAGCCCTGTTCCGCCGGGTGATAATCGCGAGCGGTCTTTATCTACTCGATAGAACCGTTCGAAGAGTCTTGGCAGATGCTCGGGCTCAATACCGATCCCTGAATCGCGCACAACGATCTGTACATTCGAATGGGTTGGCGTGTGGTCGAATAATTCGACTTTTACAATTCCGCCAAGCTCGGTGTATTTGATGGCATTATCAATGAGGTTCACCATCACTTGTTTCAACCGCTCCTTATCGCCAAAGACTTCAACCTCGTTGTCGGTAGGCACATTACCGAAAAAAAACAGCTCGATCTGTTTTTGCTCGGCGATACCGCTCATCTCAGCAACAAGGTCGCGAAGGAATGGTTGAATATCGAAAATGCGGAAGCTCATCCGCATTTCGCCGGACTCGATACGGCTGATGTCGATCAGGTCGCTGAGCAGCGCATTTAATCGTTCTGATTGGGTGTGAGCACGCGAAAGAAAATCGCGGTTAACCGAAGGGTCGTCCACCGCTCCGTCGAGCAGCGTTTCAAGAAAACCCTGTACGGCAAAGATGGGCGTGCGCAGTTCGTGGCTGACGTTGGCAAGGAATTCGCTTCGTACTCGTTCGAGCTTTTGCATCGCGGCGTAATCTCGCCCCTGTTTTTCACCGATCTGGTTGATCGCATCGGCAAGTGACCTAAGCTCTTCGGGAATTTCATCTTTGCCGTGATTGGTTACCTCCAACCGCCCTTTTGCGATCTCAGCGGCTTGCGGAACGAGGTCTGCGATAGGGTGAACAAGGCTTTTTGCCTGCATCCAGAAAAATATAGCACCAATAATGATGATCGCTGCGGAGGCCCAAATAAAATTTTGTTGCAATGAACCGGTTGCAGCTAAGATACAGCACGCAGTGGCGAGTGCTGCTGCTACATAGAGAAGGGGAAAGATGAACGCGCGCCGCCGTAATGATCCCACGAGTATCTGATCAGGAAGTACGAATAAACAGAAGTTATCAATTCACGCCTGAGCTATGAAACTTGGTTGGTGCAGGATTCATAACTCAGTGAAGACCATGAAACACATTTA
>DASQGZ010000044.1:0-17452 GCA_035632315.1 Kapaibacterium sp. (SeqCode) | reverse complement strand
CAGAATAATCGTGACATAATATGAACTCTTCCGGACCCCGAAAGTAACAGACTATTTGAAGTAAAATTCATTTCTCCCCGGATGCCTGGATAACCATTCTTACGCAGCTTGCGGAAATTATCCCTATCCGAACCGTTGTTTGGTACATTGAACTCTTACCTCATCCTTCCTGTTATGCACGTCCCAAAATTTTAGAACTTTAACAAGAGAAAATTATGCCGCAACACAAAGGCGCCGTACGTCGGGTACGGTTATCGGAAAAGCGTCGGACTGCCAATAAAGGCAAGAAGGTCGATATGCGCAAACTTTTAAAGAGCTTCGACCCGAAATCGGCAGATGCGCCGAAATCGCTTCGCAAGATCCAAAGCACCCTCGACCGGATGGCTCGCACCGGTGTCGTGAAAAAGAATTTTGCCGCCAATAAAAAGGCGAAACTGATGCGCGCCCTGAAAAAGGCAGCGTAAGCATTTTCCTGATTATCAGGTATAGAGGCTCACTCCTATTTGGGAAGTGAGCCTTTTTATTTCTTCATCCTCCCTAATCCTTAAAATCCCATAAATCATGGTTCAGACAGTCCCCGGAAAGATTTTGCCCTGCCGATGGTTAGTATTACCGAATGTTATTTCATCGCATATCATCCGGCATCCTCCTGGCTCTCGTGATCGCAGCAAGCGCGAACGCTCAGCGATCGGTCGTTTTCTTCAAAGAAAACAATGTATCGAGTCACAGCGAATACGACCGTCCGCGTCCGAGATTGAAACTGCTAAAATCATTTTCGTTGCCGCAATCGGTTGAATCGCATCCGTCATCGGCATCTGATTTTCCGAATTTCAATGTAACGTCGTTCTTGCTTGCCGACGAAGACGAACCGTCGATCGCCATTAATCCTGTCGATCAAAATAATATTATCATGGGCTGCAACGATTACCGAAGCGATTCGTCGCTCTGGTATTTTGCAAGTACTGATGGCGGCGTGCATTGGTCGGGTGCGCCGTTTCGCGCAAACTGGCAGCTTGCCGGCATTGCAACCGATCCTGCAGTGACATTTAATTCAAGCGGCACAGCGCTGTATTCGTATGGCAGAATTGCGGCTGGAATTGTATTTCCGCCGTCGTATAATTTAAATGATGTCGTCTCGTTCAGTTCGAGTGATAAAGGCAATTCGTGGTCGGGTCCGTCGCGCGCAGTGTTTGATTCTTCGACGCCAAGTTCAGCATTAAAACTTGCGGATAAATATTATATTGCCGTTGACGGCACCCCGACGAGTTCTTTTTTTAACCGGTCATATCTTACGTGGGCAGAATATCAGAATAATCAAAGCCGGATCGTAATTACTCATTCGACGGATAATGGCGCACATTGGTCGGCTCCGGTTGCGATCAGCCCCGCCGCACATTTTCAATGCCCGATCCCTGCCACGGGACCGGCAGGCGATGTGTATGTTGCCTACGAAGATGTTGCGCCGTCACATTTACAAATTCACGTTGCGCGTTCGACCGACGGCGGTGCAACATTTGCGTCGGATGTGATCGTCGCATCGTATCGCGATCTCGGCAGGCTATACCCGAACGACTCTGTTTATTTTCACCCGGTCATCAAAGGCCATGTTCGTGTGAATAGTTTTCCTTCGATCGCCGTCGATCATTCTGCCGATCATAATGGAAGAATATATTTGACCTATGCTGCGAACGATGCGAACGGCCGAGCGCATATCTATTTTTCGGCAAGCGATGATAATGCCGGTCATTGGTTAGTGCCGCGGCCTGTCGAGAACGACCCAAACATTCATCCGACCGATAAATTTTTCCCGTGGATCGCCGTTGATAATTCGACCGGCGATGTCGGCATCGTCTGCTACGACAGCCGAAACGATTCGCTTGCGAACGAACTCATTGACACCTATTTTTTATTCTCGCATAATGGCGGCGCGAGTTTTACGCCGCTTCGTATCACGCCATATTCTATGGACCCGCATGCTTCGAGCAGCCGCGATACCGTCGGCTTCGGTCCCGGTGACAGTCTCGAATTCATCGGCGATTATCTCGGGCTCGATGTGATGAATAAACATTGGTATCCGTCATGGACGGATACGCGAGTCGGTTACGATCAGGATATTTATGTTGCGATCGTCCGGCCGTATGCGCCAGCGTCGCCGAAAGGATTTCAAGTCGTCGAAGATGCCGCAACTCATCTGCCCGATCTTAGTTGGAGTTACGACGGATTGACGACAGCAGGTTTGCCGCTGGGCACATTTTCATTTCATCTTCGTCGTACCGACGGCTTGCTTGATTCAATACTTCCACCCGCGGCGCGAACATTCGTCGATCATTCGGCAGTGCAAACTCGTAACTATGATTATACTTTGCGTGTCGAGACAAGTGATGGCGATACAAGTACAATGTCATTCGCAAGTTTTCATCCGAGAGCTGCATGGGAAACCTCTGCACCTATGCTTATTTCGGCATCTGCTCAAAGTGGCGGATTTTATGGGACGATCAAGATTCCGCTCGTAAATCTTGCAGGAGATACCGTTCGAGGATTGAATAAATTATATTATATCGTTGACGGTATCGTCAGCGATAGTGCGTTACTCCATGATAACCAAGCTGGTTTGTCCTTCCAGCAATTCTTCAGTCTTGCTGACGGATTTCATAAACTTGAACTGATACTTTCGACGAAACTTCCGGACGGAGATACCGTTCTTTCTGTTCGCTCGCCCGCTCGTTGGTTATATGCCGGAGTGCCGGTGCCATCGTACGCAGAAGATTTTTCTGTCGATAATACGACATTCACACCGTATTCCTGGAGTACGACGACGGCAAACGGGAAATTTTCGTCACTCTTTATTAACGATTCGCTCCCCTTCGTCAATTATTCTTCGAACACGAATACGTGGTTCTGTTTGCCGTCTGTTTCGATTACGAACGATACAAAGTCGCTCGAATTCGACCACATTGCCGCTGTCGCTTCAGGCGATTCGGCAATCGCGGAATATTCAACCGATGACGGTGTGAATTTTCAATCCGCAAAAGTTTTCGATGCAAACTCCTATCCAGGAAAATGGCAGACAGCGCTCACCGGCAGTACTGCAGTTCACGAACTTCTTTCGTTCAAACACTTGATCGGGCAAAATGTGATCGCGCGGTTTCATTTGGTTACTCATAGTACTGGTGGTGATGGCTGGTTCATCGGGAATATCAAATACACGAATACCGCCGGTGTGACAACTGCGTCTGAAATTTCGGGCTCTGACGAACTGCGAATACTGACCGACCCCATCGAAATAAATTCGCCGCTTCGGGCTGATCTTACGGTATATCAAACGGCAGTTGTTACCGCTTCGGTCTTCGATCTGCTCGGAAGAAAGCGAGCGGACATCATTCGTCGAAAGTTATTATCGGCCGGAGAATATCGAATGGAAATAACGGATGCGCTTGAACCGGGAGCATATTTATTGGTATGTAATGAGGAATCGTCAGGAACGCTTCGGATTCTTACGGAGAGGTTTATAATTGTGCCGTAGAAAAAGATAATTTAGAATTCGTCATCTTCCTCGTCTTCGTCCTCATCGTCGAATTCGATATCCTCTTCATATTCGAAGTCGTCTTCAGTGTCTTCTTTATCATCAGCCTCTTTTTCGTCGCCGTCATCTTCTTCATCATCGTCTTCATCGCCCTCCTCATCTTCATCATCATCTTCGTCCTCGTCACTGTATTCTTCATCATCGTCGTCGCTGTCGTAATCGTCCTCATATTCCTCGTCATCTTCTTCTTCGAGGTCGCCTTCGCTGCCAAGCGCGATCGCGCCAAGTGCGGCGACACCCGCACCGGCAACAGCAACTTTTTCGCCTGCGATCTGCGGGGAGGCCGAAGGATCGAAGCCTTCTTGCGGAACAATGATCGCCGAAAGCTGCGGGGCTTCAAGAGCTTGCTGTACGGTTTCGTAGATGGGGAAGACGCGGTTAAGCTGCGTCAGCTCGAGAAGCGAGCGAACATCGTCGCTCACATTTACTAACCGCACGTCGCCTTCGTGCGACGATTGCTGACGCCGCGCCAAAAGCAATGCCGAGAGACCTGCCGAATCGACGTAGGTGACGTCTGACAGGTCGATCACCAGCGTCGCAACATCAGGCTGTGCGAGAATGAGGAACTCTGCCTTGAGGTCCGGTGCGACAACGGAATCGAGCCGCGTTTCCTGCGGACGAAAGATCGCCGCATGTTCTTTTTGTTCGATCGTAAAATTCATTGCAAAAAACCTTTAGTAAGTACCCTTATCCGAAAAGATGTTGCACTGTCCGGGACTGCGAAATTACAAAAATTTTGAACGGGTCATGCGAAAATTATCCTTACTTCACAGTTTGTTCATATACGTGAGTCCCCACTGCAAAAGTTACATCACGCATACAAAAATACATACTTTTTGGTAACTTTGCGGAGTCCTATATTGTTTATGTCTTGCTATAGTAAGAGCGAATAATTTTCTTTACAGGAGAAAGTGTATGTCGAGCGAAACCATTACTGCCCCTATGCCGAACGGTACCCCGGTTGTCCCGCCGAAAGCCGGACTCGAAGATATCATCGCCGGTCAAAGTAACATTTGTTTTCTCGATGGCAAGCGCGGGATCCTTGCCTATCACGGATATAACATCCATGACCTGGTCAAGGGCAGCTTCGAAGAAACAGTGCATCTGCTGTTCTACGGAAAACTCCCGAACGCTGCCGAACTCGCATCACTCACCGCCAAACTCATCGCCGCCCGCTCACTCCCGAAACAGATTAAAGAAGAAATACTTTCCTATCCCAAGAACGTACATCCGATGGCAGTGCTTCGCTCTGTTGTCAGCGAACTTGCATTTTATTATCCCGATACCGAAGACGGCTCACACGCTGCGAACATCGAGAAAGGCATTCGCCTGACCGCACAAATTCCGCTTATCATCGCTTGTTACGATGCTCATCGTAATGGCCGAGCGATGCCGGAGCCGAATGCGAAGCTTTCTCATGCGGCGAATTTCCTGGCAATGCTGCTCGGCAAAGAGCAGGACGAGCGCGTTGTGAAAATGTTCGATGCAGCGCTGACGCTTCATGCCGATCATGAATTCAACGCATCCACATTTACGTGCCGCGTTATTGCTTCGACACTGAGCGATCTATATTCAGCGGTCACCGGCGCGATCGGTGCACTCAAGGGACCGTTACACGGCGGCGCGAATGAGCAAGTAATGCGTATGCTGCTCAAGATTGGCGACCCGAATCGCGTCCGCGAGTGGGTCATCGATGCGCTTGCACGCAAAGAAAAGATCATGGGCTTTGGGCATCGCGTCTATCGCACCGAAGATCCGCGCGCAACGCATCTGCGTAAGTTCTCCGAAGAAATGGGCGAACGTACCGGCCAGCCGCAATGGTACAAGATGAGCCGCGAGATCGAAGACCTCATCCTCAAAGAAAAGAAGCTTTATCCCAACGTCGATTTTTATTCCGCGAGCACGTATTACCTGATGGGCATCCCGCTCGATCTTTATACCCCGATCTTCGCAATGAGCCGCATCTCCGGCTGGGTCGCCCATGCGCTCGAACAATACTCCAACAACCGCATCATCCGCCCCGCCGCCGACTACACCGGACCTATCGACGTCGAGTGGAAACCCGTCAGCGCACGGTAATTCCACCTGACAGTTCGTTTTACTCGAGAAATTTTTCTCAGATATTTGTATACCATAATTTGAATTTTACACCCACCCTTAAGGTTCGGTACGGCAAAATGAAAGCTTATGAAAATGAAGGAGGGTATAAGACATAATAACCATATTATTCCACGATTTTATCTTAAAGGATTTACAGATTCCGTAGACACAAAATTCATATGGGTTTATACGAAAGGCAAATCTTATAATCCAGGGAAACAAAATGTTGATATCTATAGCCCTTGCCTTACGTCAACGAGGGCAGCAGGTGCACAATTCGATTTTTACATATATCAACATTTAGAAGGCAATGAAGTAGATGATTTGCACGAAAAACAGCTTGAGAAAATCGAAGGATATTCTCAACCAATTTTGCAGAAAATTCGGGAAAGAAGACTAATATCAGATATAGAAAAATTATCCTTTTCTGAATATATAATGCTTCTTGTAAAGAGGGTACCTTATCAGCGAAATGACCCTAATAACAATGTAATGAAAGCTGCAGGAGAAAGCTTTATCGATTTAGAAAAAAAATTAAATAGTTTCCTTGAAAAAAATAAAAAAGATGAAGTCCGTTATAAAAAACTCATGGCATCAAAAAAAGAGTTGGAGAGGTTAAAGACTTTTTATTATAAGAATCCCGAAAAAGTTAGACAGCATCTGTACAATCAATCTCTCACGCAAACATCGTTATTACAAGTAAGAGTGTTGTCAAGCATGAATTGGACTTTTTTAATTAATGAATCACGCTCGCCATTCCTAACTTCCGACAATCCAGTATATTATGACAGAGTTGTTGGAGTGAATCAATCTGACGTATCCTTTCCAATTAGCAGTAATATCGCATTAGTCTGTTCCTGGAAAAATGAACCCTATGCATTTATCAAAGCAACAGAAGAAAAGATTCGCAGAATTAATAGGCGTACCTGCAAGCTATCAACTAATCATCTCTTTGCTTCAATAAATGAAGAATGGATTACAAAAATGGCAAATAAGTCACGTTATGAAATCGGAAAGAGAGTATAATTTATTAATGATTAAGACTTCAACTGAAGCCTTTCGACCTTGCCTTGCCGTATCTTTGTAGCAGAATATGGATATTGTTTCGGGGTTGCTGCTGGTCGCGCTGTTCATCGCGTTGAACGGTTTTTTTGTGGCAGCGGAGTTTGCCATCGTGAAAGTCCGCGGGTCGCGGCTGAGCGAGCTTGCCACGCATGGCGATTCCCGCGTCGAGGGGCTGGAGCAGATCATCTCACATCTTGATTCATATCTGGCGGCAACGCAGGTCGGCATCACGCTCGTCAGCCTTGCGCTCGGTTGGATCGGCGAGCCTGTCATCACGTCGATCGTTGCTCCGGTCTTCAAACTCTTTGCACCGAATTCGGAATATCCTCACGTTGCAAGCGCTGTTGTCGGTTTTGCACTGCTGACATCGATGCATATTATCTTCGGCGAACTACTTCCGAAATCGATCGCGATCACATACGACAAGCGCGTCGCACTGTCGGTTACGCGGCCGCTGCGGTTATTTCACACGATCTTTCGCATTCCGATCCGCGGACTCAATCTTGCATTCCGCGCCGTCGCAAAACTTGTCGGATTACCGAACCTCATGACGGCCGACGAGCAGACCGAAGAAGAGCTTCGGCATGCAATCCTCGATTCGGCAAAACGCGGCGTCGTCACGGAGTCGGAATCCGAGATGATCGAGTCGGTATTCGAATTTGGCGAAACGATGACGAAAGAAATTATGGTGCATCGCTCCGATGTCGTCGGCATTGACATTGACGGTGAGCCGCGCGATATTTTTCGCATCATCGAAACGGAAGGGTTTTCGCGGCTGCCGGTCTATCGCAGTTCGCTCGATGAAGTGCTCGGCATTTTATATGTGAAGGATCTGCTGCCTTCGTTCAGCCAGCTTGAGCGGCTGACGATCCCGAGCCAGAATGCAGCGGATGAATTTGTAAAACTCGTCGAGCGGGTGATGCGGCCGCCGAAATTTGTGAGCGAAACGCAGTTGGTCTCGGAAGTGCTTCGGGATTTCCGGCGTTCTCGAACGCATATCGGCATTGTCGTCAGCGAACACGGCGGAGTCGAGGGTATCGTGACGATGGAAGATATTCTCGAAGAACTCGTCGGCGAGATCGAGGACGAATCCGATCAACCGGCAGACGAACAAAACATTATTGAGATCGGCAGCGCCATTTATATCGACCCAAGTATGAACGTTGAAGATTTTAACGAGCGATTCGCCGAGCGCTTCGAGCCGATCGAAGTAAATCCGGATTATCAGACGATTTCAGGATACATTCAAAAAGAGAGCGGGAAAATTCCGAATGTCGGTGATGTCATCGAAGCCGGCGCACTCAGGTTTACCGTAAAGCGAAAGCTCCGTCATCGCCTCGAACAAGTCAAGATCGAAGTGGCGGAGCCTCCGGGTTTCAGAGCCGGTGGAGAAAGTCCGAGCGAGCCGCATCATTAAAGATCGAGCGCCGCTCCAAGTGATGCACTCAGCGATCGCGCCAGCCCGTCAACATTGACCGTGCGTTCGCTGAACGGGAATCCGAGCGTGCCGGTCACTGCGAATGTACCGTTAAAATTATATCTGGCTTTTAGCAGCATACTCAACTGTAATTTATCGCTGCCAACGACATTGACAAAATCACCCGATTGCGAAACAGGGTTGATCACGCTCGATTGTTGCAGCGGCTCGACGGCAAGCAGTTCGCCTCCGAGATCGAAGCTATCGCCGCGATAGGTATAGCCGCCGCGGACGATGAATTCGTCGCCGCGTTTGAGCTGAGTAAAATTATTAACATTTCGAGAACCGGCAAGCTGGTAGCCGATGCCAAAATTAATATTTTTGGAAATCATGTCGGCATCAACGAGCAGATCGTTCGAACCGAGTCCGCTTTGGTATGCCTGCGGCAAATGGTCGGTCGTTACGGTCGCTGTCGCAAACCGCCCGCCGACGCCAAGCGAAATGTCAGCACCGGAGATCGAAAATAATTTCTGATTGACGATCACGAGCAGGTCGCCGATGCCGGTCACCGAGCCGAGCAGTCCATCCTGCTGATTCAGCGGTAAACTTGCCCAGACACTCGTGCCGGAAAATATCTGTGCTTCGCCTGAAAGAACGAGCGAATAGTATTTCATATTCTGCTGGGTGCTATCGCCCGCGCCACCGCTTGTGCCATAGACATACGTGAGCATTATGGAATGGCGCCAACGATCACGAAGTTCGTTCTCGAGCGAAGAGATCCCGGCGTCAGCCGATTGAGCGAAAACTTTCAGGGGGAGAAGCGTGGCGACCGCGAGAATAATAATTGAGCGATTCATACGCTATGTTGGTTTATGATATTCCTATCGCGTAAAAAATGTATTTGTTACATCGTGTAAGTGAATTCTTTTTCACAGAATGAACCGAGAACTGCTTGAAATTTTATTGCAGCAAAACGAGCTGATACTATCCAATGAGGATAAACGCGCCGTCGAATTCTTCGCCGAATATCTCGATCATGGTTCGCTATTCTTGCTTCGGTATGAAATGCACGACGAGCCTGTTTTTGTTTTCACCAACGATGCCCAGCGTTTTCGTTTTACGCTCAGTCAGATCAAGGAGCACTATGCAAAAATGAAATCAGGCATGCCGCTCGATTGGGACGAGATCCCGTTCGAGTATATTTCAAAAAACTAATACTGCCACTGTTGTTTGCCGAGGCGGATGAAGAGTCTGAGGTATTTATCAGTGAATGAAGCTTCCATTGTGCCGTCCTCATTTTCCCAGCGGCGATACGTAACGCTCGCATCGCGGGTAATGACGCCGCGCCCAAAAAAGCGTTCGAGATATCGCTGGATAACATCCCGAGTATTGAGGTAGCGGTCGCCTCCGAGCGGATGAAAGTTGACAACGATCGTTCGTACTTTGCCGTGCAGCAGTTCGATGCGAAGATATGCCGGTTCTCCGAAAACACGAACGCTGTCTGACTCAATGAGCGTCAGCGAATCGACGTGAAGCGTTGTTTGCCGAAGCGCTATTTTATGGAGGATGAGTTCTGCCGAGTCCTTGCTCATTGCGATATGAAGGCCGGCGATCGGCGGACGCGCCGGAAGATAGATCTGTTTTTTCTTTTGAGGGAAGACAGTTGCCGCAGATACGGCAAGAGCGAGGAGAATCAAACGAAAATGTTTGATCATCTTCACGAATTAAAATCGCTGTTGAATGTGTAATAGCGCGTCGTACTTGATGGCACAGTACTGTACTGACGATCCGTCTGCCGCAATGGCGAGCCGGCCGATTGAATCAAACGACGCAGACCGCTTTTTCCCGGCGACGACAAAGATCTTATCGCGATCGTCATTCGTCGCATACGCATAGTGATTTTCATCACGCGACCACTCGATCTGAAAATATTCACCGACCGTGCCGATCAGCGCCCCATCGACATATAAATTTATTATGCCGCCGGTTGCGGCAGTCCAGGCAAGGTGCTTGCCTGAGGGACTCATAAACAGACGCCATCCCGCATCATACGGGCCGCCGACGACCGAACCGTCGTGCACGACAAGCGCATGAGTACCGACCGCATGCTTTGCTGTATCGGCAGCGAAGTAGGAAATATGATCACCCGTATGGGTGATCTGAATATCTTTGATCCAACGCGAAACAAGCTGACGCTTCTGGTCGAAGACCAGATACTGTTTTGCGGAATCGGCTTCTGAGGATAAGTACGTTGTTTTATAGAGCGACGCCGTATGCGCAAGACCAGCATCGAAATCCCTGCCGTCAAGCGTATATTCGTCGAAATGAATGTCAGGCGAGAATCGGTACACGGTCGGTTCGTCGGAGGCAATGAACGGATCGTCGCTCGAACGTTTGTACAACAATTGTTTTCCCGATGCGGTGATAATATTCTCATCGCGCCCGTCACTCGAGCGGTAAGCCCACGAAGAATCGTGACGAAAGAACGTAAACATCGACGGATGCGGGAAGCCGCTTGAGGCCACATTGCCGTCGAGAAGCGCTATATCGCGAAGCCCTGTTTGCAAAGCATTCGATGCCGGCAGCAGTGCAGCCCAATGATCGCCGGTAGAAGAAAAAAAGACTTTTGGGTTATCGCTTTCGAACGCTCCGACGGAATCTGAACTCGCCTTGCCGGCATTATGGCGAAATACGATCGTCGTGGTCGTATTGAAACTGTTCTCGTCGTAGGTATGCACGAGGCCCATCCAGATAAGATATTTCCCGTTTGGCGAAATGCGCGTCGAAAAGGACGAAATGTCACTAAACCGGTTGTCGTTGCGAACACCGTTGATCACGATCGTTTTTACTAAGCCGAACTCGTCGGCAGCAAACCACAGATTGCCCGTTGGGGTAGCGTCAAAGAGTTTGATCGTACGTGCAAGATCGAATGTATATAATTTTTTTTCACTGACAGATGCCTGTGGCAACTGAGATGCACTTGGCGGAGCAGGTTGTTTTTTTTGTTGGGACAACGATGCAGTCAAAGTAAGAAGAATCAGGCACAGGGCGGCTGGGAACGCGTTCATCTTGCTTTCCTCCGTAGTTTTCTGATCTCGCCGTCGAGGCTTCCGGATATAAACGTCAATTGCATGGCAAGTTCTTTTGCTATCTTGGATCGGTCAAATATCTTCACGAAATTTTCATTGACACGGGTTGTGAGTGCGCGTTCTTTCCATAACCGGTAATATTGCAGAATTGCACTTTTGATCTCCTGCACATTATCTGGCTCTGCAACGATCGCATTGCCGTATTCGACGAGTTGCTTTTGAGTGCGGCTCCCCTTTGGCACAAGCGCAAGGATCGGTTTATGCGTTCCGAAATACTCATAGAGCTTCCCCGGCGCAGAAACATCATCGGACATTGTCATCCACAGAACATCGCTCGAGAGCAAGTGCGCGACGCTTTCGAGATGCGGCAGGTATCCTTGTTCGGCAAGCAGATGATCGAGCCCCATTTTCTTTGCAAGCTTCTGATATTCTTTCTGCAGAACGCCGACAAAATTCAGTTCTAAAACGCGGTCTAATTCCGGAATTTCCGTGATCAGTTCTTTTACAGCATCGAACATCGGCTTTGGCGTACGATCGACATAAAATGCGCCGGCATACGTCAGGCGAAATACTTCCGGCTGGTACAGCGAATTCGCAAGCGGCACTGCGCGTTCGATGTCATCGGGGTCGTAACCCTGAGGGAGTATCGTTACATCATCCCAATCGAGAAAGATATAATTTTCCAGCAGCAGCTCTTTCATCCGCCTGTTTGCCGTCGTGATGGCAGAGCTTGCCCGGATCACTTCATACTCCATCGTACGGGCTTTGCGTTTATGCAACGGCGTCAGGTACTTATTGAGCACTTCGTTGTCAACCCACCCGTCGCGATAATCAATTAGATATGGGACACCAAAGCGGTCCGAAAGTTCTCTCGCAATGAGAAAATCAGTGTATGGCGGCGCTGTCGAAAAGATCGCGTCGATCTGATGATGTTCGAAGATTTGTTCGGCGCTTCGCAGCGCGATATCCTTCCATCCAATACGTGAATCCGGCTGGCGGAAGAATTGGACAAACTTCGACCGTGTCCGCTGCCAATTTTGCGACGGAAGTTTCAGCACGCGTCCGGTTTTCGATGCACGAGAGAGTGACGGGTCGGCGTCTGTTCTATATATAATGATATTGCCCTCGCGGATCTCGTCTTCAAGTTCCGCTTCAAGCGACTCGTCGAACGCATAGTATGGCGTATCCGTCGGCGTAGTGAGGACGACCGGCTTCCATCCGAACTTCGGCAGATATTTTACGAACTTTGCCGTTCGCTGAACTCCCGATAACCCCATCGGCGGGAAATAATATGCGATAACAAGTACCGTATTACCGTGCGAGTGGTGTACTGATTCCTCTGTCAATTCGTGGCGCAAATTATTTGAAAAAACACGTTATGGAACATCACGAGAAGGCATTCGGTTACATTTGAAACAACGAATCCGTTACTCGCGTAGCGATCCTCGTATGCCTCAAGAGCTGTATCAAGAACTGATCAACCGCCTGCACCGTCTTCGCGCACGCCGCGAACAAGTAGCTCTTGGTACGGGAATATCCCGAACAGCTGCTGTTATTATTGTGACGGCTCTTGCCGCCGTTATCGCGGAAGCCATCTTTCATATATCTATCCTTGGGCGAACGATTCTTTTTTCATCCGTCGCGATGACAGATATAACAGCATTTATACTCTTGTTATATCCTTCACTTGCCGAACGAGTTGGATTAAAAAAGAAGATAACGAACGAAGCGCTGGCGGCAAAGATCGGTCAGCATTTCGGCAGTGTCGAGGATAGGCTTGTCAATGTCTTGCAGCTTGCATCGGTAGCGCCCGGGTCTGGCCGCACCGGTGGCTCTTTTGCTGCTGCCGCTTTTGCCGGAACATACGGCTCCGTTCGCCACCTTGATTTTAATGAGATCGTCGATAAGCGTCCGTTGCGCCGGTCGCTTCTTCTATTTTGTAGTATTATTGCTGTGACCCTCGGAACGTTGTTAATCGGCGGCAATGAAATCTCTTCAGCCGCAAATAGGCTGTTCCATTTTAGAACATTTTATCAGAAGCCTGCTCCGTTCACTTTCATTATAAGCCCTGGCAACAGCAGTGTGCTGCGCGGTGAAGCCGTTAAACTTGATGTGCACACGACGGGCGAACAATTGAAGTCGCTGACCCTACATTACCGCGAGGGCAGTGCCGGCGAGTTCGAAGCGATCGAGTTACGTCCTCATCAGACAGATGGCAATGCGACGACAGAGTTTACCTACGAAATTCATCCCCAGCATCAGACGGATTATTATCTCGAAGCACAAAGTATTGAGTCGGAGCATTTTACGATCGGCGTGATGGATCGTCCTGTGATCAAGCTTCTCTCAGTTATGCTCACGCCACCGGCATATACCCGTTTAAAAACTCAGCGGCTCAGTGATAATTTCGGTGATATCGGTGCGCTTTCCGGTACACGCGCTGAATTTTCTATTGTATCGTCAAAACCGCTTGTCTTAGCCGACCTTATTTATCATCCGCAAAATAGATCAGCGGCAGGCGACTCATCTATGGCGGCTAAGTCGAACCGAGATTCAGTTGTCATATATCATTTAACCACGAACGGGCTTTCTGCGTACGGCATATTGCCGCTTACTCGACCAGGCTCGTATCATATTTTACTTCGCGATACCGATAAAATAGAAAGTGAGCATCCGATCGAATACAGTGTGTCACTCACCGAAGACGAGCCGCCGGCGATCGTTCTGCTCGAACCGTCGGAGCGTTCTGAGCTGCCGAGTTCGCTTCGCGTGCCAATGCTTGTAAAAATTCATGATGATTACGGATTCACGAATCTAAAACTTGGTTATCGCCTTCGCTCCTCGAAGTATTTGCCCGAGCGGAAAGAATACAAATGGATCGACTTGCCGCTTTCCGAACACAACATCCAAGATCTCGAGGTGCCGTATGTTTGGAATTTGACGCCTGAGAATCCTTCGCCTGAAGATGAGTTCGCCTATGTGCTTGAAGTTGCCGATAACGATAATGTCACGGGGCCGCACCATGTCCGAACAAGTGAGTTTTCCGTTCGCTTCCCGTCGGTCGATGAGATCTTCAAACGCGCGGATGAAGCATCGAGCGATGCGGAAAAATCGCTGCGCGAGATCAAACAGGATGCCGAAGAACTGAAAAAGAAAGTTGACGAAGCCGTCAACCAAATGAAACAGACCCCGACATCCGAGATCGTGAAGAAGCAGCAGGATTTTTCGCATAATAAAGATGCCGAGCAAATGCTGAAGCGGCAGGAAGAGCTGAACAATCGCGTCGCAGACGTCAAAAAACAGCTTGAGCAAATGACCGATCAGCTCAACCAACAGCATGCGCTGACTCCGGAGACGATGGAAAAGTATATGGAGCTGCAAAAGCTTTTTGACGAGATCAAAACGCCGGAGCTTGATGCCGCAATGCAAAAACTGCACGATGCGATGAAGGGCGTCGATCCGAAAGCGATGGAAAAAGCGATGAAAGATTTTCAGTTCAACGAAGATCAATTCAAAAAATCCCTCGAACGCACGGCAAACATATTAAATAAGATAAAAGCCGAGCAGAAGGTCGATCAGCTGATGAAACGCTCTGACGAACTCGCGAAAGATCAAGATAAGCGTGCTGACGAAGAGAACGCAGCGGCGCAGCATCCCGATCGCCAGACGCCGGAGCAACAATCGATGCAGCAGCGTAAACAGAAAGATGCCGAGAACGAGCTCGACCGGATGAAGCAAGAATCGAAAGACCTTGCAAAGGATATGAAAAAACTTCCTGAGCAGATGCAAGCGCCCGAAGAAGCAAAAGATGCGATGGAAGCGCTGAACGATCCGTCGCTCGAAAAATCAATGCAGGATGCCGAGCAGTCGATGCAGAACAGGCAGCACCAGCAGGCATCGCAGCAGAGCCGCGATGCATCTCAAAAGGCAAAGAACGCGCGCAATAAACTCTCGCAGCTCAAGCAAAAACTCGCACAGAACGAACGCCAGCGTACGCTCGCCGAGCTGAAGAATTTCCGCGACGAGATGAATCGCTTATCGAAGTCCGAAGAGCAATTGAAGAAAGAGTCGATGTCGGCGCAGCCGCAATCGAATGTATTTCGTAATTATGCCGACGACCAATCCGACCGAAAAGAAGAACTCGGTAATGCAGCGAGCGATCTGTTCCAGCTTGCACAACGCTCGCCTTCGGTCACAGCGGATATGGGCAAATCGCTCGGCGAAGCATTTAATAATATGCAGCGTGCCCTCGATGCAATGAGCGAACGCAATCAGAACGATGCGGTACAGAATACGCAAGGAGCAATGGCGTCGCTGAACCAACTTTCCGAGCAGGTGCAATCAGCGATGAATGCGATGAAGCAATTGCCGAGTAACGGCTCTTGCCCGAACCCGGGTACAAATCCCGGCGACGGCTCCGGCGATCCGATGAGCGGCGGAGGCGGAAGCGCGATGCAGCAGTTCCTGAGCCAGATCAATCAGCTCGCCGCCCAACAGCAAGGCATCAACGACAAACTTCAGCAGATGATGAACTCCGGCGGAGGCGCTCAGTCAGCCGAGCAACAGATGCAGCAGCAGCAATCGCAGCTTGCCCGTATGGCAGCAGAGCAAGGACAAGTACAGAAATCGCTGCAAGATCTTGCGAATGAACAGAAAGAGGCGCAAGGTGCAAATCGCAAAGCGGCGGAAGACCTGAAAAAACTTGCCGATGAGATGCAGGATGCTATCACGCAAATGCGTTCGAAGGGAATTCATCCCGAAACGATCCAGCGTCAGGAGCGTATCTTATCGAAACTGCTTCAGGCCGAACGATCGGTTCACGAACGCGACAAAGAACAAGAACGGGAATCGAAGTCTGCCGAAGACGTACAGCGTGGTTCACCGCCGGAACTCGATCTGAATTCTGATGATGCTAAACGAGCGCTCCGTGACGATATGCTCAGATCGAATGGCAGCGTCTATTCAAAAGATTATCAAACCCTCATCAAAAAATACCTTGAGCAGCTCGCAAAATGATCCGGTATGCCGCTTGTTTGATCGACAATAAGTGAGCGATGCCACGATCTGCCGCCGTTAAAACAATGCTTCAGTCAACGATAACATCTCCACTTGGAACAATACTTATCACCGCGAACGATGAAGCAATCACTTCTATTTGGTTCGAGGAAAGTGAGGTTATTTCAACCAGTTCGTCGAAGCTTATAGATGAAGCTGTAAAGCAATTAATGGAATATTTTTCAGGCATTCGCAAGACATTCGATCTTCCGCTTGCTCCCGACGGAACGGAATTTCAAAAGAAAGTGTGGAATTCTCTTCTTGATATTCCATACGGCAAAACGGTTTCGTATCTTGACGTTTCGCGCAAGATCGGCGATGAAAAGGCGATCCGCGCTGTCGGGATGGCGAACGGAAAGAACCCCATTTCTATTGTCATTCCATGCCATCGGGTCATCGGCTCCGATGGAAAATTGACAGGATATGGCGGCGGATTATGGCGCAAAGAATGGCTGCTGCGGCACGAACGCAAAGACGAAGACCTGATGCTATTGTAATTTTGCCTTTTCGGCTTTATATATAAATGGACGAACTCGTTTCAAAATACCGCTCGCATTTTCCGATACTCGAAACGTCGTGTTATATGATCTCGAACTCGCTTGGCGCAATGCCACGTGAAGCGGAGGCCGAGCTGATGCGTTATACGCATGAGTGGGCGACCGACGGGGTCGAAGCATGGCACTCGTGGTTTCCGCTGGTCGATACGGTGAGCGGCTTATTTGCAAAGATTATCGGCGCCGAAGCAGGTGATGTAACGCTCATTCATAACTTGACGGTCGGCAGCGCACTTATCGCAAGTTGCCTGGACTTTACCGGGAAACGAAATAAAGTCGTTTACACCGATCTGCATTTCCCGACGATCAGCTATCTTTGGCATGGTTGGCAAAAATATGGAGCGCGAATTCATCTTGTCAAGAGCGATGACGGCATTCATATCGATGCCGGAAAAATTTGTGCGGCGATCGATGAAGAAACATTGATCGTTCCGATCAGCCATGTCTATTTCCGGAGCGGCGCGTTGCAGGATATTAAAACCATCATTGATCATGCGCACTCGGTCGGCGCGCTCGTGATGGTGGATTCCTACCAAGCGGCAGGCGTCGTGCCGATCGACGTGAAGGCATTAAATGTCGATATACTTGC
>DASQGZ010000043.1:0-187004 GCA_035632315.1 Kapaibacterium sp. (SeqCode) | reverse complement strand
CCGTGATCAACACTCGTTCGTTCTAAGAAGTGTTGCGGATGGGCACCCCCTCACCGAAGTGAGGAACAGCATCAAAGCGTCACGAGGACGCCGAGCTTAGGCAGCCATTGCATAGCTATAGTCGGCAGTTAAGCCGCGTATGGTCTTGTTTACGGATGTTCCATACACCACCCGGATCGCGACGCTCGAAGCATCCGCCCCCCGTCGAATCCAATGCACCCCCAATTTTCAATGAACACCGCTTTTTATAAGTGGGTGTACGTAACAGGATAGGGAGTGGTTACGTGCCGGGAGTGGTGTTAGGGGTTGGGTGTTAGGTGATGGGGGTTAGGTGAACCGACGGCACTCATCGTAAGTTAATTGACGTTAGAACAAATAATTTCCCTAACACCTAGTACTTATAACCACTAATGTATCCCGAGATCGAACCGTTTAACTCAGGGCACCTGAAAGTGTCCGATATTCATACATTATATTACGAAGAAGTCGGTAACCCAAATGGACAGCCTGCGGTGGTGCTGCATGGGGGTCCCGGAGCGGGGTGCTCGCCGGATATGCGGAGATTTTTCGACCCAAAAAAATATCGTATTGTCCTCTTCGATCAGCGCGCCTGCGGAAGGAGTTCGCCGCTGGCAGTGCTCGAAGAAAACGATACGTGGAATATCGTTGAAGATATCGAAAAACTTCGCAAACACCTTGGCATTGAAAAATGGCTCGTCTTTGGTGGCTCGTGGGGTTCGACGCTTTCGCTAAGTTATTCTGAAAAATACCCCGAACGAGTAACACATCTTGTGCTTCGTGGAATATTTCTCTCGCGCGATCTCGACAATGATTGGCTCTATCAGTATGGCGCGAGCGAAATTTATCCTGACGAATGGGAAAAGTTTTCTAAGGGCGTAACGCGAAAAGAAAACGAATCGTGGACTGAGGCTTATTACCGCGTTCTCACCGGAAGTGATAAAAAGGCGATGCTCGAAGCGGCAAGATGTTGGTCGGGTTGGGAGTGGTCAATCATCAAACTCGTCACAACCGAGCGTCCGACAGAAGACCAATTCGCGATTAACTTTGCGCGCATCGAATGCCACTTCATCAAGAACCGCTGCTTCCTTGAAGAAGGACAGCTGCTTCGCGATGTACATAAGATCAAACATATCCCGACAACGATCGTCCATGGACGTTATGACGTTATCTGTGCGATCAAGAATGCGTTCGATCTGAAAAAAGAATTGACAAACGCGAAGCTCGTCGTTTGCCCGCGTTCCGGTCATTCGCAGTTCGAAGAAGAGATCAGTTCTGCGCTGACAGCGGCTACAGATTCATATAGAGCGTAGGGGCGAGGCATGCCTCGCCTCTACATCCGCAATGAGATCGCCGTCCCGACAAGCACGAGCGTGGAGCCGGATATCTCATAAGCATCTAATTTTTCTCCGAGGACGATCCAGCCAAGTATTACAGCAATTGCAGGCGTAATAACGGAAACAAAACTCATTGTTACTGCCGATGTCATTTTGATCAACTTAAAATAAATGCCGAATGTAACGATGGTCCCGATAATTGCGAGATAGAGTACCGGCCCGATTTGGGCTTGTGTCAGTTGAATTTTCTCAAGTGGCTCACTGGCAAGGGAAACGATCCCAAGCAGGACAGCTCCGACAACCGTCGTGACCGCATTTAACGTCACCGCAGGAATGTCGTGCGTTTTCTTTTTTGTGATCACTGCGCTGACAGCCCCGAGCATTGGCGCAATGACGATCAACACCATTGGACCGAGTGCTTCGCCTCGAACTTCGCTGAACTGTGGAAGAAAGATCGTTGCAATACCGATCACACCAATAATAATGCCGGTGATCCGCGTACGTGTCAGATGATCACCCGGTAAATGGTAATGAGCGATCACTGCCGTGAATAGCGGCATTGTACCGAATATCACCGCCTCGAGGCCTGACGGGATAAAGCGTGAAGCCCAATAAACGATGCCGAATTGCAGCCCATTGGTCAGAAACCCGATCAGGATGACAGCGCCCCACGACGACCGTGAGCGCGGAAGAGCAATCTTTTTATAAAGAACGAACGACCATAGAAGGGTCGTCGCTAAAAAAAAACGCATACTTGCCGCAGCGAACGGGGGCAGCGAAGCGTCCGTGCCAAGGCGGATCACAAGCCACGTCGATCCCCAGATAAGGCAGATCGTCGCGTAGAGAGAAAAGAACGTCAACTTTGATACAGACTGCATGAATAGTGGTCAGTGGTCGGTGATCAGTAGTCAGTAAATATAGTACCACTAGTAACCATCATTGCTACGAACAAATTGCGAAGTAGTCATAGCATCAACTGGTCACCGGCCACTGCCAACAGAACACTACTCCCAAAATTTACGGATTCTTTCCTTGTGTTTAGCTATTTTCCTGTCTTCATTAACTGTTGTTGTTATGTCTATCGGCGAACTTCATACTGTTTCAAATTATTTTACTGTCGCGCTCGTGACGCTCGGGATTATTTTCGAGCTTACCGGACGGGGCAAGCAGAATGACGGCGCCATGCGCTATGGCTGGAACAGCCTCAGGCTCGGTTTCCTCTTTGCGCTTATTTCACTCTTGACCGGTTTCGGCGCAGAAGCATCCGACCACGTCACATCCGAAGCTGTCACCAGTGCAATGTTCCATAAGACACTGGGCATTGTTTTTTCAGTTGCAGTGCTGGTACTCGTTATTTTTCGGATGTCATTCGCAAAAAAACTTACTTCTGCTGAAGGCGGAGCCGGTCTCAAGGGCGCATATCTGACATTGCAAGTAATTACAGTCTTTTGTCTGGTCATCACTTTATTTCTTGGGACAAGAATGGTGCGAACGTACGGTGTTGGCGTTGTGCCCGTCGAAAAAATGAATGCGATCCCGGTGACTCCGCCACCGCCGCCATCATCCGGTTCGACGATCCCGGTCGATACGACACAATACCGCAAATAGAATTTCTCCAAAGTACATGCCATCATTCTTTCGTCGAAAGAACATACCCGACATTCTGCTTACCGTCGCAGCCGTCGTTGCCCTTATCGTAATCCTCACTCGTTACGGAATGCCATTCCGAATGGACGATGTGCTATATATGCAATGGGCGGATCATCATTCGCTGCTCGACGCCCTAAGCCCGAACAGTGGTGAGATATTTCTTTCTTTCCGCCCCGTCATTGCGATCGTTTTTTGGCTTTTGACTCACATCGTCGGGACAGAACATTATTGGGTCTGGCATTTTGTGCTTGTCGGCTCGTTCTTTGCAGCGATCGCATTTACAGGTCTTACCGCCCGATTTATTTCAGAAAAAAAATCTGCGCTCGAGATCAGTGCGATCTGGTATTGGCTTGCATTCCTGCCGATACTCAATATCCTTTTCTGGTTTTCGGATATGACCTATGCTCTTGAGATGATGTTCTGTGCGATGGCCTGGTATTACGGCCTGCGCGCGATCGAAGAACCAAAACTATCGACGTGGGTTATTGCCAATCTCGTTGGTATTCTTGCCGTGCTGACGAAAGAGCCATCCGTTCTGCTTATTCACGGCGTTTGGATCGGTGCGATTTTTCTTCGTTGGAAAAAATTCAAACGGGGAATAAAAAAACTTACAAAGAATGGCCGCATAACTTGGACAACAACGTACGTAATTTTTATATTGATCTCTGTCAATCAATTCTTTCTCTCGAACGCGGCATCGACAAGATTTTTTCATTTCACGGCGGTGCCTCATGACGAAATGATGTTCTTTCTGAAAGACCGGATCAGATATTACACCGAAACACTTTGCCAATTCCCGTTCCTACTCTATATGCTTGCAGCTGTTTTCGGTATTATCACCGCTAACACGGCAAAACTACCGAAGAGACGACTCGTTTATTGCTGCATCTTCCTCTTCGTGGGCATAATACTATGGGTCGTATCGAAGCCGGTTCTGATCTTGTTTTTCTTGGTCACATTCTTTTTATTCCCTTTACAGGGATCGAACCGTGCAACGCGAATGTCATTTCTCTCCTTGTTCGCGCTGATCGCTATGATAAACATCGGCTTTTTGCTCATTACGATCATGTTGGTAAAGACCCAGATCGCGGAGCTGACATTTCTATTCTCCGTTATCGGCGGCGCAGGAGTGAGCATTATTTTTTATGAGATAAATACATTTCTTGTTTCGACGCCGAATAAATTATTACGTATTGGTATCGTATCCGGCACTATTGGCATTGCAGTTATTATATTCTTTGCTCTGCTGCCAAAACTTCGGGCCAAGGAGCAGTTATTACTTGATGTCCGCACAAGCAGGATCCACGCAAACGACGCGATCAAATCGATGGCACGGCTGCTGCCGACCGATGCCATCGTTGCCGTCACCGGGCCGGCACTATATGGGATGTCAAGCGAGAATGAGATCACATCAATGGATGACACTTATAAACTGTATGCACAGCATACATTCCCGCAAGGTTTTGTACGTGCGTATTTTCAGACACTTGGCAGACACGATCTTCATCTTGCATATCTCGAAGACAGTACGATACTACGCCAAGAGCTTGATTCGTCCCGAAGCGCGGGGAACGAGTATTTATTTCTTCAGACTTCAATGGATGTCGACCGCTTTCATGGTTTGATCGACGGAGCCCATCAGATCGCACCGACAGACAGTCTTGTTATGCGTTTTCAAGACGGCGGTTTTCCGTGTGAGATATGGAAGCTCGGTAAATAATGGACGTTTAGAACGATTGTCCGAAACCAAGCTGGACCGTACAGACATCGAAGAATTTAAATTTGCCTCGGTTCCACAAAAATTTCCCGCTTGCATCCGCAGGAATGAGCCCGCTTGTTGACGAGGGGTTCGGATCATACATTTTCAAACCGAAATCTAAACGAAAGACACCGAAGAGCGTCGTGTAATGAATACCCGCACCAGCAGCAAGTGCCATCGTGCTAATTGTTATTGGGACATCCCGATCCCACACATTACCTGCATCGGCAAAGAACGCGATCCGCATATCGCTGAAGAAACTTTCCCATGCAGTGAACGGGGCGGGATAATACTGAAACGGCGCATACCGCCATTCGATGTTCGCCTCGAATGATTTATAACCGCCGGTCTGAGGTCGCGTCGCAAGCGTATCACGTGAAACAAGAATGCCTCGTGATCCCCAGGCACGAAGCGAATTCGTACCGCCGCCGTAAAATCGGCGTTCGAACGAAATATCGCGGGACGTGTCTTCCGGACTGAAGAGTGTAATTACTCCGCCGGACAACCGAAATGCAAAAATGCTCGTCGCATTTCTGCTGGCATCCATATATGTTTTTAATTGGAGCGTATTTTTCCAATATGCCGCACTCGGCAGCCGCGTAGGAAATATCTTCGAAAGCACCGGCGAAGCAAATTGCGTTGTATAGGCAACGATCGACCCGGCTGAGGGATTAAGCAGATCGTTCGACCAATCGAATGACAAATTCACGGAAAGCGGAATGTTGAACTGCTCGCGCTTGGTCAGTATACTCGTAGTCATAAAGAACGTCGTATCGGAAATATCTCGCCGGACATACTCCAAACTGATATCCGGCACAAGTACTACTCGCGGTTTGATCGTCGGTGCGGACAGTAAAATATTCGACCCGACCGATGCCTCGTAGATCTGCTCTTTATACTCGTTCTTTAATTCGTTGGTGACGAAGTTTGCCGAAAGAATGAGCGGCACTTTTTTAAATCCGACATACGGAAAGACGAGCTGACCGCCGAGGCTCCACCGAAGCTGTGATGTCGGCAGCGGCTGATACTCTGTTTGGATCGTCGCATTTTCTGCGCCGCCAAAGATCGAGTGATGTGTCAGCGCAAGGCTGCCGCCAAAAACAACGCCTTTGATCCCGCCGGAACCAAGAAAAATACCTGGCGTCAATTCGGCAAGCGAACGCATTCGTAGAAAAATTGAAACAGGCACTGCGGTACCTTCTTTGATCGAATCCGAATGCCCGGCGAATCCCGATGTGTCGAGATCGACTTTATATAATTCGAATGTGCCAAGCCGCCCGAGGTCACGTTCGGTGGCTGCCAGATCAGAGTAGCGGAACCACGCTCCCGAATCGAGAGATATTTGCCGCATAATGACCGACGGCCTGACCGTCCCGCGTGCTTGATATGCCGAGTCGTAATAAATATGCGCCATACCGTTACGAACCCGCGGACCCGTATGGAATGTCATATTGATATCCGTCGTATGCGTCAGCGGATGTTTGACGACGATCTGCGAATCGCGCGGCGTTGTGAAGAACGCGTAGCCGTTCTCACGTAAAATAGTCTCGACGCGAAGCCGCTCCTGATTGAATTTATCTGCCGAATACGTAGTGCCCTTCTTCAGGACCGTTTCTTTATTAACCTGCTGCAACAGATCAGATGGCAGGTTTTCAAGACCGGAGAACGAGAAGAAATTGATGGTATATGGCGTCCCTTCGGAAACACGGAAGATTACAGTGTCTTGAATATTCGGAAGCTTCGATTTTTCGTTGGCGGCAAGCAACGCGTTGTGTTTGACGACATTTTGCCACGCTTCAACGGTTGACGGAACATCACGATATGCGCAGCTCACATGTGCATCGAGAAATCCGCGATTACGATAATAAACGAATAATCGCACCGTGTCTTCGCCCTGTACTTCGGGGTCAACCAATTGCGGACCGAGGCTCGAACTGAGGAAACTAAGCCCGCTCAGCCAACTTGGTGCCTGCGTCGCCACGATGCTCTGCAGTTCGGGAGTCGAAAGCGAACGGTTGCCTTCGAAGCGGACATCGACGATCTCCCGTTTTCGGTTTTTTTCTAGTTCAATAAACGATTGCCCGAACGACGGCCCTGCGACAGCAACGAGCAGTACAATAAAAAGTAGTTTTGGAAATAACTGCAGCGGGTGCGGCAGTCTGGAACGGGCGCTCCGCCGCGAGCGACTCACGTCGCCCACGGATCTCAGCCTCGACTGTGGGTCTATCAATACTCGTTCAATTCGTCGTCGTAATAAAATTCATCCGTCTCTGACGAATAATCAGGCCATACTTCCTCGATCGATTCGAAGACTTCGTCTTGGTCTTCGATCTCCTGAAGATTTTTGATGACCGCCGGCGGGGCGCCGATCCGTTCGCAATAATCGATCAGTTCGTCGCGCGTTGCAGGCCAGGGTGCATCTTCAAGATATTGAGCAAGCTCAGGTGTCCAAAGCATAGATCAGTCTGTTCTTAATAAGTAATTAACTCTTGCGTTTCTTTAGGCAAATTACAACGATTTGGTTCCGACTGTTCCGTAATTTTGAAAAAAAAGAAAATAAAATACCCCTCTTTATCGAAAGAGGGGGCTGCAATATGGAAAACTATTTCCTATCCTATTGAAGTGTAGGGTTGCACAAAACCCATCACTGTTTGACGAACTTCCTGACCGATTCCGTCCCGTCAAAGTTATAGTGCAGGAAGTATGTTCCTCCCGCAAGCGAATGAACGTCGATCGAGAAAGCTCCTGATGAAGCGACGGTATTCGAGATAGAATTATAGAGCATTTTGCCGGAAAGATCGGTGATCATGAGTGAAAGCGAATGCGCAGTGACGTCATTCCACTCGAAGACGATCTGGCTCGTTGCCGGGTTCGGATAGACACCAATATGCTCATCAAGTTCTGCAGAAGGAACGCCGCTCGTGATCTGCACGGAAGTCGAACGAGACTTACAGCCGTTCGTACCGGTCACTTGAACATAGTATGCACCAATCGTCGTAGCATTGTAAGTCGAGTTTGTCGCACCGGGGATCGGTTTTTGGTTTTTGAACCATTGATAGGCTATATATGACTGATCGGTGGAGGACGTCAATGTCGCACCTTGTTTCGAAATCGTCGGCACAAGCGGCTTCGAATCAACCGTCACCGTCGTTGCAGCAGAGCTGTCCCAGCATCCGATACCGGGATTCGTGACCACGACCGTATACACACCGGCCGTCATTGTATGAAAAAATTGCACCGATGTATCGAGAAGTTTTTTCCCGTCACGATACCATATATAATGCTTGAATCCTGCTCCCGCATCAAAAGTAACTGTATCACCGTCGCAGATCGTACTTGCTCCGGCAGGCGTAAGCAACGCTTGCGGCTTTGTAGTGACAGTAACGACAATATCTGCAGAGTTTGAGCAACCGACGGAGTCTGTGACTTTCAGCGTATAGGTCGTCGTTTGATTGACCGCCGGGCTGAACGATTGCTGCGTGCTGACGACAGTGCCGGTAGATTTATCTGTCCATTTATATTTATACGAACTCGGCAGAACGCCGGCTCCGCCGGTTGACGAACCGGAAAGCGGGACAGTCCCCGGTCCGCAAATAACCTGACCAAGACCTGGATTTGCTTTGACGTTATCAACGACGACAACCATCGTATCATAGGTACGAAGGCTGTTCGCATCAGTGAGCGTCAGGACATACGACGTTGTCTTGAACGGCTTGACCGTAAACGTCGGGTTCGTAGAAACCGGTGTATTCGGCAGTGCACGCCAGGAATATGAATACGGAGGATTGCCGGAAGTACCGGAACCACTGATGATAGCCGAATCCGAGCCGCACATAAATTGATCTTGACCTGCATTAGCAAGCGGCAGCTGTTCAGGTATCGAACAGCTTGACTGATCGATCCATTGGGTCATATCAGGGATCTGACGTTGATGGAATTTCAGTGCCACACCTTTGGTCGTCAGATGGCAATAACTCATGATCGTGCCGAGCGTCGGAACAGGTGTTGAATAGCAGCTACCACCTTCAGCCGCGACACACGAATCGATCGCCGGATTCCACGAACAGTTATGCGTATGCAGTGCGCCGACGATATGGCCGAATTCGTGAGCGACGACATCGACGTCCCAGATAAATCCGTCTTTTGGATATGAATATACATTATCCGTTCCGCAGACACAGTAGCCGCCTTCGCCTCCACCACCGAGAGCCTCCTGGCAGATCGTACCGAGCCACGCCAAGCCACCGATACTGTTGACACCGGAAAGTAATATCGCACCGGCGCGGCCGTCATCGGCAAGCGACGATGAGCCATAATCGCTAAATGGCCCGAGCATTTCCTGCGTCGTCGTTCTTGGCCACGGATCGGTCACTGTCCAGATATGCAGGTACGAAGCAACCTGAGCGCCGCTGAGATCGCGAACATAAATATCACTCGATGCCGCAAGTGTCGCGACGGCATATTGCAAACCCATGCTTGCCTGCGAATCGGCAGAAGCAGAAGGGTAGCGCGTCTGAAAATCAAGGAAATAATCGTAGTCGCATTCGAGATCGATCTTCATCATTCGAACGGTCTTCGATTGCACCAGCGGATTTTGTTTCGGGCTGACCCGCTTACTGATGTCTGACTCGAGCGTATGAAGATTCTTGAAGTTACCGGCAAAATCTTCCGTGCCGCACGTCCATTTTGAATAAGTATCGTTGGTGAGATCAATCGCATCCTGATGGTAACAGATCATCGAAGGCGTGCCTTCACTCATACTTTGGTTTACGGGCTGGATCAAATAGCGCTCAGTCGTTCCGCCAGCAAGCGGGACCTCTATGTACCCAAGGGCATAACTCGGAAAAACAGCAATGTAGACGTGAGAACCGGGCATATTCTCGACTTCGCCGCGAAGCAGCACATACGGCGGAAGTTTGATCGGGACATCACCTGCAGCAGTGCGGGCGCTGATCTTCGCATCGCGGGTAAGAACATCGAACTGACTAACGGCAAGATTAACAAGCGTACTGCCAAGCGGAAAATTTGTAACCCGATAAATCGGTGGCTCGAAGCGCGCCGCGCTTATAAGCATATTTTGATTGATCGTAAAGAAGCCTGCAGCCGAAGGAAATGGAGCACCGTTATTCGATACCGGTGTTGTCGAACGAACGAACAATCCCTCGTCGACTGACTGGACCTGCTGCCCGAACGCAGTGGCCCCAAGAACGATCAGGACTACGACTGTCCACAAAACTGACACAACTCGGTTAAATTTGTCCATTATGCACTACTCTCCCTATAATTTTGGAAAACACAGGTTTGGGGTGAAAGTTACAAGGAGTTATGAACCAAAAATAATGCCAAAAAATTGCCTTGTATTATCACCTATAGCTAACGCCTAGAAACAAACATCTATCCGACCGATATAAGACTCACTTGACGGCTAACACCTGACACTGTTATTGTGGAAGCACGCCGTCCGCCTCGGCCTGCGCAACCCGACAAACAGACTGATATTCGCAATTGCGGCAGCTTGTATTGCGGCGGTCGGAGCGAACAAGCCGGAATTTGCCGCCGGCAATGCCTTCGACATAATTCTTTGCAAAAGAAACGATTCCGTCAATAAAATCTTCAAACTCTTCCCTGCTCTTGAAATGCTTTTTTACACCCGTGCCCTCGACCCAGCCGTTGTCTTTCGCTTCGTCAAGTATGAAGCGAAATTCACGCTGCTTTCCTTCAGCTTTGACCAGTTGATAGAGTCCGCCGACACCGCGAATCGCTTCGTCGCCGAGATGCGCACGCAAAATATCTTCTGCGATGCGAAGGTACAACGGAAGCTGCAGCGACAACCCCTCATCAATATCACCAGGCGCTGCGGCACGCCCCGATTTATAATCAACGACGACAAAATTTCCGCTGTCATCCATATCGATCCGGTCGATCTTGCCCCGAAATTTAACGCCGCCGATCTCAACCGGCGGGACGGGGTCGGGGTAGTCATCGCGGGCGTGTGCGCTTTTCGAACCGAAGACAAGTTCAAAATATCGTGGCTGAGTGGTAATATCTCTTATTGCAGATTCTTGTTCAGCAGCAATAAATCGTTCGATCACACTAGTGCCGCCGTCGGCGGATTCAAGCAGACGGGTTCTGTCAAGACGAGCAAACGGATGCATTCGCGCGAGTTCCGATTCGGGGTATATCTCGCTCATGATCTCACGCGATGCAAGCAGCGCCGAGTCTCCCATACTGCGAATATCCAGACCACGCTCTTTGAATCGTTCGAGTAATTTATACAGAGCATTATGCAAGATCGATCCTTGCTCCGAAGCATCAAGCCCGTCCTCTGCTTCACCTTCATTGGCATTAATGCCGAGTACGTATTTGCAAAAGTATTTAAAGCCACAAGCAGCATACGTTTCGAGCTGAGTGATCGAATACACGTTATCACGATACGCATCGAGCCATCTGCGCTCTTCATCGCTAAGCTCATCAGGCTGCATCACGCCCGAATAGACTGATTCGCTCTTATCACGTCGAGTATGCTCCATCTCGATGAGTGACGGTTGAACGTTTTTTAATCTCACAAGAGTATCGGCATTCATACCTGCTGATTCTCCCTTTTCCGTGAGAGATGACACCTCCGACACAGACGACCAATTTATTTTTTGAGCGCTTGCTTTGTAAAATTCATTCGGTGAAAAGAGCGAGCGTTCATCGGTCTTTGCTTCTGATAGCGATACTGTTCTTCGAAGCGCATCAAGCGCAGTCGAACGGTTATAGATTCGTGAGCCATCCGAGGCACCGTTATGCCAGCCGATAAATAATTTCCCGCGAAGCGTGCAAAGCGTTTGATAGAAAAAATACCGCTGCTCAATTAAGTGCGCATCGTGCGTTTTCGAATGTTCGGTAGGAGTGAAGAGTGACTTTCGGTATGCGAGCGGAAATAATCCGTCGCGGAACCCCAGCAAAAACAAATGTTCGTATTCGTTGCCGAACAGTTGATCGAGCGATGTCACCAGAACAGAGCTTCCCGGTTCGGCGCGGCCGGCGACGCGCGTGCGGGTCGCTACAGTGCGGATGCGTTCGAGATAGAATCCTATCCCAAGCTTTTTCTGCGCAAGGCCGAGCGTGTCGGTGATCGTCAGAAGCTCATCAAGCATATTCATCAGCGCTGTGTAGCTTCGCGTTTCCGTTTCAAGTTCTCCCGAACGAAGCATTGCATTAGCTTCCGAAAGAATATGCTCAAGCATACCAAGTTCTTTCAGAAGGTCGTTTATCTGCTGTACGAATTCTTTCGGTGTTCGTCCGAGCTGCAAGCGTTCGATGAGCTGTTCGATCGCAAGAATATCGCGAGCGGCTCCAAGAAGCTCGTCGCGCGATCGTTCGATTTTTCGGCGTTCGAGTTCGTCTTCGAATTCGAGCGAAAGTTGCGTGTCAAGATCCTCGGCAAGTTCGCGAAGATCGGAATGCCAGTCGGCAGCACCCTGCGGAAGATGTTCACGATGCAAGACCGTGATGAGTGTCTGCGGATCGGCAACTGCGAGTGAAAAATACGGGGATTGCAGTACAGACCGAACCCTGCGCCGGCTCAGGCGATACAGCCCAAGTTCGAGCAGATACTCGAACGCCTGAAAGATCGGTGTGGCAGAAAGAGCTGTTCGCTGTGTAAGCTGGAACGGAATGCCATATTCTGAAAAGATCGAGCGAACAACAGGTGCATATGATTCTTGATCGGTCGAAGCAACGGCGATCGATACGTAATCGGGCGCCGTATCCGACGATCCGATCAATTCTTTTATCCGCCGTGCCGTTTCCCGCACTTCATCGTCGATCGAGGGAGCTTTATATTCCTGAATAAATTTTGTCGCGTCGAACATTCCGGCTCGCGGTCTTCGCATAAACAGAGATCTGCGAAGATGATCCTGAAATGCAGAACACTCTGTTTGCTCTTTCTCAGTAAGTTTTATTGTGGTATAATGACGATCATCGAGTAGTTGTGCAAATTCTCCTTGGATTCGAAACAGATCCTGATTGCCGGGCTCGTAATCGAGTGCGAACGTGACATGCAATCTACCAATGCCGCCAAGTGCAAGAAGAAGCTGCTTCACCGGTTCGGCGAACTGTACAAAAGGTGCGATAAATATATCGGTAACAGCCGGAAAAGCCGAATAAACCGACTTGGTGATGTCAGCTATTTTCGAAACATCCGAAGGCGTGACCGGTAAACCGAGCGCATGTGTCAATACAGTATATTGACCATATTGATCGATGAGCCTGTTGCCGAGCTTTTTGTTATATTCACCATAGATGGCAGTAATATCCCGGAGTTTGCGCCGCTCGGAAGTATCCTCTTTTGAAGAAGCAACCAATTCGGCAAGCGCCTCTTGTGTAATGCCGTTCTCTTTTAATCCGTTAACCGACTCTACGATCTCATCGAACGTGCCTTGGAATAGCGGAACGCTCGCACCGGAATTCGCGCGTTGTTCGAAGTAGTGAAGTTCATCGCGATGAAAAAGTTCACGGATCGAAAGTTCGATGAGCGCTGCCGATTGCGATGCGGAAATAAGCTCAAGTTCCGGACGCACGGCATACCGCATACGAGAAATAAATTCACCGAGCGACAGAATATCCGGCAGCATCAACGCTTGTGAGGACATCGACGAGGTAATACGATTAATGAGATCGCGCGACTGGGCTCCGGTTGGTACAATATAGAGCACACTTTGCGTATCGCCGCGAGCAACACGCGCGCGGATCTCCTCTTCAAACGAAGTATGCAATGCATTGCTGCCGAAATTGGAAGCGTAGTACATATTAGCCAAAAACGAACACTACAAGATTCAATTCTTCCACACTTTCATAAATTTCTTTTTCGAAGACAACCAGGTAAGCGCATACAGGTGGTCTCTTCCGCCGTACACGGAAAATATCTTGTGAGGTGATGCCTCGAACTCCCGTGCGTCGTCACTGCCCAGACGAATATCTGCACTGTGCGCACGTTCGATGATATCTTTGAGCGAATCGTCGCCGCTCATCGTGAAATTTTGGTTGATGAAAAAAACTTTCAGAAGATATTCAAGTTGATGCCATTTAACAGAATCGGGTAACCGATCTTTTTTATCGAAATATGTCGATGCATTCCACCTGTCCGAAAAAAGCCGCTTACCATGTTGATAAATTCCGAACCGTACATTGATCTTATCGAATCGCCTTGATTTTGTTGTTTCGATCTGTAATGTTTGATAACTCGAATCGTCGGTCATACGCACAGAATCACGAACGGTCCTGAGCACCGAACCGAATGGTTTATGTCTCGAAAAAATACTCGAATCGGATTGCAGTGCAAACGAATGCGCTGTGATGAGGACGAGCCAAAGGAAATGGATCATCACGAAGAGAGTCCGATGACGGATATTTTACGTTCGCGAACATTCCAATAGATCGCCTTCGCACCTTCAGACGCTGAAAAATAAGTAAAGACCGGAAGATTCGCACGTTCGAGGTCGGTAAAATCTTTCGAGTCGATACGCCGCGTCAAGAGCGATCCAGGATCTTTTGCGAGCGAATCGGCTCGATTAAAATGCGAAACCCGCAAGAACCGGTCGAACTCTGCATTTAGCACTTCCTGGCGTTCACGGTCGGAAAGTTCAGGCCGGTTCGCGACATACGCTCCGAGTGACCACTCATCTGCATAGAGAATGTTTTTGCCGCTTCGCACACTGAAGATCACACTGTCACGCTTGACATCACCACCCGTTGCAGAGATCACGAACTCGACTTTCGCGCTATCTTCACGAAAGTTAACGAAGATCTGATGTGAAAGTTGCTTGCCGGAGCTCGGCGGAATCGCAAAGACATCGTCGCCTCTGCCCTCTTCATCAATACCGTTGAGGCCGATCCAATAGAGTGTATATTCACCCGAACCAAGCGTCGCCGGATAATGATAGACGATCTTATTCCTCCTGCCGCCGACGGCAATGTAGGTTGCCTGATCGTTCTCGTTGCGATACAAATATGCAGCATCGACCGGAATGAGAAAAAAATCTTTTATGGAATCGAACAAGGTCAGGTCATTCGACGAAGGATAGCGATGATTTATTTCATGAAAGCGTTCGAGTGCAACCTCAATAGATTGCAGTGTTTCATTTGCGCTTTGGATCGTTGCCTTTTCAGACGCACCCTCCATTTGCCGGAAGCCGACTCCCTTACAGGAAACAAACGCGGTCATTGCAAGCGCAATGTATACGATATGCAAAAATTGTTTCATATATCTCATCTTATGGGTTCGGCGTCAGACAATCGCTTGGTTCGATATTCGGATCGCTTGCTGCACCGAAGCGAATCCCGTCGGCATTCGCATGCTTATCGCGCGGATCGTTCGCACCACCGATAACGAACGCATCCTCGCCGATCTCGACAAGATTTCCAAGCGTTTTTACAAGCCAATTCATTCCCGTAGAGTTCTTAAAATATGCAGAGAAAAAAAAATGTTGGAGTTTATCCCGGTCATTGACTGAATCAGAATAAATATACGCCGGCAGCTCGGAAACACGATCATTATAATTTTTATCGCTCTCAAGCGTCAGCGGCAGATCAAGTTCGCCGCCGAACGGCAAACGGATCGGGACCGTGCGGTGATCGAGCACACCAAGCGCCGATGCAAACAGAGCGCGTTTGGTATTCCCGCTTGTCCGTATATATGCAAGCGAATAGATCGCATTCGTCGCTTCGCGGTCATCTGCGGTTTTGCGGTACTCTCGCCATGCGTTCGATCTAATGAGCGTCCTGATCTCGACACCGGCAACATACCCACCCGGCAGAACACTTTCAATCAATATGTCACGAATATCATCGAACACATTTTGCGCGAATGACGGTGTGGTTGTAAAAACGGACAAAACGCAAACAAGAACGACGACGGTAGTTCTCATTTTAATTTTTACCGCCGCTTCTTCAGTGATGCGCATAAATAATTTTTCAAGGCGCGCAGCAAAGTATCGGCGTTGTTCGGCGACAGGGGCATCCGGAGCCAATGGCTCGAAGAACAGCGGTATATCGGCGAGCGAATAGACGGCTTCGATCATCGGAAATTTCTTTCGATATTTTGTTTCAGATGCCGGCTTGCACGACTGGTTCGTGATCACAACAGTGGGAATATTATATTGTTCGATCCACTGCATTACCTGTTTGGACGATGCTGGCGCACGCGAACTGGCAATCTCTTCGAGCTGCTCGGCGAAGAACACGGCTGTTCCCATATTCGCGGCAAAGCGCATCTCGAGCTGCTCTAATTCGAACGCAAGAGAATATCCGTCTTTTATTTCGGCGTTCAAAAATAACGAGGCGCCAAATTCGATGCAGCTTCCGCTATAATCGATCTCGGTCTGTGGAACGGTCACTCCGAGATCTTTGCGGATAATTTCCGAAATGCGCGCAAGCTCCTGCTCGTAAAAAAGATCGTCAACGCTCAACTGTTGTGTTCGCTTGGGGGCAGGAATTGATTCCGACCGCATCAGATAAAATTTAGCCGAAAGCATTTCAAATGGTCTCGCTGAAAGGTCAATCGACGCGACATTGCGAAGGGAAGCACCTGCGCGAAAATCAAGCTCTTTCCCGGACACATTAAAGAACTTCACTCCGAGCGCTTGCGCCATTCCGAATCCGGCATCGCGTGCGAGCGGTTCTTCCCAACCGAGCAACACCGAATGCGCGCCTTCATCTAGGACATCCTGAATAAGTTCGCCAATGCCGAATGTCGAGCCAAGATGATCGGACCGTTTCGATCTGCCATTCTTGGCAAACGACGGCTCGTCGGGCCGCCGTGCGATCTGCATTGTCTCGATCACCCCGACCGACCCGCCGTCGCCTGCGAAACCGATCGGCACGATGAGTTGCTCACCACTTGCCGACGTCGCCTCGACCTCAAGAAACGAGCCGAGCGTGGCTGTGACCAACTGCTCCATCGTACCTGATTCTCCGCTGACAATCGGATATTGTGCGACCTGCATCGTTTTGAACGACGCGCGAATTTGTTTCGCGGCAAGCGAAGCGATCTCTGTCGCCGGAAAATTCGCACATATGCGCGTAAGAATCGTAAATGGTTGCTGCATCAAGAAGATAACGGTCGATCAAAGCACGAAATTACGAACTTGCCAGATGAGAATGCCGAGTTTTGAGTTTTATATCAGATGAATGCCAATAATTCGGCATCTATTTACTGTCCTTCTCTATCCCAATAGAACGTACCGACGGGGATCATCTGATTCATCAAGCGATAATCGTTAATAAGGAATTGATCGACGAAATAATATCGTTGATTGATGTCGTAATATGACCAGATCTCATAGGGCTTTTGCCCGATCGAATAGGTACTTCGGTCGATTGCCGACGGCTCTCCGCAAATAATATATATTTTACCGCGATCGGTGCGCCAGCCGGGACCCATCTGTGAGAAATGCGTATTCGCGTAGCGCACCCGGCGGTAAAATACATCCATCGGACGCGTTGTGATCTGATTATGATAGTGGTTCGTCTTTTCCCAAAATTGTTTGATTGCAAGTCGTTTCTCCGCAGGTGTGCGTGCGCTCATCAGAGAATCGTAGGCATTCCCGTACGAGATCAACGCCAGTTGCTGGATCGATTCGTCGAGATCGTTCGTCGCAAGCGGTACTCCTCGGCCAAAAGCGACCTTCAGAGGATGATTCGATTGTGCAAACGCACGTGTTTGCAGCTTTTTTACATCAAGCGATGTATCAGAGGCATTTTCTGTGACGAATGTATGCAAATTATATGAACCTGTCCAGAGATCGTCGTCGATAATAGGTGCAAACACCGGCTCTTTTGCCCTTCCGCCCGGAACATAAACACTCGTCGTGCGACTGATCTCTTCACCGCTCTGATCGGTCAGCACGCTCGTTACCCACAGCGGAGTGCTTTGCGGCGCATTATAAATTTCGAAGAATGCACCGCTCTCTTCGGGCGAAAGCTCCGAACCGTCGTCGCCGATATTTGGTGTCATGCGCGTACCAGCTTTCGAGCGATACAAAATAATATCACTGATCGAGAGTCCGGCAGCGGCTAATGGGAACGAGCGAGTCCGGTACAGAAAATCCGACGTTGCATAATCTGCCTTCGTGCGGTCTTTGACATGAATGACTATCCGGTATGTTCTGCCGGCCGCTAAGTGTATACTGATCTGCGATGCATCAGCACGCGTCTGGTCAAGCTCTTTGAGTTTATCCATCACGGCGGTCGCCAGCACAATGCTGTTCTCCTGTTTTCTAAAAACGATCGTGCTGTCAACGACTGAATCTTTTATCTCTATGGTTACGATGTAATCAGCAATATATTTATCGACCGCATTCTGAAAAAATAAGAACGAGTATGGAACGGCGAGATAAATATCGGTACGAACGCTATCAGTCGTATTCGGCAAACGAAATGAGACAACCTCATGCTGAAAGCGATTGAAGGCGACCGTCGAATCCTGTGCGAAAGAAATTTGCGCGAGCCCGCACAGTGCAAGAACGCTGTACAAAACAATCAACCGATCCAGTTTATACCACACGTCCGATAAGATCGAAATCCTCTGCTGCAGTAACGACGGCATCTGCAAATGAGCCGATCGATAGTGGCTCAGCCGACTCCAATTTTATTTCGGCATCGACTTCTGGCGCATCCGCTTCAGTGCGTCCGAAATAGACACTATCCTCTTCGCGTTCGACAAGTACACGAATTTTCTTCCCGATCTTTTCCTGATTTTTCTCGAAAGAAATTTCGCGCTGCAATTCCATTAGTCGTGCTTGGCGGCGGAGTTTTTCTTCGCGAGGCACCGTGTCGCCAAGCGAAACCGCCGTTGTACCGTCTTCGACAGAATAAATAAAGACGCCGAGTCGGTCGAATCGCATCTGTTCTACGAATTCTTCGAGTTCTGAAAATTCTGCTTCGCCCTCATTCGGATAACCAGTGATAAGGGTTGTACGAAGTGCAATGCCCGGGACTTTCTGCCGAATGGTTTCTAAGAGATCCTCGGTCGCCCGCCGGGTTATCCCTCGGCGCATTGACTTTAGTACTTCCGTTGAAGCATGCTGCACCGGAATATCGAGATACTTCACTATTTTTTCTTCACCGGCAATGACATCGAGAATATCAAGAGGAAATTTTGCTGGATATGCGTACATCAACCTAATCCATCCTATGCCGTTGACTTGTACAAGCCGGCGGAGCAGATCTGAGAGCATTCGTTTATTCTCAAGATCAAGGCCGTAGTATGTTAAGTCCTGAGCGATCAAAACGATCTCTTTTACACCGTTTGTGGCCAGCATCATCGCTTCGAATGCGATCTCGTCAATACTTTTCGAACGATGCCCGCCGCGCATAATGGGAATCGCACAGAACGAGCACGGATTATCGCAGCCTTCGCTGATCTTGACGTACGCAAAATGTTTCGGCGTCGTCAGCACCCGCTCGCCGAGCAGATCGTACTTCAGATCTTGCAATGCTGCATCAGGAACAAGTGTCTTAATGATGTTCTCAAAATCCTGTGTGCCAAAATAGCCATCAACTTCCGGAATTTCTAATTCAAGATCACTCCGGTAGCGTTCGGAAAGGCATCCGGCGACATATACCTCGCGAACTATACCATTTTTTTTTAACTCGACCGCTTCTAAAATGGAATCGATCGACTCGCGTTTTGCACTTTCGATAAACCCGCAGGTATTGAGGATCACAATATCTGCGCGTTCGGGGTCATTGATAAGCTCAACGCCGGTGTGCCGAAGCCCACCCATCAGGACCTCGGAGTCAACGGTATTCTTCTCACAGCCAAGCGTTACGACCGAGACGCGTCTGCGCGCAGGGGTAATATCTATAGATTTCACTATGAGCATAACAGGGGTTTGGGGCTTAGGGTTTGGGGGTTTAGTGGTGAGATCAGAATTAAATATATTTTGTCAATTTATAAATCCGATTCCCTAAATTCGTAATTTTGCCGCCATGATACGCATCCCCCGAAGGATCGCAATTGTCTTTTTTATCATTATTGTTCACTCTGGTCTTCGCGCACAACCGAAGATTGTGATCAATGAATTGATGTACGCCCCGAAGTCCCCTGAGCCGGAGTGGGTCGAATTATTTAACTTCGGCACGGACAGTATCGATCTCACCGGCTGGCACATTTCCAATCACTCCCGAACCGAACCATTTTCAAATATCTCAATAGCGCCGAATAGTTTTCTTGTGATCACTCATGACAGTGCAAAACTTGTAACGAAACATTCTTCGATCCCTTCACGTGTCGTTCAGATGACAATGCCATCGCTCAATAACAGCGGGGATTCTATTACGCTTCGCGATTCGACGAATAGAATCATTGATCAGGTTGATTATTTGCCGTCGTGGGGTGGGGCGAACGGGCGTTCGCTTGAACGAATTGAAGAGCTGCTGCCGAGTGATGCATCCAATTTTTCCGAGTCAGTTGATTCTGCAGGTGCGACACCGGGTCGAATAAATTCTGTTCGCAGAAAAAATTTCGATGTTGCTGCTTATTCCATCAAACGAATATCATACACTAGTACAAACGCAACTCTTCGGTTTATTTTTCAAAATCGCGGCAGACAGGCTGTTACGAATATACCCTACACATTATACCGAGCAGGCGGCTCTGTGCCTGTTACAACAGGCTTTACCACTCACACTGTCGCGCCACTCGAGTTCGATACTGTGACCTTTGATTGGGCGGATGCCGACCTTGGATATTCTGCACTGAGTCTCATCACTTCCTATCCCGGCGACGAAAACCTCTCCAATGATACAACTATTGATACGATCTATATTCCGATTCCGCAGCATGCGATCGTTATAAATGAATTAATGATCACGCCGGCATTCAGTTATTCCGAGTGGATAGAATTATATAATCAAACGAACAACCGGTGCGATCTTACAGGGACGATAATAACCATTCCCAATATTGACAGCATACACTCGTATTCTGTGAATTCGCTTCACATTGCGCCGAAAAGTTTTGGCGTCATTGCCGCGTCGTCGAGATTTACTGCTGTTGATGTCCACCCGACAGATAATGCCGACACAGTTCATACGACCTCATTTCATTTGCTGCCGTCCGGTTCGAGTGTGATATTTCTCAATGCTGACAGCTCACTGATCGACGGTGTCTCATACGATGCATCGTTCTTATCGAACAATATTTCTTCGCTTTCCGGAATCTCGCTTGAACGTAAACATCCGGACGGCAGCAGTACCGATAAAATCAATTGGGGTTCGTGCGTAGCGCCCGCTGGTTCGACGCCGTTTGCCCCAAATTCGATCACATTCGATTCGGCAAATTCTTTTGCCGCAATTTCTGTCAACGCAATGCCAAACCCGTTCTCTCCGGATAATGACGGCTTCGAAGATATTTCGCGTATTACTATCACTGCCCCGACCGATGCAGAGCAAACTGTGACGGTACGTATTTATGACTGCCGAAGCAGGATGCGCCGCTCAATATCGGAGAGCATGCGATTCGTTCGCGAGCTGCAAATGGATTTTGACGGGAAAGACGATCATGGTGTGCCGTTAGAATCCGGACTCTATACGATGATCACTCAAACAGGCACAAGCACATCACGAAAAGGCATCGTGATCGTAAAACGAAAATGATCATTTCTGCACAACGAGTATTCTCGTTATCACACCGTCTGTTGTTTCAAGCCGGACAATATATTGTCCGTTATTCAGGTTAGAAATATCAGCATTGATCGAGTATGAACCATTCATATTCGAATCGAAAACAAGTTGTTTTACTTCCCTGCCGAGCAGATCATAAATTCCCAGACGCACGGTAGAACTTTCACCAGTCGTATAATGGAGTGTTGCAATGTGTGAAACCGGATTCGGTATTGGAATATCCAGCGATGCTTTCCCGGAACGGATAGAATCATTATTTATGATCGGTACGCATATTCCTGCAATGATAATGTCGCCGCCGCTGAGCGTACCCCACGGAGGAGGCATCGTATCGATAGAATTATACCCACTGTAAATTGTATCGATCCCGTTATTATACATGATCGTTTCCCCGTTGACCTCATTGACGTCGAGTGTCAGCTTTCCATTGAGCGTTGTGTTTATCGCTTCGAACACTAAATTGATCATCGTATCAGGCGGCGAGGTAAGCGGGACGCCCGAGAGCATTTCGCCGCTAACAATACGTTCTTTTCCTTTGGTCAGGGTATCGATTTGCCACCCGGTCTCGGTCGCCGTGCCTTTTGCATTGACACCGAGAAATCTGCAAAGTGTATCGTCGCCGTTCGGCGTAAAGCTGAACCGGAATGCAGTGATCCTTTTTTCGGCGACAGGGATATTGTCATTATGAACGAATACGATCGGCACATACGTCTGGGTGCCGGCACGAATGATAGCGCCTTTTTGCATCGCAAGGTCCTGTACGCAGACTCTCAGCCGAGTCCAGGCGCTATGCTGCCATGAATCGGCGAGAAATACCGATCCCCAGCGATCAGTCGTAAAGATACTATCGGATGAAGAAACATCAAGATTCGGACGCTGTAGTGTGAAGGTAACCAACGGTGCTCGATTCGCTGTGATGTTATAACCGGTCAGATTATTATCGTTGAACGTCGAAATAATTTCATTGCCCCGATCATTAAGCCTATTATCAGTGACCGTGACCTGCGTCCGCTGCTTATCGAGATACCGTGCAATGATAAGCGGAGGCAGACTATCCCATACGTATGGGTAACACCACGTCCACGAAGAAATATTTTTTGCGCAGTCTATCGCATTAATCGTAATGCATGCCGCGGTCGTATCAACGAGGTTAGGATCGATCACAGAAAATGAGAGCGGATCGATAAGCCGTAAGCACGGATAGCTTCGCGCTGTATCAGTCCCCCACGATGTTGCGATATTTTTAACATTCGTGAACCAAATCGAATCGACACCCGTGTCCCAGACATATAAATAACTGTTCGGGTAATGGATGTCATTGATCGTGACATTAGCACTTGTTGTGCTTGTTGGCGATACGATAATATTCGGAGCCATCGTATCCGGTTGTATACTGGCGAACGCGCAGACGCTGTCATTGACATTGCTCGGCACCGCAAGATCGTTTGCTGCGACGCAGAAATGCGCCGGCACAACTGTATCGCGAGACTCGACATCGAATTCGAAGATCGAATCGCCATGCGCCAGCGCAAGCGGCGGGACCGGTAACGTTATAAACGCTGAATCGGGAATCCATATAGAATCGATCTTGCGATCCCACGGCCGGTTGTCGCTGACGATGACATGCCATTGCCACGGATGAGCGCGCGTAACAATTTCAATAATCGGTTTGAGCGTATCCTTGATCGGGCAATAAGAAAAACACGTATCCGTATGGTTCGGCGGACGAGCTGTGTCTCTGGCTCGAACACAGATCAAACCATCCTGCATCGAATCGAGAACCCGGAGCGATATCCAGGCGATCGGCGAGCCTTTTTTGAATGGCGTCACGGTAAGCGTCATATTATTCGGCGCAGTTTTCGGCACAAGAAAAATGCTGTCGAGTCCGCGATCGTGCAAACGGCTGTCGGTTACGAGTATGGAATCAAAACGGTTGTTGCATACAAGGGTTGAATCAAACGTGCCGCTTTGGTAGTCGATAAAAAATTGTGGCGGAAGTGTATCCCGATAATATGGAACGGGGTGCGGGGGCATACAAAGAATGGTATCGCTGAGGTTGCCGATGCAATCAAGAAAATAAAAATGGAAACAACCGCCGATGGTTGAATCATGCTGTTGCATGACGATGCGATGCCGGTAGGTATCATTGTAACACGGCTTGATCGGATCGAGCAGTGTGATCGTAAAATAGCTCGGATTCGTATTGCCGACCGGTTTCCACCAAACAGTATCGAGCCCGCGGTCGAGGATCGGCGTTTTGCGGTCGTCGTGAACAACGATGCTGTCATTGACGCCGAACTGATCTGATGTGAACGAATCGTGCAGCGGCGGAAGCGTATCGGTCTCGGCGCAGCCGATCTCGACCGGATGTTCGCACGTATCGCCAAACTGATTAAAGCGATCGGAAAAAGGATCTCCGAGAGAGCTAGTACCGGAAAATTTCAATTGGCCGATAAAATTATCTTTACAGAAATAGACGGTATCTGTATTGACCCACCAATCGTACTCTTCCACGTCGCCTGGGCCAAGTTTTCCGGATGGCGTCGAAGACCGCGTCAATGTTTGCGTTTTCCCGATCCGTTTTTTTGCCAACGTGTCCCATATCCATAAATGATCACCGACGGTTAGCGATATCTGAAGCGGATCGACAGTGAGACCTGAATTGGCATTTACAACGAGCAATTTGACCGGAAACGGATTCGGAGTATAAATGTGCTTTGTCCGGTCCCAGAGGATCTGATGCGGATAGTCGAGAACGCCAAAGAGGTTGCCACTGCAATATTCAAAGCTATAGGTTCCATACGACGTCGCGGCGCCGATTGCTGTCGAGCCGCCGAGTATTACGATCTGTTTGAATTGTAAAAGCACCGCATCATCATCGGAAAGCGCAAGCCCGAACAGAGATTTCCAGTCTGACGAACCATAGAGCTCCGTCCACATTGTGAACCAGTCGCCGATGGTTACGGCGGAGGGCTTTGTTAACCCCATAGCCGGATAATCGCAGAATCCGACCGCTGCTAAACCGGGATCGTTGCCGGGCCCAGGCAGATCATGGAAGAACCCTGCATAAAACCACGGTGTAACAGTATCGAATGCGCCCGGAAATTGCTGCCAGATCCGATCATAAGTGAAGCTATTTAGTATGATCGGAGCGTCGGGAGTTTTCGGAACCGGTTTTCGAACGTCTCGGGGGTCAGAAATATCAATATCATTAAGCCACTGACACGCAACACTGACCGGAGTTGAGGTGCTGAGATTGCGGAATTTCCATCGCAAAACGATCTGGCATGTCTGACGCGGAAACTCGACAGGATATGCATCCTGAATGATATCGACTCCGTTGCGATTCGCCCATACTGCCCGCACTGTGTCGCCAATATTATAGATCGAATCGACCGAACCAAGTTTGTAACTGTTTGGGTATCCCGTCTGCGGGACAGAGATCATCTGGTTATTTGTGAAGTATGTGTTGCCATTGATGTGGCAGGTAAAATAACTTTTGTCGTTATTAAAATTGAGCGACGGGCTTCCGAGCGTACCGGGTGAAAGCGCAAAAAATACCGTCCCGTCATAATCAAGGACTTGTCCGACGACGGAAAATCGGGACGGAGTTGCATGCCATTGTGCGAAGGTGACATGGCAGAAGAACATCAGTGAAATAAGTATGCCCGTAAACCGCAATAGTGCAGCCGTCAGAACCAATACAGGACGATCGTAGAATATGCTCATCCGGAGCCCGTTATACTTCCTTCATCTTGTTAACAGTAACATAATAAAAAGGTTTGCAGCTGACGTCACCCATAAAAAAAGCGCCCTACCCAGAGCGCTTTTTTTCGACTTTATCCCAATTACTTCACGACTGAGATCTTGCGTATGATCGCCAAAGAGCCGGATTCAAGACGAACAGTATACTGCCCATCTGAAAGATCGGAGACATCGATGAACAGATCATAATTGCCCTGCTTGACCGAACCCGTTACCAATGTCTTCACTTCACGGCCAAGCATATCATAGATTCCGATATGCAGCCGACTTTCATCAGACAGTGAATAATGCATAAGCGTACTATGCGACGCGGGATTCGGGCTTGCTTCGTCGAGCGAAACGACATTGCCTTTGGCGCCAACGTTATTTAACGACGGTGTACACGCACCGAGGATAACAATATCCGATCCGGACAACGAGCCCCACGGGGGTGGCATCAGTGACACAGAATTCAAGCCATAGAACGTCGTATCCTTGCCGCTATTATAAATAATACTTTGCAGCCCGACCGGCTCCGTCCCTATCTGGTCTATATCAAGTGTTACGTTTGCGGTCGAATTCGTCGCTGACGTCGAGAAGTTCAGATACATCAGCGTATCATCCGATGTCTTTGGTTTTGGTACCGTAAGTATTGTTCCGGGAGCAGCTATCGCCGTGACATCTACTCTTGAACCGACGATGTTCGGGGTGATCGTCCAATTTGAATTTAACGGTGTCACCAATGCAGGATTTACAGGATTTGTTGTCGTTATATTATTGAACGTCACGATGCCTGCCGAACCGTTGATCGTAAAACTGAATTGGATATTCGTGATGCCCTTCTGCTCGATCGGTGTCTGATCGTTCCAGACGCAATATACCGGCACAGAGAATGTCGAGCTTTGCGTCGTGAGCACGCCCTTCTTCATCGACATATCCTGTACCCAGACGGTAACGGGTGCGATCGCAGAATGTTTGAATGCTTGCGATACGACCTGCGTCCCCCAATAGTCAATCGCACTGATCGATGCAGTTGACGATTGATCGATATTCGGTCGCGTGACATTAAAGTTTGTTGATGGTATTCGTACCAGCGACTGAGTCAGCGGAGCGATATTGAGTTCGTTCGATGTAAATATCTTGCCCAAGCCTCTGTCGTACGTCGAATCGTCGGTAATATTCACTTGAATATTTGTCTTATCTATATACTTCAGTTTCATGACGGGCGGCAGGGTGTCCGGTGTGTACGGATAGCACCACTCCCACACTGAATCATTGCCGGCGCAGTCTTTTGCGCGGATCGTGATGCACGCTGGGTTCGTCAAGGTAGCCAGCGAATCAATGACAGCAAGCTTCAACGAATCTACGCCTGCGATGGCTACCCATGACGTTGCGATGGAATCGCAATGGAATGCTTTTGCCGTATCGGGAAACCACGATGTAAATATGCCGGTGTTGTTCAGCAGCCAGACAGTATCGACGCCGCTGTCCCAAACATACTTTGTGCCACCCTGATAATGAATGTCATTAATAGTTAGCGAGATAAATGTCGGATTGGTAGCAGGGTTCTTATCCGGAATGATGTTCGGGGGGAGCACATCTTTTTCTATGCCGGAGTTCGCACAGACGGTATCACTGATGTTGCCGGCACGATCGGTTGCCGAAACGCAGAACGCAGCCGTCCTTGTCGTGTCGTTATCGTTGACGGTGAATTGATAATATGTCTGGTTAAATGCGGCTGCAAATGAAGCAGGCGGGACGATGTTCGTCGTCGCACCGCTGATAAATATCTGATTGATCCGCCGATCCCACGGTCTGTTCTCAAACACCTCGACCGACCAGGAATGGGTGTTGCCGATACGATTGATTTTTACAATCGGTTTGAGAACATCCGGCGTCGTGCAATAACGGAAGCACGTATCAGTATGATTTTTCTCTTTCGCCGCATCGACCAAATGCACACAGATCGTCCCGTCATATTCACTATCGACGACACTTACGGCAAAGTGTGCAGTCGGGTCTCCGACTTTGAAAGGTGTTTTCGTCAGCACCATATTGATCCCTGACCCGGCGATCGAATCGATCACCGCCATACCGCTATCGGTGGGGAGGATCTCAAGTGCGATCGCTCTCATTATTTGTCTATGGCAATCATAAGTGCTATCGAGATGCACCCTCGGCGGGATCGTATCCGGATGGCCGGCAGCCAAATGAGCGGCAAAACAGATCTGCGTATCTTTTTCATTGCCAATGCAGTCGATCAGTTTGAAATCGAAGCACGCAGGCACCGTCGAATCGTTCTGACGGATAAATATATGGTGGTAGAGAAAATCGTTGTAGCAGGGATAAATAGTGGACGTATCGACAACTGTATAAGAATTGATTGTCGAAGCCGGATATGCAGGATCAAGGTTCCAGGTAATGCTCTTGAGTCCGCGATCGATGATCGGCGTTGTTCGATTATCGCTGACATCGAAATTGACCGTGAACTCTGTCCCAGTAAGCGATGTAATCCTCGGCGGCAGCGTATCGGTTTCGGCGCAGCCGATTGCGATCGGATGCTCGCAGGTATCGTCGCCGTCTGCCGGATCAATATAGGCAGGATTGAGCGAGCCGTTACCGTTCATACCGGTGACCTTGATCGAACTGATGAAATCGCTGTTGCAAAAATATCTCGGCGGATCGACCTTAAGATACCAATTGATGGTCTGTACATTTCCCGGAAACATCGAAAATCCGGTCGGCGGCGGCTGTGTGGAAAACGGCCCGATCGGCGTGAGCGTCGGATTCGGGCTGACGGTCAGATTCGATCCGCCGGTCAACGTAAAATATGCATTTCCTGCAGCACCTTGCCAACCCGGATTGACTGCATAAAATAACACCGTATCCGGCGTCGGGAAATATTGATGTACCGTCTTATTCCAAGCGATCTTCGGATTATATGTCAGCAGCCCGTACATCGTCCCCCAACACTCATCAAATGGCAGCGTTCCGTATGAAGTCATTCCTCCGATAACAGTTTTGTTTCTGGCCGTGCCACCTACCGTCGTCGCAGGAAATTCCATTAGAATTGCATCGTCCGGCCCGGCGTCGCCGCCAATAGTCCAAAACGGGTTAGGTGGGACAAGCGATCTGTTTGGTGTATGCCCGAAGCTCACCATCGCCATGGTGTACCAATCGCCGATCGTTACATACGTTGGTCTCGTCGTATGTAGGGGAGAGTAATCCACGAAACCGAATCCTGAAATTCCCGGCCCCCCATTTCCCTTCGGACCTGGAAGCGGAAATAACGGTGCATCATAAAACCATGGGATACTTGCTCCTGAGTATTGCTGCCATTGGGCATGAAATGTTCCAGCAGAAATATAACCGTTCGGAAGCAGTACGATCGGTCCGTCGGTGCCGTTGCCTTGAGAAAACGGAGGGCTTGTGCTACTATAGTTTCGTTTATCTCTCGGATCGGAAATATCAAGGTCATTAAGCCACTGGCATGCCACAGGCGTAACACTTGACGTGTCAAGTGTGCGGAATTTCCATCGCATAACGATCTGTCCGCACGGATTGATCGTATTCAGAACAACCGGCCACAATTCCTGAATAATATCAACGCCATTTCTATTCGCCCAGACAAACGTGATCGTATCCTGGATCTTATATACACTGTCCGCCGTCAACAGTTTTTTTGTATTCGAAGGTATCGGGGTAATTACGTTGTTATTCGTGAAGACCGTACCGCCAATTTGCGCAGAGAAGAAACTCTTGTCATAAAAGTTGAGCTGAGGATCGAGCCCTACCCGACCCTGAGGAAGCATAATAAAGATCGTGCCATCTTCCTGCAGCACACGGGCTAGGACATACTGGTTACCAGTGACAAGTTCCTGCGAATGGACAACACGAGACGAGACGACAGCCAACGCAAGGGCAGCCAGAACAACAATGGTGCCTCGAAGCCGGCTGAAGAGACACTTCTTCATACAGGATTTCCTTTTTTCAATTGACACAACTCACACGAGACAGAATTATTCCTTTTCCCGGGTATTAGGGAAATTTCCAAAACACAAAAAAAAAATCAGTCGATCTTGTACTTAAATGCCGCCGAGAAATAGATCGTTTGTATCTTCCAACCCGACGCCAAGATGTCAGGACGCACTGCCGTGATCGGCAGCGAATACGTCAGCATCGGGGCGACAACCGCATTATCCCCGACCGCGATATTATATCCGACTGCCGCTTGTATCGTCAGTTGCAGCGAATTGATGTTCGAGATCTTTGTATCGTTTTCGAGCGTCTCGCTTGTTGTCCCGTCGCTAAAGTGTACGTTCGGGATCGGATTCCCGTTGTTATCAATAACCGTTGTATTAAGCAATTCACGGGTATGCTTAAAGCTGCTGGCAACAACAAGCCCCACACCGGGCCCGGCTTGAACGAACGGACCGTTACGATAAAATTCATACCGCACGAACGGGTCGATCGAAAAGAACGTCTCGCGTACCGTACCGATACGGTTATACGCCAATCCATTCACATAGACGACCGAATCGCTGCTGCCAGCGAGTACTTCGATCGCAGTATTATCTTTTACGATCGTCGAATTATTGAGTCCTTTAAAATCGAATTTCAAACCCATTCCGATCGTCCACTCATAATCGAGCGGAAGCTCAAAGAGCAGCCCGCCGAGAAAACCGCTGAACGAACCGCCGGAAAACGTGCATTGGCACGATGCCTGATAGGTGCCTTGTTGAATGTGAGACCCAAGCCCAAGCTCGACACCGATCATCGGCGGCGGCGCGCCGGGGCCAAAGAGATCGCCCGTGCTCAGGATCTGTGCATGCGTACTTCCGACACAGATGCACCCAAAGAACGCTGTTACGATAATCTTTTTTAACATTCGTGTAATCATTCGGACGATGCCCCTTTCATTTATTTACCGACGATGCGAATTTCGACACGGCGATTCTTTGCCCACGCTTCTTCGCTCGACGACGGATCAAGCGGATTGCTTTTCCCATAGCCTTTCGTAATGGCTATCTGGTCGGTGGGAACGCCTTTTGAAAGCAAATGAGCCCTCACGGCATTCGCTCGGCGCTCAGAAAGCGCTTGATTATGTTCGTCAGAACCGCGTTCGTCGGTATATCCCTGAAGTTCGAGCTTCACATACGGATTCTTTTTCACTTTACCGATAAAGTCTTCTAGCTGGGGCAGCTGGTTCGGTTTTAAGTCGCTCTTATCCAGATCGAAGTTCATCGTGATCGGCTTGATGTCCGCCGGCGTCATTCTGATCTCTTTAGAGACACGAATAACAGCCTCCCGTTTCGGTGCAATATCTTCGAGCGGCTGATAATATCCCTGATATTCTTCGGCGCTGGCGGCTAACCTATATTTCGACCACAGTTTCGCATCGAAGCTGAACGCTCCATCTGCATCGGATGTCACGACTTGCGTACCGAGCGACTTGCCGTCGCCATCAACTTCTTCAAGGGTCACTTTTGCACCGGTGATCTTGGCGTTGGTAAACAGATCGGTGGTGTGGCCGCTCACTTTTACTGCCGCAGGAGTCAACTTGACATCCTGAGAAAATCCGGCAGAGTCGAACTCGGCAGGAGTTTGTGCTTCGACAGAACCGCTAACATAGCCGTCGGCTCCGGCTTTGACACGGACGGGTTTGCCGATCGGGATCTCCGCTTTGAAATTTCGCGGCGTCCCGACATTTGCCATTGCATCGCCTGTTGCAGAGATCGTGATCGAAACATCGGGCTCGGTACGAACAGGCTGATTTGTTTCGGCGTCAAGCACTCTGCCGCTGAATGCGATAAACTTCGGCCGTGCCTTTACCGGGTTCGGAACGATCCGGTAGAGATCCATCCCGCCGGCTCCGCCTGGGCGGTCGCTCGTGACATAGACAGCATCTTCATGCGGCGGGATCGAGAAGAACATCTCGTTCGATCTGGTGTTAACCGCCGGTCCCATATTCTTGGGCTCGGTCCATTCGTTATCGCCTTTGCGATAGGTCACATAAATATCAAACCCTCCTTCGCCGCCTGAGCGGTCGGAAGCAAAATATAGTGTTTGGTTATCGGCGGCAATGAACGGTGAGATTTCATTCGAACCTGTATTGAACGAAAGATCAACAGGTTCGCTCCAATCGCCGGACGCATTGCGTGTACACATATAAATATCTCTTCCGCCTTGCCCGTGCTTGCGGTCACTCGAAAAGAAGAGTAATTGCCCGTCGCTTGAAATGCTCGGCTGCCCTTCCCACCATTCGGAGTTAATACCTTTGCCAAGCGGACGAAGATTCTGAAGATTGCCGTTATTCAAATCACCAAGATAAATATCGCAGCTGGCAAAGAGCGCATCAGGGCGGTTACAGCATTGGACGACGGCAGTATGTCCGTCCGAGGCGATCGAAAGCACACTGATGCTTTGTTTACCGTCGAATTGCATCATCAGTTCCGGGTCGCCCCACTCGATGGCAGATTTCCGTTTTGACTTATACAGCGCCGAACGCCCAGTGCCGCGATAGCTCGAAAAATAGAGCGTACTTTCATCCGGCGAGACGAACGGCGACGCCTCATCACTTGGAGAATTCAGGTTCTTGAGGTTCTCCGCGTGAGTATTCGCAAAACCTGACGCCATAATGCGCTTTGCGCTGTCAGCTTGAGCAAAAAGGTCGGTAAATGCGAATAGCGAGAGAAACAGTATGAAGATCGTAAAAACAGAACGTCGTGACGTCATTAGGTACTGCCCTGATCGTATAAACTTACTTCCACACAACACCAGCGGACGCCATAATGGGGGAAAGCGCCAGCCACTGTATCGTAACATTTTATAAACGCTTCCCGTGCAAAAGCGTTCGCAAAATCACTGCTAAAATACGAAACAAACGGCTGTAGGTCAAGCCAAACAGACAAATTGGGGAAAAGTAACTGACAGTGAAACTAAGAAAATCAAATTATTTTCGCAAGATCATTTTCCTTGATTCGTTCACTCCGTCAGCAGTGATATGACATTCATAGACTCCGTTTGCAAATGCTGTCGCATCCCAGACCACCGAATGCCTGCCCAGAGATTCATATTCAGCAGTATGATGAAATATATCAACGCCGAGCGCATTGTAGATCACGATCGAAACCGGTGAGCCTCGCTCAAGCGTGTAACCGATCGTCGTTCGTGACGAGAATGGATTCGGATAATTTTGCTCTGAGTTCGATTCATTTGCTGAGATATTCATATTCACCCTAAGTTCGGGAATCGGTCGCCGCCAAACGCCGAGATAATTAGAACCCGCGTAAAGAAAACCATCGTTGCCGACCACAAATGACGCAAACGCATTATTTTGTATTTTGTACTGATCAACTGACCAGGTTGCACCATCATCGGTCGAAATATAAATTCCGTCGCCTGCTGCAAAAATAATATTGCCGACAACCTGTAATGCTTCGAAGCTGACATAGTCCAAAAGCGTATCCCATGTGACTCCTTCATCGGTCGTTCGGTAAATTCCCTTATCATTGGCAGCGAGCACGACATTACCATGAGCCGTAAGCGCCATAAAAAAATCTCCGACAGATCGATCGAGTGAAAGTGACCACGTATTTCCAAAATCTGTTGACCGATAGATACCATCATCCCGGCTCGATGCGTATAGTATTCCGTTGTAATACAATACTGCATAGATATTCGAACCACCAGCTAGTGCTAAAGACGACTTTTGTGACCATGAAACTCCGTCATCATCCGAAATAAATATATTACCGTTCGCCGTACCAACAATCACCGTATCTCCGAGCCGAAAATACGACGTCGGGTACGCTCCGATCGGAGCGTTTCCATTATAGGTCCAATGATCGCCGCGATCTGTTGATTTGTACAATGGGTAGTCAGTATAGACGATGTCTTTGTCTGTTTCCATTGTCCAGATGTTATTCGAATCGTGACCGTTATCGATCGGAGCCCAGGTATTTCCTTGATCGGTCGTGCGAAAGACGCCGTTGCCATACGACCCGGCAAAGATCGTATCACCAAGCACTGCCATCCCAAAGACACTCGTATAAAATACACCGTTCTTGATCTGCACCCACGACCAATTATCTCCTTCGTCGTCGGAACGGAACAGCCCGACATCGGTCGCAACGATCACGCCAAGCTTCGTTGCCGAGATCGAGTTGACTTTCGCGCGCGTAAGCGCCGCATCCAAGGCCACCCACGTCGCGCCGCTATCTGTCGAACGAAAAAGCCCTCCCTTCCTCGGAGAGACAAAAATCGCCGCACTGTCGAGTGCGATCGATGAGATCCAATGATTCAAGGTATCGGTAAAGATCAGTTTCCAGTCATTACCATTGTCCGTCGAACAATAAACCTCGCCTGTCCGAGTCATTGAAAGGATTATATTATTATTCGACACAATGCTGTATATATTACGATCGGTCAGCCCTACACTCGTATTGACCCAATGCTTACCGAGATCAGTCGAACGATAGATGCCGCTATCTGCTGTTCCCGCAAACAATGTATCGGCATACGATGAAAGTACGGAGATATTTTTCGAAGTTAGTCCGGTATCGAGCAGTGTCCAATGACCGACGGTATCGTTAAATCTCTGAATGCCGTAGCCGTTGCAAGAAACAAATATTTTATTTCTGACGGACGCAATACCGTTAAGTCCGCCGCGATGCGGGACGAGCGTATCGACGATTTGCCAGTACAAAAAACCTCCGTACGAATACAGAACGCCCGCACCGGGAATGATCGTCAACAGATCGTTTCCTCGATGCGCGAATGCGGGCACATCAAGCGCAAGTGCACCGAAGCTAAAATCACGGAATGTCCGCCCACTGTCAGCGGAAGTATAAAGGTGCGACTCAACTAAGAAATACGCAAAGCCGAATCCATCGCGTCGCGTTAACGGATATGAGTCAGTTCGCACATAAAGATTATCCCCAAAGGCATAGACCTGAGACATCGAAATAGCGGCAGGGCCTTTTACTTGTGTCCACTGAGCGCTCGCCTGATTCGGCAGAGCACAGCCAATGCCGATACCGAGTAAAATGAGCCGAATTGCTAATCGAGATGAATGCCGCATATTCATTGTGACATAGCGTAAATAAGACAAACGCTTAACGCGGCAAAAGTTACAAGCGTTTGGAAGAATTACATCTCCTCGAACCCTTTTTCGAAGTAATCGCAGATGGCTGATGCCATTTGTTCTTCATCCGGACCCTCGAACGATAGTTCAAGCTGAGTGCCCTGCGCTGCGGCGAGCGTCATCACACCGATAATGGATTTTCCGTTGATCTGGAAGCCGTCGCTCGAAATAAAAAAATCGGACTGAAATTCACTGGCAAGCTTAACGATCGCGGCAGCAGGGCGCGTATGAAGCCCCGCGCGATTCTTAATAGTAACAATTCGAGTGATCACAAACGATCTAAAAAATTAGGTATTGCGGTGAAGTAAATAATTACTGAAGAGTAATAATGCGTTTCGCACCGCTTCGTGTTCCACAGAAGCAAGTGCGTCGGCAGCGTTTGCCGTGTGCAGCTCGATCATATCGGTTGTCGCTGTTATCACACCGAGTTCTTCGAAGAGCAGGCGGATATTCGGAATATCCTTTGGCGATGCGTTCCTTGTCGAGACACGATCGAGCAATTTTTTCTTATCCAATGAAAGCGTCGGATATGCTTCGAGCGCTTTCAAGAACAGAAACGTCCGCTTACCTTCAATGATGTCGCCGCCGATGGTTTTACCGAAATCATCCGACCCCGTCAGGTCGAGCAGATCGTCGCGCAGTTGAAACGCAAGCCCGAGATGATGCGCAAAACGGCGAAGCGATTCGATGTTGCCGAGACCTGCTGCGAAGGCGCCAAGCACTGCCGCAAGCTCGATCATCTTCGCGCTTTTGAGGTCGATCATCCAAAAATAATCGTCTATTGTAATATCCGTTCTCATTTCGAATTCTTTATCAAGCGCCTGGCCTTCGCAAACATATCGAAATCCGTCCGCAAATTCGGACATCATCTTCGAATGAAAGGAATATTTCCCCGCTGCAAGCGATGTTTCTGCAAGTGCGATCAGTACGTCGCCCGAAAGAATTGCCGTATTAAGATCGAATTGTTCGTGAACTGTTGCGTGCCCGCGTCGCGAAAAAGCATTATCCATAATGTCATCATGGACGAGCGTAAATGTATGTAATAACTCAACGGCGCAAGCGGCGCTCACCCAATCGGAGTGTTCGTTCGAAAGCGAACAAAAATATGTCAGTGCCGGACGCAAACGCTTACCGCCGCCGTTTATAATATAACGAACCGGATCGTACAGCGAGCGAGGTTCAGCCGGGACGAGCGTCTGCAAATAAGCATTAACATGCTCTTGCACAAAGCGGATTTGAGTATTGAAGGATTCGGTCAATGTTGTGTCAGTCCTTGGACGTTAGACGGATACTAACGCCTGTTTGTGTAACGCCGTTATCGTAGCTGATCCGGTTAGTAACATCGCATATTGCAATTGAGTAAGTATCGCTTCGATATGAGCCATCAGTGCATCTTCGCCTTCGTCGGCAAGCGACTTCACCAACGGCTGCGCCATCGCTGCAAGATCGGCTCCGAGAGCGATCGCTTTTGCAATATCAAGTCCGGAGCGGATCCCTCCGCTGGCAATGAGTCCGAATGTCATTCGAGTTCGAAGTTCGTTCACGCTTCTGATCGCTTCTGTTGTCGGGATGCCCCAATCCCAAAATTCCTCAAAGGTCGAACGCAGATCCTTTTTTTGCCGCAAAATTTCTACGCCTGCCCAGCTTGTACCTCCGGAACCTGCGACATCGATCGCACGAACTCCGGCGTTCAATAGTCGTTCTGCAACTGATCTTGAAATTCCGGCGCCGACTTCTTTTACAATGATCGGCACGCCGAGTTCGTTGCACGCAGTCTCGATGCCGGCAAGGATGCCGCGAAAATCACGCGAACCTTCCGGCTGCATTAATTCTTGCAGCGGATTCAGATGAATGACGAGTGCATCCGCTTCGACAAGGTCAATAATTTTTTTTAGCGAGCCGATATCGCCTCTGCGGCCAAGCGATGCAACCTCTGCACCGCCGATATTCGAAAAGACTAATCCGTCCGGATGTTCTTTACGTACGACCGAGAACGATCTGTGATATTTTTTATTTTCAAGTGCCTGCCGTGCGCTGCCGATGCCGATCGCCAGGCCGAACTTCCGAGCCGCACGTGCAAGCGAGCGGTTAATGCGTTCGGCTTCGTCATATCCCCCTGTCATTGATGAAATAAGCAGCGGCGCACCGAGGTGTTTGCCAAAAAAGAACGTCGAAGTATCGATGTTAGCAAGTGCAAGTTCAGGCAGCGCATTATGCTCGAATCGAAGCGATGCAAATCCTGCCGTACTGTGATGTGAAACGCCGCCTTCGACAACGAGCGCGACGTGCTCCGCCTTCCGCGAGGTCGTTTCTCTTGCTGTTATTTTCTTTGCTTTCTTCTTCTTACCCAAAGATGCAGTATTTTTGGAGTATAAAGTTACGACAATCCCGGACGAAATGCGGGGAACGTCCCCGCGAGCGAACGGATTACTGTAGGTAATGTTTCGTAGCAAACAAGCAGCGGATGAGAAATCGGGCAGCGCAAGCAAGCGTCTGTCGGAGCGTTTCGGCATTCCCGAACAAGAAGTGAATGACCTGCTCTATGGCCGTGTAAAAGATGCTGCGAGTCAATCGCTGCCAAAAGGAGAACTGCGTATGCCGATGCCAGAACGTGAATCAAATCGTTGGAATCCCCTCTCAATCGTAGCCGCGCTGCTTGGCGTTGTAGGTATTCTCTCGCTCATTACGCTCATGATGGTGGTCTGGCATCATCATCGTTCCGAAATGCAATTTTCCAACAGAGATGGTTCTTCAGAGCTAATGCAGAATTCTTCGCCGCAATCCGGTGTAACGCAACCGGATCAGAGCTCAATGGAAAACATTCCGAATCGAAATTCACCGGGTCCAGTTATCCCGATGGATTCGTCATCTATGAATCCCGATTCTACGAATTCCGCTTCTGTAAATTCGCCTTCAGCCAATAACGGCAACTCATCTAGCGAAGCAAATTCTGCACCAAAGAAAACCGTGCATCATGTCGTACGCGGCTATCACACTACAAGCGATATGGATGCCGAAGAACATCTTGCTGAACTCCGTGCCGACGGCAACACCCATGCAAAGATCAGGTCGTTCAAAAAAGGGGGCGTGACGACATACGTCGTCAGGTGAGGAGTACAGGTTAGGCGCCTGAGGAAACAGAAGCCAGCCTGATACGTAGCTATACCTGTAATGTCTAATATACGAAACGATTCACTGCTTATATCCGGACACCAACACCGCTCGTCAATTGTTTAACAAAACGGTGAAGAAAAATCCGTTCATCCTTGTAGTACTCTTAGCCGCTGCTTCTTTTTTATCGAAGACGGATGGTTATGCGCAATCCGCAAAATCGCTTCGTGAAAAATTTGCAAACGACTCCTCTATCCTGACGCTTTCCGTCGATCCCAACGCTGATATTTCACAGGCAAAGATCTTCGAAGCGAAGGTTCATTTCAAGATCGGCAAAGGCTGGCATATTTACAGTTCGAAGTCATCCGACGAAGCAGGCTACCCGATGAAGATCGGGATCCCTGATGAGTTGAAAAATTCGTTTGAGGTTGTCGGTGTAAGCGAGACAGGAAAAACCGTTTCTGTTTTCGATTCGAACTTTATGGCGACGACGGTTTCTCATTATACCGACTTCGATGCGATCGTCAAAGTAAAAGTTAAAGCAAGTGCAGCAGTCGGTTCGTCACCGTTCTATCTGTGGGTATTTTACCAGACCTGTAATGAAAGCAACTGCATTCCGCCCAACACATATACAGCGCCACAATTTTTTCTCGGTAAAAAACCGCTGCAACTGACTATTAAAGAAAATACCGGCAAGGAAGATGCTGCGACGCAAGATACAACATCCGTCGCTACAGCTGCTCCGTCTATGCCAAGCGCCTTACCACCTACTTCATCCGCGCCTGCCGGAGCAGATGCGACCAATGCCGACTCGCTCAACAAGCTCGCACATACTTCGATCTGGGAATTCATTTTTGCTGCCATTGGATTCGGTCTTCTTGCGCTGGTGACACCATGCGTATTTCCGATGATCCCGATCACGGTCAGCTTTTTTACAAAACGCAATCAAGGTTCGAAGCGGCACGTCATTCAGGATGCCATATTTTACGCCGTCGGGATTATCGGCACATTTGTCGCCCTCGGTTTTTTACTTGCGCTGGTGATGGGGCCGGCAGGTATTAATAAATTTGCGGCGAATCCGCTTGTTAATGCCTTTGTTGCTGTGGTCTTTCTTGCATTCGCCCTGAATCTCTTTGGGCTCTTTGAGCTTGGCGTGCCATCATCGGTGCTGTCAAAACTAAATATGAGAGCGACGACAAGCAAGAATAAGATCACAAGTGTTATCTTAATGGGGTTTGTTTTTTCGCTGACGAGTTTCACGTGCACAGTCCCGTTCGTCGGAACGCTGATGGTTTCGTTCTCACATGGCGAGTGGTTCGTGCCGCTTGTCGGAATGACGGTTTTTGCTTCGGTCTTTGCACTGCCGTTCTTTTTGCTTGCGCTGTTTCCGAGCGCAATGAAAGCATTGCCGAAATCAGGCGGCTGGCTTAACAGCGTGAAAGTTGTTATGGGATTTCTCGAGATCGCCGCCGCGCTGAAATTCATCTCGAATATGGACCTCGTCTATAAATGGGGCATCTTCACGAGGGACTTTGTGCTCGCAGCATGGATCGCGATCATGATCGTGACGACATTTTATTTGCTCGGACGCTTCAGCCTGCCACACGATACCCCAAGCCAGCATATCGGACCGATCCGTGCAGTATTCTCAGTAATCTTTCTCACGTTCGGAATTTATCTCTTCACCGGGCTTGGCGGCAAAACGCTCGGGGAGCTTGACGGTTTCTTGCCACCGATGCTTGATAATACTTCAGTAACAACTGCCGGAATATTTTCACCGTCCACTGGGGTAAAACCCGCTGGCGATCTTCATTGGTACCCGCGTTACAGCGAGGCGCTTGCAGAAGCAAAGCGCACCGGCAAAAATGTTTTTATTGATTTCACCGGCTATCAATGTACAAACTGCCGCTCGATGGAGGCGACAATCTTCAAGCAAATGCAGGTCAAAGACTTGTTTAAGCAATATGTTCTCGCACGGCTCTATGCCGATGACGGGTCGGCGCTCAACGATTCGAATCGTACGATGGAAGAAACGAGATTCAGTACGATCGCGCAGCCGTACTATGCCATTCTCTCGCCTGACGATAAGCCACTTGCAACATTTCCCGGCTTCACGCGCGACCTTCCGGCATTCCTTGCATTTTTAAAACCCTATGCTTCGGAATCGCAGCCGAGGCAAGTAGCATCGCTTGGTGTGAATTGAACCCAGGCTATGACCTGATATATCCGTACTCCCGCAGTCCTTTTTTGCCGCGATACCCCCGAAAATAATCTATGATGCCGCGGATGACGGCTTTTGCCGCGACCGTATTTCCCGCGCGCTTGACAACAAGCCACCGGTACCCAATATAGAATGGATATAGGAAAAAATGACGGATGAACAACAGTCCGTGAAAGCGGCGGCGAGCGAAAATAAAACTGTTGCGCGTCTGCATATACATATAGAAAGGCGATTCTTTGCCTGCAACAGCGCTCTTGAAATTATGATAGATCGCCGAACGAGGTTCATACCATGACGAGTACCCAAGTTCGCGAGCATGGAGGCACCAGTCGGATTCTTCCCAATATATAAAATATTCATTCGATAATCCGCCGATCATTCGGATCACTTCTCCGCGCATGAGCATAAGGCTGCCGGAAGCATATTCCGTTCTCATTGCAAGGTCGAACTGCCCATGGTCTTCTTCCGATTCGCCGATATGATGAAAGCCGGTATGCCATTTCTGAAAACTTCCGGCATACCAGATAATTTTGTCGCGGCCGCTGACAGCCGGCGGATAATAATATATCTTGCCGCTGACTGCGCCGATCGTTTCATCGGAGAGCATCCGTTCAACGAGCGGCTCCACAAAGCCCGGCGTGATGACGGTATCATTATTAAGCATCAGTACATGATCGCAACCGCTCGTGATTGCATACTCGATACCGATGTTATTGCCGCCGGTACAACCGAGATTTTCGCCCGAATGCAAATGGATAAGCCCGGGAAATTCCTGTCGCAACCGTTCGCCGCTGCCGTCTGTCGAACCATTATCAACAACGATAATGGAGGCATTCGGGTATGTCATTGCCTCGAGCGAGCGTAAACAGACAGAGGTATCGTCATACGCATTCAAATGAACGATCACGATGCCGATGCGAGGAAATGATTGCATAAATTTCTCGGTCTATTCGTAGTTAATATTCATACAACATTCAAAAGCATTCCTCATCACCGCGAAAGTAGATCAGCCGCTATTTTTTGCCCCATTTTCATTAGAGCCGTCCGAGTATCTCAACAGCCATCTGATACCTTCTGAACGGCGGCATGAGATACGCGCCGTCGATAAGCGGTCGTGCATTGCGAAGAAACTCGATGCATATTTCAATGCCTTCGGCGCTTTGTGCATCAATGCTTGTTTTCTTCGCGATCCGGTCGTGTATCCACGTTGGAATATGCATTCCCGGAACTTCATAATGCAGGAACTCGGCGTGACGGACACTGCGCAGCGGCAAAATACCGAGCATAAGTTTCGCATTTTTGCGAACCGGTTTTATTGCATCAAGAAATTTCTCGAGTACACTCATTTCGAATACAGGCTGAGTGAAGATCACTTCGCAGCCCTCACTCACCTTTTGTGCAAGTCTCTGCACTTCAAGTTCCATATCGTCGGCAACGGGGTTGCATCCGCAGGCAATGAGAAAATGTGTTGCACGTTCGCGGTCGCCTGTAACGGGATTACCCATCAGGTCGCGTCCACAATTCATAGAATTGAGTGCGCGAATCAGCCCAATCGAATCGATGTCATAGACGCTCGTCGCATAAGGGAAATCACCGATCTGTGCAGGATCGCCTGTCACAGCGAGAATATTTCTTACCCCAAGAAGTTCTGCGCCGAGTAATTCACTTTGCAGACCGACCATCGTACGATCACGGCACGCAAGATGTGTGATCGCTTCGATACCGCATTCCTGCTGAACAATGTGCGAAAGTGTGATCGAAGACGTTCGCAGCCGCGCACGCGCACCGTCCGAGATATTCACGGCATCGATCCCCGCAGCCGCCAGATATTTTGCACCATCGAGCACGCTCGACATATCGAGCCCGCGCGGGATGTCAAGTTCGACCGTCGTTAAGAATTTTTTGCCGAGATTCGTTTTGAACGTTGAAAATTTTTCTTCATCTTGCAAGACGTTTACCTGCTCTTGCTTTACCTCGATATGTTGAGTAACAGCTGTCGTTGGCTTAAGACCTTTCACTGCATGTACAATTGCGCGAATATGCTCCGGCGTTGCACCTCCATACGCACCGATGATCGAAACGCCTGTTTCGAGCAAACGTGTTGCGCCGAGGGCTACATACTCCGGTGTTGCATTATAGACAGGACGCCCGCCAACCAATGTCGGAATGCCAATATCCGGTTGAGCTGAAAGCGGAACGCCTTTAAGCGCAAGCGCTTTTGTGATTGTCAGCATTCGCTGCGGCCCAACGGTGCCATTAGTGCCGATCACCGTTACACCAAGAGCAACAAGCCGTTCGGCAATAGTATGTGCATAATCCGTTGCAAGCAAAGCGCCATCTTCGGGAAATGTTTTTTGCGCGATGATCGGAAGTTCGGGTACGATCTTTTTTGCCGCCTCGATCGCAATCTCAAGCTCGCGCAGCTCAATGAAGCTTCTCAGTAGTAATACATCGGGGCCACCGTCAGCGAGCGCACGAATCTGTTCTTCGAACGATATGCGAACATCGTTCGGCCTTGCCGGACCAAGCGGTGAAAGATATTTTCCGACCGGACCGACCGTCGCTGCAACCAGCAGATTTTTTTCAGCAGCAACACTTCGCGCAAGCCACACACCTTTCCGGTTGATCTCGTATGCTTTTTGACGAAGGCCGTAACGTTCGAGCGCCAACGGAGATGCATGCTCGGTGTTTGACGCAAGCAACTCGGCTCCGGCATTGGCAAACTCGCGATGCGCGTGTTCAACAGCACTCGGCTTTGTGATATTATATGCCTCAATGGGCATCTCGCGGTGATTCTCGGAAACGAGCACAACCTCGAGCCAGCCATCGGTAACGATAGGTCGTTCGTGCGCAGAAGCAAGCCGTTCGAGAAATTTATTCATCCCGTTATTTTTGCATCGAAGCGTTGCGAACGATCGCCATAAATGCTTCGGCATCAAGCGATGCGCCGCCAATGAGGCCACCGTCAATATCCGGCTGTGCGAAGAGTGCTTCTGCATTTTTCGCGTTCATACTACCGCCATATTGAATGCAAATGCGATTCGCCGTTTCTTCATCGAATAATTTCGCAAGCTGCATTCTGATAAATGAGTGTGCATCTTGCGCGATTTCCGGAGTCGCCGTTTTCCCCGTGCCGATGGCCCAAACAGGTTCATAGGCGATTGTGACCTGGTGCATCTGCAAAGGCGTCACGTCGCGCAAACCTCCGCGAAGCTGTTCGAGCACCACTTCGAACGTTCGCTGTAATTCACGCTCATCATGGGTCTCTCCAATACAGAGAATCGGTTTCAACCCTGCTGCAAGTGCAACGATGAGCTTCTTATTGATCAGTTCGTTGGTTTCACCGAAATATGCACGCCGTTCTGAATGCCCGACAATAACATACGTACATCCCGCTTCGACAAGCATTCGTGCTGAAACTTCACCGGTAAATGCACCCTTCGATTCGTAATGACAATTCTGTGCGCCAAGCGCAATGCGAACTCCACGGCTTGATAGTAATGACTGGGCTAATGCAAGTGAAGTAAACGGTGGGCAGATCGCGATCTCAGCATTTTTATATGAATCATCCCACCGTCCAATAATACCAGCAACAAGTGTGCTCGTTTCTTCGAGCGTCCCGTGCATTTTCCAGTTGCCACAAATAAATTTTCGTCTCATACCTTCTCCAACTCCTCTTTTACAATTTCATTTAAGAGGGTTGGATTAGCTTTGCCCGACATTGCTTTCATCGTCTGCCCGACGAAAAAACCGAACAGGTTTGTCTTACCGGATTTATATTTTGCAATATTATCGGGATTGTTTGCAAGAATCTTCTTCACTGCTTCACGAAGAGCCGAATCGTCCGAAACTTGCACCATACCACGCTCTTCGACTATTTCATTCGGCGATTTTTTCGAGCCGGGTAATTCCGGCAACAAGTCCTTTGCGATCTTATTCGAGATCGTGCCCTTTGCGATGAGCGTCACGAGTTCAGCAAGATGACGTGGATCGAGATTAAGTTCATCAATTAATGTTTTTTGTTCTGTGAGCAAGCGCATTACATCACCCATCAGATAATTCGACACTGCTTTGATCTGTTCTACATTCCGCTCTTCGAGCGAGGACACCGTATTCTCGAAAAAATCTGCAATGGCTTTATCAGCGGTAAGCACATCGGCATCGTATTTTGGCAGCGAATATTCCTGCACAAACCTATCCCGTCGTTCGCGCTGAAGTTCGGGGAGCTGACCGCGGGTCTCTTCTATATATATATATGAGATCGTGACCGGCACGAGATCAGGTTCAGGGAAATAGCGGTAATCATGCGCTTCTTCTTTCGTGCGCATCGGCCGCGTGGTACCTTTGTTCGCATCGAACATCATCGTCTCATGAATCACAGGCATGCCCAATTCGACGAGGCCGATCTGTCGTTCGATCTCCGCTTCGAGTGCGCGCTGAACATTGCGGAAGGAATTCATATTTTTTACTTCCGTCTTCTGCCCGAATTTTTCCGTGCCTCTTAAATGAACCGACACATTAGCATCGCACCTGAGCGAACCCTCTTCCATATTGCCATCACAAATGCCGAGATACGTAACAATGGATTTGATCGTCGTGAGATAAGCGTATGCTTCGTCGCTTGACCGCATATCGGGTTCGCTGACGATCTCGATCAGTGGCACTCCGGCGCGATTGAGATCGACGAGTGTCTCACTACCGAAATCGTGAATGGATTTTCCCGAATCCTCTTCCATGTGAATGCGCGTAATGCCGATGCGCTTCATATTACCGTCTTGCAACTCGGCTTCGATCCAACCGTCGTGACAGATCGGCGTTTCATACTGCGATATTTGATAACCTTTTGGAAGATCAGGATAAAAATAATTCTTTCGCGCAAAGATCGAACGTTCGCGGATGTTGCAATGTGTCGCGAGTCCCATCCGCACAATGAATCGAACGAGATTCTCATTGAGCACAGGCAGTGTGCCGGGATGACCAAGACAGATCGGGCAGGTGCGCGAGTTTGGTGGTGCGCCGAATTCGGTCGAGCATGAGCAGAATGCTTTCGATTTCGTCAGCATCTGCGCATGAACTTCCAGCCCGATCACGGGTTCATATTTGGCGAGTAACGTCAGGTCTAACATACAGCAAGTCAAAGATAACAGTACGAAAGCGCTCCGCGTTTCGGAAGGATACTTGTTGAAGTGTTGTGTGCTAAGTTGTAACGATCTCTACCGGGCAAATGCTTTACTAACCGATGGCTATTCCTGACAATCCGTCGTGAACGTGAACGCATACGCACCGAATGACGGAGAATCGGATGACAGGCGCAGCGTGAAATGACCGAACTTGGAGTTGTTGATGATATTGTACATTCGCGGCTCGCTGACGAGGAGATATGTTTTGCCACCGTCTTCGATGATATCACTTCCGCGATCTTCTTTTGCAACGGGTTTTGCGTCTTGCTCAACAAGCACTTTGAATCCACTTTCTTGTTGCGGATGAATAACAAGATTCGCTTCTTTTGCTTGGTAATCTATTACCAGTGTGGAGGGTGCGCCCCCTGAAGGCACTGCGTATTCGCCCTCAACAGTCCATTTGCCATCAAGATATAATCTATCTTCTTCGAGTTTTACAGGCAGTGTAAATATTGTCGATTTATGTGGCACAGCTTCTTCTTTATTCGCAAGATGATTGCGCTCGAAGCCAACATAGGTTTCGGGCGTCGGACGGTAACACACGGAGCCGGGTTTGTCCGATTTGCGTTCGAGCGGAGTCAGATCGGACAGATCGATCGTGCTGTCGCGCTCGAGTAATATCTTTTGCAAGAAAGCTTCGAACTCCTGATACTCACCTTCGCCAAAATGTGTCGTACGCAAAATTCCGTTCGCATCGAAGAGATATTTTGCAGGCCAGTACTTGTTGGCAAGCGAGCCCCAAATTTCATACTCGTTATCCGCAATTACCGGATAGGTTAATTGAAACTTCTTGATGGCCGCCTTCAGATTCTCCGGCGCTTTCTCGAAATCAAACTCCGGCGAGTGCACGCCGATGACAACAAGACCTTTATCTTTGTACTTTTCCGCCCACGATTTTATATATGGAAGTGTGCGAATACAATTGACGCAGGTGTAATCCCAAATATCGAGCAGAACAACTTTCCCTTTGAGCGCCGAAGGCGCAAGATCGTTCGGCGCTACATTGTAATAACGATCAGCGGAATATATAAGCGGCAGCGCGGGCATGTGAATATGCTCTTTGGCTTGATCTTCGAGCGTAGTTGCAAGCGCGAGCCGGTCTTTTGGAAGTGAGTGCATAGCAGTATTAGATATGACCGGCTGCGACTTTCCGCATCCGGCTGCAAACATAAGTGACAGCACAATTAAAACTTTCTTAGCTTGTTCCATAATAGTATAATACAAGAATTTACGAGTATTGAACTTCGTTTTTACAATTCCAACTTCACAATTCTACGATGGTTTTCCTTTTGAAACAAATGGGTTGCCTTCGATAAAGAATCGCCACGGTAATTCTCTTGCACGAGTAATACCGATACGTGTTGTAGCACCGACGGTTTCATTTTTCGCAAGCCTGCCTTTTGAGAGAAAAAACACATCACTTTCGAGAAGATCGATGTTATTCTCGGCTCGTGCAATGCCCATTGCCTGGCACAGTTTCGCCGGACCGGAAGTCAGATCGTACTCCGAACGAGCTTTTTTTCTTTTCCTGAACATTGCATCTGTCCCACCAATGGGTTCGAGCGCGCGGATAAGTACTGCCGCACCTTCACCATGAGAGCCAGTGACCACGTTAAAGCAATAATGCATCCCATAGGTGAAATAAACATACGAAATACCTGCTTCGCCGAACAGTGGTGCGTTGCGTTCTGTCTTGCCGTTATATGCATGGCATGCAGGTTCATCTTCATGATATGCTTCTGTTTCGACAATACGTCCGACAAATTCTTTCCCGCGAACAATGTGATGCAGTTTCGCACCGAGCAGTTCGTGTGCGACAATTTCAGGTGGTCGTTCAAAAAATCGGCGAGGATAACGCAAGGGTTTAATGGGTGGTATTTAGGGTGTCAAGAATAATTTTCCTAACTCTTCAGAGTTATGCACCGGCAGATCGCATACTTGATTGTGACAGTAATAGATCGTGAACTCATCTGACGCAAGTGAGCGTGCAAACCCAGAGAGATGCAAGCTCTGCTTATCGGCGTACATCAATACTTTTCGCGGCATATATCGCGTTGCAATTAATTTTCTTGCCGCCCCATTTTCTCGTTTATGTTCGCCGGCAAACACAATCTCCGCAGGCGGGTGAAGCTGCCAGATCGCTGCGGTAAGTAATTCGGGCATTGTGTACGGATACTGTGTAAGTCTGCCGGAAAAATATGAAAGTGTATTGCTTGCATTCTTCCTATATATCTCGTTTCCCGTCAATTCGAATAGTCGCAGCAAATTCAGTACACTCACTGAATTCCCGCTCGGCTCAGCGCCGTCGTAATCATTCTTCATACGAACGATCAGATCGGTTTGTTCACGGCTCGAGTAGTAGGCGCCATGTTCGTGATCATAGAACAGGCTATCCTGTTCGTGCTGAAGAATAATCGCGCGCTCTAACCAGCGCTGATCAAATGAAGCTTCATAGAGTGCAAGAAAGCCTTTAATAAGAAACGCATAACTTTCGAGATATGCCGGAAATTTTGCTTCGGCGTCGCGCCAACGATGAACGAGCATCCCTCCCGGCTGTTCGTACAGTTCAGACCAAATAAATGCCGAAGCGTTCGTCGCAGCGGAAAGATACTCAGGCGCGTGTAACACATCTGCCGCTCGCGAGAGCGCCGCAATCATTATACCGTTCCACGGTGTGAGTATCTTGTCATCAAGATGCGGCGGGACACGTTTACTGCGCTCTGCAAGAAGTTTGGTTCGGCTGCGTTCGAGACTCGCACGGACATCAACGACATTTTTTTCGAATTGTTTCGCTGTTTCTGGCGTCGTATGTGTACGAAAAAGTATATTGTACCCGTGCTCCCAATTCCCTTCTTCCGTAATGCCATAACGATAGGCGAATATTTCTGCTTCAACGCCTAATATTTTCTTTATTTCATCAAACGTCCAAACATAATACTTCCCTTCCTCGCCTTCGCTATCAGCATCAAGCGCGCTGTAGAAACCTCCGTTAGGATGTTCCATTTTTGCAAGGACGAAACTGGCGATCGAGTGTGCAACGTCGGCATAAAATTCATCATGCGTTATTTGATACGCATCGAGATATGATTCAAGAAGCTGCGCCTGGTCGTAGAGCATCTTCTCGAAATGTGGTGCAAACCATTTCGTGTCAACGCTGTAGCGGTGAAATCCTCCGCCGAGCTGGTCGTTCATTCCCCCGAGCGCCATTTTCTTTAAAGTGAAGAGCGCCATATTGCGCGCATCGGTATCGGCGCTGATGTCGTAATAATGAAAGAGAAAATCAAATTGTACGGGTCGCGGAAATTTCGGTGCCGAACCGAAGCCACCCTCTATTTTATCAAATGACTTCTTGAAAAAATCCATACACGACTCGACCGCCGATTCGAATGATGTCTTTGTCGGCGCCTCGATGCGCTGCTCGGATATTGCTTTCGTGAGCTCTGCTGCCGATGAAATAATATCATCGCGGCGTGATGTCCACAGATCAGTAATGCGTTCGAGCAGTTGGTGAAAACTTGGCCTGCCATAGGCCGCAATCGGCGGGAAATATGTCCCGCAAAAAAATGGCTTGAGATCAGGCGTCAGAAAACACGACATCGGCCAGCCGCCGGAGCCCGTCATAGCCTGCGTCGCCGACATATAGATTGCATCAACATCCGGACGTTCTTCGCGATCGACTTTGATGCAAATAAAATGCGCATTCATATATGATGCGGTCGCCGTATCTTCAAAACTTTCGTGTTCCATCACGTGGCACCAATGGCATGTCGAATATCCGATCGAGAGAAAGATCGGCTTATCTTCTTTTTTCGCGCAAGCAAATGCTTCCTCACCCCACGCATACCAATCAACCGGGTTATATGCATGCTGTAATAAGTACGGAGATTTTTCGTGAATGAGATGATTCGGTTTGTGCAATGAGTCGGTATGTTCAGTATGAACGCTCATAAGAAGAGGCAATAATAAAAGATAATGCAGCACAAAGAATTGCTTATACAAACCAAACACACTACAGGCCAAACATCTCTCGACGAAATTTCACAAGGTTACGCGGACGGTCAGTGACAATCCCTTTCGCACCGACAGCAACAGCGTGCTCGAATTCTTCATGAGTGTTGATCGTGTAAACGGAAAGATGAATGTTGTTCGATTTAATATCTTCCATACGGCGCTCATCCATTTCTTCGAGCGCAGCGGCGTATGTCGTTGCTCCGGTTCTACGAATTAATTCGGACGGCAGAACATCTTCGATCTTTTCTTTGCTGCCAAGTCCGAGCATTGCATTCGTCGGATGAATGATGGTCGCATGTGCATGCTTGGAAATTTGAGTAACATACTCAGGGCGGAATGAAGAGTATAGGACAAAAGCATTCATCTGATATTGATCAACGAGCGTAAGAACTTTCGGGATCAATGGCATCTCATTAATGACCCCATAACCTTTGAGTTCGATGTTGAGGTATAATTTCCCTGCAACGAGTTTCATCACGTCTTCGAATCGTTCATAATTACCCTTGCCTGCGATGGGATCGTGCTCGCAGACAATGTCGCCGCCCGTTGTAAATTGTATGTCGATCTCGACCATCTCCGCACCGCTCGTAAGCGCATCGCGCACAGCGGCGAGCGTGTTCTCCGCCGCACCTTGCGAGGTGTCGCCCCGATGCGCGCAGATCATCGGGCGCTGTGTAAAATCAAAGTCTTTCAGGGGGATGAGCATCGGTTACTTAAGGAAATATTTTGACCCTCGTAAAAATTCCTCCGCAGTCATTCTTTTTTTTCCTTCGCGTTGAAGTTCTAGAATTTCTATAGGTTCAGTCAAAGTACCAATATAGAGGTTCTTAAAATTAGCAAATAGAACTACCCCAGGTTCGAGAAAAAGATCGGGATTATTACGAACGACCCTTGACCTAAATATTTTAATTTTTTCGCCGCTAATAAGTTTGTGTGTAACCCCAGGGACAGGAGAAAGTGAACGAATCTGATTGTGTACCTTTTCAGAAGGCTTATTGAAATCTAAAATGCAATCTTCAGGCATGATCTTTGGGGCAGGCGTTGCGAGCGTGTTATCCTGCGGTTTCGGTTTGAGCGTCCCTGCTGCAAGTCCACGAATCGTTTCGAGGGCGAGCGTTGCGCCGAGCTTCATCAGATCGTCATGAAGTTCGCCAAGCGTTTCGTCTTCGGTGATCGCGGTTTTTTCTTGCAATAAGATTCCGCCGGTATCAATTTTATCATCGAGAAGAAATGTCGTGATGCCGGTTTCTGTTTCACCATTCATCAATGCACGCTGCATCGGTGCAGCACCTCGATATTTCGGCAGCAGTGACGTATGCACGTTAAACGTGCCAAGTCGCGGCATTGTGAAAACTTCTTTCGGCAATATCTTATATGCTACTACGCAAAAAATATCGGCGTCGTATTTTTTTAGTGCTTCAATGAATTCAGCATCGCGTATTTTTTCCGGTGCAAGAACCGGCAGCCCAAGTTCTTTTGCCTTATCTTGCATTGCAGAAGATCGTGTCTTGAGCCCTCGCCCTTGTGCTTTCTCCGGCGTCGTTACGGCGGCAACGACATTCACGTTATTTTTTGCAAGATATTCAAGGATATACGCAGCAAACTCAGGCGTACCGAAAAAAATTACGCGTGGCGCTCTCGTCATCACCCCGCCAACTTAGCTTTCAACAATTGTATCACAGGCACGGGGCTTGGGTCCTCGCTTTCGAGCAGCGCGACGTAGTAGCTCGTCCAGTCGCCAAGTGCGATGAGACTAAACATCCGCGCAAGCGGTGAGCCGCCTGCGGCACAGCGCTCTTCGATCGCGACTTTTTTCGATGCGAGCACTTCGCGCAAAATATCGAATCGCTCTGCAACACGTGGGTGCTCGTCTTCTGGTGAGCGAAGAAAGATCACGATGAATTCCGATTGTCGTCCGGCAGGATGCGCCCATCCGTTGATCTCGTTATGATTCATTTCCGGCAGAAGATTCCCAAACGCAACATGCTTTGCATTCTCCTGAATTTGTCCGCGCCAGCGAAGATTCACCGTATCGAGCAGTTCGCAATCGGAATACACGACCGGAATTTTCGATGCAAGTAAATTCGCTAGACTGATCGCATCGTTTGTATTTGAAAGATTATTTGTCCCGTAGTTGGCGGTGTATTTGTTCAACATTTCCGCAGCTTCTTTTATATGCGCGCGCTGCGGTGCGCAAAGACCGACATGCTCCAATATCATCAACACCGGCACAAACGAATGCGCGAGCGCCGCGCGCGGCTGATAGCCCGTCGGCAATTCAATAAATGGATTACCATTTTTTGCTGCAAGTTCTTTCAGCGTGCCGCCGGTGGATAGACAAACGATCTGCGCACCACGCGCACGAGCCGCTTCATACATCGCAAGCGTTTCTTCCGTCGTGCCGGAATAACTCGAAACGATCACAAGCGTGCGTTCGCCGACGAACGCCGGCAGGCGATACGTACGATTCACAACGAACGGCATAGCCATTGCCGATGCAAGATAACTGCGCACCAGGTCGCCGCCGATCGCCGAGCCGCCAAGACCCGCAAGTACAATGTTCGAGATCTGCAATTTTTCAGGAAGCTTCAGCACTGAAAGCCCCGCCTCAGTTCGCTCGGCAGCGGCAAGGAAATCGCCGCCCATGCCGGCGATCGCCGCGCCCATCCCACCCGGATCAAGCGATCTGATAAATTCTGGTGTAAGAGTCATTGCTGCCGTTCGTGTTTAGTAATGTTGTACAACACCGAAGAACGAACGAGGCGTTCGGAAGAGAATATTACCTTCTCTTAATTAACATTTATTTCCCCAGCGCCACCCGCATCTGCTCAAATCGTGCGAACTGCTCGTTGGTTGTGTAGCCGAATTCTTTGTCGCGGGGTTGAAGGTCGTCGAGCTTGGCGTTCAGATCAGGTTTGAGGCGAAGTGCGAGATCGAGCCATTGCTTTGCTTCATCAAGTCTGCCGTACTGTGCGAGAGTTTGCGCTCGAAGTGCGTACGAGACTGATTGCAAAACGCGCGAATTATCGGTGTAGTAACTGCGATCGCGATAGTGTTCGTCGCGCCACTGGATCTTCGCAAGCGGCATTTCGAAGAGGGTATCTCGTTCCCACAACCTGAACGCGACGCCGCAGGGAATTGCTTTGAAGCTCGGTGCGAAGAGTGGGTCGCGCTGTTGCATCACTTCCGTCGCAACAAAGATCGGACGGTCGAGATTTTTTCTGACGAGCGCCTCGGTGAAATCTTTGTAGCGATCGCCGATAGCAGCCGCATCGAATGGCTCGTCGCGGTCGAATGCGCGAAGCTCTTTGAGGAACGCATCCATTTCCGGTTTGACGCGGCTCATCACTCCGGGTGCGCGCTGCTCGAAATGCGGATAATACCACGGACGATCTCGAAGCATTGCGGCATCGACGACGAGAATATCCGGTCGAATTTTCTCGACAAGCTGATAATAGAATGCGCCGCTCGTCCAGAAATCCCACGCTGACGAAAAGATGATGGCATTCGGCGGCAGATTGTTCAACATATTCATCGTATAATCTTCGACCATATTGTTGCCGCTTTCGTCAACTTCGTGGTAACTCGTCGCGATCTCGGCACCGCCGAGAATAATTGCAATGATGAACGCCACTTGAATTTTCATTTGAACATTGCGCCTAGCAATCATATCCACGATCGCCGCGGCGCCGAATGCAATGAGCAACAGGCATGCGAGATATGCCGTCAGGAAGTACGGCGCGATCTCGAGAATATCGAAGTTGATCGAATACAGCAGGCATCCGAAGAACAGCAATATGACAAATACCAGAAGATGAATCTTCTTCGAAGCAGTATTTATGAGCAAGGCATACAAGCCAACGACAACAAGCAGCATTCCTACGACGGAAAACTCCGTCGGGAATTCATGCCAGAAGAACGGCCAGTTCTTGCTCGGTGCGCCGGCTGTGAACATCCAAATTTTATATTGCCCGCCGGTAAAATGCTTCATAAAAAGTTTGAGATCGACCGGATGTCCCCAATCCATAATAGGAAATTGCGACGAGCGGATCGGAAAATATAAATATGGTAGCAATCCGATGATGAATGGTACGGCAAGCATCGCAATTTTTTTGAATCCGTTACTACCGAACCCACTAATTGCGAAATACATATATATGCAAGCCGGAGCGAGAAGAACCGTCGTCAGATGATTTGAAAATAAAAGTCCGAGCACAAAGGCGAAGAGAATAGAATTCTTACCAAATGAATCCTTTTCAAGGCGCAGCATCCGAAAGAAGAATGTCAAGACGATCGGCACCATGAAGCAATGGATCGGATAGACTTCAATAGAATTTGACTGCGCCCACCACGTGCCGCTGAATGCGGTGGCGATGCCGGTGAGGATGCCAATAGCGACAGCATACGGAGCATCAGAAGATGTTATGATTGATTGTTCGCCGCTTTTCTTCTTCGGATTCTGTACGGCTTTTGGTTCAAGGGAAAACCAATTCGAAATCAGCTCCTGAACGAGATACACCATCCCTCCTGCTCCGAGCGCAGTAAAGAATGCCGACATGATGTTCAGCCGGACAATGACATGAGATGCGATCGGAAGATGAGCGAAAACCCAACCGATGAGCGTGAAAAGCGGGTAACCCGTCGGGTGGCAGATGCCGAGCGTCGTTACTGCCGTTGCAAGTTCGCCGCCATCGATGAATGGCACACTCGGCGCCATCGTCTGCAAATAGACGATGAAGGCAATAACGAAAACGATGATCGCTCCAAAAAGAGGACGAGAAAAAATCTTCATTTTATTTATCAATTTCCTGTAACGGCCGGTCGTGCTTTCGAAGAAATCTAATAATAAAAATCACCGGTAATGAGATAATAACAATAACAGCAATGCGAGCAACGACGCTCATCACATCTTGCAAAAACCACAATGTATTTGGTTCAGGTTGGGGCAACGAAAGAAATCTTCTGGCTTGCACCATAAAAGAATCATTGAATAATACAATCAATATTACTACTACCCAAGTGACTATTGATCCGCGACCCTCTTTGCCTTTAAGAAAAAACGGCAGCCGGGATAATCCGACTGCAGTTGCCGCAGCAAGTAAGTACCACAAGATCAATTTCACTAATGGATCCACAACTTACTCCTGATACAAATTAAACACATTCCCGAACGGGTCGCGCATATAACACGGTTTCCCTTTGCCTTCCCAGCGGACCATCGTGCAGCCGTGAGATTCAAGATCGCGCCGTGCCTCGTCGAGATCGTCAACGACGAATTCGAAAACAGTTTGATGCTTCTCCCCTTTGTCGAAGTACAGCAACCGGTCGTTCGCCTTGAGCTCGACCCACGTATCTCCCCGCGCCGAGAACTCCATACCGAGAACATCCTGATAGAATTTCGCCGCCGCCTCGCTGTCGGGTGTCTCGATGCTGATGCATCTGCTGAATTTGTATTGTGCCATAACAGCTCAAAAATACGGCTTTTTTGGATGAGAAATTATTCATCCTGCCCATGTCACGATAATTCGGCACACATCGTTTATGCTGTATATTTGTAACAATCGTTGTATTCATCATTTAACCAATTGAAAGAAAACGCTATGAAATCTATCATCAAGCTCAGACTCGTTGCAGCGCTCTTCGTTGTTGCGGCTACCGCAGCCCAGAGCTTTGCAGCAATGGATTATTATCTCAAGATCGAAGGGATAAAGGGAGAGAGCAAAGGCAAATCGACGATCGTCCGTTGTCCGGACGGATCCTGCTCTGTCGATGGTCTTGCCCCTGGCGAATATACTGTCTCGCTCGTCGATGCGAACGGCAAGGCATGGCTGCCTTCGAATTTCAAGTTCGAGTGTGCCCTTGTTTGCCGAAAAGCCGGCGGAGAACAGAAAGATGCTATGGCTGCTGCCGATCAAAAGTCCGTGCAATCACCGCGCGATGTGGCAACGGGAATGGCGACCGGCAGACGGATGCATCAGCCGATCACGATCACAAAGGAGACCGACAAAACAAGCCCGGCACTATTTTCGATCATCGCACCGGAAAATAACGCCGGCTCCGGCGGCGGCGATGCAGGAGTCGCGATCCGGTGGACGCTCACCGTTCGCGTCCAGCGTATCGAGATGAAATAAATTACATCCGTATCCCCACTTTCAAAACGCCCCGGCAATTTCGTCGGGGTGTTTTGCGTTGAGCGCTACCTAACCCCTCAATTTTCAACGAACTAACAATGCACAAATACAAGACTACACCATCTCCAACACACCTTCGTCCGATTCGGCATATTGCTCTTCGTAATTTTCAACGTTATCGCTTGCAACTAATGGCTCCCGTTCTTCTTCGAGAATCCGCACCGGCGCTTTGCCGTTGAGATGACCTTCTTCGCTGATGAAATGCTCCGACTTTTCCTCACGTACGTTTTCTTTCACATCCGATGACAATCCGATCACGTCTGTGGTCACCGGCGCAATAATATCCGCAAGACCCGCCAGCCGCCCGAGTGTGCCGCGCATTATTTTCCCCGGTACATATTCTTTCACTGCCGCTTGCGAATAGACGATCACCGTCACGTTCAGTTCGAACATAAAGCTTCGCAGACGAAACAGCAATTCCTCCCGCCGGCGGCAATCGCAGCTTGCGAATTCCCACGAATTGATGATGACAAGATCAATGCCCGACGATTCGACCGTGTGCTTAAAATCATAGAGCTCGCGCGAAAGAAGTCCTTCACTCGAAGCCGCGACGCGCACATCGCACTCCCCCTTATCGCCGATTCTGCCATCCGGCGAAACCTCGCGCCCTAACTGCAGCGCCCACCGCTGGCGCGACGACGTATTGATCACGAGCGCTTTTTGAAATGCCTTCGCATCGACGAGCTCGATCGCTTTGCGGTACGCCGCTTCGGTATTCGTGCGGACATTCGCGCCGCAATACACCGTGATCTCCCCCGGCGCAACATTGAACCGCCGCTTGACGATCTGATAATACCGTTCGTACTGCTCGTCGTAACTCATCTCCTCGGGTACGACACTTGCCTTATGCTCACTCGCATTATTCTCTTTTGCCCTTTGTATTGCACGGCTCTTTCTCGACATTGTTATTCCTCCTGATTAATGAAAATTGTTTGCTTTCCCTATACGCCTATACCTCTATACCCCTAATATGGTGCTCGTATAGTTACCTCTGAATATAACATCGCCTTTCCCATCGCGCAAACTTTCCGCAAACAGAAACATCAAATTAATTCGGCATTTCGCTCTAACTTATTACAAATCATTCAGTTTTTTTTTGTGAGATTTAATGTTGCGGGCACCTAATTGGAAACCGACATTAGTTATATGCTGTAAGTCAGTGCATGGTTAGTTGAACTTCCCGCGGCTCAATGCGGTTATACTATACGTCATTGACGTACCCAATGCAGTATGATCTTTGTCGAGACAAGGTTATTTACTAAATACATTACCGACTTCCTTTCCGACGAAGATTACCGAAAACTTCAGACGGAATTGCTGGTCGATCCTGAAAAGGGAGCAGTAATACCGGGCGGTAAAGGGATCAGGAAACTGCGTTGGGCTGCATCATCGAAAGGAAAGCGCGGCGGTTTGAGGATCATTTATTATTTTCAAGTGCGCCGCGATGAGATCCTGATGCTATATGCATATAGAAAGAGCGATGTTAAGGATTTGACGAAAATACAGCTCCGACAACTTGTTACATTGATTGAGGAGAAATATAAATGAGAAAAAAGGAATTCGAAGAACTACTCGAAAGCGTGAAAGAGGGCGCCGAGATACTTCAGGGAAAAAGAAAGCCATCCCGAATCTTTTCTTTCCCAACACCTAAAATTGCACGTTTGCGCAAACGACTCGGCGCATCGCAAACTGAGTTCGCATCAATGATCCATGTGAGCGTCGGAACGCTCCGCAACTGGGAGCAAGGCAGGCGTTCACCAACGGGACCGGCAAAAGCACTTCTCGCGCTCGTCGCTGCAATGCCAAAACAAGCACAGAAAGTCTTACGAAGCGAATAGTTGAACAAGGCTTGGGCGGAAAGCTAAAGATCAGTGTGGAGTTGTAGAAATCCTTCAAGTAGGACTGATGGACATATAATTCGGCATTTCGCCGCAACTTATTACAAATCATTCGGCATTTTTTCTGAGATTAAATATTACGGGCAACAGTAAGGATTCGCAATTGTATTGTCCCCGAGATTCACCATAGAGGAAGGGACCAGCATAGTTTAGTAAGAACTCGAATTAGACGAATTCGCGTTAGGGAACAACCAGAAAACACAGTGCCACTGAGTAAGTGCACTATTAAACTAAAGAAATATCATTTTATGGCGCTTCCTACGACATATACACAGGCTTCGAACTTACTCGGTGAGTTCTTTAATAAAATAAGAGATGCTCAAGCACCCGACAAATTTGTTCAACAACAGCTGGTTGATTTTGGGTATAAGTCAAAAAACCATAGGGCATTTATCCCCCTTCTTAAGGCATTAGGCTTCATTACAGTAGACGGTGTTCCGACACAGCGCTACCACGACTATCGTAATCACGCTTTGTCAAAGAGGGTCATGGGAGAAGCACTCAAAACGGCATATTCTGATATCTTCCTTATAAAAGCGCATCCTACAGTTGCTGACAGATCATTGATCGAAGGAAAGTTCAAGAGTTACCATAATGCAAGCGATGTTGTCGCCGGGTTAATGGCTAAGACTTTCTATGCCCTGTTGGACTTGGCTGATCTTACGGAAGATAAAACAAGTCCAAGCGGGATCATTACTCCGAAGGCCGTGGCAAGCGAATCGGATGACGACGAACAAAATGGTATTAATAAACTTGCTACCGTCGGACTCCACTACAACATTCAAATTCACCTGCCTGCGACGAAGGACGTAGAGGTCTATAACGCAATATTCAAATCGTTGAAGGAACATTTACTTGAGTAAAAAGAAAGATCTTCGTGACTTCTTATTTAGGGGCCTGATGTTCGAATCGGAAGCGGTAAAGTTTCAATCCGCAGGCATCCAGATTGGTGCGAACTCGTCTGAAGATGAGGAGCAATTGCTGGGGAAGTCAATTTCACCTTTTAGCATAGGGAGGCGGAACTACGCTTTAGAAATGGCTCGCCTTTATGCTGTACTTCACTGCTTTGAAAACGAAATTAGGGACTATATTCGAGAAACGCTAACAGAAAACGAAGGCGTCGACTGGTGGTCCAAATTACCGGAAAAGATGAAGACACACGCCCAATCCCGACAAGAGAGTGCATTAAAAGACTCTTGGCTTGAGGGTGAAAAAAGTGATTTACTAGGATTTGTAGACTTTGGGATGTTAGCTTCGATCATGATTGAAAAATGGTCTTTCTTTGGCAATGTTATTCCATCTCAGCACTGGCTAAAGCAGCGCATGGATGAATTAGAGAAAGTTAGAAATTTCATCGCACACAATAGGATTTTACTTCCTTCGGAATATCAGAGAATCTATATGTACGTAGCTGACTGGAATAGAGTCTTAGGACTTTAGTTTCAGCCAAGAGCAGCACGCCTAATTCGACTCCAGCCACGCTTTGATGAATCGAATGTTGGGTCGCTCTTGCAAAGTTCGGAACTCGCAGTGTGATTACCTTGTCTGTTTACAAAACGAAGGAACGCCATGAACTACTACGCCGGACAAAAACTCTACTGCATCGATAAGAACCATCCGTACTACGGCAAGCGCGTCGAGGTTGCCACGCCATACAAAGAATTGAAAGACGGCACTCCCGTTCTCTGCGATCCGATCACCGGCAAAACGGTCGAACTCAAAGAGGATCAGATCAGCCTCTACCCGCCCGACGAAAAGGATTGATCGCTCACACCTACTGCAACTCTTGCCATGCGTTGATGAATTGCATGTTGCGTTGCTGTTGAAATGGCTATATTACCTCTTCTTGTAAATTTCTTTTCGGTCGGCAATCTTGATTATTTCGACGATCCGCGTTTTATCGTCTATCGCATAGACCACACGAAACTCCCCAATTCGTATCCGGTAATTTTCTTGCCCCTTCAATTTTTCACATCCTCGCGGACGAGGTTCTTCTTTCAGACCGATAATGCTTTCAATAATGCGATCGTGTATTGTATCGTCGAGGCGCTCTAATTCCTTTTCGGCCGATCGTTTGATGATAACCGAATAACTCACGCGGCTTTTCGTTTCGCTCGTTTATCAAGATATTCTTCTAACGAAATAGAGGGTTCGCCAACTCGTTCTTCGATCGCTTTGCCGTCGAGATAATCCTCGAACAGTTCGTCCTCGCTCATAATTTTTTCAATAAGCGAGGTGCGTTCTTCCTCTGGAAGCGAAATATATGCTGTCCAAAAAACTTCAACTGTTGCTTGTGCCGGTGTCATAAAGTATGTCCTTCGTAATTGTAAATTCACCTGAGTTTCGAATAGTTGCATAATGAAAAAATAGGCGAAAAAATACCTCATTTCCGGGAGCGTTCCGCCCTGATTTTATGTTATAAAACAGTGCGATTTCAATAAGTCGTAACTTCTTGTTTTTCAACTAAATACATTTCCTTTCCGAATGGCAAAAACCCAAGAGTACGGCGCAGCTGAGATTCAGATTCTAAAAGGTCTCGAAGCGGTCCGCAAACGTCCTGCTATGTACATCGGCGATGTCGGTCCGCGCGGGCTGCATCACCTGGTCTATGAGATCGTCGATAACTCGATCGACGAAGTGCTCGCTGGCTACGCGACCGAGATTTCTATCGTACTCAATACCGATGGCTCGTGTACGGTCGAAGATAACGGGCGCGGCATCCCGACGGGAATTCATCCGACGGAAAAAGTCAGCGCACTGCAGGTCGTGATGACCGTGCTTCATGCCGGCGGAAAATTCGATAAGAATGTCTATAAGGTTTCCGGCGGTCTGCACGGCGTCGGCGCATCGGTCGTGAACGCGCTTGCCGAGTGGTGTACGGTTGAAGTGCATCAGAATGGCGAAATCTTTTTTCAGAAATATAAACGCGGCGAGCCGGTCAAGAAAGTCGAAGTCACCGGCAAAACAAAAAAGACCGGCACGATCACAACATGGAAGCCCGATCCGGAAATTTTCAAAGGCGGCCAGCAGATGCGTTTCGATTATCTGCGCGAGAGAATGATGGAGCTCTCGTTCTTGAATCCGACAGTCTCGATCACACTCAAAGACGAGAACACGAAAGAAGAAGAAGTTTTTCACGCCAAGGGCGGACTCCGCGATTTCGTCAAGCATACCGATCGCAATAAGATTTCTCTGCATAAACCGGTCTTCATCGAAGGCACGAAGGAGAATACGCCCGTAGAGATCTGCTTCGAATATACCGACGCATACAACGAGAATCTCTTCAGCTACGTCAATAACATCAATACGCACGAAGGTGGCACGCACGTCGCCGGCTTCCGCAAGGCGCTCACGCGCACGATGAATAATTGGGCGGCGAAGAACAATCTCGTTAAGAGCGATAAGATTTCTCTGACGGGCGACGATTATCGCGAAGGACTGACGGCAGTTATTTCTGTCAAAGTCGCCGAGCCGCAGTTCGAAGGGCAGACAAAGACGAAGCTCGGCAACTCCGAGACACAGTCTGTCGTCGAGATGATCTTAGGCGAACAGCTTTCGGCGCTGCTCGAAGAAAATCCTGCGATCGGCAAGCGCATCATCGAGAAAGTTTCGCGCGCTGCCGAAGCCCGCGAAGCCGCGCGCAAAGCGAAAGATATGGTTCGCCGCAAAAATGCGCTCGAGAACTCCGCGCTGCCCGGCAAGCTTGCCGATTGTTCGATCACCGATCCCGAGCATTGCGAAATTTATCTCGTCGAGGGCGACTCCGCCGGCGGCTCCGCAAAGCAAGGCCGCGACCGCCGCTTCCAGGCGATCCTACCGTTGAAAGGCAAAATTCTCAACGTTCAGAAAGCGCGCCTGCACAAGATGCTCGAGAACGAGGAGATCAGAAATATCTTCACCGCGCTCGGCGTCGGCATCGGCGAACAGCAGGACTTATCGAAAATGCGCTACGGCAAAGTCATTCTGATGGCTGATGCCGACATTGACGGCGCGCACATTCGCACGCTCATCCTGACGCTGTTCTATAATCACATGCGCGACCTCATCGAGAACGGCAATATCTACATCGCTCAGCCGCCGCTTTACAAAGTAAAGAAAGGCAAGCAAGAATTTTACGCTTACAACGACGAAGAGCGCGATGAAGTCATCAAGCGAATCAAAGCTCAGAAAAAATCGAAAGACGAGCCGGAAGAAGAAGTTGTTGCTGTCGAAGAACCCCTCGCATCCGACGGACTCGCGACCGTGCAAAGCCCCGAGATGAAAGGCATTGCGATCTCGCGCTTCAAAGGTCTCGGCGAAATGAATCCCGAACAGCTCTGGAGCACAACAATGAACCCGGAAACGCGCACACTGCTTCGCGTCTCGATCGATAGCGCCGCGCAAGCCGCCGATATTTTCGAAACACTCATGGGCGACGAAGTCGAACCCCGCCGCCAATTCATCGAAAAGAACGCAACGTATGTGAGGAATTTGGATGTGTAGATGAACGCATCAACTAAATTCAAGACTGTCGACGAATATTTCTCTACGCTCGCTCCGAAGCAGAAGAAGCTGTTAACGGAGCTTCGAACGACGATCCGGAAAGCTGCGCCGAAAGCCGAAGAGGTTATTAGTTATAATATGCCGGCGATCAGGCAAGGCGGCGTGCTCGTGTATTATGCGGCGTATGAAAAACACATCGGTTTTTATCCCACAGCATCACCAATTATTGCATTTAAGAAAGAGCTCGCGGGTTATGAAGTATCGAGAGGCACTGTGCGATTCCCTATCGACGAGCCGATCCCGAATGCATTGGTGACGAAGATCGTGAAGTTCAGGGTGAAAGAAGTGTCAGAGAAAACAAAGAAGAGATCGTAAGATAATGGGCAAGATCACTTTCAAACTTTATTTTGCGACAGCACTCCTTATTCTTTGGCCCGCCTTTGCCGATGCCCAATCATTAAAAGATCTCGAATCTCATCTTGCTAAATCATTTGACAAGATGGCAGAATACTTTCGGCTCAGCCGCGAGGAGCGAACCGAGCCGGGAAAGACGGCAGCATATATGGATTCACTTTCCGGGGCGAGCGAGCAGCTGCGAAGTTATCTGCTCGAAACGCTGCCGAAAACAACGGGTTCGTTGACGGAGAATATTCAAGCGCCGGAGTCGATGTGGGTTGTTACCTCACCGGATAAGAAGCTCCGCGAATGGGCATGGGATACCAAGACGGGCGGCTCGATGCCCGAGATCATAATGCTGTTGGAATATCAGACGCCGCACGGACTTGCCGTCACCGATCCGCACGATACTACGCAAGAAGGCAACACGCCCGATTGGTTCGATACGATCTATACCGTCCATTCCAAAAGCGGACACACATATTATTTGCCTATCATCAGTTCGCAGTATTCGACAAAAGATGTCGGCTCACGCATCGAAGCGTACGAGATCGTCGGCGATAAATTAAATACAACGGTGAACCTGTTTCGCACTCCGAAGAAAGAGCTGCATTCGATCGCGATCAATTACGATTACTTCTCGAATTATAGCGACGCCCTCAGCCGCGAGCGTTTTCGTATCAAACTTAGTCCGGATGCACAAATACTGACGATCCCCGTTGTTGTTGGCGATAGCGTTACCGCAGGTACCCTGAAATATATTTTTGATGGCGAGCGCTACGTTTTCAAAGAGACCGTAAAATAGGATCGATAGTTTCTATTGCCCAGAAACTTCTTTCTGAAAAGTCGCCCGAAAGTTCTTTAACTCCTCCTCACTTGCATCCGAAACGGCAACGCACATCATTTCACCGGAAGTGAAACTCAGCGTATGATAGCCACGAACGGTCTGTGTTATATTCTCTGATGTTTGTTTCCCAACCCATTGATAGAGTGTAATATAATGCTTCCCGTTCGAATACACGAGCGCGGCTACATCGTTTCCGCCGAGATACTCGGCGCGCGCGCCGAGCAGCGGGAAGCCTTGTGCGGCGAGGTCAATCACGATCGGTGAGAAATCCGTCTTGCCGGCGAACCAGGGTTTGACGGTATGTTTATCGCTCGAAGCGACATCAATTAAATGATTGCTCTTCAACGCATGAATATTATCCCAAACGATCTCGTCGGTCAGTGAATCGTTTGAAGTATTCGAACGAAACACGAACATCATCGCCAAAATGCCAAGCGCGAATGATGTTGCAAGCGGAATTCCCCATCTGATAACAGGAATCCGCCATCTCTTTTTTCGAGAGACAATTTCTTTCGCCGCAAATTTGTCTTTTAATTTGTCAGGCGCAGAATATGTCGGTATCGAACGGAAGGTATTCGATTTTACCACAGAAAATTCTTTCAACCGCGCATTGCATATTTCACATGTCGAACAATGTTCGAGCAGTGCGACCGTCATTGTCGAATCAAGTTCGTTATCGAGATAGGGATGAATGAGCGCTTGTGCTTCGCGATGTGTCATCGGACATCCTCCATTTTTATGAGCCGGTCGCGCAGTTGAATGCGCGCACGTGAGAGGCGCGACATCACCGTCCCTATCGGGATGGAACACAGTTCGGCGATCTCTTTGTACGACAACTCTTCGATCTCTTTCAACACAACGATCTCCCGATATTCCGGCGCCAGCGATTCGATCGCCGATTGCACCGATGCTATATTTATCCCGCGGACGAGCTGCACCTCCGGATTCATATCCTCACTCGGCAAGCTCGCGGTGATCGCATCGTCAAGCGGCACAAAGCGTTCGCGTTTGCTGTCGCGCAGAAAATTATATGCCGTATTGCGAACGATCGTAAGCATCCACGAACGTTCGCTGCCGCCGCGATACGACGCAAAGCCGTTCATTGCTTTTATACATGCGTCCTGCACGACATCGGCAGCATCGTTCGGATCGGTGACGATCCAGCGCGCGAGATTATATGCCGCATCGAGATGCGGCGTAACGAACGCGCCGAATGTGGATTCCGAATTATTGTTCACGCCCTTTTTTCGCAGTCGAAGCGTAGGGTTTGGTATATAGACACAAATAAATGTATTTTATTCCGTACAGTGCGACTTGGGTTTGCTCAATCTAACCAAGATGTCATCGCGAGGAGGGCTTTAGCCCGACGTGGCGATCTAAAATCGTGAATTTATGATACCTTTTCAAGATTTTAGATTGCTTCGCTTCGCTCGCAATGACATCAGTGGATATTATTATTTCAAGCTGAGCGACTACTCTGTAATGGAATAAAAATTCTTTTTCAGTGTCCTACTTATTTACAAACGAACAATGATCTATGAGCAATAAGTTAGACGAATCGAATGGCGGCATTTCCCGTCGCGGGTTTCTCGAATGTATGGCGTGGCTCGGCACAGGCGCAGTCTGGACGATGACCGGCGGCGTTTTGCGCTCGGAGCCGCTTACCAATGCACTTGCTCTTGGGAAAAAATCGAATGACTTTACATTCGTTCAAATCAGCGATACACATATCGGCTTCAGCAAAGATGCGAATAAAGACGTGATCTCGACGCTGCAATCGTCGCTTTCGATGATCGATGCGCTTCCTGTTCAGCCGGATCTGTTGCTGCATACCGGCGATCTGACGCATCTTGCAAAGCCGGAGCAATTCGATACGCTTGCGCAGATGCTTTCGTCACTTCGAGTAAAAGAACAATTCTTTTCGCCGGGAGAGCACGACGTTGCTTCTAATAATAACGAATTCTTACAGCGATATGGAAAGAAAACAAAAGGCGATGGCTGGCAGAGTTTCGATCACAAAGGCGTTCACTTTATTGGTTTGGTGAACGTAATGAATCTCAAAGCAGGCGGGATGGGATCGCTCGGCGCGGAGCAGCTCGAATGGCTCGAACGCGATGTAAAACATATTTCACATAGTACGCCAATTGTTGTCTTCGCACATATTCCTCTTTGGAGCGTTTATCCCGATTGGGGTTGGGGCACCGACGACAGCGCGCAGGCACTTGGATACCTGAAGAAGTTCGGCTCTGTGACCGTCTTGAACGGTCACATTCATCAGGTGATGCAAAAAGTCGAAGGCAACGTGACGTTTCACACGGCGATGTCAACGGCATTCCCGCAGCCGAAACCGGGCACAGCGAAATCGCCGGGACCGATGAAAGTGAATGATGATGCCCTTCGTACCCTGCTTGGCACAACGACGATCTCACGGATGAGCTCGGATAATATGATCGCTATTGTCGATCGCCCGATCGTTTCTGCAAGCGGCATGATGATGAAATCCGACGAGAATCATCCGATGACATCAGCCGATCATACGGTAACGATCGATAATTTTAAATTCACACCGGAAGTGATTGAAGTTGCAACAGGATCAACTGTTCGGTTTCTCAATAAAGATGACATCCCGCATCAAGTCGTCGCAAACAATAATGAATTCAAAAGCCCGTTACTCGATACCGATCAATTTTACGACACGACTCTTACTGCAAAAGGTGTCGTAAAATATTATTGCTCGCTGCATCCGAAAATGACTGGAGAGATTCATATTTTGTAAACAATTCTATATTATGGGGAAAGACATATAATGTTTTGTAAAATGCTCACCCCGGCGTCTTGAACACGTAGCACATATATCCCTTCGTGCAAGCCGAGCTGCTTTGCATTTATCATAATATGATCGGAGTATGGAAGCGTAATAACATTACCAAGAATATCGGTCAGTGTGATCTTTGCTGTAGGTGAAGCATTTTTGAGTTCGAGCGTTGTTTCTTCGGTGAATGGGTTTGCAGTAACGACCATGAGGTCATCGCTCGTTCTCATTGGTGTGACTGAAGACTTGAACGAGAATCCTGTTATCACTACTCTAACGAGATGATCGCCGCCATTTTTATAATGAATCCATAATGAGGCAGTATCATTATTGGGGAAACTCGGTGATACTGGGTTATAGTAAATTGTTAATGTTGAATCACCCCCTCCACACAGAATAATCGGAAAAGTGGTCGGCTTGATACTAAATAATGTATCGATCTGCGAAAGCATAATAGATGTAATAGTGTCGCATACGAATGCTGTATCCATCAATACAACCATTGATGTGTAGTGGCCTCCGACCGCGCCGCTAATATTAACACTGTTTGGCTCTACCGTCAGTGTCCCTACAGTCGCAGATACAATCCCGTTATTCCCAATAATATATCTCGGACTTGTTTTCGTCAGTCCTTGTTTATTCGTTGCCTCGATGGAATACTCAAACCCGGACTGATATGCGTTTGGTATCAATGATTGATATTTCGAGCTGCCGACTGAATCAAGTTTTACCCTTGTAAGAAGGGTTGCTGTACTATCAAATATTGAGACACTTACATACGTGATCGCATCCGTCGCATCGTAGGGATCGGGATACACTTCAGCGCTAATTGGTATCTTCACCATCGAAAGCACCGACGTATCGAGCGGCGTGTGAATGATATTCGGTCCTGCACCCCACGCATAATATGCGAACGGACCGACAAAGCGGTAATCGTTCGCCCAGGTCGTGTACATCATCCCGCGGATATTTTTCACGCCTTCCTGAGCTAATCTCCACGAACGGATCGTCGAAGTATTGCCGACATCGTAATAGGGCGAAGATATTTGTTTGAATCCGTAGTTCGCAAAAAAGTTGAGTGATTTACTTGCAAGTCCACCGTTCCAATTAATGATCGTAATATCTTTCGGAATGTTCAGCCAATCGCCAGTGAGATCACCATTAATGAGGTAATAATTATTATGCGCATTGTGCAGCGAGTCCACCATATCGCTCCACATCAGGATGTCGCTCTTCGGACTAATGGTGCGAATGAGATCGTGACATTTAGTAATATTATCCGATAGCAATGCCGAAGGTGACTCGTTCCTCGCCAAACAGATCACATCATGATTCATATTACGAATCTCGTCGTGCCCCATAAAAAAAGTCGGAGGCTGATAGAGATTATTCACGCGGCTGACTTGATCGCGCAAGATCGAGTACAGAGTATCTTCGGATACACATGCCATCACGGAGCCGTTACCTGTGTTATCGCTGATCGATGCGAACGGATGATAATATGAGATCGTGATCGTATCGCCGTTGTGCAAAATAGCATTTGCCATTCGTCTGAACGTCGGCGGCGTGTGATACGGAAAATAACTTCCGTAACTATTATTTAATTTTTGATCGGCGACCGGCGCGAAATCAGAACCTTCAAAATATACCAAACCGGTATTTTTATTGCGAACGACGAGCGGTGTTCCGTCGCGGCGCAATATGTTACACAATCCTCCAGGCTTGACGTTGAAATCATCGACCCAGAACGTCCCGCTGCCGCCGCCCCAATTACCGACATAGAGCAACACTGATCGATTGCCAAGCGTATTGAATGTCACTTCAACGCGCGTCCAATCCGCCGTTGATGGCACCGCAAGCGCAGTGAACGTCAGTGCGCGATTATCGTCGCCGCCGATCGCAAGCAGTTGCAAATAACCATTGATAAAATTCTCGGTCTTGATATATGCCGATAAAATGTAATACCCGCTCGAATCGCAATTTAGTTTTACTTCGAAGCGACAATTCCCACCTGCGTTACCGGCAGCGAAATTCGTACAGCGCGCACTTGCTTTGCCACTGTGAAAAACAGTCGTATCAACGAACGTACTCTGATTCGGGCCGTCGTAAAATCCCCAACCGGAAAATATGCCGTTCGAATTGTACGATTCGAAGCCGCCGTTCGGAATCGTCATTCGCGTATCGGGAATGAGCCGCCCTGTATCTGCTTCGACAATGTACGTCGAAACTGCATGAAGCCCTTCGGCAAGGTTTGGATCGTTATACAAAATGCCATCCGACCAGCCAAGCCCGATCACACCCGGAATAATATCTATATTATGTGCCAGCATCGACCGCTTGAGCGTGTCAATATTCCAGAAATAATTTATCCCTTGCGTTTGCAGAATTGAATACTTAAAATCATTTTGTTGCAGACCATTAAGTTTATATAATGCCATCGTGTCGGACATTGCTTTCAAAAAACTTACGCTGCTGCCAACAAGTAAATTATGCGTTGAGAATACCCATCGTGCAGAATAATCAGGATAATCATAAACGTGTACACCTGCAATAATGACTGATCCGCTTACGGCATTTGTCAGTTGTACGATCGTTGAGATCCCATTGAACACACCATTACTATCTGTTCCTACAAGGATAGCATTTGCTGCATCGACATCGAGGACATAACCTTCAGGATGCGAGAGGTCTTCGCCACGAATGAGCCGTGCTGCGACGGCGTTCGTGAGCTTTGAAACATGGTTTTGCACTCCGATAATGATCGCATTACCGCCGCTGTATTGCGATGAATGTTGGATCTGAACGCTTTTTGCAAACAGAAGCTGAAACCTGTTTTGCAGATATAGCGCAGCTCTTATTGTCACGCTATCGGCATCATCGGCAATGACGATCGGAGTTGAATTCGATAATATAAACGAAGATGAATGCTCGAACGATGCTTTCGGACGAGGCAGTAAGTGCCGCAGATCGCCGGCGATAATTTGCGAGGAAGCAAATAATAAAACTGATAGAACGAGCGCAGTACGTTTCATATTTATCTGATGATCGATAAACAGTCACATCCATCAAAACAACTGAGCGCACCAGAAGTTACAGAGAATAATTTCACCCGGATGCGACTTTTCCCGCCGAAGCGCCTCTTACCTGCTGTAACCGCGCGGCTACATTTACATATACAGTTGCATGGGTTTTCTCGAACAAGAGAAACACGACCGTTTTCTATGCGCGCTCGAACATGTTCGAGGAGGATTCGCTCGGTTCTGCCGTGCGATCTCGTCCGACAATGAGAGCGCCCGCGATCTCGCTTCGGAATCGATCCTCATACTATATGAGAAGTTCGATTCCCTGCGCGATCCCGTCAAGTTCAAGAGCTATCTCTTTACAACGGCTGCACGACTCGAAAAACGACGCCGACACCGCGAGCGTAATAAAGCGCCGTTCGATACTTCAGAACTGGAGCTTCGAATAAGCGCCGAACCTGCGCCCGATGCGAATGCCGATATCGAACTGCTTTACGATGCACTCGCGAAACTGCCAACCGAACAGCGCGATGCCGTAGTACTCTTCGAGATCAGCGGGCTCACACTTGAAGAGATTCGCCGTATTCAAGGCGGAAGTCTTTCCGGTGTGAAAAGCCGTATCGCACGAGCAAGAAAAAAACTCAGAGAACTGCTTGGTGTGAGTGATGATGTTGGCGAGGTTTCACAGGGTCTCACCGACCCCGTGCCTCGAACACTCGTCTATGCCAGAACAACCATTGGGAACGACGTGAGTAGTTTTGGATCAGATAAATTATCGTCTTAATGAGTATGAAACAATCGAAACAACATCTTGACGAATTCTTTGCTGCTGCTCGCAGCGAGGAACCTGTCATCACACAAGAGAACGCTCGTGATCTTCTCTCGCAAAAGAGTCTCGTGCAGCATAGTACTTCATTTATTACAAAAAAAGGACTTGTTATGACTTCTGTACTTGGTTTAACTGCTGCCGGAGTGATCGCGCTTTCGGTCGGCGCCTTTTCGTCGAATGATGCGCCGCTCGGTTCGCAGACTGCACAACCACCCATTTCATCTGCGAATACGTTACCGCGGCAAATGGCGGCTTCTCCTCTGGGACAATATCGGATGAATCCTTCCGATGAGTCAATTACATCGGCTCCTAAAACAATACCAACGAAGGAGCCGGCCGTACCTCCGCATCCTCCTGTGCCGGCTTTCCCGCCGAAAGCGATCGACGAAGTAAAAGTCGTTCCAATTGACGAGTCAAAATTCGCAAAACTCGGCATTGAAAAAGAATCGGACGGAGGAATTGCATTCTTCATAAAGTCGCTCGGACATAAATTTGAAAAATATATCTTGCCTGTCACGACATGGGGTGTGATGATCCCAAGCAAATCGACGATCACCGAAAGCGAGCTCCCTGTTTCGTCTCACCTCACGCCTGCACTTATTACAGACGCGCGCGGCAACCGTCGGATGCTGTTTATGAGCGATTCGAATTCGACGATCTCGATGAATCATTCATATAGTCTCAACAAAAATGCTAACGGCGAGACCTATAAAGAAACAAAAACGACAATGCTCGCTCCGCATGACGATACGGCTCATGTGAAACTCATTAGTATTCAAAAAGAAGAGCAGATCGACAACGATAATGAAGTGATCGATGACGCCGAGATCCCGGGTCACCAGCCAGTGCCGGCTGATCGTCACGAGTTGATCGATAGCGCTGCGATGCGTCAACTTCAGGAGACGCTCCGGAGCCTTACCGATCCGAAACAATACGATGAGGTGATGAATGATCTTAAGGTATTGAAGAAATACAATCCAAAACAGAAATTTGAGATCACGATCGGTGAAGATACCGCACAAATGAATAAGATCCGCAAACAGGCAGAAATGAATTTCAGGATCGTCAAAGAACTCCGATCAAGGGATGAGCAAGCGAACAATTCAGCTACGACGAAGAGGCACGGTGATACGATCGCTTACCATATTAATAACGGAGCATCGATCATCATCCCGGGGCAAACGAATATCGTTGTTAAAGCCATCCATAATACTGAGGGACCGGATATCGAACATGTGCTCATTAATGGCCAATCACTTTCCGATATGGTTAACGAGCAAATAAAGCGTTTCGATAACCTCGTCCCGGTGCTTGTCCGCACGGCAACGACGACCACACACAACCCGCACGACAATGTTGATTATGATAACGGTGTGATCTTCTGGTTCGCCGAGACCCCGGAGCTCGATGAGATCGTCGGCAAGACGGCATCGGCGAATACGCCGGCTGCCATTTCAAGCATTAATATTTCAAACGTGACGGTCTTCCCGAATCCTGCGAAGACGGATGCAACCGTTCACTTCACACTCAGTGGCGAGCATTCGATCACCCTCACACTGTATGATATTCTCGGCAAACGCATCGCTGATCTCGGATCGTTTGCCGATCTTGCGTCGGGTGATCACGAAGAAAAGCTTTTCGTCGGGAATGTCCCGCCCGGTATTTATCTGCTCGCTGTAACGACTGCCGAAGGCGAACAGCGCATTGAGCGAATTGTGATCGATCGGTAACGACCACTATTATTCTCATTGAATCCCGGCGTTGTATAGGGTGCAGCGCCGGGATTTTTTGTTTTGTTCTCATCTTGCTCATTGGTCATTCCGAACGAAGCAAAGCGAAGTGAGAAATCTATTCAATAAAAAAAGATCATTATACTGTCATTGTTAAAATATGGGTGATCTTAATAATAAATTCCTCTCTCCGTCTGCCGCTCCTTCGTCGCGTCATACTCCGCTCGGAATGACGCACAATGTACTCCATTAAAATTACCTGAAACAAAGCTCTTCGCTTAAACGTATGTATATACATTGATTGTTGATACATTTATTTAATTCATTGAAAGGATAGAACTTATGGCAATCTGGACGCTTGATAAAGCACATACGGAAGTAAAATTCAAGGTTCGTCACCTTGTCGTTTCTTCGGTAGCAGGCACATTTGATGATTTCTCGGGAAGCATTACTTCCACCGGCGATGATTTCAGCACGTCGAAGGTCGTCTTCGAGGCTGACGTCAATAGCATTAACACAAAGAACGAAATGCGCGACGGGCATTTAAAAAGCGCTGATTTCTTCGATTCGGCGAATCACCCGAAGCTCACATTCGTCTCGAAATCAATCGAGAAAAAGAGTGACGATGAATATGTCGTTACCGGCGATATGACGATCCGCGGCACGACAAAAGAAGTCGCACTCAAAGCGATCTATAACGGCCAGTCCGTCGGGTTTGGCGGTTCGATCGTTGCAGGTTTCGAGCTTTCAGGCAAGCTCAACCGAATGGATTATGGATTGCATTGGAATGCCCTGACCGAAGCAGGCGGTGTTGCCGTCGGTGATGAAGTCAAGCTTTCCATCGATGCAGAGTTGATAAAACAAAGCGAGGCAGCTGAGCCCGCGACCGTATCGAATGAAAAAGAGTTGGTCGCGCAATAAGCGAACAAGTGCTCATACCGGTTTTTACGAATGTGCTCCGGTATGAATGATGATGATGAATGAACCGCAGCATGGTAATTATCATGCTGCGGTTTTTTTTTATTTCAAATTCTTCTTCAACGCTTCTACAAGCTCATCGATCGGATGATACGATGAACTCGAATTGAAATACCCTTGAATATCGGCATCGTTGAGATATGCCGTGACAAGCACCATACTGGAATGCGCGTCAACAAGTCTGAGGCTCATTGATTTTTCGCCATAGTACCCTCCGGTGCTGTAGCCGCTGGCGCTGGTATATGTCGTTATTGACGTCCGCGCAGAATCCCGATGGATAACCTGAGCTGGGTTCGTCCCACTGACAGGTGGGATATACGTATACGAGATCGAGCCTTCGAGCAGTGCGTCCGCGCTTTCCTGATAGACTAATTTCGTCAGAATATCGCTGCTGTAGATATTCGTAAAATCTGGCCCCGACATTCCGGCTTTTCTCGATGCCGCGTGTGCGTCAAGAGGGATATTGCCGACTTGGATCATCGTCCCCGAAAGCTGTTCGGTATATGAATCATTGATCACCATATCGGGGTAGCCCTCGACCGAGAGCGGCATCACAAGCACACGCAGGGGTGCGCCTTTGTGATAGCTCGGGCTGACGGTAACACGAGCGACATTGCCTTTGGAATAACAGCCGGTGAAAATAATTGCTGTAAGTAATGCGGTAGCGATATATTTCATACGCTGGGTGAATTGTGAATACACAAAAATACGTCGAAACCTTGGGCAGGATTCGTTAATAATGTTTCATTGAATATTATTCACTGATCGAGCTTGCCAGCTTCTCCGTTGGCGTATGTCCGCTCGCACAATCGGGAAAGTTCTCGGCATTCTTCGGCTGTAAAGAGTCCGCCGAATTCCTTCTCGATATAATCTCTGACAAGCGGATCGAGCGTATGCATCAGTTCGTACCCTTTGACGGTGAGTTTCGCAATGGATTCACGCTTATCTTTTGTGCCGCGGATGCGCTCGACGAAGCCGATCTCGGTCAGGCGATCGACCAGACGTGTGACATCGGGTGAGCGGTCAACCATTCGCATGGCGATCTCCGATCGCGGATGCCCGCTCGGATAGACCCCGCGCAAAATACGCAGTACATTATATTGCCGCCTCGTGATGCTGTAATCTCGCAGAACTTTTTGCATCCCTTCCTCGACACGGCTCGAAGCAACAAGCAAATTCAACATCGCATCTGCCGCCGGGGACATTGGCGATGTTTGCTTTAACCAGCGTTCTAATGATTGCCCCATTGGTATGTGTTGGTACACACAAATATACTACAAAGAAACGCAGCAGATTCCTTGGGCACAATTTATTGCCCGCACAACACACCTATTAATATGACACAAATCAAGGTTAAAATATGACGCAGAGGGTTAAATTTTATTATCTGTGGGGTTAGGAGGCAGCTTGTCAGATGAGTAATTATCAGGGATATGTCTTCACAATTCACCCTTGACAATTCGAAGTGTGGTCAGGGAGGGAATTGAACCCCCGACACAAGGATTTTCAGTCCTTTGCTCTACCAACTGAGCTACCTGACCCGAAAAGCGAGCACACACAACACCGGAGCGTCGGGCGGGGTTTCAGAAATAGAAAAAGCCTGCATCTGCTCCCCTTCTGCGACATTTCTCACCGGATTCACGTTCATTTCACATCGTTTTCTTTCAACGAACCCAATACTTTTTAATGCGACCGATCCGATCACTCCTCTTCGTGCTGACTGCATTTGCTATCGGCGCATTCGTTACATCCTGCCGCAAAGAAAATACTGCTACGATGCGTGCCGGCGCAGGCGGCAAGAAATACGGCGGAAGATACACGCTCAATGAGATCCGCGGCAATCCGTCAAGTCTCGATCCCGTCCGGATGAACAGTAAGGTCGAAGATGACATTGCGACGAACATTTACGATCACCTGGTTGATAATAATTCTTCGCTGCACGTCGAAGCTGAACTTGCGAAAAGCTGGGAAATTTCCGAAGACGGAAAGACGTACGTATTCCATCTTCGTACCGATGCTTATTTTCACGACGATAAATGCTTCCCGAATGGAAAAGGACGCAAGTTTGTCGCTGCCGACGCGAAATACTCCCTTGAACGTGTCTGCGATCCGAAAACACTCACGAGCGGCTTCTGGATATTCCAAGGCATCGTCATCGGTGCTGACGATTATTTCTACCGCGACTCGCTCAATAAGGTTGGCAAAAATATAACCGGAGTCTCCGGTTTTGAAGCCGCTAATGACTCTACTTTTATCGTACATTTGATAAAGCCGTTCGCGCCATTCCTCGAACATTTGACCACGAGTTTCGGATTTGTCACTGCTCACGAAGCGGTCGAAACATACGGCAAAGATTTTTTTCAGCATCCGGTCGGCACCGGCGCATTTTTGTTCGTTGACTGGAAGCCGGATGAAGAGATATTATTAAAACGTAATCCGCATTATTGGCAGCACGATAGTTCGGGAAACCAACTTCCTTTGCTTGACGAGGTGCGGTTCACGATGATAAAGGATGACAAAACATTGCTTGCGAATTTTGATCGCGCAACGCAAGACGAAGACTTTACGCTGCCGACGGAGTCATTCCAAAATGTCGTTACCGCAGAGAAAACGCTGACGCCGGAATATCAGAAAAAGAATTATCAGCTGCAACATATCACAGCGATGAATTCGTATTTTATTGACATCCTGTGCACAAGTCCTCAGTATTCGAACACAGCTCTTCGCCGCGCGATGAGCTTTGGGGTCGATCGCGAACGCATCGTAAAATATGTGTTGAAGAATATGCCACACAGCGCTGCGAATAATTTCATTGTGCCGCCTGCGTTTGCCGATTATCCGATCGGCGATGTGCATGGCATCGCATTCAATCCGGACAGCGCCCGTTATTGGCTCGGCAAAGCAGGTTTCGGCGCAAGCAATCCGCTCGTGATCAAACTTGCAGTATATAACGAACCGAGCCAGATGCAGATCGCGCAGGCAGTTCAGGATATGTGGAAAGTAAATCTTGGCGCAAGCGTCGAGTTGAACGTCATGCAATCCGGACAGCTCCTCGATCAGTCGGAAGACGGCAAGCTCGACGTGTGGGTTACTCGGTGGTACGCCGATTATCCCGAGATCGAAAATTTTCTGAATCTTCTTTATGGCTCGCTTGTGCCGACGAACGAGGCGATGAAAAGTTATCCGAACAGCACACGGTGGAATAACAAAGAATTTAATAATATTTTCTCGCGCGCACTCGAAACGACCGATGACGCTGCGCGCGTAAAACTATACGCCGAAGCCGAAAACATTGCCGCGTCCGAAGCGCCGTGCATTCCGTTGTTCTATCAAGAGCATTACCGATTGTTGCAGCCGTGGGTTCGCAATAACCCGCTCGATGCAATGAACAGGATCGACCTCAAATGGGTGTGGCTCGATAAGTAAACCAATGAGCAGTATCGTCGTTCAAAAGTTCGGAGGAACATCCGTGCAAGATGCGCCGGCAATGCGGCGCGCAATAGATATTGTCGCCGAACACGGGATCAAACGCGGCGTGCGGCCGCTGGTGGTGTTATCTGCATGTGCCGGAGTGACGAATTCTCTTATCCGTATTGGCGAGCTTGCGCTGCTCGGAAAATTCGACGAAGCACATAAGATCATTTCCGCTCTTGACGAACGTCACTTTACGATCGTTCGCGATCTTACGCTTGGGACCCGCGCCGAACAAGAATCAGCGCTGGAATTGCGTTTCATTTGGCGCGAGCTTCGGACGCTGGTTCGCGGCATCGAACTGCTTGGCGAACTCACCCCAAGAATGAAAGATAAACTTCTTTCTGCCGGTGAACGCGCATCTACAGCGATCTTCGCCCATGCGATCCGTGAATATCTTACTGGGCGCGGCATCGGAGCACAACTTTGCGACGCAAAAGATTTTTTCATTACCGATTCGTCATTTACACGTGCACGTCCTCAAATACCCGAGATCACGAAACAGATGAAGCCGCTTGTGAAAAAAATGCTCAGCGGAACAGTCTGTATCACACAAGGTTTTATCGGCTCAACGAAACGGGGCGAAACAACAACGATCGGCCGAGGCGGCTCCGATTTTTCTGCAACGATCATGGGTGTTGCTTCCGGTGCGAAGGAAATTCAGATCTGGACCGATGTTGCCGGAATTTATACCTGCGATCCGCGGATCGTCCCGGAAGCGTATGCTCAACAGGTTGTGAATTTTGCCGACGCTTCGGCGATGGCATTTTACGGTGCAAAGGTTCTGCACCCGGAAACGATCGGTCCTGCGGTCGAAGCAGGGATCCCTGTTCGGGTGTTGTCATCAAAAGAACCCGAGCAGAGCGGAACGACGATCGTTATGTCGACAACCGACGCAGAGCCATTGACAGGCATCGCGGTTATGCGAAATGTTTCGCTTGTGCAGATCCGATCCGGTGAGTTAGTGCCCTCAACAACGATGCTGCCACTGGTCTTCGATACGCTCTCCGAGAAAAAGATCGTTCCGCTGGTGACAAGTTTGTCGTTCGATAATGCGCTGCTCGCGCTTGCCAGCGAACAAGAAGTGCGTGAACTGCAAACGAGCCTCACCGGCCTTGCGGATATAGAGGTTTTGCACGAACAAGCGCTCGTGACACTCATCGGCCATGGTCTTGAACATTCCTCAGGCGTTGCATCGAGATTATTTTCTGCGGTAAAAAAAGTGAACTGCGAAATGATCTCGTATGGCGGCGCACCGAATGCGCTCTCGATCATCATCCCGGAATCTGTGGTTGAACGCGCCGTCAAGCGCATTCACAATGAATTTTTCAGCGTTTGATTATTTCTGCTGAACTGTTATTATTGCCGCAGGCAGTCCGGCAGAAACATTTGTCATTGCATAATTCGAGTCGCGCGTAATGTTGATGCGCCGGTCAAAGCGTAAGACCGGATATGATGCGGGACCAAGCCCAACCAATGTTTGCATCGTGTACCAATTCGGTTCGAGCGTTACCAAAATGCTTCCCGTGCGTTGGTTCATTGCCGGTTTTTTAGCTCCGCCCGGAAATGGGAGATTATCGTTGATGCTATCACTATCGTGACCGGACGGCCCTGTGAACAAGCCATAAAATATGCGTTGCGTCGGATAAAAATTCGAATCGACCGCCCAGAGCCCATATTTCCAGGCTGCCGGTACGAGGGGAAGATTTTCGAGCGACGGCAAAAACGATGTCCCGTTATATTTGCAGAGATAAAATTCGCTATCGTTCGTTGCCTGTGCATTCGACGTCGTAAAAACGAGCGTACTCGATAATTTCGAAAAATCGCCGGCAATATCGATCGAAAGCCACGCGAGAAGAGCAGTATCATTTTTAACAAATGTCCCACTCAATAACGGTAATGTCGGCGCCGAAGGATTAAGGCTCCGTTCAAGCGAAATCATGGCAGCGTGGAGCGAGTCCGCCGATGAAATATTTTTATTATGAAATAAATTATTTGACGAGTCATTCGCAAATATGTGTCCGATCGTAAGCGTATCAACCAAATGCCAAATAGGATCGGACACGTATTGAACCCATACTAAATAATACTCGCCCAGGCGCGGAGGAAATAAATGATTGGCAGCAACATTCAGATCGGTCGTTGGGGCAGTCACGGGAGGTGGCTCGGTTGGCTTATTTGAGCAACCTGTCATCTGAGAAAGTACTGCTCCAAAAGCCAATATGAACAGAAGAATTTTCACTATCTTTTCTTAAGCAACACGTTTCTTGTTTTTTTGTTTCGCCGTTTTCTTCAGCAGCGACGGAGGAACGTCGATCTCAAGGCGCAGCATCGCCGCCGCCAGCGTTTTCCCCTGGGCATCTTGTTTCAAACTTACTGTCCCGCCGCCGCCGAGCGTATTATGAAGTAAAAAATTCAATGCCCATAAGTTCGGCAGTTCGTACCGCTCGACCTTTCCTTCACAAATGCCCTTAAAACGACGCTTGACGACGGCAGACGTGACCTTTGACTTGATCAGCGGATAAAATTTTTCTTCGCGCGCGATCAGCCCGACGTTCGCCGCATCACCTTTGTCACCGCTGCGGGCATGACAGATCTGTAATAATTGCATCTTCATGGAATTGAGAATTGAAAATTAGGAATTGAGAAATAATGCATTTCAATTTTGCATTTTACATTCTTCAAGCTTCATCTACAACAACTTGCGGTGTCACCGCTGTTTTTTTCAATAATGCAGGCCAGTAGGCAACAACATCGCTCGGCTTAGGCCGCCCGCCGGCAAATCCGGTGACGCTTGGCGGACCCGTCAGGATCAGTGGTGCGATATGCTTGCCGAATTCCGCAATGGACTTTTTATCATTGCCGCGAACACCGAACTTCACGACAACTTCCTGAACATCACGTTCTTTTGTCGGCGTCAATGGTCCGTGGCAGGAATTATAGCCGAGAAACTCGGTGCGAAACTCATCGAACGAACAGCCTGCTTTTGCCAAGCGCGCGCGCAATATTTTATCGGCGAGTTTTGCCTTTTCCATTGCATCTGGCCATGTGTACGTAAGCGTACCCGAGGCGGAGAAGCCGTCGTTATATGACATCGAAACTTTATAAAATGGCGTTGCCGCTTTCCCGATAATATCATGAACAAGCACGCGGTCTTTGCCGAGATCGCGAAGTCTGATGGACGTAAAATCGGCAACACAATCCGGTGTGATGTATTCCTTCGGATCGCCGATCTCATAGAGAAGTTGTTCGGCAACCGTCTGCCGTGAAACTTTCCCGCCCGTTGCGGGATGCTTTGTGATCACAAAGTCACCATTGTCGTAGGCTTCGGCGATCGGGAAACCGATATTTGCAAAATCTTTGACGCTTTTCCAACCGGCTGCAAAATTCCCGCCCGAACTTTGCGCGCCGCATTCGAGAATATGTCCGGCGACTGTCCCCGCAGCAAGCTTGTTCCAATCATTCTCTTTCCAACCAAATTCGTAGATCATCGGCGCAAGTGTAAGGCCCGTATCGGTCGTACGCCCGGTGATGACGATCTGCGCGCCCTGGCGCAGTGCTTCGACGATCGGCATTGCGCCGAAATACACATTTGCGCTGAGCACTCGTTCACGAACATCGGTTAATTTTTCGCCCGACTCCATATTTTTCAGGTCATGGCCTGCCCGAAGCAGCGCATCGAGAGAATCGAGAATGTTATCGCCAAGTACGACACCGACCTTTATTTTTATACCTCGCTTGCGCGCGATCGCAAAGATCGCATCGCGGCACGCTTCAGGATTAACACCGCCGCCGTTAGTGATCACTTTGATGTTCTTCTCGACAATATCCGGAAGGATCGCATCGATCACTTCAACGAGATCCCGCGCATACCCGGCGTTCGGATCTTTGAGTTTTTGTTTTTGCATAATGGACATCGTCACTTCGGCGAGATAATCCATCATCATATAATCGACAGGCGAATCGGCGTTTGCGCGGCGCACCTGATCGATCGGCGCTGTCGGCAGATCACCCCAAAATCCCTGCCCGGATGCAATTCGAATAGAGCTTTTCATATCGCGTCTAAGAACAACAGGACCATTCATTTCGTCAATATAAAACGATCCGCTCTACGGTATCTCCGAGCGTTGGCGAATAATACTGACGGCAAGGACCATCCCGAGTGACGGAGCGATCATATAGAGCCATAACGCCGGCATTATGCCGCCGACAATCGCCGGACCAAGCGTTCGAGCAGGATTCATCGACGCTCCGGTATATGGACCGGCAACAAACGCTGCCAATGCGACATACCCGCCTATAATAAGCGCAGCATTCGTGAGCTTCAATTTTTTCAGCACCGAAAATTCTATCGTTGCCATCAGGCCGAATGATATCACCGTTTCGATGAGAAAGACCATCCAGACAGGAAGGTTTGGTAACGTCTGGCCAAGTGTTGTTATTGTCGGCAAGGCATAACGAAGCAGCGTACTTGCCGCAAGCGCCCCTATAACTTGCGAGGCGATTCGAAGGAGAATGACAGAGGCTGATATTTTTTCTTTCAATGCGACGGCTATCGTCACGGCAGGATTAAAATGTCCCTGCCCGATTCGTTCGGCAACAACAATCGCAAGGAATACTGCAAAACCCCATATTATGCAAATGCCGAGATGAGCGATACCTCCGCTCGTTGCTTCGTTCGCCATGATCGAGCCGGTACCCAGAAAAACTATTATGAATGTCCCGATGATCTCGGCAGCAACAATACGTACGTTTGGCTGCCTCATTGATCGCCGATCTTTTTTACTGCTTTCTCATATTCAAGCGCCGAAAGCTTTTCTTCGGGCAAGGCAAGAAATAGTTGGATTCGCCGTTCGATCTGTCGGGCGATCTCACGGAAAAATTGCCGGGTTTCAGCTTCGCCTCCGACAAATTTCGCCGGATCCTCGAACCCCCAGTGCGCAGTGATATGCCCTCCGGGAAAGACTGGACAAGCTTCGCGGGCATCGTCACAAACAGTAATAATAAAATTCCAGGGTATCCCAATGTACTGATCTAATGATTTTGAAACATTCTGCGAAATATCGATTCCCATTTCGTTCATCGTTTTAATCGCGAGCGGATGCACATATCCCGAAGGATACGAGCCGGCACTGAACGCTTCGAAGCGCTCACCGCCGAGTTTTGACATCAGGCCCTGCGCCATCTGGCTGCGGCAGGAATTCCCGGTGCAGAGAAAAAGGATTTTTCTTTTTTGTGTCATATTACGCTGCGAGAGAGGTAGTAATCTGAACCGGCGACGGCGTGCAGCAAGCGGATTCGGCAGTAACATCGTCACGATACACATCGGCATCGGAATGGACGACAAACACTTCCCAACTCACACCGTCCGGATCGGTCACCCATATTTTGTCCTGTAGTGCATAACAACAAATAGTCTGCTCCTCGGCTATCGTACGAAGTCCGAGCTTACGTAAACGAATGTCCATCAACAAAACATCGTCCGTACTCTCGACTTGTAACCCAAAATGATTGAGCGGGCTGTTGTTGCTCTGAAGAACTTCCGTCCGTTGATTCAATGTAAAGTTCAGTTTAGGATTCTGTAATTCATACTTCGCATACCCGGGACGCTGTTTTACCGGCTGCGCTGCGAACAAGGCGTTGTAAAATGCAACAGACGTATCGAGCCTCGAGACGTTCAGAGAAATATGCGGGAATAAAATAGTTGTATTCATATCAATCGAATAATAACGATGAAACTCAGAGTTCGGCAATATGAGCTTTAAATTTATCAAGCGCAATTCGGTTCAACATATAGCACACCGTTGTACCGTCAGTTTCGCCGATAATAAATCCTGCTTCTTTCAGCACTTTAAGATGCTGTGAGACAGTTGCCTGCGAAAGTGGCAGCACATCAACGATCTCGCCGCAAATACAACATTTATCCTGTAATATTTTTAAAATATCAAGCCGCACAGGATGAGAAAGCGCTTTTATTTTTGATGCGAGATCGCCAGACGTTTGTTTTGAGATTTTTTTTGCCACCTACATTCATCGTAATTTTACGATGAATGGTTCCGCAACATTCCATTCTGATGATGTGTTAAACTGAACATGACCAGAATCGCGATCATCGGCGCACCGTGTATTGATGAAGTAATCTCACCCGACGGGACGTGTATGTCAACCCAGCTTGGCGGAGTGTTATACTCGTATGCCGCGATGCAGCGGCTTATCAGCCACGCATCGCTTAACGTCGAAGTGATCCCCCTGACATTTATTTCAATTGCAGATGGCGATCTTCTTGAGCCGTTCTTTGCGGAGCTCTCAAGTTTTAATTTTTCCTTCGCGCCGAAAACGTATGAAGCCGTATCGAACAGGGTAAAGCTGTTATACCAAAGCGACACTGAGCGATCGGAGTATTGTGCCGGCATTTTACCGGAGCTGCGAATCCAACATATCTCTACAGAACTGCTCGAGACACTCGACGGCATTTTTATCAATATGATCTCCGGCTTCGATATTTCGCTTGACACGTTGCGCTACATACGTGCACACACACATGCACATATTCATCTGGATATTCACGCCATGATCCTCGGTGAATTATCACATCATCCTGAAATTCCGCGCAGAGTCGGCGGCGTGAATGCGTGGCGCGAATGGATCCGGAATGTAGATTCTCTGCAGATGAATGAGCTTGAAGCAGATTGGTTCGGCGTGCCCGAGACGACGAGCGAAGTAGAGCTGCTCCATGAAATTCGGAGCCTTGCAAAGGAACACCAGTCGCCCAAAACTGCAATCATCACCCGCGCGGAACGGGGCGCAACCGCATTTGATTTTACGAATGAACAGATCTGGAATAAAACTCCGACATTGAGGCGGATCAGAAATGCGACTGGCTCAGGCGATGTCTTCGGCGCCGTTTATACATTAAGCAGAACACTTGGCACCAGCGAGGAACAGTCGCTATGGCAGGCAGAGGAAATTGCCGGGTGGAACGCCGGCTTGCCTACGCTCGAGGAAATTCTTTCGGCGCCATTGAATCTCATAGGTTGAACATAGATTCACGAAGAAATGAAAACCCCTCGAAGGGCTTCTTCCGCGTCAGGCGGCGGAAGTTCAAGAGCATATTGTATTGCTTGGTCAATTTCGCGTTTTGCAGTTGATTCAACGTTCTCGATCTCTGTCTCCTTTATGCCCTTTGTAAAAAGAAGTTCTCTTACTTTCATTACGGGGTCTTTCTTTTCCCATTTGGCAAGTTCTTCTTTCGGTACATATTCGGCGGCATCGTGCTCGGCATGCCCGCGCATGCGCATCGTCACGCTTTCAATGATCGACGGTCCCTTCCCTGAGCGCGCATGCTTCACCGCTTTTGTAGTCGCTTCAAAAACGGCTTCGAGATCAGTACCATCGACCGTTTCACCGGGAATGCCATACCCAATGGCACGATCGGATAATTTTGGATTATGTGCTTGTTGAGCCAGCGGCGTCGAGTAGGCATATTGATTATTCTCGATGATAAGAATGAGCGGCAAATTCAGTGTTGACGCCATCATTAACCCTTCATGCACTTCGCCGGTCGAAGCGCCGCCTTCGCCGACATAATTCAGTACGACGTTCTTATTTTTTTTCATCTTCTGCGCAAGCGCCGCTCCGGCTGCGACCGGCACCATCGCACCGAGATGCGAAACATTGCCATAGATTCCGCGATCAGCTGCTGCGAAATGCCCTGTCCCGTCAACACCGCGTGTCATCGAACCTTTGCGAAATAAAAAATTTATCGCCATTTCTCGCGCCGTCATTCCACGAACAAAATGAGCGCCGCTATCACGGTGCATCGGGAAAATAATGTCACCATCGCCAAGCGCCATTGCCGTACCGACACTCGTTGCCTCATTGCCTATTTGGGAATAGACTCCGCCAACAATTTTAGATTGGCGGTACAAATTGATCAGCGCATGATCGAACTCACGCGCAAGGAGCATATTTTTATAGGCAGCTACAAGCTGGGTATTAGTCATTCCTGTACTGTTAACAGATGGGTTTGATCTCAGGTGTCCGATATTCGTATCGCTCTTTAGATAGAGATTGTGACGGAACGAAATACTCATTTATCCCCTTGTAAGGGCGCAATTTTATTACAGCGAATAAATGGCTTTACAATGCGGCATCGTTGGGCTTCCGAACGTCGGAAAATCCACCCTTTTTAATGCGATCACTTCGACAAATCTCGCGGCGGCAGCAAATTATCCATTCTGTACGATCGAACCCAATACCGGCATTGTAACTGTACCCGATACCAGACTGAAGGTTCTCACTTCAATTGCCGAGCCTGATCGTGAAATCCCCGCGACAATAGAGTTCGTCGATATAGCCGGTCTCGTCAAAGGCGCGGCATCAGGCGAAGGTCTTGGCAATCAATTTCTCTCGCACATTCGCGACGTCGATGCAATTCTCCATGTCGTGCGCTGTTTTGACGATTCGAACATCATCCATGTTGACGGTTCGGTCGATCCGAAGCGCGACATCGAGATCATCGACTCCGAGCTTATCCTAAAAGATTTGGAAACGGTCGATAAGAAGATCGATGGAGCTGCGAGAAAAGCAAAGACAGGCGATCCGAAAGCAAAAGCCGAAGTCGACCTCTACGAGCGAGTTAAAACTCATCTCGGGTCGGGTAAACTTGCCAGAACATTTGCGACGTCGAATGACGACGAAACGTTGTGGATGCGAGACATGCATCTGCTGACCCGCAAGCCGATCATGTATATCACCAATACCGATGAAGCAGGTATGCAGCACGGCAATGCGTATATCGAGATCGTACGAAAGATCGCAGCAACGGAAGATGCTCGCGTCGTGCCGATCTGTGCGAAAATAGAGATGGAGCTTGCCGATCTTGCCCCAGAAGAACGCGATGCATTCCTACACGAACTTGGCATGAAAGAACCGGGGCTTAATACGATCGTACGCGCTGCATACGATCTGCTTGGCTTACAAACATATTTTACTGTCGGCAAGCAAGAAGTCCGCGCTTGGACTGTCCGCAAAGGCGCAAAAGGTCCGGAAGCGGCAGGGGTGATCCACACCGATTTTGAAAAAGGATTCATCAGGGCCGAAGTAATGAAATACGACGATTTCATCCGTTTAAAGACTGAAGCTGCAATGAAAGAAGCAGGCCTGCTCCGGAGCGAGGGACGTGATTACGTCGTCGAGGACGGTGATATTATGCATTTCAGATTCAATGTCTGAACTCTACACATTCATTTCCTTCGTATTTTCGTAGAACGTGCATCTTGAGCAGTTCAGATATAATATGACCTATCTGCGGCGCGCCGAAATGGAGGAGCTGCTGCGGGAGCGTGATTTTACTGCGGTTGATATTAATTTAGCCGTCGGTGCGTTCGATATGGCTGAGGAGGTTCACACCGGACAGAAACGTCACGACAACACTCCATATTTCTGGCACCCAAGCCGCGTCGCGAAGATCGTCATCACAGAGCTCGATGTGAAAGATATTCAGGTTATTTGCGCAGCGCTCTTACACGATGTCCTCGAAGATTCGACAGTGGTCACCGCTGAAGTGATCAAATATAATTTTGGCGAGTACACGAGCTATCTTGTCGAGATGCTGACGAAGGACATCAAAGCAGAAGGAATGATGCGCGAAGCGATCGAAAAAGATTACGTTGAGCGCCTGCGCGGAGCGTCTGGTGATGCAAAAATGCTCAAGCTTGTTGACCGTCTTGACTCGTTCCGCGCACTGCAATTCAATGTAAAAAAAAACCCGATCAAATATATCATCGAGACAACAAAACTCTATTTCCCGCTCGCCGAAACATCCGATGACCCGCGAATGAAATATCTCATTAAAGAATTACAGGCGGCACGGAATAAGTATCTGGGTTAATTCCTTTCGTAGGGGCGAGCCATGCCTCGCCCCTACGAAAAATTAATTCAACTTTTCGAGTGCATATTCGATCCGCTCCACCACCTCACTCTTCCCGATCACTTCCAGCATCTCGAACAATCCCGGTCCCATCCCAACACCGCTGACGGCAAGGCGCAGTGGGTGGATTAGCTTTCCCGCTGAGATAGATTTCGATTCAGCGTACGTGCGAACGACTTGTTCGATCGAGCTATGCGTCCACTCTGATAATGCCTTAAACTCAGCAAGAATATCCGTAAGTCGCGCTTTCGCATCAGCATTCCAATTCTTTGCGCGCGACTTCTCATCAAACTCGACCGGCGCTTTGAAAAAATATGATGAAAAATCGACAAAATCATTCAAGGTGCGGACACGCTCGAGCATGAGTCCTATGACACGTTTCAAATACTCGTCACTTGCTCTATAGTCGCGCTTTTCGGCAAGCGGCCGCACAAGCGCAAGTAATTCATCCGGCGATTTCTTCCGGATATACTCGGCATTCATCCAATCGAGCTTTTCACGGCCGAAGACAGCGCCGCCTTTATTTACTTTTTCAAGATCGAATGCCGCGATCAGCTCGTCGATCGTGTAAATCTCTTGTGTATCGGAAGGATTAAAACCGAGTAATGCTATAAAATTCACAAGCGCATCAGGTAAATATCCCTGCTCACGAAAATCCTCGACCGAAACATCTCCTTGTCGCTTCGAAAGCTTGCTGCGATCAGGATTCAAGAGCAGTGCAAGATGCGCGAACTTCGGCATCGCATTCTCCCAGCCGAAAGCACGATAGAGTAAAATATGCTTTGGTGTCGAAGAAAGCCACTCCTCGCCGCGGATGACGTGTGTAATCTTCATCATCCTGTCATCGACGACATTAGCAAGATGGTAGGTCGGAAAGCCATCGGATTTCAGGAGCACCTGATCGTCGATCGTTTTTGTCTCGAAGCTGACATCCCCGCGAACGACATCGTTAAATGTAATGGTCTCACCGAGCGGAACACGAAGACGAACGACATGCGGCTCGCCCGCATCCATCTTGGTTTTCACTTCGTCGGAAGAAAGATTACGACAATGGCGGTCATACATCGGGGGTTGCCCGGCTGCCTGCATTTCCTTACGAACTCGGTCGAGCCGCTCCGATGAACAGAAACAATAATATGCTTTGCCGCTCTTGACTAATTCATCAGCATGTTTGCGGTATAGGTCAGTTCTCTCAGACTGTACATACGGACCATATTCCCCGCCCTGCATCGGACCCTCATCGAACGTAATACCAGCCCACTCCATCGTGCGAAGCAGATTCTCGACTGCGCCTTCGACATACCGTGTCTGATCCGTATCCTCGATGCGCAAAATATTCACGCCGCCTGTGTGGCGGGCGAAGAGATAGTTGTACAATGCCGTTCTCAGTGAACCGACGTGCACAAATCCGGTCGGAGATGGAGCAAATCTGACTCTTGTCATAAAACGTACAACGAGCGGTAAGATACTAAAAAGCCCTCATTGCCGAGGGCTTCTGCCAATATACCGTCTCTCAAGGAAACGATCTGGGGCGAGATATGGGCCTCGAACCCACGACCTCCAGAGCCACAATCTGGCGCTCTAACCAACTGAGCTAATCCCGCCATGTTTTAGAAAGATAAATGATGAATTATGAATGGTGAATAACTAAAATATCAATCATTCATAATTCATCGTTCATTATTGCTGAGTCGTATGCCCGGTTGGACTCGAACCAACGACCCTCAGCTTAGAAGGCTGATGCTCTATCCAACTGAGCTACGGGCACAGGCCCTTGCCGAGCAAGGATACAAATAACGTGAAGGCCTGGCGTTCGGTTCAAAATCGGTATAAAATCCTACATACAAACTATTTAGGAACGCCCGGTTGCGAACTCTGTTGTTAATCTTTACTCGTGACAAACCCTATTCGTTACATCGGACGAAAAACGACCGGCTTCCTTTCGGAACTTGGTGAGATCGCTCGGCTGCTTGCGAAAACATATTCGTTCATTCCGCGCATCGGCAAAGATAGGGCGCTCCTCGTCAAGCAAATGGAGCACATTGGCTCGGATTCCATCCCGCTTGTGCTGGTAATCGGTTTTTTTACCGGTATGGTCAGTTCGTGGCAGGCGGCGTACCAGTTCAAAGGTATGATCAGCAACAGCTTTATTGGTTCTGCGGTCAGCCGCGCGATCTTTATCGAGCTTGGTCCCGTTCTTGCGGCGATCGTTATTGCCGGCCGTGTGGGCGCCTCGATCGCGGCAGAACTTGGTACAATGAAAGTGACCGAACAGATCGATGCGCTCGAAAGCCTCGGCATCAGCCCCATCCGATATTTATCGACTCCCCGTGTCGTTGCAGCAACGCTGATGATGCCGCTGCTGACGATCTTCGCGAATATGATCGCTCTTATCGGCGCATTTGTCGTCGCAAATTTCTTTCTTGACATTTCGAATAAAGTTTTTTTCGACAGCGTCAAGCGCTACTTTCATGTTAAAGATATTTTAGGCGGCATCTTCAAATCATTATTCTTCGGAAATGTGCTGGCGCTGATCGGCGTGCATGTCGGTCTGAAAACATCCGGCGGAGCCGAAGGTGTCGGTTTATCGAGCATCCGGGCATTTGTGCTCGGCGCTTCGATGATTCTCATCCTGGATTATTTATTGTGGATGGTTATCTTTTAATCGCGTGATCGAAATTCAAGATCTTCGTAAGTCATTCGGCGAGAAAGAAGTGCTTCGCGGCATTTCATTCAGTGTTCACGATGGTGAAACTGTTGCCATCATCGGCGCGTCCGGCTGCGGGAAAAGCGTCTTGTTAAAACTGATCATCGGCTTGCTGCATCCGGATTCCGGTGTTGTGAATGTTGACGGATTGACTATCGCCGATGCCTCTGAAGAGCAGCTCGAAGCGCTCCGCCGCCAGATCGGATTTCTGTTCCAAAGCGCAGCGCTCTTCGATTCGATGACGGTCTATGAAAATGTCGTACTCGGTCTGTGGGAGCAAGGGCAGCGGGATGAAACGAAGCTTCGCAGCATTGCAACGGAAAAACTGGCAATGGTCGGCCTCAACGGGATATTCGATCAGAAGCCGTCAGAGCTTTCCGGCGGAATGAAAAAGCGTGTCGGGCTTGCGCGGGCACTCGCGATGGAGCCGAAGTATCTGTTCTATGACGAACCGACGACCGGCCTTGACCCGATCACGAGCGATCAGATCGATCTGCTTATTTATAATGTCACCGAGCGTTACAAAGCAACCAACATCATCGTCACACACGACCTGTTTACCGTTCAACAGATCGCAAAACGCGTGATCTTTATCAATGAAGGGATCGCCTATTTCGACGGAACACCTGATGAATTGCTCAGTTCATCCGAAAAGGTTATTCAGCAGTTCGTCGAACGATTTGTACAAAAATAAAAAACGCGCCGTATGAGCGCGTTTTTTATTTTTACACAATTTATGTTAGAAGTTCAAGTGAAGCACCGGCGAGATCATCACGAAATCTGACCACTCCCATTTTTCGGGATCGCGTCCGACGATCGAGGCATATTTCGCTTCAAGATCGAGCCAGCTAAAGATCTCAATATATCCGTCAGCCATCAGTTCATTCGAATATTGCAAGCTGACACCCCAATCATGTCCCTCGGCGCCGCCATGGTCATAACCGATCTTCACGACAGGATCGAACCGGTCGATCGTTCTGGCTGTAAGAACATCGGTATATCCCGGCTGGCCGAATGTCGATCCCTTTTGGCCGATCGTTGTTGCAGTAATGCGGTGTGTGCCTGCTCCGAGGCGAACATACGCGCCGCTGAGAGTGCTGCCGAATGAATACGTTACCCAACCGTGACCGGAAAGAGCAAGATAAAATAAGCTGTCTTTTTTTGCACCTTGCGGGCCGACAAGCGGAGCATCGGTACGGTACTGTCCGTCCGTGCTCGCACGAAGTGAGAATGTGGTGATCGATGGGGTGAACGCTTCGTAGAATTCTCCTCCGAAGCTCAAGCGTCCTGAATTCTTATCATGAATGACATCAATGACTTGTTCGAGCGACGCATGGAAGCCCTGTGTACCTTCGAGCTTGCGACTCTTGATATTGAAGCCGCCCGAGATCGAGAACGGTGTAATGCCCGCTTCGCCAAGCTGGAAGTTCAACCCAAGCCTGACATCGGTCATCTCTTTATGAATAATGCCCTCAACGCCAACATTGCCAGCCTGCCAGAAGGGATAGCCGACATAATCATTGCCAACCGTCATTCCAAAACCAAAACCGGATTTGAAAATAATATCTCCGCCAAAGAGCGACGCATCCACAAGTGCATACTGGATACGCTGCTGCGGCGACGGTGATGAGACGAGTGAATATTCGAAATCACTGCGGCTGTTTATCTTCGTATAGAGGTCGTCTCCCAAGATCCTGCGAATAGTGGGGTCTCCATAAATTCCGGTTGATTCGATAATGATACGCAAAATGGACATATCATTATTTCCCTGAGAGTACTGATCCTTCGAAAGAGGTTTTTGTGTGACCAGGAGATCGGCATCGGTATTTGCAGGAACGCTGTATCCGTTCTTTCGAAGAGCAGAAATAACACGCGAACGAACATTTCGATCGGTGATAATGAACTGGATGAGTTCATTTTGACGGGCTGTATCAATTGATTGGATCGCCGTCATAATATTTTTTAAAGCCCGATTTTCATCACGGGCCGCTTGAAGCTGCGTTTGCCAGTCTTCCTGCTGAACATTTGCTTGGGGGTTTGTCTGGGGATTCGTCGGCTGAGCGGAAAGACGTGCGCCCACACCAAGCACCAGCGCGGCGATCAGAGCAACGAGGAATTGATTCTTCATATGAGACTTCCTATAAAATTGATTACATGACATCGGTTCTGTTCCTTCGCTATATTAGAAATAGAAACGAGGTGTGATCGAGAAGAACTGCGTCGGCTCCCACGGTTTCGGGTCGCGGATTAACGGCGCAGAATAGCTCAGTTCGAGTCGCAGATGATCTTGAATGAGCTCGATCCAACCGCCAAACATAAACTCGTGGTCATAGCCGGCGCTCAGACCAAACTTCGAGTTCTTATGGTTGACGTATTCAACCATCAAATGCGGCGATACTTCTGCAGAAACTCGTGCAAGATCTTGAATTTTATCGACTTGGTCAGCGGTGAACCACGGATGGCCGTTAGTACGGGTTGCCAAAGTCATATTCTTTGTAGGAATGATAGACTGTTGAACATTGAGTAAGCCTACACCTACAGAAAATTGTATAAAATTATTAAGATCAAGCTGAAGGATAGTCGGGATATACAGTTGTCCTATAAAAGTAGTACGATAAAACGAAGTATCCTTGCCTACAGGAACTTGCGTACCATCGAGTGCAGTGATATAGATCGGCTGCCCATTGTATATGATGCTTGAATTGCTCCCCTGCGACGGCATCACTGAAAGTTTCAGCGCCAGCGGCAGGTCGAACGCGCTGAAGAAATTAATTCCAGCAAAGTACGCATCGAGCGAGCCTCCGAACGAACCGCTGAGTTTACGCGCCGGGAATGTAAAGGCATCGCTATTGCCAAAATCAAGTGGGAAGATAAGACCAAGTTTTACGTTGCTTTCGCTTCCGATCTGATTTTTCAGATTGATCCAAAACCTCGCCTGGCCGGTTGACCACACGGGTAAGCCGACTTCGCTATTACCCAGCTCCAATTCCAATGCAACTTGCCGCGACACATTCACCCATAAGTGATTCACGGAAAGATCTACGATATGCTCATACCGGGCAGCTCGTGTAAGAAATACATTCTCATCGTCGGGCAATGAGGTTGTCTCTTCCGGATCGATCAGAGGGACGGCTTGCGGAGCCGCGGCTGCCGTTGAATCTGTGGCCGTCGCCGGGGCGGCAAACTCTTCTTCGCTTGTCGGCAATCCGTAGAGGCGGTGCTGTTCGTCAAGAATTGCTTTCTTCGAGTAGAATTGCGTGAACATCTTGTTGAACATATACCGGATGCGCGTATCTTTTACTAATTGTGCGCCATGCGGGATGATCTCACCGGGCATTTCGACGAACTGCCCTTGGATCGCATTGATATTATCAAGTAATGCTTTATTCCTTACGAGATATCGAACAACCGTCTTGCCTTTAAATGGAAATGGGACCGGCTGGCCGTTATCCTGAGAGCCGCCGCCGAAGACATCAAGTGCCGATGTTTTCTTTTTCCCGGTCGATTTCGCCTTACGCAACCCCATTGCGAGAATATGGAACGGCTGCACACGGTCGGTGCCGGGTATTGGCGCTGCAAACAGATAGATGTCCGTGATGTCCACATCTTCAGGCTTGAGATTGAAAGGATCTTTTTGAAGTGCATCCTTGAGCTGATTATAGAGCTCCGGATCGGTCACCTTCCATTGAATAACATTCGTGTATGCGTACGAACCGCCTTGGTCGTCAAGAGAATTCAAGACGCGATATACACGGTCATTTTGTTTTTGAATTGCCTGGATAGAATCGATCACCGGCTGTGCCATCAGCTCAGGAGCGAACATCATCACCAGAGCGAGCGCACCGATAAACGGCTTCATTTTCAAGAGAGATCTCATAGTTGTCACATTCACAAAATTAAATTGAGACATACCGTTATTCACAAATTAGTGTCCGAACGCGCGCTTAGCGGGCATAAATAACACTGCCATCTTTGTAGAGCCGCCGGTCGTATGGTCTGTCAATGTGACAGATATTTCTTTCCCCTTTGCCGGTACATTCTGAGGGAATTTTACGACACGCAGTATATATCCGAATTCAGCGCCGCTTTTTGTTGCCTTGGTTTCAAAGGCGCCGCCATCAGACTGGACATCGAGATCGCCGCCAACTTCCGAGTACTGCCCCGGAATTCCGTATCCGGCAATAATACGAACGATCTTTATATCAGGCGTCACGGCCGGGCCATCAACCTTTGCATGGAGCGGCGGCAGCTTGATCGGCAAGTTATCATGACGCAGCTGAATATAATCTTTCATATAATCAGTACGGAAATTCACTGTGACGCCAAGCGTTTTGCCTTCCATTTCCATAAATGTAGGCGTGAACTCTGCCGTTGGTTCGTTGAACGTCTTTAACGGTGCTCCGTCAAGTGTCAGCAGAATTTGATAGTGGCCATTGAGATCAAGATATTTTGCATTTATAGCAAGCGGGATCTTGCTATAAATGAAATTCTTGCCAGCATCATCCTGATCGGTCGGCGTATAGACTGCCGAGTCGCCAGCTACAGGCTGCAGTGCATGCACCGATACGCTGAACGAGCCGTTGCCTATGTCCTTCGCACCGCCGCCGCGATTGGTTTGTCCTTTGAATTGAACTGTATAATTTTGCCCGACATCGCTTGACAAAGGCGTATATACCCATGACCAGCTTGTATCAACTTTTTGGAAATCTCCGGGACCGGGTCCGACTTTAGAAATCGATACGCCTTTGATATCAGCACCTTGTATCTTTACAGGATTCGGAAGTTGAAGCCCGGGGAATGCTATAAAATCGGCCGTCTGCGGGAAGACTTCCAACTGATCGGTCACCTTCGCTTCCGGACGTTTGACGTTGACGACGAATTCGTTCGCGCCGAGGTTTGTCGAGAAGTTCGAATAATTACCTGTTAACAGTGAGTCGATAAAACCCTTGAGCGTAACATTTTCAGTAATACCCTTCTCGACATCTTCGAGTTCGCTGACAGTCAAACGCACTGCTCCGATCTTGACCGTATCGTCAGCAGAATGTGCTTGCGCCACACCGACGATCTGATTGGTACGCGCATTGAACCGAAGTTTGTATGTGCCCTCGCCAAAGGTTGGCTTGAATTTATACTTGAAGACATAATCCTGCCCCATCTGCACACGCGGGAACAGAGAAGTGTCATTCGTCATTTCGATGGAGTCCATCTTCGATTCGTTACGAAGAATGGTAAGAGAAAGATCATTGACTGAATCTTTTGCGGGATCGGACACACGAACTTTTACACTGAATTCACGATCAGGCTCTTTGGGGTCGCCGAGCGTCATCGTCTGGTCGGAGGTGCTTGACACGCTTGTCTGGGAGCCGCGCAGTGCGTTGATGATCGTTTCAGCGATCAGTTGAATGCGCTTGTTCTTACGTTCAAGGGCTTCTTTTTCGCGCTTAAGCGCTTCTTCCGCATCGTCGCGTTCGACGATAATAATCAGCAGTTCAAGCAACACTGCAAGATACAGAATGAAATAGACTTTTCCGGCTCCGCCATGTCCTGCCATAGCTCGTTTCCTTCAATGGGCTTAATTTGACACAACAACGATCGTCGGTACATCCGCAACAGATCGTATGATCGTACACTTCTCGTTTGCAGCAGGCAATCTACCGTGCTAACAACAGCTGCTCTACCATTTTTGCGATCTGGTCGAGCTCGATATTTACCTTATCACCTTCGTGCAACCTGCCGAAGGTCGTCAGCTCGGACGTATGGGGAATGATCGCGATCTTTATGAGGTCACCTTCTTTTTCTGCCACAGTGAGACTCACACCATTGACGGCGATCGAGCCTCGTGCTATGACATACCTGACAAACTGTTTTGGCAAGCGTATGTACACCTCCGAACTTCCGTCGAGCGGCACGATCGTTTCGACAACAGCCACGCCATCAATGTGCCCTGCAACCAGATGTCCGCCGAGCCTCGTCAGAGGCGTCGCCGCACGTTCGAGATTGACCTTCTCCCCAACTGTCAATGAGCTAAGTGTCGTCTTTGAAAGCGTTTCCGCGACACTAATGACCTCAAAAGACGACGACAACATCTCTACCACAGTTTGACACACACCGTTAACTGCAATAGAATCATCGACTTTCAACTCTTGGAGCACCTTCTCTGCACTAATTTCTATACGCCGAGAAGTGCCTAACTGCTTTATAGCAATCACTGTGCCGAGTTCCTCAATTATACCGGTAAACAAGCTCTAAAAGAAGATTTTAATGAATTTTGTGAAGAAATAATTGATTCCCACTCCCTATCCGACAATCCGGACTTAGAATAACAGTCCTGTAAATTCTAAATCATTTGTGCATTCTCTTTGATTGAGTTCATGATCATTTCCGCAACTTTCAGCGCCGCCGCTCCGTCTTCACCGCTGACGGTCGGCGCTTTACCATGCTCGATGACGGCGCAAAATTGCTCGAGTTCGAACATCAGCGGGTTAATCTCGCGCACATCCGGCCGTTCATAAATGATATTCAACTTTTTCTCCGCCCGGTCGATCTCGCCAAGATTAAACATTAACGATTTGCTCGCTGCCGAGTCGTCGGGGTCAACAAGCCGAAATACTTCGGCGCTCTTCGTGGCGAAGTCAACAGAAACGTATGCATCGCGCTCGAAAATTCGAAGTTTGCGCATCGGATTCTGCGAGATACGGCTTGCCGTGACATTTGCGACCGACCCGTTCGCAAATTTAATTCGCGCGTTGGCAATATCTATTTCATCAGAGACAACTGAAACTCCGCTTGCATCAACAGAGACAACATCTGCTTTAACGAGCGAGAGAATCACATCAATATCATGGATCATCAAATCGAGCACGACGGCGACATCCGTTCCGCGCGGTTTGAACTGTGCGAGCCGGTGCGATTCGAAAAAACGCGGCTCATTAATATATGGCTCGACTGCTAGCAATGCCGGATTGAACCGCTCGATATGCCCGACCTGTATCCTGACATGATGTTTTTTCGCAAGCGAGATCAGTTCTTCCGCTTCTGAGATCGTCGTGGTGATCGGCTTTTCAATGAAAACGTGCTTTCCCATTGAGATCGCGAGTTTTGCAACATCATAATGAGTGCTTGTCGGAGTGACGATAGAAACGCCATCAACTTCCCTTAGCAACGATTCGACATCGGCAGCACTTTTTGTGCGGTTCTCAGCCGCAACTCGCTCTGCTTCGACTGCATTTGCATCGTAGATCCCGAAAAGCTCCGCACCTCCAAGTTCGCTCCAGAGCTTAGCGTGTATCTTGCCCAAATGCCCGACTCCGATAACGCCTGCTTTCATATTTTAAATGTCGATCCGATGCCGATCATATATCTGAATGCAAAATTATTTTTACCGTCGAACGGGTGATTTTGATAAACCGGAAAATAAAGATCGATCGTCGGAATTTGTCCGTACTGTTCTGCCGCGCCATCCAGTTGCCAGGGCAGCCACGACAGCAGATTTACTTTGATCGTCACCCCTGCGTCGGTCAGCACATGTTTTGTGACATCCGAGATTGATTGCGCGCTCGAAAGCGTACCATGCTGAAAATTTCCTGCCCAGCCGGCATCGCCGAAAAGACCCAGCCCGAACGATGCCGGCAGCCATCCTAAGCTGCGAAGCGGATTCGGCACAGTCAGATCGGCATTGAAACCGATCATATCGTTACCATTAAGCGTGTACTGGTAATTCGGATCGTAATACTGGTCTGCATAACCGCGAACACCAGCGCCGCCTTCGACGAAGAAATGGCCCTGCTCGCTAAAATGGCGGCTGATATTCGCAACCGTTCTGAAGAGGTCGCTGCGCAATTCATCTGAAAATGTCGCACCGGAAAGCTGCAGATTATATTGATCGACCAGTGTGCCGGCTGTCCGACCGAGCGAGCCGCGAAGATGCAGATCGAATTCGTTCGCAAAGACGAATGTGTGTGAAAGCCCGAGCAATACTTGCGAGAATCCGTCAGTAGATGTAGCATAATATTGATGCTGCAGACTATCGTATAATTTTTCTTTGACGAACAAACTGCCGATCCGGACGGAAATAAATGCCAATGTTTTTCGGTCGGTCGATGTAAAATGGTAGTTCACACCAAGCGAGCGGCTGATGCCCGGATCCCAATGCTCCGGATAAACCGGGTAGCCGATGTTATCGTCGGCAAATGCGCCGCGCTGTTCGAAATCGAGATCGACGCCGATCGTATGCGTCGGACCGAGATATAAATACTCCGGTCTGATCGTATGTGTCAGCGCAAGATTCACTCCGGTCACGTCATTGATCTTCCGAAGATCGGCGGTGAAATTCGTCAGTCGCCCAAGCATGGGAACATTTCGTTCGTAGCGAATCTCGCCGTCTATATAATCACTCCAAACAGGTTTTACCGATACCAACCCTTTACCGGAGTCGGCATATCGGGCTGCATTCGGTTTGAAGATCAATTTGAGATCGCCCGAACTCAAACGTGCCGTACCAAAATTAAGGCCGATACCAAGATTCAATTTTGAGATCTCATCATACCCGATGATCGGACGAACAATGCCATAGGAATTGCCGAGCGGCGGATATAAATTATATTCTTTCAAGAATGCCCACTCGATATTCGGGAACATCGCGCTCGAATTATTGCGGCGATCGAGGTCCATCAGCCGCATGGATGTATCTATTTCGTACCACGATACTTTCTTAGGAGTGACAATACTTCCCTTATACCACGGACTGACCCAATCCCAATCGGGAAAGAAAATTCTTCCTGCTTCCGGCTTTTTATAGGATGTTCCTTGATTGACCGAAAGCGGGATCGTTGCAATACCGGTCGTGCCATCGTTATAATGCACTGTGAGATCGACCGGTGCTACGCCGACATCTTTGTTACGAAGTTTGACCGTTGTCTTATAAGTGCCATCGGATTGCTCGTCCGATGAAACACCGCACGCTGCATAATCTATCGTTCGCGTCGAAGCAAACCACTCGTCGAAATAGTAGTCGAGATCGGCGCCGGAAACATCTTGCATCGTGCGTCTGAAATCAAGCAACGTCGGATGCTTGAAATGCCAGCGACGGAAATATTCTTTCATCCCTGCCCAAAAGATCGAATCGCCGAGCACATATTCAAGCTGTGCAAGACCTGCAAGTGTTTTGAAATACACTTGCCCTGCATTGACGTTCTCGCGAAACCAATCGTGCGGAATTGTGAGCGGCTCTTCATACCCTTCGGTCGCAAGATCGAGGTATGGCGAATAATATCCGCGCCGCGTATCGCTCAGCGGGATCAGCATTCGCGAGAGCCACGGTCGCTTATCAACTCCGTCGTCCCCGGCGCGTCCGTGATACGCTTCCATCCCGGTCATCTCAATAAACTCCGTAAAACCCTCGTCAAGAAAAGCGTAACGCGTTTCGTTGTTGCCAAGCATTCCGTAAAACCATTGATGCCCGCCTTCGTGCATGATGAGTCCCGCACTTGCACTTCCATCCATAATAAGCTGCGGATATTCCATCCCGCCATCGCCCGCATGTGTGTTCGTGAAGTTGCGATACTGATACCAGCCGACTTTTTTCGAATGATGATCGAGCATAAAGAAAGTGTTCTTCATTGCCTCAGCCCAATCTTTATCTTCGGATTCCTTATACAGGCAATGTACCGTGACCGTATCATTCCAAGTGTCCCATTCGTGAATATATTCGTGAGCGACCCATGCAAAATCGTGAACATTCGATGCTTTGAAATGCCACGTCAGCATTGACGATTGCTGCGTTTTCGCAACAGAGTCGGGATAGGCCTTGCCCTTCTTCACTCCTTTTGCAATTTGATCGTATCCCCAACCAACTTCTTCGGGATTCTGGCATTGCCCCGTCGCGCCAACGCAAAATTTCGACGGCACGGTCATCGTCACATCGAAATCACCCCAAACACCATAAAATTCACGCGCCACATACTCCTGATGATGCCAGCCTTCGCGGTCATACTCACACACTTTCGGATACCACTGCGACATCGAGTATTTGATACCGTCGTTATTCATCCATCCACTGCGTCGGGTTAGAAGAGGAATTTGTTCTAAGAAAGGCATTGAAATTTCCACTTCATGCTTGGGAGGCAACGGATGATCAAGAACCACCTTCATTATCGTACCCGTAATTTCGAAACGTGCATCCGAATTTCCCGTCAAAACTTGTTTAACTATATATCCACCCCAATCGCTCGGCTTGTAGTGATCCATCTTTTGCACCAAGCCCAGATCGCGCAGAGCTTTTCCTCGTTCATACATCATCGACTTCGGACGGAATGCATTCGCATATAAATGGAAATAAACTTCATGAAGTGTGTCGGGAGAGTTATTTGTATAGACGACGGAAAGTTTGCCGTCGAACGAATGAATGGAGTCGATAAGCGTCCCGCTGATCATATAAGATACGTGTTGCTGCCAGTAATCCGAAGGCTGAGCGGGAAGAGAGCGTACCGAAACGATCAGCAGTACGCACAATACAAGTTTATTCATTCGTGCTATTTACGGTGAATACAAGAAGTATTGGTAACAACGAATGTGAAGTATTGTTTCGATTCGGTTTGACTCTGCGTGGGAACAATACGTTCATTCCAATGCTTTTTATGACGATGGAAAAGCCGACAGAAATTCTGACCATTGAGAATCTCTGCAAATTCGAGCATCTGATCAATCGCAACGATTGCGCGTGCGATATCAATATGTTGATCATGCCCGGCACGCTCGAGGATAAACATAAAAATGTCGATCCGGTCAAGGGTATTCCAGCCGTTCGCAGACAATTCAATCTTGTGTTTCTGTTCCTTGGAGGAGAAGAAGACCTGTATCTCGGAGCAGATTATCGGATGCTCAAGCCGAACGATCTTGTCATTGTGCCGGAGAATGTTGTTGCCGCATCCCCCATCATTCGTCATTGCAAAGGATATTGCATTCACTTTCGAACCGATTTTCTGAAGCCGCTTCTCTCGGCAAGCCTCAGCGAAGACTTTCCGTATTTCGATCTCGAAGCCGAGCATGTTATAAACCTCTCTGACGATCAAAGCGGACCTATCCAGCAGTGCTTTAAGGATATCATCGAAGAACATAAGCGATTTACCTTCGAAAAGTACAATGTCCTGAGGTCGCTTGTGTATATTTTATTGCTCCGAATCCGGGAGATCTACAATGTCCATGCAAAAAAGAGCGTCACCGAATCTTCGCGGGCATTGCAACTGACAAATAAATTCAAGCATCTGGCAGAAAAGAATTTCATCGAAAAGCGGAGCGTAAAAGAATATGCAGAGATGATGAGCATCACACCGAATCATCTTTCCGACGTCGTCAAAGAAACGATCGGCAAATCGCCGATCCAGATCATTCAGGATCTAATACTCCTGGAAGCAAAAGTCCTTCTTCGCGCAACCGATAAGACCGCATCGGAAATAGCTTACGAACTTCGCTTCGAAGACCAATCGCATTTCTCTCGCTTTATCAAGCAGCGAACCGGGCTGACGCCGCATGTTTTGAGGAAACAGCTGTAATTTTTTGCTATTCCCTGACCCGTACCTATTTCCCCGAAATTTGTACAATTTTTATGGGGGTCCTGCCTGATATTTTTGTACTCGTAGTTCACAATATATTTATTTACTGTTATGAGTACAACAACATATACCCCAACCATCGACCCAAAGAAAGTAGAGTCTTTTTTGGGTCGCGTCGTCACGGATTTCGGTGCAGCCTTTGGGGTTGCCCTCGGATATCTTGGCGATCGCTTAGGACTCTATAAAGCCATGGCATTCGCCGGACCGCTCTCATCCGAAGAAGTGGCAAAACGTTCGGGCACGAACGAACGCTATGTCCGCGAATGGCTGATCAACCAGGCAGCCGGCGGTTATGTCGAATACGACAAAGCAACCGGAAAATACATCCTGCCCGATGAGCAAGCCGTTGCGCTGACCGATGAGAACAGTCCGTTCAATGTCGCCGGAGGATTTCAGCTGATCAATGCTCTTCTGAAATCGGATGAACGAGTAAAAGAGGATTTCCTCACCGGCGGCGGAATGACATGGGGTGAACATCACCATTCATTATTTGAAGGTACCGAGCGTTTTTTTCGCCCATCGTACCGCGGTAATCTGCTCGCCACGTGGCTGCCGTCGATCACAGGTATTATCCCGCGCCTCGAAAAAGGCATTACTGTTGCGGACATTGGCTGCGGACATGGTGCTTCGACGCTCATTATGGCAGAAGCATTTCCGAATTCTCGCTTCACCGGATATGATAATCATGCGCCTTCGATCGGACGAGCAAATCAGCTTGCAAAAGAAAAGGGATTATCTAAATCCATAACGTTCGAAGTCTCAAGCGCACAAAACTTCAAGGGGACGTACGATTTCATTACGTTCTTTGACTGCTTGCACGATATGGGTGATCCTGTCGGAGCGCTCAAGCATTGCTTCGAACATCTTTCAGATGACGGAGTCATCATGGCAGTCGAGCCAATGGGCGGTCGCACGACCGAGGAGAATTTCAATCCGGTCGGGCGTATCTACTCCGGTGCGTCTGTCTTTGTCTGCACTCCGAATGCGGTAGCTACCGGAGGTTACGCTGTCGGCACTGTCGCCTCCGACGATGTACTCGAAAATGTTGCCAAAGCCGCCGGCTTCACCCGCTTTCGCCGCGCAACAGAAACACCGTTCAATCGTGTGTTCGAGATCAGGAAATAACTAATTGATGCGAATGAAATCCCTCTTCAACAGAAGAGGGATTTCAAAATAATTTTTTTATTCTTCCCATCGCCTTTTCGATGTTCTCGATCGAATTAGCATAGCTGAACCGGAGATAACCTTCTCCGAATGCGCCGAAGGATGTACCGCTTAAGCAGGCAACGTTCGCTTCATAGAGAATTTTATCTGCAAGCGTGCGCGAGTCCATTCCGGTACCGGTGATGTTCGGGAAGACATAGAATGCCCCGAGTGGCTTGTGGCATTTAAAACCCGGGATATCATTGAGTGCATCAACAATATAATTACGGCGACGCTTGAACTCTGCGACAACATTATCAACCCACTCCTGCGGACCTGTCAGCGCTTCAATGCCTGCGATCTGGACAAAACTTGTTGCGCAGCTCGGAACATTCGTTTGTAACTTTGAACAGACTGCCGCAAATTCTTTTGGCATAATTCCATACCCGAGCCGCCAGCCGGTCATTGCGTAGGTCTTTGAAAATCCGTCGAGAATGATCGTGCGTTCGCGCATACCGGGAAGTGCGGCGATCGTGTGATTGACGAATCCGTCATAGACTACTCGTCCATAAATTTCATCTGAAAGAACGATAATATCATTCTTCACGGCGATCTCAGCGATCGCTTTCAGATCATCTTCCATCAAAATGCCGCCCGTCGGATTTTGCGGCGAGTTAATGACGATCATTCGCGTTTTCGGTGAGACAAGTTTTTTCAAATCCTCGATGTCAAAGCGAAAACCTTTTTCTTCTTTTAATACCAGCGGTACAGGTACGCCTCCGGCAAGTTCGATACAGCTTTCGTAGATCGGGAAACCGGGATTCGGATAGATGACTTCATCGCCCGGATCGACCGATGCCATAATGGCGTAGAACATGACCGGTTTTGCACCCGGACAGACCACCACCTCGTTCGCATCGAATGTCATGTTGCGGCGCTTGCCTTCGACTTCGGCAATCACCTTGCGAAATTCCGGAAGTCCCGGCGCAGGACCATAATGTGTCCAATGTTCGTCAAGGGCTTTTTTTGCTGCAGCAACGATGTTCGGGGCGGTATCGAAATCGGGCTCGCCGATCTCAAGGTGAATAATATCTTTTCCCTGCGCTTCGAGTTCGCGCGCGCGTTGCAAGACCACAAATGAGGTTTCCGTTCCGAGGCGGCCGATGCGGTTAGCGATATGCATTCTTTTGAATTGAGAATGTAAAATTGAGAATTGAGAATGCGTAAAACAGTAAAGGACTGCCAAGTCATTCCGACCTTTTTCACAATTCACATTTTACAATTCTCAATTCTTCACACCGCGTCCGATATTGACGAAAAATTAAATTTGCTGACAACCATCATCGGGACCATCATTGGGGTGGAATCGTCGCCGTCGCGCGGAGCCGTCACGACCTGCTTCGACATTTCTTCAACATTCTTGAGCACATTGATCGGCGACTCGTTCCACCGGAAGTTCGTCACTGCATATTTGATCTCACCGTTCTTTATCCAATATACTCCGTCGCGGGTCAGACCAGTCTTCAACATTGATTGCATATCGACATCGCGAATATACCAAAAGCTGGTAATGAGCAAACCTTCTTTGACGGTTGTCAAAAAATCTTCCGGTAATTGATTGCCGCCTTCCATAATAATATTCGCGGGACCAGGCACGGCGCGTTTTCCTGTTTTTTCTGCCCAATATCGAGAGCGGGTAAAGTTTGCTATCTTGCCGCTGTTGACCCAATCGATCTGCTCAGTCGGCATTCCGGAGCCGGTATATATCCCAGCAGGGGCAAGCGGATGATTCGGGTCGGAGTAGATACGAACGTTCGGCGCGGCAACCTGTTCGCCGAGTGCCGTTGCACCGGCTGAACGCGAGAACGGGCTTCTGCCTTCTTCTGCGTCTCGTGCATTGAGCGAGAACACAAATTCCTGCACCATATCCGCCGCCGCCGACGGTTCGAGTATCGTACGATAGACGCCGGGATCAAGCTCCGTCGGGCTTTTCCAGGCGGCGCATTTTTCTGCGGCGCGTGTGATCGCCCGCTCAGCATCGAGACGGGCAATGGCATGGCTCGCTCGTTTATTCCAACCGCTCGAACTACCATCAGAAGTACGCATTGTCGTCGAAAATACCGAGCGTGTTTTTTCGTCGGTGACAAACAGGCCTTTTGAATTTGCAAATGCTGTCCGCGCAACGATCGTCTCGATGAAACCTGCGGTAACATATTTTCTTGCCCGTGCTTCTTTGATCGCATGGTCGGCAATGCGGGCCCGTTCGGACGCGCCATAACTATAGTCGGCGCTCGATTCGTCGAACTGTGCCGAGCGAAGATAATTTTGCTTCGCACCTATCGGCGGCACGAGTTCTTCATTTTCCGGGGCAAGTTTTGAAATTTCCTCAGCACGTTTGACCGCCCGCGATAACCCATCATCCGAGAGATCGTTCGAACTCACCGATCCTGATCGTTTGCCGCTTGCACAGGTGATATGAACGGCAGTATTCACGCTTGAACCACCTGTGGTTACAGTGTTTGCTGCGTATCGTAGATTCGCATTATGCGAACTATTGATTCCGACCTCGCACCACTCAGACGAAGAAAGCGCCACCACTTTCTTCGCCAAAGATTCGAGTTCGTCGGATGATAAAATGTCGTTGGTCATAGTTTAAAATTATTTCAATAGCTCAGGCGTCAGCCGGAGCGCGCCGACTGAAGCCGGCGCTACTAATTTATCACTCATCATAATCGATCATCCCCGAGCGCGCTTTCGCCGATTGCGATTTTGTGTTGATCACATTAATGCGCGTGAACTTCGTGGGTGAACAACCGTGGCTCACCGGATTCGATTGCATCGGCTCGCCTTTGCCGTCGTTCATCGCACCGCCGAGCATATACTCGCTCTTATCGCAGATCGCTTCGCAGCGCTTCCAAAAATCCGTTGTTGTCGCCTGATATGCAACATCACGAAGCATTCTGCCAAGTTTGCCTTTTTTGATTTCGTATGCAACCTGACCGGTGAACTGAAAATTATATCGCTGATGATCGATCGAATAACTGGAATTGCCTTTGATGAGAATACCGTCTTCGGTATCGGAGATAAGATCGTCCATCGAGCGTTTTATCTCGCTCGGCTTCAAACTGACATTTGGCATTCTCTGGAACGGATCGCTCCACCATCCTTGCGCATAACTTTGCCCGCGCGAACGGTCTTCGCCGATCATCTTTGCTTGCTCGCGAGTCGTTTGCAAGCCGACGAGCCGCCCTTCTTTGATCAGATCGTACGATTGCGACGGAACGCCGTCGTCATCGAAGCCGACAGTTGCAAGGGCGCCGTCCTGCGTTCGGTCAGCAATGACATTCACATGCTCGCTGCCGTAGGTGAGGCTGTTAAGATCATCTTTATGGAGAAAACTCGTGCCGGCAAAATTAGCTTCGTAACCTAAAATGCGGTCAAGCTCGGTCGGATGCCCGATGCTTTCGTGGATGGTAAGCCACAAATGCGTCGGATGTAAAATGAGATCGTATTTACCGGGCTCGACGCTTGCCGCAGTGAGCTTCTCGCTCGCTTCTGATACCGCGCGGGCGATCTCATCTTTATACGGATAATTCTCGACATACTCATAACCTCTGCCTTGTGGAAGCGCAAACAATGCACGGCCGGCGAACTCACCGCTTGCAGGATCTGCGATCGTGACATAGGTCGAGGGGTCAATGCGCGTGATCTCCTGCCAAATTTTCGAACCGTCGCTTGACGCAAAATATTTTTCTTCGCGAACACTCGACAGTTCGGAGTCGATAAATAATTTTTTCCCGCCGATGTTCGTACTTGCGGCAAGCGAATGAATGCCGAGCAAGAACTCGGCGCGGTCCTTGAACGAGATATCGAATGGGTTCTTGACGATCGGCGTCTTCCATTCTGCGGTCACTGCATCGACCGGCGCCAGATCGAGCGGCGCAGATTGAAGTTTTGAATTTGCCGCTGCCATTTGCAGCGCTTCGTCAACGGCACCTTTACCGCTTCGTTCATTGACATTTTGCGTCGCAGAAAATCCCCATGTTCCCGATTTGATCACACGAATTCCCATTCCGAACGAATCGGAATCCGAGATTCCGGTCACGACATTATTTCGTGCCCTGATACTCTGGCTCGCATAACGCGAAATTCGTACATCGCAATATGATGCGCCCTGAGCCTTTGCATAACTGATCAATGAATCGGCAAGTGTTTGTTGGTCTGCAGACGGTTTTGTCAGCGCGCCCCCTGCAGGGAACATACGTGTAGCACGGGCAAGACCGGCATCAAGCCCCGTGAGCGCAAGCGCACTCGAGGCAAGAGTTTGTTTCAAAAAAGAACGGCGATGCATATCAATGATGATTAGAGCAAATATAAACGCGGGGTGAGGGTGAATGTTCCCTATAAAGGATGTATAAAAACAACAAGGCGACGTCTCAAACAAGACGCCGCCCTATTGCGTTTTGTGTCGTGATGTAGGGATCAGCGAGTGATCACAATCTGTACCGTTGCTATCATTTCACCGCCGGCAGTGATACGAACGAACGCAACGCCGTTGACCTGCGGCAGTGTCAGTGGAACACTATTGAGTCCGTCAGAAAGTGTGCCGACATATTGCGACGAAAGCAGCTGCCCGGCATCGTTGTAGTACGTAAGCTTCACATCTTCGAGGTGCGAAGTGACGCCGATCTTGAGCGTTGCAGCATTCGACGCAGGGTTCGGGACAACTTCAAGTAGGTTCACAACCTGATCTATCATTCGCACTGAGCCGCTTTGCGGCTTTGCTTTGCCGACGCCGGAGAGCAATACCTCGGGCTTCGTGCCTTCTGTAGCCCCGACGGTCAGTGTTGCGCTTGCAGTGCCGACTGTCGTCGGATTAAATGACAGCAACACTTTGCTCGTACCGCTTGCGGCAATGGTCACGGCAGATTTCGGAGAATCGACCGAGAACTCGGCGACATTCGCACCGGAAAGTGTGAACGAGCTGATCGACGCGGTCGCCGTCCCGTTGTTCGTAATGGTTAATGACTTTTGCGCGTGCGTACCCGTATCGATCGTACCAAAATCGAGCGATGAGACGCTGAGTTGCAACTTCGAATTCACTGCACGGCCGGAAAGCTGTATCTGGCGCGTGCTCGACGCCGATTCGTCGGTCGTGATCGAAAGCGTTCCGGAATAGCTGATCTCCTGGAAGGCATTAAAACGCAGATCGATCGTTGCACTGTCGTGCGCTCCGATGGTATGCACAGTCGAATCAATGAGCACGAAACCGTTATTCGGATCGGTCAGCGAATATCCAAGTATCTTTACTGCAGCGGTTCCGAGATTACGAAGTTTTAACAGTGTATCGCGCGACGTATTGAGTTTTACATCGCCGAACGCTACTCCGCTCGGAACATCGAAACTCGAGATCGTGCCGACACCGGAAAGATATACTGTGTCGTTCTGATTGTTTGCGTCGTCGCTATGGACGATCGCCATACCACTGAGGCTCCCTGCCGCAGTCGGCATGAACTGTAATGTCACTTGCCCGCTTCCGTTCGGCGAGACGGTTGCCGGCTTACTCGGTGCGGTAAATTGTGACGGTGAAACATCGATACTGTTCACTTGAAGATCAAAAGTGCCTGTGTTACCAATCTGCAGCGAGAAATTCTGCGCCGTCGAGCCGACACGTACATTCCCAAATTTGATACTGTCCGGCGAGATTGGCGGCATCTTTGGCAATCCGCCTGTACCGACGATCATTATCTGCTTCGACGGATTGACATCGTCGTCGCTAAGGATCGTTACGACCGCAGAATCCTTTCGTTCGGACGTCGGACTATATGTTACATTGATGGTCGAATTACCGGACGGCGGTATCTGCATCGGTGTCGTAGCCGATATCTGGAATTTCGCGGCTTGATATTGATTGCCAAGCGTGATCGAACTGATGTTCAGATCTGCACTTCCGCCGTTCGAGATCGCGACACTGCCGTTTCGAACTCCGCCAACACGCCCGGTTCCAACATCAGTGACATCGAACACCGTCAGGATCGGCGATGTACCTATGCCGCCGAGATTGATCGTTGGAATCGTGACCCCGTTCGCCGCACTCATATCCAACGTAGCGCTATACGCCTGCATGATCGTCGGACTGAACTTGATCGTCACCGAAGCACTCGCTCCGGCAAGAATCATCGTCGGTGAATTCGTTGTGATCACGAATGAACTTGCATTCGCCCCGCCGATAGAAGGAGCAGCGTTCAGAAAGAGCGTATCGTCACCCGTGTTCGTAAAATTATATGTGAGCGTTGCATTCTGCCCGACGCGGACGTTCCCGAACATAAGTGTATTCGCCGGTACTAATGTTTGCCCGGTGAACACAGCATTGATCCCCTGCCCTGTAACCCAGGACCCTTGATCGCCGGGGTTCGAGAGCGTATTGTTATTCGCATTCGATATCACGACGAGCGAATCCGAGTACTGGCCGCGAGATACCGGCTGGAACGTGATTGTTTGTAATTCATTCGAACCAGCTGAGATCGACGCACCGGAGGTCGGGCTGTTCGTGATCGGATTACCCGTCTTCATCGACTGAGAAGTAACGCTTACGGCTGCATTTCCGACAGAATTCAGGTGCAACGTATCCGTGTATGTTCCGCCGACACGCTTATTGCCAAATGAAATGGTTGGTCGCGTAACGATGAGTGTCCGCAGCGGATTCGTCACGTTGATCAAATACTTCGTTGCAAAATTCCATTTGTCGGTGCAATTGCCAGCACCATTAGTGCCGTCGTTATTAACTGCATTGCCGGTAGCAAAAATGGTATCGACTTCTGCCGTGTTTGGCGCAGTGTAGGTAAACGTCCAAGTCGCCGCGAGCGCTTTCGGTGCCGTCTGCGTGAGTTGGCCGTTCAGAGCCTGCAAGCCGTCATTGCCGGCAGCAAGCGAACCGAACTGTGTAGCAATGTCACAGCCCGCTTTGACTTCATTCCCATTGGAAACACTGATCGTAAATGTATAGGTTTGTCCTGTCTCGAACGATGTGGCATTCGTAGAAATCGTAACTGTAGTGGCATTATTCGAAGCATTACAGTGGCACGTACATCCTTGTCCGTCGCCTACTTTATTCGTATATCCGGTGATACCGGCTGAATGCGACATCGCATACTGCGATGCAATAAGAACCACTGCGGCAGCAAATGCGGGGATGAGGAGTATTCGTAAGAACCGCGTAATACGCTGTTTTATAATCCGTTTCATACTTATATCAAATCTGAATGATGAATCTCCTGTCTAAACACAGAATACCAAAGGAGGTCATAAAACGATGACCTCGTATATGTGTTATGACACACAAGGGGGTCGGTTTGTGACACAAACCAAAATTAAAAATATGAAAAGAGCGATTTTCAGGAAACGGGAAATATGACAATATTGCAAACCTGGCCGGCAACCCCTTACATCGGCTTTACTTCTGCTAACTTAAACTCGTTGCCTCCCTGCGAGATGAACTTGAAGGTCTTCTTTACATTATTCGAATAGGTCCAGATCTCGAGCGGCTGTTCGCCGACGAGAAAGCTGCGGCGGATATTTGTCGGCGGACCGAATAAAATATACACTTTGCCGCGGTCGGTCATTGCGCCGTCGAGTTGGCGGCTGTTGCGTGCAAAATTGAAATATGCATAATCGGCGCGGCGATAGAATTCCGCCATTCGCTCGTTGAATGCCGTGCCCGGCGTCGGGTCCTGAGAACTCCAATACTCGAAGAGTTTTCGCATCTGCTCGGTATTCGAACCGGAAGAAAGTTTTGCAAATTCTTCGTCGCTGAGTATGAATTGCATCGGGGCGACGGCGTCGCGCGCATTTTCAAGCGAGAGCGGCATATCGTGCCAGACGAGCTCGAAATCATATCTCGTCGTCCGGTTGTCGGCATTACTATACGCTTTAATATCGAAATGATAATCCCCCATTTCAAGCCGGCTGCCGGCAAAATGAAATGGCGCGATCGCAAATGAGGCAGTGCTATCGGTACGCGAGATTGTTGCAAATGAGATCACGCTGTCTGCTCCGGCAACAACAAGTGTCTGGCCGGAAATAAAATCACGCGCGGCGATGGTGGTCGTCGCTATTTTTTTTGGTTGAAAACCCGGAGTATGTAAATGGTCGTTATCTTCGGTGAGTGTGATGACAACACTGTCGATCGTTTCTTTTACCGCAAATGCAAGCGGCACGCAACCGCTGAGATCGCGGCTGAACTCGGTCAGCTTCCCATAATTGCGCGCGCAATATGTACACCCGGATATATTCGCATCGAAAAGATACGGATCGCCGATACCTATATATGATGTGTCTTTTGCCGTGACGGTTTTATTGCGGCTGAACGCACGAAGCTGTACGGGTTCGTTCGACGCTCTGTCGGCAAGCCTTGAAAGAAATCCGTCGCGGATTTCGGTATGTACTTCAACCGATTGCGGCAGCCGGATGCCGGCAAGGCTAACCGATACGACGCGGGAATTCCAAACATCTTTCGAAGTCGTCTCGGCAAATTCATTTTCGAAGATCGTATCGCGCGTGTTGCGCGTTGCAAGCACTTTCCCCGCAGGCGACTCGCGAAGTTCCACGGCAATATCGCGAACCGCATAAAATGCGCCTCGCGCTGAGAGCGCACGATCGGACCGCACGAACGAGAAAAGCGCGTTCGCAGTATTGATGAACACCGCCAATGAATCGGCGGCGGGAAGTTCGTGTGAACTCACATAACTTTCATCGCCGTAATCGAAATACATTCGCGAATCGGCGGCGAATCGCTGAGCGAACACCTGCATCGGCAGGAGCATGAGCCCGAGAACGATCAGTTGTTTTGCGCACCTTCTATCACCCATTGCCTGAGTCCTTGTTTATGATTATCGTTGACCTTGAGCGGACCGGGGTGCAGTTCGCGTCCGAAGACGACCCGCAGCATCCCACAGTTCGTATCGCCCGGCTGATCGACGACATTAAGAGAGCGGACATTTCCCCATGTTGTCAGATCGACCATATTATTGTCACTGCGCGCCTGATCGTGGCAGCCGGTCACATTGCACGAAAGCGAGAACAGCGGTTCGACCTGCGCTTTGAAGCTGACGCCCGTTACCGGAAAAACGATCTGATCGGGCGACGTGATGTCCGAACTCGAACACCCGCTTATTATAAGTAACACCGCAACAGCGGTTTTGTATCGGAGTCGCATATATCATTCTAACCCATATCGGGTCAAAAAAAACTCCCCGCATACCGGAGTATGCAGGGAGCCATTAGTTTGCCTTATCAACATCCCGTTGTTGTCGGGGACGGGACCCCGTGTGAGCGGTGATTAAGAGACTTTATATAAATCATACATCGTGCACACCGGTACACGTTCTGTGTTAAAAAAAACTTCAATGAAATAATACACGTACGTCCTTGTTGAAAAAATGTCTAATAGATACTCAAAGGATCAATCTATTCCAGCCGTTGTCAAAGAAACGCAGTCATCACATCATATTGATCATTGTATCCCTAAAAAAGAACGTCCTGAAATATATGAGAGTTGCAGATTTCCAAAGAAAAAAATAATAGAAATTTAATGATTCCTTACTCCCCGTAATAATATGCTCATTTCACGTCGAACAGGCAATGGCTCAGAAAACAGTCGCATGACCCACGAGAAGGTAATATACTCCCGCGTGGGTCATACTGACGGTGTGGCTAAAACAACGTTAAGAGCTAGTATCCCGTGGTCGCTCAAAACATTTAGATACAAAAATACGCTTAAAAATGGCGATTCCAACTCACTATAGGCATATTGGCAGCGAAATAAAAAATGAGTTTCAAACCTTATATAAAGAGGGGAAATCATCCATTGTACCGTAACCAATTTATTACTTGATACTTACGAGATAATATTTCAACAATGGCCGAGTGATGCAGAATTTACAATTTATAAGAATTCGGGTAAAATGAGAATGGACTAAAGGAGAATTATACCGGCAAATCATTTTGAAGATAACGCCCAGAGATGTCATTGCGAGTGAAACGAAGCAATCTAAAATCTTGGTCTATGCCACAATTTCGAGATTTTAGATTGCTTCGTCGTCGCTTCGCGACTTCCTCGCAATGACATTATCTTGAAATTGATTCACTATCAAAATTTTTGTAAAATCAGAATGCTTTATATACTGAATATAGGTCCTTTGCACTTTCACCACGCCCAAGTCCGGACATCGTTCTATTCTCATGATCGAGCGCTTCGGTGAGCGATCCGGTAACACGATCAATTTCATCAGCCGGGATCGAGATAACACCATTGATATCCGCAAAGATAATGTCACCAGGAGAGACCTCGACGCCCCCGATATTTATTTTTGTGTTATACTCTGCCATAAATCCGCGTGTGCGAATGTCTTTGACCGAGCGATAAGCCCCAAAAACAGGAAAACTAATATTTGCGATCTGCTCGATATCGCGCACGCCGCCATTAACAACAGCACCGCGTGCGCCGCGTGCTTTCGAGCGCGACGACATCATTCCGCCCCAGAGCGCGGCATCAATATCTGCATCGGCAGCAACAAGAACGATAGAATCTTGCAGAATGGAATCTACCATTTCAAGCAGTGTATCTATCTCGACATATTCATTCGTCGGAATGACGCGACAAGGATACGCAACACCTGCAACTTTGAGGTGAGGATCGAAGAACATTGACTGAATACTGCGATCGAGCACCCGATCTTTAATACCGAGCTTATCCATCGCATCACTAACGAGCGGCGTGTAGAGGGTTTCGAGAAATGAGAGAACCTCCGACGTTTGCATTATCTCAAACCAGTTGGCATTGCTTCGAATCCCGGCTGTACATTCACACCGCCGAGCGTTCGCCACGTGTCGTCTTCGAGCGAACAAAGCGCCCAGCAGAAATTGATCGGATACCCCGGCGCGGCAACATTCGGATGATACCCCTCGACGATCGTCACGGCATCGTCTTCAAAAACAGGTTCGGAAAATTCCGGTGACATCAGATCGGTGTAAATAAATTGAGTCCCGAACCCCGGTTTCGGAATATCAAAGAAAAGATACAGTTCTTCGCGCGTTGCAGCGTGTTCGTGCGGCGGCCAGCTTGTCCAGTTGCCTGGCTTCGACATTGTAACACCCATCAGCAAGCGCGAACCTTCGACATTTTCGGCTATCACTTTATGAATGTCACGATAGTACGGCTCGGCACCGACACGCAGCGTCAGTGAATCGCTCGTCTTCACTTCCGATTCGTAATTAACGTAACGAACCGGATGCTCTTTCTCCGTTGGGCACGATGCTTCGACAATGTCGCAAAAATCATTCGTCGCAACTTCAAACTCTGCTCCGCGAGTGATATACAATCCATCGAATTGCGAAAGGTTGTAAGATTTTCCGCCAATCGTTACTGTCCCCTCTCCGTGAAGGCAAAGCAATGTAGTTTCAGCGCCGGGATTCTTGCCGCTTGCTTTTGGAGTTGTCTTATCAAGAATTATACGCCCGGCGGAAATATATTTGAATGCAGAATTCGCGGGACTCATCGAAATGTTGCGGCCTTTCTTCGACGCCGTATTACGAAACAACCAATTATTCATCTTCATATTAATATGAATTAAAACCGCCATCGACACACAGAATGTGCCCGCTCATATAATCGGATGCGTGCGACGCAAGAAAAATAAATGTCCCGGCAAGTTCATCAGGCTTACCGAACCTGCCGAACGGTATGCGGCTCAGGATATTTTGCATTCTATCCGGATTTTTCCGGATCGCTGCCGTAGTATTCGTCTCAAAATATCCGGGCGCAACAGCATTTACATTTATATTGTGCTTCGCAAGTTCGTTGCCCATTGCTTTGGTAAGCTGTGCAACACCGCCTTTCGCTGCCGCATACGAAACAACATTAAATCCGCCGGTGAACGACAGCATCGAAGCAATATTTATTATTTTCCCGCCGCCGGTCTTCATCATTTCTTTCGCACATGCTTGCGACCAATCGAAGACAGCATTCAGATTCGTCTCGATCACATCATTCCAATCTTCGCGGCTATGCTCAAGCACAGGCGACCGTCTGATAATGCCCGCATTATTGACGAGAACATCTATCTTGCCGAAATGCTCTATCGAATCGCTTATTACTTTCGTGCGGTCGTCAGCCAATGTTACATCGGCTTCGAAGATAAGCGCTTTGCCGGAAATTTCGCGCTCGGTTTCCTCCAGCCCCTTCATATCGCGCCCGACGAGAACAACATTCGCACCGGCGCCGGAAAGCGCCTTCGCCGCTGCGCGCCCAAGCCCCTTGCTCGCTCCGGTAATGAGAGCGGTCTTGCCGTCAAGTGAAAATAATTCGTGCAGGTAATCCATTACACACGAAATTACAAACGAATTGTCGTCTGAACCATGATTTGGGGGGATTAGTAGGATTAAAGATTAAATTCAATACATTTCGGTTCAGACAGTCACTCGGCACTCTCTCTTCTTCATTACAGTTAGTAGTAACAGTTAATTAATAATGAAAGGTAATCGTACGTGCGGTATCGTTGGCGTTTTCCGGAGACCACTCCGGAGGACACAGTCGTTATACGCAGTTTATCCCAATCGCTGAATGTTCCGGAAAGTATTGCATCAATCCTCGTAGCCCGCGGTATCCGCTCGTTCGACGAAGCGCGGGTGTTCTTTCGCCCGTCGCTCGACGACCTGCACGATCCCGCACTGATGTCCGATATGGACATCGCGACCGAACGCGTTCGCCGCGCCATTGATAATGGCGAGCGAATCGCCGTTTACGGTGATTATGACGTGGACGGAACAACAAGCACAGCGATGATGACGATGTTTCTGTTGTCGCTTGGGGCAAATGTTGCGTTTCATATCCCAAATCGGTTCACCGAAGGCTACGGCCTGACCGTCGGCAGTCTCGACCGGCTTTTCGGCGCGAATCTTCCCGATCTGCTTATCTCGATCGATTGCGGCATCACGGCGATCGATGCTGTAGCATACGCGCGAAGTAAAAATGTCGATGTTGTCATCTGCGATCATCACGAACCGACCGAAAAACTTCCGAATGCGAATGCGATCTTAAACCCGATCAAGCCGGGCTGCAATTATCCGTTCAAACAGCTTTGCGGGTGCGGCGTTGCGTTCAAACTCATTCAATCGATTGCCGCGTCGTACGGAAAGCAGGAGGCGGCATATCAATATCTTGATTTTGTCGCCCTTGCAAGTTCTGCAGATATTGTGTCGTTGATGGGCGAGAATCGGATCCTCGTGCATTACGGATTAAAGCTCATCAACGAATCGCCGCGCGCAGGCATCAAGGCGCTGATTCAAGGCGCCGGGATCGGGCTTGGAAAAATTTCTACTACCCAGATCGTCTTCGGTCTTGCGCCGCGCATCAATGCTGCCGGCCGCCTCGGCGAAGGAAGCCGGTCTGTCGAACTATTGATGTCGCAAGGTGTGGATGATTCGCATCACATTGCGCAAATTCTCGAAGAAGAAAATTTCAACCGCCGTCGCATTGACGAAGAAGCGTTCATTGAAGCAGCTGCGATCGTTGATATGACGCTCGACCGCGAGCGCGACCGCATCATCGTCGTGCATAACCCTGATTGGCATGCAGGTATCATCGGCATCGTCGCATCGCGGCTTGTCGAACGATATCATTTACCGGTCGTCTTGATGACAACGATCGACGGCGTCGCAAAAGGCAGTGCGCGTTCGATCGGCGGGTTCGATATTCATTCGGCGCTCAAACGATGTGAAGATAAGCTCGTGACGTTTGGCGGACATAAATATGCCGCAGGCGTTTCGATGCTTCCTGCACGAGTAAATGAATTCCGCGATGCGATCAATCTTGTGGCTCGTGAAATGTACACCGACGATATGCTCGAACGCGAACTGCATATTGATGCGATGATCGATCTTGCAGACCTCACGCCGAAATATTTTGCAGTCGTACGCCAGCTTGCGCCCTTCGGCCCCGATAATCTGCGGCCGAATTTTTATTCGAAAGACGTGCAAATCGTCGGCTATCCTCGCATCGTCGGTAAAGCGACGCCGCATTTGAAATGCAATATTCGTCCAAACCGCCGCATTGAATATGAGAATGGTAATTTTGCATCGAACAATGTGCCATTGTGCATCGGAGGCTCGGCGATCGATGCGATCGGCTTCGGTCTCGGCGAACGAATGGGCGAGCTTTCTAAAAATTCGAAACTTCGCGACGATCTTGAGGTCGTCTATGCGCTCGATGAAAATGATTTCGGCGGGAAGGTCACCCCGCAATTAGTACTAAAAGATTTTCGATGAGCGGACACAGTAAATGGTCGCAAATAAAGCGCAAGAAAGCCGTCGTTGACTCGAAACGCGGGCAGATGTTCACGCGGCTGATCAAAGAGATCACGATCGCTGCGCGCCTTGGCGGACCTGATATCGATGGCAATGCACGGCTGCGGCTTGCAGTTGAGCGAGCGCGCAAAAGCTCGATGCCGAACGACAATATAAAACGCGCAATTTCACGGGGTGCGGGCAGCGAAGGCGGTGCAGGTTTTGAAGAACTGACGTATGAAGTCTATGGTCCCGGCGGCGTAGCGATCATCATCGAAGCCGCGACGGATAATCGCAACCGAACGATCGGCGAACTCCGCCATATTCTCGGAAAATACAATGCGACACTTGGCGACACAGGCTCGGTCGGATGGATGTTCTCGAAACGAGGCATTATCCTCGTTCCGCGAGCCGGTCACGATGAAGACGAATTACTTGGTGTTGTTCTCGAAGCCGGTGCCGAAGATCTGAAAACAGACGATCCCGATTATTTCGAGATACAAACTTCTCCTGAAGAATTCGAAGCGGTATTAAAAGCGCTTGCCGCTCGGAATATTCCGGTCGAAGAAGACAAGGTCGGACTTGTTGCATCAAATCTGGTCAACGTTGAAGGCGCCGATGCCGAAAAACTTATAAAGCTCCTCGAAGCGATCGAAGATAACGAGGATGTGCAGAATGTGTATTCAAATGGGAATTTTAGCGCTGTCATTCCGAATGGCGCGTAGCAAAATGAGGAATGACACGCATACTTAACTCGACATTGAGCGCAAAAACTCTTTATTACTCTTGGTGCCTTGCATTTTTTCGAGCAGGAATTCCATTGCTTCAACCGGATTGTAATCGGAAAGAAGTTTGCGAAGGATATAAATTCTGTTTAGTTCGTCAGCGCTGAGCAAGAGTTCTTCTTTACGTGTACTGGATAAATTCACGTTGATCGCCGGGAAGATGCGGCGATCGGCAAGTTTCCGGTCAAGCACGATTTCCATATTGCCCGTGCCTTTGAACTCTTCGAAAATGACTTCGTCCATTCGCGAACCGGTGTCGATCAATGCCGTAGCAATGATCGTGAGCGAACCGCCTTCTTCAATATTACGCGCCGCGCCGAAGAATCGTTTGGGCTTATGAAGTGCATTCGCATCGACACCACCCGAAAGAATTTTTCCGGAGTGCGGTGTCACCGTATTATGCGCACGGGCCAGACGGGTGATCGAATCAAGTAAGATCACCACATCCTGTTTTGCTTCGGTCAGGCGTTTTGCTTTTTCAATTGCCATCTCGGCAACTTGTACGTGGCGCTCCGGTGGTTCGTCGAATGTCGAAGCGACCACTTCTGCGCGAACAGAGCGCTGCATATCGGTTACTTCTTCCGGACGTTCGTCGATCAACAGCACGATGAGTTTTATTTCCGGATGATTGCGGGTGATCGAGTTTGCAATTTTTTGTAAAATAATTGTCTTGCCCGACTTTGGCTGTGACACGATCAGCCCGCGCTGGCCTTTGCCGATGGGGCTGACAAGATCCATAATGCGCATCGAGTATTCGCCGGGCGACGTTTCGAGCGTGATGCGCTCGTTCGGATAAAGCGGCGTCAGGTTATCGAACAACTGGCGGTCGCGCGTAAATTCGGGCGGCTGGTAATTGACACGATCGACTTTGAGCAGCGCAAAAAAACGTTCGCTGTCTTTCGGCGGACGCGTTGACCCTTCAACCGTATCGCCGGTGCGCAACTGAAATTTCTTGACTTGTGACGGCGAAACATAAATATCGTCCGGCGACGGCAAATAATTATATGCCGGCGAACGAAGGAAGCCGTAACCGTCGGGAAGCAGTTCGAGCACACCTGCCGATTGCGGACCCGCATCTTCTTCGACCTGCACCGCTTTGCCGTTTGTCGGTGCTTTACGCTGTTGTGTTTTAGCCGAATCGGCTTCGAGAATCTTAAAAATAAGATCCTGTTTGCGGAGGTCTGTCGCACCTTCGATGCCAAACTTTTTGGCAAGCTCGTTGAGTTCGACGATCTTTTTTGTTTTTAGTTCTCCTGCATTGAGCATAGGAATTCAATTTGAAAATTGTGGATGGAAAAACAGAGAAAAAAATTCAGAAGCAAAAAAATAGTAGAATTGCGTTTGATATGTCCTTCAAGAAACCTTCTAATTACTCAAACGCGCGCAGCGTTTATTTTGGTAACGATCTGGAAAATATAAGTTCTCGGAAAAATACCTGAGGTCTCTTGGGACAAAGATTCTCTTTACGTTGATCTATAAACGATATAGCGTTCTCGTTAGTGCCGGGAAATTCCTATAAATTTTGGGACAGATATTCCCCAACCACATAATGGGAGCCCGTCAGCAATACTGTTTCACCAGGTTGCAAGGTCTCCAACGCCTTTTGGACACCTTCCTTTACACCACCGCCATTAATGGCAGCAATACCCATTTTGGCTGCTTGCTTTGCTAATTCCGAACTCGGTAATGCACGATGAGTATCGGCTTCGACGGCGACCAGCCGCAGCGCAAATTTCTTTGCTTCATTCAAGATCGATCCGACATCTTTATCTTTTGCAACGCCAAGAATTACCACCGGTTGTACATTAATGCCCTGAAAATATTCCGCGAGTACAGAAAATGCGTCAGGGTTATGTGCGACATCAAGCAGCAGCTTCACTCTTTTTTCTGTAAACCGCACATCGGGATATTCTTCAAGCCGCGCGCGAAGACCTGTCAGAGTAATCGTATCCTCGATCCCGGATTGTACCTTTTTCCCATCAACTGTTATTGGTATCTGTGAAAGCGTGGCTAATGCAGTTCTCAAATTCCGCTCTTGATGTTTCCCGAGAAGTGGCGAATGAAGCGCTGCGTATTCGAGAGGTATAACAAATTCATCGGTAAATAAAACAGTCGTGCCGACGTCTTTTGCCTTTGCTATGAATATTTCTCGCAGTGCAACATCGACATTCACAATAGCCGGAGAATCTTTCTTTAAAATACCCGCCTTCTCAGCGGCGATCAGTTCGAGCGTGTCGCCGAGAAATTGTGTATGTTCGAGGCTGATCGATGTTACAACAGTTGCAAGCGGATGTTCAAGTGCATTTGTTGCGTCAAGTCTGCCGCCGAGACCTGTTTCGATCACGGCAATATCCACGTTCTCAGACGCGAAATAATCAAACGCAAGGGCTGTCGTCACCTCGAAAAAAGTAGCGTTCAGTTCTTCGACCGACGTCCAGATCCGCGAAAGAAAATCTGCAACAAATGCCTTCGGCACGAGCTCGCCGTTCATTTTTATCCGCTCACGAAAATCGAGAAGATGCGGAGATGTGTACAGCCCGGTCTTATACCCATGAACTTGGAATGCGGCGGAAAGCATTGCACTGACACTTCCCTTTCCATTCGTGCCGGCAATGTGAATAGACGGAAATTTTTTCTGCGGATCGCCGAGACGCACAAGCAGTTCGCGGATATTATCCAGACCGAGTTTCATCCCGGTGAATTCGAGTTTATACAACTCACCGAGCGCAGTTTCGTATGACGAGTTATGCGGCAAGGACTTCGGCTTCTTTCACAAGCGATCTGGCGGCGTCGAGCGATTCCCCTGTTACCTGTTCCCCGGCGAGCAAGCGCGCAATCTCGGCATCGCGTTCGGCGCTTGCAAGCAAGCGCAATGAAGATGTAGTCGCCGTATTCTTCGTTTGTTTTTCGACGGCGTAGTGGCGGTCGCCAAACGCAGCGATCTGGCCGAGATGCGTGATCGCAATGATCTGATGTTTGCGTGCGAGCCGCTTCATTGCCGTACCGACACGCTGTGCAATCCGGCCTGAGATCCCGATGTCGATCTCGTCAAAAATAAGAACGGGGATCTGCTCCGATTCTGAGAGCACGGTCTTGATCGCGAGCATGATGCGTGAAACTTCCCCGCCTGAGGCAACTTTTGCAAGCGGCTTCGGCTCTTCACCTTTATTCGCAGAGATGAAAAATTCTGCTCTGTCAATGCCGGTGCGTGATGCAGTACATATTTTATTATTTACGATAACCGGTGAATCGAATTCTTTCCCGCTTTCTTTCTCGTTCGAAGAAATTCTTACAATAAATGATGCATGCTCGAGCCCGAGTGTTGTAAGCTCGGCAACGATCTGCTTTTCAAATTTTTTCGCCGCTTTTTGGCGCTGTTCGCTAATTACAAGCGCAAGTGCCGTTGCTTTCTTCTGGAGGGTTCGCAGTCTGGCAGCAAGTTCGACAAGCAGTTCATCAGCGCTCCCACCGGCGCCAAGTTCTGAAGTTAGTTTATTCGACAACGCTAATACGTCATCGAGCGACGGGCCATATTTCTTTTTCAAACGGGTCAGTGAAAGCTCGCGCTGACGAAGCTCTTGTAACCGTGCAGGATCGGATTCGATGTGCTCGGTATATCGGCTTACCGTGTGCGATAATTCGCGAATGCTTTCGAGCGATGTGTGCAATTCGTTGATTTGCGATGCGAACGACGAGTCGTAGGTGGCAAGCTGCGCAAGCAGTTTCTCTGCGGCAGAAAGGCGTCCGAACACCGAATCCTCATTTTCATATAATAACGAATGCAGCTCGGCGGCAGCAGCCTGTAACTCCTCAGAATGTTCAAGTTTTTGAAGCTCGGAAGCCACGCTCACATCTTCGTTCTTCACGGGGTGAGCAGCAGCAATCTCCTGTAGTTGGAAGTCAAGAAAATTTCGTTCGTGCTCGCTTTTATCTTTGTCTTCAAGGATAGCATCGTATCGTGTTTTCGCCGCCGCAAACTCATCGAAAACGTTTTCAAATTTTTCGATCTCGTCATGAAGCCCGGCATACTCATCGAGAAATTCAATATGCCGCTCGGGGTACAGCAGCGATTGATGTTCATGCTGCCCGTGCAGATCGACAAGCAGCTCGCCAATGTGTTTAAGTATTTGCAGTGTCGCCGGCGTATCGTTAATAAATGCGCGCGATGTGCCTTTGCGCGTGAGTTCACGGCGAATGACTAATACGTTGTTATCAATATCGAATCCTGCTTCTGCGATCTGCTTAATAATATGTTTATGACCGGAAAGATCGAACTCTGCTTCGACGATCGCTTTCTCGGCTCCTTTGCGAATGAAATCTGTCGAAGCTCTCTCACCAAGTACAAGCGCCAGCGCATCAAGTAGAATAGATTTGCCCGCACCGGTCTCGCCCGTAATGATCGAAAGGCCTCGCTCAAACGAGACCATGATCTCCTCGATCAATGCATAGTTCTTGATAAAAAGCGAGCGAAGCACGATGTGTAATAAATTCGATCGGTAATAAGCAGTAAAGAGAAACGAGGGTTCGCTAAGAGAAATTCGTGCTTGGACGATATGAAATAAAAAAGTCGTTAAGATCTCTCCTAACGACTTCTTAACAACAATAACAATGCACAACTTAGGTGGTCTTGCGGCGAACATCTTTTGAACCGAGTTCACGCAGGTAGTTCAGCTTTGCGCGGCGAACCTGACCGGCTTTGACAAAGTCGATCTTCGCAATGCGAGGCGAATGCAATGGGAAGATACGTTCGACGCCAACACCATTCGACATCTTCCGGACCGTGAATGTCTCATTGATCCCGGCACCTTTGCGGGCAATGACAATGCCTTCGAAGTGCTGAATACGTTCTTTTTCGCCCTCAACGACCTTGACTGATACATTGAGCGTATCACCCGCACGGAATTGCGGAATATCGCTTCGAAATTGGGCGCTGCCGATGGCGCGTAATACCTGTTCCATTGCTTGTTCTTTCTAATTGGGACGCGTAAAACGCCGATTCAGGGCGAGAAGTTTCGTTTGGCAGGTCATTTCATATAATGGGCGATACCGCCAAAGCCGATCTGAATGCCCACACAAAAGACGAGAAATGCGCTGAGCCGGTTAACGATCTGCTCCGCGCGCGACCCCAGCCGCCGTACAATTGCTGCTGTATAGGCATAGCTGAGATAGATCACGATACACATCACAAAAATAGCAACGACGAGCGCGGAAAGATCGCCAAGCCGGTTGACGAACGACATCGACTCGTCGTGGGCGCTAAGCGTGAGCAAGACCGAGATCGTCCCGGCGCCGGTCGTCATCGGAAATGCAAGCGGATAGAACGCATATTGTTCGATATGACCGCTTCCTTCTTCCGGTTTTGCTGCTTCCTTTGCTTTCTTGATCGAATGCTCCGGCGAAAGCAGTTGCCAACCCATACGACAGATAATAATTCCTCCGGCGATCTGCACGACCGGCAGTGAAACCCCGAATATAGAAAATATCCACGTTCCTGCAAAGATCGTGACAACACTGATAAGGAAACAGTACATAGCGATGCGCCGCGAGATCGCTTTGCGCTCGGCAAACGTCGACCCCGTCAGCAGTGGGTCCATAATAAGCGCCGTACCGATCGGGTTTATCGGCGCAAAAAGCGTAACGATACCGACGAGTACGAGATGCAGAAACGAAACTGTGATCGACATATTGAGGTATTTCAACCACTAAAGCGTTTCTGGCGTTCGATCGTATTTATAAAATAAAACGGAGCAAACACTGCTCCGCTTTTCTTTTTGCCGTTTTAGTAGGGGCTACTTCGTTACGATAATCCTCTTCGATGAAACAAATGATTCACCGGAAGCGCTTTCTCCGTTTACCCGAATAATGTAACTTCCAGCAATGACATTCGATGCATCCCATGTCCAGTGTTGACCGGCGTTTGCGCTTGTGACGAGCCGTCCGAGCAGGTCATAAACCGTGATCGTTGCTGAACGAACATCGGAAAGCGTCACTGAAACATTCGTCGTTGCCGGATTAGGCAATACGCTTATTGTTACGCCGGACGGGAGCGCAGTCTCGACGCTTGCCGTCTGCATCTGCTTGCCTCTGATCGTGAAGATATTCGAAGTCAGTTGATGATCGGCTTCAATAATAAGCGAATCGGTATGGACAAGCTTATCGGTTGCCGTATAAGTGATCGAGACACTGAAATTCCCGCCCGCTCCGATCGTTGCCGGAAGTGGTGAGGGATTGTAATCATCGATCTTAAAATATGTCCCGTCGGCAAGCCGTACCGATTTGATCGTACAGGAAACATTCAGATTATTCTCAAATGTGAACCGCTGCGATTGCGGCTTCCCGTTGCCGGCGATCGCAAGCGAACGCGCATCGCTTGGGAAGATCGGCCGTGTCGTCGTATCGTTGCCGTTGGGGTTGACGACTATGCCGACAAGCTCTGTCCAAACTTCACGACATCCGATACTATCTCCTTCGAGTTCGAGTACCGCACTTGAATAATCATAATACGTTTTGCCAAAATCAGAAGTCGGCGAGAACGTATAGGTCAGCACTTTGTCGCTCGAATGTGAAGGTACGACGATCGGGAATGTTGACGTCACCGAAAAGATAGTGGCATTGCTGTCAGCAATGATGACACTAGTCACTGTGATATCGTGACCGGTATTATTGAGTAAATGGAATGTATGCGTCGCCGTAGTACCGATCAGCACCGGATCGAGATAATTTTTCTCCTGTTCGGTTTCGAGGCAGACAGGCGATGGCGGCGTAGTAACGATATGTTTCACACTGCCGCTGACAAGTACGATCGCCTCGTGTGCCGATGCATTGTAGGTTGAGTTGATCAACACTTGCGCGGAGTCGATGTTCATTGTCGAATCGCCGGTATAACAGACAGTGAACTGATAATACTCACCCGGTTTGAGCGTTACCGGCGATGAAAATGCCGGCGAAATGTGCAAGTCCTTGAAGCTATTAACGAGTGCAATGTTTGTGATAACGGCGACATCTCCGCTGGTATTATTAATCGTAAAATGTCCGCAGGTATCGACGCCTTGGGTTGCGTCGTCGAAGACCAGTTCATGCGGTTCGATCGTAATATCTCCCGGCGGCGTCCGTTCCACGATGCCATCAAGAACAAAATTCGTATTACACTTCGTCGTTTTATTCGTGATCGACAGCGTTCCGATGATCTGCCCCGCCGCTGTTGCCGGTGGTACAAAATAAATATCGAACGATAGTGTATCCGAAGCCGCGATCGTCACGTCACTATCAGTTGCACGGAATACACCTTCATTTTCTATGTGGATCAAGAGCGACAGCGATGAACCGGATGTATTTGTGATTGTGAATTGTCGCCCTACATAACCGCCTGCAACCGCAGAAAAAAAGATACTATCTGCAGAATCGGCGCCTCGAAATGAAAAACCGCAATTTTGGGCATGGACATTCGAAGTACCGAGCGTTACAACAGAAACGATCGTGGCAAGAAGAGCCGCGACCAACTTGAGAGTTTTTAGAGATGAGTTCATAATCGTCTGCTATTAAATGAATGAAAACCACTTGGGGACACAGAGACTCTGTGCTGCTGTAAAACACATCTTGATAACGGGAGTTACAGCGTCCAATCGTATATACAAACAAATAAATGCTTTCAGTCCGGAATAGTTACACCACGAAACTACTCAAAAAACTACTTAGATGCCGATTATCGCAAAATAACAATCGGCTCGGTTGCCGGTACACCGCCGGGTCCAGATACTCGCAGATAGTATTTCCCGCTAGGAAGATCAGAGACATCGAGTGTTAAAGACCGTTGACCGGTCGACCCGTGCTTGCGCGTTACTCCGAGTGCGTCGAAAAGTTCATAGTAAATAACGGAGCCACGATTAATCATTACAACCTCGATATTATTTTTTGCCGGATTTGGGATGATGCTGAGGATACGAAATAATGAATCGTACTTAAGGAATCGGAAAAGAATGGAATCACCGCATTGATAGGATAGAGAAATTATCACTGAATCGCTCTCGACAGAGAGGGTAGCGCACGGTGAATTTTGATCAGAGGTAAAATTATCACCTGTAAACGTCACTGCTGTTTGCAGTGTGTCGGTAAGGTAGATTATACAGCGAAGTATGCCGATGACTGTGTCTCTACTGATATTAATACCTGACGAATCCACTAACAAAATCGTAGCTTGATTCCCTGCGACCGTGAAATTTGAAACGACTAATCCTGAGAGTGTAGGTACAAATCGCAGGGGAGTGAGGAACTCGGTATTCATCGAAAAATTCAGTGTTCCGGTTATGATTCCACCGAGTTTGAAAACAGAGACACCAAACCCAGCGGTCATATAGACAGGAATATCAACAATTTCTCCGGCGGTTGCACTGACCGCCTGAGGCTTGATATACACTGTGGCCGGAGAAGCCGATTGAATAGAAATCGTCGTGTTCACTGCCGTATCGATCTTAAGAAATTCATCGTTGGAAAAATGCAGCGCTACTCCAATATTTCGTATTCCTCTGGGAAGTGAATATACTGAAACTATAAGAGTATCCGGAACACCATCACACAGCGAATGATGTTTCAAGATAGTGCTATACTCTGATGAGTCTATCCCTGATATATCAAGGCTGTCAAAATGTGCAAAGTTGCAATTTAGATTTTGGAAAATAAGCAAAAACGACGACGTGTCACAATATGTAGTATAAAGAGTATCCAACCCTCCGGAAGAAAGGACTGTGCTCAACGAAATCCTTGAGGCCAATTGATTTTCCGAGAGTTTACCATCTCCCCCGTCAATGGATTTTCGGACTCCTGAATTTAATGCAGATCCTCCAATATATTTCGACCCTGCATATACAATTGCTCCACCCCCCACGACCGATATGTTTCGGAAATCGTTGTCATCTTGCTCTCCGAACGAAGGTCCCGCAATGAATTTCCAATCCTTTCCATGAGTTAACGAACGATAGATACCTTGGTGGTCAGATGCATCGCTTACATAACACGCACAATTATTTCCTGATATCCATGCACTGGTCTCGTAAATTAATTGTGAACTTACCCAAGTCCTCCCTGTATCATCGGAATAAAAAAAAGCATATTGGTCATTATTATTATCTCTTACTTCCAACAGTCTGCTGCAATGCGGGAAACTAAACATCCCCATTACTGCGGGAGAAGAACTATCTATTGCGACGGAAGTCCATATTGTGCCAGTATCTACAGAGGAAATAAGATAAGTATCTCCACGCATAGTATAATCGATCGAAAAGACAAGATTTTCTTTATTCCCCATGACACATTGGGGATCAAAACTCGACCATAGGGCAGGAATCGAGCCTCTTGACACCAATCTTCGGGGTATAATAGTATCCCATTGCTTCCCATCATCTGCAGTTTTTAACAGAGGACCAAAATATCGAAACAGGACCGAACTATCCAATTGACCGGGCACAGGGGTACCCTTAGGTACCGGTCGTGTGGCGACATACGCGAAAACTTTGTTTTCTATTGCGTACACCGAGTTGTAAGCAAGTGTATCCTGGGATATTCGTTTCCACGTAAGCCCTGTGTCAAGCGTTTCATAAATGCCATGTGCCCCAGCGAAGTATCCGTGAAAATCGCTTATGAAGATCATTTGTGAGATTGCCCCAAAAGTTTCGGAACGCTGGATTAGCGTCCAGGTTGACCCTCCGTCTGTTGTTCGCTGAAGCGTGGAATCGCTTTGATCGCTCCACCCTCGATACCCAGTATTAAAAATAAACCCGAGATTTTTATTAAGGAAGTACGGCGCTGGTCCCGACCACGAGTTATCGGAAAGCATGAGCCTCGACCACTGCTGTGCAGGTGCAGTACTCATCATCGACAAAACCAAGGTGCAGGATAAATATGTCTTCTTCAATTGAATGCCCAGCCGTTATCATGATATATTGCTCTTGATTCAACACTATTATCATTTCTAAGTTACAAAACGGTGAGGATGACAAACTACTCAAAAAACTACTTAGACACCTTTTTCGGTGCACCAAGCCCGAGTATGAATTTCGAGAGGCGAGTGCTGCCGGAAATACCAAGTTTCTTGCGAATCGCCAACGAATGATTTTCGATCGTACGAACAGAGGTGAAGAGCACATTCGCAATATCTTTTGAGTTCAGACCCAGTTTTAAGAGCACGCACACCTTTCGTTCTGCTTGTGTGAGATCGGGATATGTAGCCGCAAGCATTAAAAAGAAATCGTGATACAACGTCTTTGCCCGTTCTTCGAGTTGTTCGTACTCTTTATCTTTGAACCGCATCGCTTCGATCATTTCCGTGACAGCGGCGACCGATACCATTGGGTGAGGATCATTGTTCGATCGGATGTTTGCAAGCTGCCCGGTCAGAGAAGCGACGAACGAACCTTTTTTTGCGAGTTGTGTAGCAAGCAGTTCGATCTCGTGAGTTTTCGACCGAAGGTCCGATTCAAGCTGGCGCGTTCGTATGCTATTCATTTCACGTTCATACTCAAGGCGGGAAATCTGCTGTTCGGTTTCAAGCCGTGCGATCTTTTCTTCCTGCTCGATGCCGATGCGATGTAATTCATACTCGTGAACTTTTTTCAGCCAGAAGATCGTCTCCGCATGCATATTCAATCGTTCGGCAGTATCCCGCACTTCTCTGGCAAGCCAGTATTGACGGTCTAATTTCTTTTTTACGGCAAGATGATAGAGCTTGACAAATTTTTCATACACTGCGCGCGAAGGCTTCGTTTCCAATTCAAGATAATACTGTACATGCAGTGTATTGATATATGTCCTCCCCTGCTTAGAACCTTTGAGAAGATCGAGCGATTCGGAAATAAGTTTTTGGGCTTTATTGGGAAAACCGAGCGCCCGTTCTTCGTCAGCAAATTGTGCGAGAGCATATGCGGCACGATCGTGCAATCCTGTTTCTTTCCAGATAGAGATCGCATCGGTCATTAAACGTCGTGCACGAGCCGGTTTTTTTGCTCTGAAATACAGGCGTGCGAGGTTGCCTTCATTCGTTGCAATCTGTGAATCAAGCCCCAACTGTCGGTTAATAGCAAGTGACTTTGTAAAATATGGTATCGCAGAGCCGCCTTTCGATGCGCGAATATGATAGAGCCCGATGTCGTTGAGCGCTCGGGCAACGAGCAAGCGGTCGTCTGCTGATCTCCACAAAGCAAGGGACCTCTGAATGTTCGAAAACGCTTTTTCATTGTCGCCCATTTCCGAAAACGCATACGCGATCATTTCATAGATCATGCCGATCTTCCGTTGAAGATTTTTGCGCATTTGCTGGCGGGAGGGGGTTTTCCGAATCAGCCGATCACTCCACTGTCTGCAGGCGATACTTTCCTTCTGTTGGAGTTCTGCGGTACGAATATGAAGTAACCGGTGCAGCGGCAGCATTGCTATTTTCCCGTTGCCGCCTTCGACTTGAGCAAATGCGATCTGTGATTCGGCATCGCAGACCGCATCCGAATCGTTAAGCTGCTTGAATATTTTTAAAGCGTTTCCCAGATGTTTGCTTGCTTCGGTAAACGCAGAACCGCTCATTCGTAACACCTTCCCAGCCATTAACTCGCACTCGGCTTTCAGATCGCTCTCACCCGAATGCGCCGCTTCTTCAATACTTTGCAAAGCTATTTTGATCGCTGCGCCTATATCTAAATATACAAGGTTATCTATCTGCCCAAGCAGAAAATATATCCTCTTTCTTGGGATGCGGTGTTTTTTCAATGCATTTTGTACGTTCCTTACCCGTTGTTCCATCGACGATTTAAAATAGTATCCTATAACAATAGAAAACACGAGTAAAAGTTACAGCGGAGGCGATTTTAATAAAGCCTTTGTATCCTTTTACCGATATTCCCCGAACACTCGGCGCATCGCGTCGGCGATCTCGCCGAGGGTTGCGTATTGTTCTATTGCTGAGACGATATGCGGCATCAGATTGCTCCCATCTCGTGCAGCAGATTCAACTGATCCCAATGCTTTTGAGGCAGCTGCGTTGTCGCGCTTTGCCCGAAGTGCCCGGACTCGCTCGATCTGTTCTTTTTCAAGCGAAGGATCGATCTTTAATGTTGGCGTCAGCAACTTCTCTTCTTCCTCAAAATCATTCACACCGACGATGATATCTTCTTTCGCTTCGATGCGTTTCTGAAATTCGTATGCACTGCGGGCAATGCGTTCTTGAATAAAACCTGTTTCGATCGCTTTGACCGAACCGCCGAGTGAATCTATTTCACCGATGAGCTCGCGGCTCCTGGCGATCAATTCATTTGTCAGATACTCGATGTAGTAACTCCCCGCTAGCGGGTCGACCGTATCGGCGATGCCGCTTTCGTAAGCGATCACCTGTTGCGTGCGAAGCGCCGTACGAGCTGATTCTTCGGTCGGCAGAGCGAGCGCTTCGTCTTTTGCATTCGTATGAAGCGACTGTGTGCCGCCGAGCACTGCCGCCATCGCTTCGATGGTTGTGCGAACAATGTTATTTTCGATCTGCTGTGCCGTCAGGCTTGATCCGGCGGTCTGAGAATGAAACCGAAGTTTCATCGACTCTGCTTTCTTCGCACCGAATCGTTCTTTCATTAGTTCTGCCCAAAACGTTCGGGCGGCGCGGAATTTTGCGATCTCTTCGAAAAAATTAATTTGCGAGTTAAAAAAGAATGAAAGCCTCGGCGCGAATTCATCCACATCGAGCCCCGCATCAACCGCCGCTTGTACGTATGCAATGCCGTTGGCAAGCGTGAACGCAATTTCTTCGACCGCCGTCGAGCCTGCTTCGCGAATGTGATAGCCGCTGATCGAGATCGTGTTCCACGACGGCAATTCTTCCGAGCACCATGCGAAAATATCCGTCACAATGCGCATTGACGCTTGCGGCGGATAGATATATGTTCCGCGGGCGGCGTACTCTTTTAAAATATCATTCTGGATCGTCCCGGAAATTTTTTTCAGATCGGCATTTTGTTTTTTTGCTTTTGCGACATACAGTGCAAGCAAAATACTTGCAGTCGCATTGATCGTCATCGAAGTAGAAATTTTTTCGAGTTCGATTCCGTCGAAAAGCACGTCGAAATCTTCCAGCGAATCGATCGGCACGCCGACTTTGCCGACTTCGCCTGCTGCCATCGGATGATCGGAATCATAACCGATCTGCGTCGGAAGATCGAATGCGACAGAAAGCCCCGTCGTGCCGCTGGCAAGTAAGAATTTGTATCGCTTATTTGATTCGTTCGCGCTGCCGAATCCGGCATATTGGCGCATCGTCCAAAGCCGCGAGCGGTACATATCTTTATAGACGCCGCGCGTGAACGGATATTCGCCTGCGTCGCCCGATCCCTGGATGCGCTCGATCGGAATATCGGACGGTGTTTTGAATTGCTTTTTTCTCACAAGTTCTGCATTACGAGCGAGGGTAGTGGCTCAGTTTCAAATATCAAAAAGTATAAGTGAGGGAATATGGAAACAATCCCTCACATATCACCCAACTATGAACCCCTAACTTATACAGAGGATTTCCGGTTATATCGTAGCCCAAAGTATTTATATGCTACACCGGATTATTTTATGCAATTACCGAAGGAAATTAGTAAGTGCGTTGTATTCATAGGAGCGAAAAAACAAGATGGTGGTTACGACTACAAAGGAACCGCCTTTTGGATAAGCCGGAATTCTGCTATTCCTGAAAAAATATGGACATACTTAGTTACCGCCAAACATATTGTAGATAAAATTCGTGGATTATCTACGGGCATGGGAATGCGTGTTAACCGACACGACGGGACATCAGAATGGATAGAAATTCCTATCAACAATTGGCACTTCCACCCTACAGATAGCACCTGCGACATTGCTATTATGACAGACATTTCGCCCGATTTTAAAATTTACGATTGGTACAGAACCACCGTTGATTCAATTGTAGATGAAAACTATATCAATAAATATGAATTGCAAGCAGGTGATGATGTTTTTAGCCCCGGTTTATTTGCACGTCACGTAGGAATAGAAAAGAGTATTCCGATTATTAGGGTTGGTACTATTGCCGCGATGGAAACAGATGACCTGCAAATTTATGGGGATGGAAGAAGAATGAAAGGCTATCTTATCGAATCTCGATCTATTGGTGGTTTGAGCGGTTCACCTGTTTTTACGAACTTAACAAGTTTTAGAATCTTGAATGGTACTTACAAAAATGTTTTTCCTAATGATTGTTATGCCTTATTAGGTATAACTTGGGGACATTGGGATGTTCCTAATGATCTTGAGGGAAAATCAATAAATGCCGGAATTTCTATCATTACTCCCGCTTCGCGCATCGTAGAAGTCTTGAATCAAACTATAATAAGAGCACAAGAAGAATGGAATGAACTACGAATACGCTTAGAAACTGCGGCGACATTAGATAGCAAAAAGTGAATTTCTATTTATATAACAACTCTACTATATCCTCTACCTTCCACAAATGCTTTTCAATCCCTGCCGCCATAGCGGGCGAACAACGCAACGTCTGATGAATCCTTACGAAGTTGTAGTGCATAAAATAGAGTGCGATTGCCGCAACGTGATACTCCATTTTCTTCGAGAACGCATTTGTTAAACGGGTGAAGCGACGCATTCCCATACGCATTGAAAGATTCTGTCTTTCTACATACGACGTGGAAATGTCTTTCTTCACCGGACGACCAGTAACAGGCTGTTTGATCGCGGCGGTGCATTCTGCGGGACTGTAACGATGCTCGTCACTCACTGCACCGTAAATCTTCACAAGCATTCCGTAATCAATCTCTCCCTGAAACGCAACCTCAACCGCACTCGCATACGCTCCAAAACCGTCTGAGGTGAGTTGAACACGGTTAGCAAGACGACTCTTAATGTCCTTCATAAAACGGAGAGCACATTCAGCGTCACGGTTGCCTACGGCATACGAAATGATAAGTTTGGAATCCGCATCAATCGCAGTCCACGTCCATACGTTACCAACACCGTCTTGATCTTTCATTGCTTCCGGCACATTCTTCTGTTTGCTATAAATGAAACTCCAAATCTCGTCCACTTGGACTTTCTTCGTTGTGAAATTCTTAACGCGTTCATCGTGATAACGCTCACAGGCTTCCCCGATTTCGAGCAACAGTTTCGACACGGTGTTCCGCGAAACGTCAGTCATACGCGACGTAGCGCGTAACGACATACCTTCCGTGAGGCACTTTACGATTTCGGTCTGTTTGTCTTTGTTGAGCTTGTTCATCGTTTTCGTCAGTTCGTTTAACAGTATATTAAACGTGCACGGGCAAGCATAAGTTTCAATTTAATTAAATAAAATTTGTGGACAACCACTTTCCCCCATTTTAGCGTTTTTCGTTGCTTTTTGCATATTTTTTGATTATTTTTGTATCATTCATTGTTGTATCGCGTCTAATTCACTAAGCCCGGCATGACGAGCGTATATAATGCACATGATTTTCTTGTCCAAGAGCTTGACAGGAGAATTGGCATGCTGGAGAATGAATTTAACGCTCATGTGATCGCATTTACTGGTCCAATTTTTGAAGGCACAGATGATATGATTCGATTTGCAATCGAATCGCGAGTAAATAGCGATAAGAAAAAAAAATTGATTTTTGTTTTAACTACCTCGGGCGGCTATATTGAGGTTGTTGATAGGATAGTTGATACGATGCGAAATCACTATCAAACGGTTGATTTTATCGTTCCAAACCATGCTTATTCTGCTGGCACTGTTCTTGCAATGTCTGGCAATTCAATTTGGATGGATTATTATTCAAGGCTTGGACCGATTGATCCTCAAATAGAATCCAAGAGGAGTGGTCGATGGGTTTCTGCTCTCGGATATTTAGAGAGATACGATGAGCTAATGACAAAAGCAGCCGACCCTAATCAAGAACTTAATTCTGCCGAGATGGCTTTGATTTTGCATGGATTCGATCAAGGCGAACTTGCTGCTTTTAGACATGCAAGAAAATTGTCTATCGAATTGTTAAAAAAATGGCTCGTTCAGTACAAATTCAAGAATTGGAAAGTTACAGAGACTCGTAGAATCAAAGTCACGAAGAAGATGAAGCAAGATCGTGCAGTCGAAATTGCTGAAAAACTGAACGATACAGAAAGATGGCATTCGCACGGCTATGGAATTTCCAAAGACGTGCTAAATAAAAATTTGAAATGCCTCATTGATGATTTAGACGACGAACCCAAAAAAGCGGAAGCAGTCAGATCATATTATGAATTGTTATCAGATTATATGACAAAACTCTCCTTAGAAGGCGCATTCCATTTTAGAGGAATGTTCCATCCTTTCTTACAAACGAGGGAGAAATAATAAATGAATAAGAGCGCGCAAAATAAGAAAAAAAAGAAGCAAGCCGAATTAGCTCAGCTTAAGAAAGTTGAAGAAATGCTTTTGAAACTTCAAAAATTGGGGTTGCAGAGGCGTTCATCTGAACTCGTATCACCTTCCGAAAGGAAGCGTGTAAGCATTCATAATACTTACACGCTAAAAATCCTTCCCAACTTTACACATTTTACCTCTTTCCCCACCGAGCCTTAGCCGCTTTCTTGGCTATCGCAGAGCGTTCAGCCTTACTTAGAGACTTCGCTCTCGCTTTCCCGCCCTTCGCGGCTCCTAATTGACCTAACGCTACGGCGGCTGGGTTTCGTGTGTCCGGTTCGGGCTGTTTTTCGGTAGCTTCACCTGTTGCGAGTTGTCCGATCAAGTGAGCGAGTTGATTCGGGTCTCTCGGTCGTTTCGGTTGTTTTGCCATACCAACCTAACGAAGCGTAGGCAGGCAAGCATTCCCCATTTGAACCGGAATATATTGTATATGTTCTAAAAAAGTCAAACTGAGCCACTACCCGAGCGAGATACAACACGAAAAATCCTTTAGTAGAGCCGGCTTGATCCGACTACAAACAAATAACAAGTTTCCCACATTTTCCCACTTTTGGCACTAAAGTATCAAAAATAGTGTATTTTCGTAGGTAGAAGTATTGCGATATATAAAAGTATTGTGAGGGAAAACCAGTTTTATACGTGAAGCTTCTCGGACGATATTCGCGCGATCGGATGATACTCCTCGTTGAGTTAGTCATTGTGATTCCGTTTATCGCAACATTGTCCGTCAATTGTTCTCACACCGTCGATTACCAAACACTGCACGATACCGATACCGTCGTTCATAAAGATACGATCCACCCGAAAGGTCCGGCATTCATCCGCTTTCTTGCAGTGCTCGATAACGGCGGCGCAGTGACGCTCTATCCGAAACAAGGCGCAGGAACGCCCTTTGTAAATGCCTTGCCTCAGATGACGTCGGAATATATTCCTGTTCGCAACGATACGTCGTTCAAGTTATACGCGACATTCCATACGAACACGAATCAATTTTTGGATTCTCTGACCGTACCGGCGGATTCGCTCAGCCCGTTCTCTCTGACAACGATCGTGCTCTTCGAGACCAACAGCACCGACACTGCGCTTTTCCCGTATTTTGCAAATGACAGCGCGAAGAAAGTCAATGCGCCGCCGGGTATGTGCTACATCAGGCTCGTCAATGGCCTCGCCGATTTCCCGACACCGCAGCCGGCGATGAATTTGCATCTTGACAATACCACCAGCCCGCCGCTCTTTACAGACCCTTCAGGCTCCGACGCGAGCGTTTTTTATCAGAGCGCGCATAACTATGTGCTCATCGCATCTGGCACACACACCGTCTATGCTACAAACGAAAGCGATAAAACGCAATCATATAATATAACGGTCGATTTCAAAAGCGGGAAATACTACACAGCACGTCTTGTCGGCAGAAAACAAAATAATACGGATATGTTCGTTGTCGATGAGGAGTGAACTCGGGGAGAATTGTGAAATAAGAATTGTGAATTGTGAATGCCGAGGATACCTTCGGTTTTTTTATGCCGGTAGCTTGCACAGGAGGCAAGTTAAACTAACACTACCGTTCTTTCACAAACGACTGCGAGACCACTCCGCTTGCGCCCGATACCCTGATTACATATATCCCCGATGCGATCGACTGCATATTTAATTTAATTGAATTCTCACCGACAGCTATTTCTTTCCCTACCGTCATCACCGATTCGCCGAGCGTATTAAATATCTCAACGCGAACAGTTTGCAATGTCTGGCAATGCAGCGCAATTTCTATTTCATCGCTTGCCGGATTCGGACGAATGGAAATAATGCGAAATGTCCCCGTTCTCAGATATTGCTGTATCGAGCTGTCGCCGCACACCAGAGCAAGCGTAAATGTCGTTGCTGTAGTATCGGCTGAGAGAATACAATTTGCAAAATCGGGGTCGCCGTTATTTAATTTAAGATTCGAGATGGATACATCCGTCACATTCGTATCCGTCAATGTCGTGGAAAATGTAATGTCTGCAATGACTTTCGAGGGATCAAGCGAGAGATCGCTGCCGCGAATAGAAACCGGGAGAGAAACAATCCCCCTCTCCCCTCCTGGGAGAGGGGTTAGGGGTGAGGGCACACCCGCTGCAACACTTGCACCTGTAATCTGCGTCAAAATATTCGTCTCGGTCAATAGATCGCCATTATATAGAAGATCGAAATCAATCCTCTGAAGCCCCGTGCCGCTGATCATTTTATTCGGCGTAATAAGCAGATCGGTTGTCTTTCCGGCAGAAATATTATTTTGTGTGAATGATGCCGCCAATTGCAGCCGTTCGGGCGGAGCTTTCCCGCCGCCGATGAGTAAAATACTCGTATCGCGTTCGATGCCGTTAAGAGTAAATTTCAATGTCAACAATGCAGTATCCGACTGTGCATTTTGCGGATCGTACCTGACGATAAGCGAGTCGTTCGGATGAATGACGCCAAGTGTCGGATTAACCAACAAAAAAGCTCCCGCGCCGGTATATGACAACTCTGCCGAAAGAAGCTTCGCCTCTTCGTTCGTGCAGGTATCGAAAAATGTGAAAACGATCACCGAATCGAGCGGCTTGCAATAGGCAGGCAAAAATTGCAGTTTCGAATACGACATCGTAAGATTCGAATGCGGTGTGCGCGAGGCAATGAGCGAAAGCGTCGTATCGAAATTCTTCCAGCCGAGATGAAATCTTAGGTGTAATGTGGATGTATCGGATAACGATACGCCCGAAGTGTAGTGAACGAGTATCGAATCGTTCGGATGGATCTGCCGTGGTTTATCCGACGGAGAGATAAGCGAGAAATTTCCTGAACCTGAAATCGACGCGTTCACAAGCGACGCCTGAATGCCATTACACGAATCGAAGAACGTAACCGTAATGGCAGTATCGAACGAAGCAGAGCAATTAGGAGCTTGATACGCAAGCGAATTAAGTGAAAGCTGCGGAGTCGAGTTCGAGCCCATGCCGGTCGTGTTGAGCCAAAGACCGCCTGAGGTATCGCCCATAAAGACAGAATCGCCCTTAACAAAAAAACGGGTGTCATAAACGTTTGGTGGCCCACAAAAGTTAATCCAAGTCTTACCTGAATCAATAGAAGAGAATGCTCCTTTAGGAAGAGATTGTATAATAAGATGACGTAGGTTCCCCCGGATGCAACCAGTAAGTGGAGGTGGATGCCGAGGTGTTGACAGGAAATTAAAATCATAGAGGAGGAAGGTAGTTGCCCCTCCATCAGTTGTACCATAAAGTTGGCGACTAATTTCGCTTAAAAAGAATCCTAGTCGAGAATTTGGTATAGATAATATCTGGTAACTTTCCCATGTATAAGGAGTACTAAGAGACCATGTAAATCCGCCATCAACAGTAAAAAAACACCCATTCGCACTTGAAGATATTCCATTCATCCCATCAAAAAAGCTGTACCCAAGACCTCCAAACAGCGTATTAATGGCAGACCAAGTCACTCCTTCATCAGGAGAAAAAGCACATTTCGAACTTGCAAGCATATCTGATAGAATGAGAATGTGATTGGTTTGGTTGTAATAAACTCCGCCCCCATCATTTATGCCAGGTGTTAGTGGATACCACGTTATGCCCCCATCAATGGATTTATACCAGGGGTTAATACCATCACCTGCTAGCCAACCTGTAAAACCATCCTTAAAAGACAAATCTCTAACAAGACTAAACTTTGCTATAGTATTAATAGACTGCCAGGAAATACCACCATCAGAAGTCCTCCAAAAATCCACGTTCGGATCAATCGAATTATTTCCTACAGCAACAAAACCAATACTTGGGTCAATGTTAGAATCCAAAAAATATACTGTCTTTATAATCCCATTTTCAAACTGGCTTATTTTCCGCCATTGTGAAAAACAATTATTAGCAAGAAGTAAGACGCATAGGAAACAAAATAATTTGAGTAAGAAAAACATGCTCAGAAACTTCTGACGAGTAAACTCTCTCTCAAAATCGAATATTTTAGTGAACATAATTCTCGTCAAAAGTTTCTGAGTTAATGACACGAATAAATGGCTATCTGCCAAAGACATGAAACATGAATTCATGTGAGGTTGCTGCACAAGATGACCATGTACGGATAACACATTGATTTACAGTGCCAGTCCATGTAACTGGCTCTGCTGTTATAGTAATACAAGGATCCCCACCGTATAAAGGAGTAGCTACAACTGCAGATCCGGACATTTGTACTTGGTTGCCACTATTATCGACATAGTTAAGAGTAATTGTGTATGCGTTGCCAGCCTTTGTAACTGGGCCTAATATCCCAAAACTGTTCGGGGAAGCGCCTCCGCCAGCGGAAACATATCCCCAAGCAATGCAAGTATTATCGATGTATCGGGCACCTCGAATTGCCGCGCTCCCACTTCCATTATTATCATACACGATCGAATGCCCGTTGTTTGAGACTTCGAAGGCATTAGAACGGTTAGCGTCCGCATCTCCATGATGTAATACTACAGAAAGCAGAACACAGTCTATTTTAAAGACTATTCTGAAAATTGTCCGCCTATGAAAAATACGCATCATACTTGATACAAAAACGCCCGGCAACCTTAATCGTTACAGTCAAAATTGCATATTCAGCGGAGAACATCTATTTTGAGAACTGAGTAGGACGACTCAATCGTCATTCTGCAACTGGCTCAGCGCGGTGTCGTCTATCGGGACGGGATAGTTTCCGGTGAAGCAGGCAGTGCAGTAGCCGATCGGCTCGCCTTTCTTATTTGTGTGCGGGACGCTTTCGAGTAATTTTTTTATTGAGAGGTATTTTAACGATTCGACGCCGAGCGCTTCGGCGATCTCGCCGACATCCTGCTTATGTTGGTTCGCTATTAATTCGTCTTTGCTCGGGAAATCCATCCCGTACTTACAGGGGTGCGTGATCGGCGGCGCGGTAATGCGCAGATGCACTTCGGCAGGATTCGCTTCGCGGATAAGCTTCACGAGCGCTTTGCTCGTCGTGCCGCGAACGATCGAATCGTCAACCACAACGATCTTTCGATTACGAAGCACGCCTTTGACGACATTAAACTTCACTTTGACCTTCATTTCACGCGAATCCTGCCCGGGCTGGATGAACGTGCGGCCGACATAATGCGAACGGATGAGGCCGATCTCATATTTCGACGGATTGCCTTCTTTATTATTTTGCGAAACGTAGCCGAGCGTCGCGGTATTCGACGAGTCGGGTACGTTGATGATCGTCAGGCGTTTATCGCCGTTCTTGGTGACCGGGCTTTCAGTCGCAAGATTTTTTCCGAGGCGGCGGCGGACTTTATCGACGTTTTCTTCAAATATCTTCGAATCAGGCCGCGCAAAATAAATATACTCAAAGATACAATGATGGGTCGGCGGTTTTTCTTCGGCGATCTGCATCGAACGAATTTTTCCGGTCTCGACGGTATGCTTATCAATGATGACAAGTTCGTTCGGCTCGACATCGCGAACGTATTCGGCGCCGACAATATCGAACGCGCAGGTTTCGCTGGCGACCATATAGCTCCATTGGCCATCCGGATTTTTTAAGCGTCCGATCGAAAGCGGACGAATGCCGTGCGGGTCGCGTGCTGCATAAAGCGCCGTATCGGTCAGCATCGCAAGCGAGAACGAACCGATCGTTTGGCGCAGCGCGTCGCGTATCTGCAGCGGCTGATCCGTTTCGTGAGAATGAGCGACCAAATGCAAAATGAGTTCGCTGTCGGTCGAAGTCTGGAACAGTGTGCCAAGCGCTGCGAGCTCGTCACGAAGAACATGCGTATTCGTCAGGTTGCCGTTATGCGCAAGACCGAAATTGCCTTGCCGGTAATGCATATAGAACGGCTGGATATTTTCCATCTTACCGGATGCGCCGGTCGTCGAGTATCGGTTATGCGCGATCGCGGAGTCGCCGGCAAGCGTATCGGTCAAAATTTTATGATCGTGAAAAATACTCAGGACGAGACCGTTATCTTTATGGATCTGAAATCTTCTTGTGTTCCCGTTTGCACCCGGCACCGAGCTTGCTGCGAGAATTCCTGCCGCTTCCTGGCCCCGATGCTGAAGCGAATGCAGCGCATAATAGGCGATCACCGACGCTTGCGGATGATTGAACACACCGATCACGCCGCAGTTCGATTCCGGTTTATCTATCTCGTGCTGATTGTCGGGGTGGTGAGTACAGGTTGTGCAGGATACGTGGTAGGCGTCAGAGCCAGCGTCATTCGCAAGAATGGGAAAAAGCTGTTCGTTCACTCGGTTGGTCGTCGCATTGTGGAATTCGTAATTGTATTAACAAAATGTAACGGCGATTAGTTGAGAGTGATCAATAAGAACGTGTCCTGCTATCGTTGTTTGCGCCGGCGGCCAAACCAGTTGCGCTTCCCTTTTTTGGGCTTGTTACTATCCGGCTTATGCGAATGTGTCTTCTCATTGCGCTTCGGCGTGGGATGATCTGCCGTCTGATTTTTCTTCGGATGATGCTCGCGACGAACGGGTTCAGTGCGCGCAGTGCTCTGCTGCTGCTGCCGTTCGCGGAGTCTCTCGGCAACAACATCTTTCGCCGCATCACCGGCAACATACGGCTTATGGTGCGCCGCGCGTTCGCTGCTTGCGAAGGGATTTTCGCGAACAACGGGAATGCGCTTGCCGATCAGTCGTTCGATCGCGCGAACGAAGCCTTTTTCATCCGGGGCACAAAATGCGATCGCGTTGCCGGCCGCACCGGCGCGGCCGGTTCGCCCGATCCGGTGCACGTAGGTTTCCGGCTCGTTTGGGATGTCATAGTTGAAAACGTATGCGAGATCGTCGATGTCAATGCCGCGCGCAGCAATGTCAGTCGCAACAAGCACCGGCGTTTTGCCTGCCTTAAAATTTGTCAGTGCGCGCTGACGGTTATTCTGACTTTTATTGCCGTGAATCGCTTCGGCGTAAATATTTTTACGTTCTAAATTTCGCACAACGACATCCGCTCCGTGCTTTGTGCGGGTAAATACCAATGCCGATCCTATGTCCATCGATTCGAGCAGATGAACCAGAAGATCGGTCTTTTTCGGCCGATCGACAAAGTAGAGCGATTGGTCGATCAACTCGACCGTCGATGCCGGCGGCGTTACTTCAACTTTTTCCGGATGATGGAGGATCTCATGCGCGAGCCGTGCGATCGGCGGAGGCATCGTCGCGGAAAAAAAGAGCGATTGCTTTTTCTTCGGAAGTTCGGCAACGATCCTCTTGACCTCCGGTAAAAATCCCATATCGAGCATCCGGTCTGCTTCGTCGAGGACGAACATCTCAACGTGAGCGAGCGACACATGCCGCTGATGCATCAGATCGAGCAGCCTGCCCGGCGTTGCAATGACAATATCGACGCCCCTGTTGAGGGCGGAAGTCTGCTTATTCTGATTGACGCCGCCAAAAATAACGGTGCTTTTCAGCTCTGCATACCGTCCGTATGCTTTGAAACTATCGTTGATCTGCACGGCAAGTTCTCGTGTCGGTGTGACGACGAGACACCGGATGGGCCGGTGTTTTACTTGCGATTTATTTGCGGCAAGATGCTGAATGATCGGAATCGCAAATGCCGCCGTCTTGCCGGTTCCGGTTTGTGCGATGCCAAGCAGATCGCTGCCCGAAAGAACGATCGGGATCGCCTGTGCCTGGATCGGCGTCGGTTTCGTGTACCCTTCCTCCGCAAGCGCTTTGAGAATCGGTTCTATAATATGAAGTGATCGAAATGCCATTATATATTAATTGATAGTATTCTGTGTATGTGATGCAAACAGGCAAAGGGATGATGTAATTCGAATGGAATGACTGCCCGCAAGGCAGTATTACGCGAATCGATACTATGCCAACTGTCGGCTGAACAAATAAACGTCAATTCAATTTGCCGTTGACGGGATCGTAATCCGGAAAATACATTTTGCTTTTCACGAATGCGGCGATGTCCACAGGGCGTTCGACGGTAGCTAGTCCGTTATCGAAAATATAGGTTGCCACGGCAGCCGCAAGCATTGTCTCGACTTCCCTGATCTCGGAGATCGGCGGATAAATGATCCCGCGGTCAGCCATTTCATCGGTTACTAATGCGGCAAGTGTTTCGGCGGCACAGAGAAACATTTCGTCGGTCACTCGTTCGGGTTCGGTTGCAAGAACAGCAAGCCCGACTGAGGGGAAAATATAGACGTTGTTGCCCTGACTCGGAAAGAACGTATGTCCGTTCACCGTCACCGGAGGAAACGGGGAGCCGCTGGCAAAGAGCACTGTGCCATTGGTATAGGTGAACGCTTCGTCGGCAGTACACTCGGAATGCGAGTTCGGATTCGAGAGCGGAAAAATGATCGGGCGCTTATTTATTTTTGCAACTGCTTCGATGACCTCTTTTGTGAATGCACCGCCGATCGTGCTCGCGCCAATGATCGCGGTTGGCTTTAACTCATTGATCGCTTCGAGAAAATTATCGATCGGCGCATGCTCGTGAGCAAAGACGGCTTTATAATCGTCAAGATCGGTTCGCGATGCGACGAGCAGCCCGCCGGAGTTAAAGAGCCAGCACCGCCGCTTCGCATCTTCATAACTGAGACCGTGCTGCTGCATCACGATCGTCAGCAATGTCGAGATCCCTGTCGCGGCAGAACCCGCTCCGAAAAAGAGAAATTTCTGTTCAGTCATCGGCCGTCCATTGCGAGCGCATGCCCCAAGCAGCCCGGCAACAGCAACGCCTGCAGTGCCTTGAATGTCATCGTTGAACGTGCAGATGCGGTCGCGGTATTTCGCAAGAATACGATTTGCATTCGGACCGATGAAATCTTCCCACTGAATACAGATCTTTGGAAATGACTCCGTGAGCGCCAGAACGAACTCTTCGATGAACTCATCGTACTCTTCTCCGCGGATCCGTTTTTGGCGAAGTCCGGGATAGAGCGGATCATTCAAAAAATTTTCATTATTGGTGCCGACATCGAGCACGACCGGCAACGTAAGATTCGGATTGATCCCGGCACAAGCCGTATACAGTGTCAGCTTCCCGATCGGGATACCCATCCCGCACACGCCGAGATCGCCAAGCCCGAGAATACGTTCGCCATCGGTGACAACCGCAAAGCGCACGCCAGCTTCAGGCCAGTTATGCACAATATCTTTGATATTCCCGCGATCGGCAATAGAAATATAGAGCCCTCGCGGACGGCGCAGAATATGGCCGAACTTTTGGCAAGCTTCCCCAACGGTCGGCGTGTAAACGATCGGAAAATATTTCGTCGGATCGCTGATGATCGTCCGGTAAAAAAGCGTCTGGTTATTATCGAGCAGCTGCGTAAGATAAATGTACTGGTTGATCGGCTTATCGATCTGATCTACCTGTTCTTTCACACGTCTGATCTGCGTCTGGATATCTTCGACGATATTCGGCAACAAGCCCCGCAAACCATAATCAACGCGCTCTTGAGGCGTAAACGCGGTACTTTTATTTAAACGAGGATCTCGAAGGATCTGGTACCCGTGTTCGGTAAATGTCAGTTGCATCTGGTAGGTTACTGTCTTATTTGTCGTATCTGAAAGGCGTATAACACGATAAGCAAATCAAAAAAGCCTGAAAAAGAAAAGGGTTTGTTAAGCACAAACCCTTCCTTGACTTACCTGCATATTTTATGAGTTCTTACAGTTATTGCGCAAGATATCCTCCGTCGATCGTATAATAAGAGCCGGTGACGAACGAAGACTTCGACGAGCTCAGGAACAGTACTAACTCTGCGACCTCTTCCGGTTTACCGAGCCGCCCCATCGGATGAAGGCTTTCGAGATATTTGATCGCTGCAGCATCCATAATATCCAAGAGCGGAGTTTTTATGAATCCCGGTCCGACGGCATTAATGCGAATATTCTGCGATCCATACTCCAATGCGGCATTCTGTGTCAAGCCGATAAGTCCGTGCTTTGCGGCAACATAAGCGACAGAATTTCTGAATCCGACAGCGGCGAGGATCGACGCCATATTGACGATCGAACCGCCGCCCGATTTCAGCATCGCCGGGATCTGATACCGCATTCCATAGAATACGCCGGAAAGATTGATCGCAATGACTTTATCCCATCCGTCGATCGGGTACTCGCCCGTCGGAGCGGCAGGTCCGCCGGTGCCAGCATTATTACAGGCAATATGCAGTGCTCCATATTTATCGACAGTCGCTTTCACGAGCGATTCGCAATCAGCAGGCTTTGATGTATCGCTTTTGACGAACATCGCTTGCCCGCCGGTCTTTGTTATCATCGCAACCGTCTCATTGCCGCCTTTTTCATTGACGTCCGATACGACGACCGATGCGCCTTCGGCAGCATAGAGCAGCGCAACTTCACGACCGATGCCGCTGCCGGCGCCGGTCACGATCGCGACTTTTTTTTCTAACGATTTCATACGGTATGATTCATAAGTAAAAATTTGCGAACAACCGGTTAGCTTCCCAAGCCGAGCTGGCTCATGTACGTTTGGTTATCCCAGAATAACGATTCTTCGATCATCACGCCGTCTTTCCAGTGACCGACCGTGCACATCGGCAGTTTGAATGTCTTGCCGGTCGGCTGAATGAACGTTCCGTCGCCCTTTGGCATCGGCTTCGAGAATGTTCCTTCCATAACTCCGGTAACACATGTCCACTCTGCATTTGCGCTGCCGAAACGGATCGGATGCTGTTTGATGCGCGTATCGGGCGCATAAACGAACATTGCCTTGAGGTCTTCGATGTGCCGTTCGATGCCGGTCGTGAAATGACCGTCGGGCCAATTCACTTTTATATCCTTGCTGTGGCTCTCATGTAAACGAACCCACTCCTGATTGCTGAACACCACGTAATCGAGTGTATCGAACGTTGCAAGATTCTTGTCGAGTACTTTTTGCATCGAATCGATCTTCGATTGCATCTCGGAAGTGTATCCATCGGTCTTTTTCATACAGCCCGAGAACACAACAACAACGATCGCTATGATGGCAGAAATGCCTTTTAGATAATTGTTCTTCATATTGATCTTAGATGAGTATATGCCCGGTGCTAACAAATCCCATGACAAACTAATACATGTATTTTTTCAGTAGTGGTACAGTTTCACTAAGATGTCATTGCAAGCGAAGCAAAGCAATCTAAAATCTCGAAATTGTACTACTGATCAAGATTTTAGATCTCCGGAGCCTGTCCCGAGGAACGAGGGATCAGGCTATCGCCCGACTCGCGATGACATCTTAGTGAAACTGTACGACCACCCCCTTTTCATTTAAACAACCATTAATATTTTGCTACTAAAATAATTTTTCCTGTGCGGCGCGTGCCACTGTCGTATATGGATGTTCAGCCTGCTTGCCCTTTCCCATAATATGCAGTACTGTCCAACCGTTCGATTTCAGATAATCCGATACGAGCGACCGATGACAACGCCACCATAGGGCTTCGGAACACATATACGCTGTTCGCGACCGGAGTGCAAGTTCTTGAAGATGTCCGATGCCAATTTTAAATTCACTTGTGTCCATATAGTCGGCATAACTTCGAAATGCCGGATGCTTCCACTCAGGATGATGCGATTCGGAGATCGCCTTACGCCTTCCGCCGAGTTCGGGTATATGAATATATTCTATCCCATGCTCAGGCAATGTACGCTCAAGCGCTTCTTTGTTAAAGTGCGGGTAACGCCGAGAACCCGGAAAGCTACGAATATCAGCAAGCATTTTGATCTCGAACGAACGAAGTAATTCAAGAAATTCATCGAACAGATGTGTCGAATGGCCGATCGTCCAGATTGTTTTGCTGCTCGTCATATCCTTCTCAAACGTCAGGCAGAGCGAGTCCGTTTTGTACAGGCTCGACGTGGCTGCCTCTTACTCTCGCCTACTTTATGATCGTGAATGAACCCGAATATGACCCTTGAGGAGTAGTCAGTTGAAAATAATATGCTCCGTTTGCGAGCATCGATCCGTCAAAAACAATTTGATGCATTCCCGCGTCTTGAAGCTGCGGCGTTGTTGAGTTTAGTATGTTCCCTTGAACATCGGTATATAGAAACGACACTGATGTTGCCGAAGGTAGTTGATATTGTATGTTGACTAATCCCGGAGTAGGATTTGGAAAAACTTGCGCTTGAAAGTCAGGAGATTGCGGTTGTGATACAGAGGAAAAATTGCCGCCTGTTGTCGTACGATAGATATTACCACTACCACAAACTACCGCAACGCTGTCGTTAAGCATTTGAACCCCAACGAGCCATGGCGCATTTGGGATATATTGTCGTTGCCAAGTTTTACCACCATCATTCGTTGCAAGTATAATCCCTGAAGTAGGTGTGGCCGCTCCCACCATCATCCCGTGTAAGAAATTGGCGAATGATACAGCATCGTACAAAGAGTATTGGTCTCCGTAATACATCGTATCCCATGTTATACCTCCATTTGTTGTTCTTCCTACGGAACGTTCAGCGCCCCCTACAATTAAGGTGTTTGCTCCGAGGGCAGCACAACAAAGCAAACTGTAGGGAATCGTTGTATAAACCTGAGTCCACGAAGCACCCGCGTCTGTTGTTTTGGCACACAAACCTGCCCCTGGCAGATGAGGGTCAGGCGGATACGAAGCAGGCTCACCAACTGCATAACATGTAACTGCGTCGCCAAATGAAGCAGCATATATGTGTGCCGCAGTTTGTATACTTGCTGATTGATACCAGTTCGTTCCTCCATTGGTGGTTCTTGCTACGGTGCCCTGCATGACAAGACCGGTATCGATATTCGCAAAAGCAATTGGGCCGTATGCGTCTGAATTTCGGTCATACGGTTGCCACGACATCCCACCGTCAATAGTCTTATAGACACCATTCGCAAAGTCACTCTCTGAAAACCCGACTAACGGTGTCACAAAAACAGTAGGATTTGAAGGGATGGGTGTCGAGAGTGTGTCCCACGTTAACCCTCCATCGAATGTTCGCAAAAGGATACGGGTTGTCCCATTCTCGGCGATAGCATACCCTGTATCGAGAGAAAAGAACTTGAGATAATCAAACTTATACCGCGGATTAGACAGGACTAACTGCCAACCGCTCGTGGTATCTGTTTGAGAATAAACGGTCGTTGCTCCCGAGACCAATGTGAGAAAAAATATCAGAACCCGTATTGCCAAGCGGAGCTTCATAATAATTTTATGATACGAATATACTCAAAAGAAAACCGGAAGTCAAGAAAAGAAAAAGGCAATATTTTATGCACCTGCCGGGCAGAATTTCCGTTTTAAACAAACCCTAAAAATTTTATGTATATTACTACCTACCTTTATAGGCACCTATAGAGGAATTGTGAAGGGTGAACTGTGAATTGTGAAGGGGGCGGGCACCTGTTGTGTGTAAACTTATATTGTTAGTAATAATATAGTTAGGTGGGCTCCAAGTAGGTATTAGGGACGTCATTGCGAACGAAATGAAGTGAAGTGAGGAATCTATGGAATAAGATAGATATCCGCGAGCTTGCTGAAAGAGGAGAAACAAGGAATATATTTTTTTAACAGATTCCTCTCTCCGTCTGCCGCTTCCTTCGGTCGCGTCATACTCCGCTCGGAATGACAGCGGTGAGAACATTTGCATAGAGTTTAACAATTAATCTCGTACGACAATGGATCAGGCAACACAAGCAGCAAAAGCAAAAGCATTACAAATAGCGATGGATTCCATCGAAAAGGCGCACGGCAAGGGTTCGGTCATGCGGCTCGGGGATGCGCCCCATGTAAAAGTCGAGGCGATCCCGACCGGCTCGCTTTCGCTCGATGCGGCGATCGGCATTGGCGGCGTCCCGCGCGGACGTATCATCGAAATCTACGGACCGGAATCGTCCGGCAAAACGACGATCTGTCTGCATATTATCGCCGAAGCGCAAAAACGCGGCGGCACAGCGGCATTCATCGACGCCGAACATGCGCTCGATATTAAATATGCCGAGCGTCTCGGCGTAAAACTCAATGAGCTTATTCTTTCTCAGCCGGAATTCGGCGAGCAGGCACTCGATATTATGGAACAGCTCGTACGTTCAGCGGCGATCGATGTCATTATTATTGATTCTGTCGCTGCCCTGACACCACGTGCCGAGATCGAAGGCGAAATGGGCGACGCACAAATGGGTTCACATGCGCGACTGATGTCGCAGGCGATGCGCAAGATCACCGCCGTCATTGGCAAATCGAACACGACCGTTATCTTCACGAACCAGCTTCGTTCGAAGATCGGCGTGATGTACGGCAATCCGGAAACGACAACAGGCGGCAACGCACTGAAATTCTATGCCTCGGTCAGGCTCGACATTCGCCGTCGCGACGTCATCAAAGAAGGCACCGAGATCATCGGCAACCGCGTCCGCGTGAAAGTTGTGAAGAACAAAATGGCGCCGCCGTTCCGAGAAGTCGAATTCGATGTCTTATATAACGAAGGTATATCAAAACTCGGCGATATGATCGATGTCGCGATCGAGAGCGACATCATTCAAAAGAGCGGCTCGTGGTTCAGCTTCGGCGGCGAACGCATCGGTCAGGGACGCGACAGTGTCAAAGCGTATCTCAAGGAATACCCCGAGTCGTTCAAAGCGGTCGAGAATGCGGTGCGCGAAAAACTTGGTATCTCAATAGTCGATGCACCTACTCCGAACGGCAAAGCGACTGCCGAAGACGAGAAAGCAGTGGCGAAGAAAAAATAAATCGTCTCAACGGCGATACATGGGATGAACCGGATTAATGGGATAACTTTTTAGATGTCATTCTGAGCGCAACGAAGTGGAGCGAAGAATCCCCTGCATGTCTTCTGCGAGAATTCTTACGGCTAAAGACCAAGGGATTCTTCGGCTGGCGCCTCAGAATGACAGCCATATTCCACAATGAAACGCAATGACCGAATTGGTTCGTACAAACTTCCTGTCGATTCGCCTCGGATCATTACTTCTATCGCCTATCAAAAACGCGATAAGCTCCGTGCATCGGTTTCGATAGACGACGCATTTGCGTTCGGCATCAATATCGCGACCATCGAACGCTTTCGCCTTCGCAAAGGCGACGAACTGACTTCCGTACTATTCGACTCGATCCGTGAATTCGACGACAAAGCCTCGGCAAAACGAATCGCATCGAAATATCTGAACACGCGCCGCCGCTCCGAGCGCGAAGTAGCTTCAAAACTTCGGGGTGAAGGATTTGACGATACAGTCGTAGCCGAAACAACGCAATCTCTGAAAGAATATGGACTGATCAACGATGAAGAACTTGCACAAGCATTTATCCATGACAAACTGTTGACAAAAGCTGTTTCCAAAAGAGAACTCGAACAATACCTCAGAAAAAAAGGCATTGCAAAAGAAACGATCGTTGAGGCATTAAAAAAAATCTCGAACCCAGGTGACGAAGAAGAGCACGCGAAACAAGCCGCTGAAAAAAAATGGTCTTCACTCGTTCGACGCGAAACCGACCCGAAGAAGCGCAAGCAAAAACTCTATGCGTTTCTCGCTTCGCGAGGATTTGAGGGGAGTACGATTAAAAAAATTGTTGCACAGCTAAGTGGGAAAGATGAGGAAAGCTTCGAAGAATAAATACTAACCCTCGAATTCATTCTCGACAGCAATGTCTCCGGTTTCTTCATCAATGACGATACGAATGACATTCGGCCGGCAGCAGACTGCACAATCTTCGACATATTGCTGGCGCATCCCGTTCGTTTCGTCAACGAATGTCTCGTTGGGTTCGCCGCAAACAGCGCAAAGATATGAGACAAATGGCATTAATTGTAAATAGCGTTGAGGACCTTTTCTGTATCGGAAAGATCGTCGAAAATATGATGCGGCGAATACGGCTCGATCATCTCGCGAGTAGTACGACCCGTCAGAGTAATAATGCTTTTCGCCCCGATATGTTTTGCACATAGCACATCGGAGATCGTATCACCGATCACGACTACATCTTCGTTATGAACCGACGCACTGTCCGATACTTCGGCAAACCGATCGAGGGCAGCCGGACCAAGATCGTTACGATCGACCGAGATCTCGCCGAACGCGCCGAACACAAAGTAGTCTTCGAGACCAAAGTGCCCGAGTTTTATATCCGCACAGCGTTCGAGGTTACCGGTCAACAGTGCGATCGTGGTATCGTTTTTTTTAGAAAGAATATCGAGAATGTTTTTCACATTCGGCAATAGGTGGAATGAATCAGGTGTCGTTTCGCGCTCGACATATTCGGCGATCCAATCCATGATCGCCGCTTCATCCTTCTTGAGTTCGTCATCGGGTACTTCCGCAAGCTCGAGCACTTCTGCAATAATGGCTTTATCGGTCTTGCCGGAAAAGAAACCTTTCGGAATGGTAATGTCCTTTCCAAAAAAGTGCAAGACCATTTCGGAAAACATCCGATTCGGAAGACCGTCTTTATAAATCAGAAGTGTTCCGTCTATATCGAAAAGCACGAGCGTATGTCGTTCGTTTTTCATCGAATAGCTAAACACTTCCCGAAGCCGGTATGTTTACGACTAATCATTTATCAGTGAATTCATGACCATCGCCTCTTCGCGTCATTTCTCCAAGCTCGTGCAGGATTATGTCGGCAATTTTGATTCCTCAGCGATCAAGACGTTCTTTCCATGCTCGCCGTTCGCCGAAGCCGATGCGGTCGAAGCGATCATAAAAAGGCGGCTCGAAGAGCAGCGCTCACCTGAACGAACCGGCCTGCGCGAAGCTCTCATCGCACGGATCACCGAAACACACCAACAGGCAAATGCGATGACCCCATACGTGAAAAAAAATCTTGAGCTGCTCGCCGGCAAGGACTGTCTCGCCGTCGTCACCGGGCAGCAGGTCGGCATTTGTGCGGGGCCGCTCTATACGATCTATAAAGCGCTGCATACTGTCGCCCTCGCAAGAACATTCAATGCCCGCTATCCTGCATATCAATTTGTCCCGGTCTTTTGGCAAGAAACGGAGGATCATGATTTTGCAGAAGTCAGTTCTGTTACACTCCTCGATAATAATTTTGATCTGAAGCACATCGTCTATCAACCGGAAGAACCACCCGGGCGTAAGCAAGTTGGAACGATGAAATTCGAGTCAGAAGCGATCAAACGTTTTTTTGAAGAAATAACATCGGCGCTCCCATCAACTGATTTTACGAACGATGTTCTTGCATTATACGAACGATGTTATCATCCCGGTGCCACATTTGCAGATGCACAGGCATCGCTTCTAGGAGAACTGCTCGCCGATGAAGGCTTGCTTGTTGTAAACGCGAATTCCCGCCCACTAAAATCGTTTGCGACTGCTATATTCGAACACGAAATCACGACCGCACCGGAACTCTCCGAGTCCATTCAACGAAAAAGTGAATCGCTTCGAGCGCAATATCATGCTCAGATCGACGCACAGGGCGCGAACCTTTTCCTGGTTGGAAATGGCAACAGGTATAAACTGCAGCGCGAAGGTGATTCATTTCGCTATGACGATAAAATAATCTCGGCCACAGAATTGCTTGCAGTTCTTCATGCCGAACCGGAACGTATGAGTATGAATGTCGTCCTGCGCCCGATCGTTCAGGATACGATCCTCCCGACTGCAGCCTACGTAGCAGGTCCCGGGGAAATCGCCTACTTCACGCAGCTTGGTACTGCGTATGATTGGGCCGGGATTCAGATGCCGATGATCATGCCCCGCATAAGTCTTACGATCGTTGAGGATCGATTTGAAAAACTTGCCGAGAAACACCAAACATCGCTTGAAGCACTCATAGAATTCGATGGCGACCTTGTCCGTGAGTTATTGAAGAGCTCGCGTGAAGATGAGATCGGTGAGACGTTTGACGTTTCATCCGGTACTATCGAAGCCGCGCTCGAGCAACTTCGAAATGTTGTCGAGTCAGCCGACCCATCACTTGGCGGAGCATTGACAACGATCAAAGGCAAGATGCTTACTCAGTTGAAAGATTTTTCCGGTAAGGCGCTCGCTGCCGAACGCAAAAAGAACAGTATGAGCAAAGAGAAATTTATGAAAGCGCTCAACGCGCTGCTGCCTGATGGAAAATTGCAAGAAAGAGAATTGAACTTACTCTATTTCTTGAATAAATATGGATTTTCATTTTGGAATTCGCTGAAGGTATACGTGCTCACGAATGATCTTTCGTTGAAAGAACATCATCTCATTCACGTTTCTGAACTGCTTGCTTCCGTCGAAAAGACTGCTTGAGCGAGTGAGAACTTCCGCGGACGAGTTCTCGTTATTAGTCCGCTTCGAAATGAAGCTATGCACCCGTAGCTCAATTGGATAGAGCATCTGACTACGGATCAGAAGGTTTGGGGTTCGAGTCCCTACGGGTGTACTACTGCTACAACAGCTCCGCCAACGAATTTACAAATGAGCTCAGCTCGTTTTTCGTAATGACGAGCGGCGGTAACAGCCTCAGAACATTTCCTGCTGTTACATTGGTAATGAAGCCGCGCTCGAGCAATGCCTGATGAATTTTCTTTGCGTCTGTTTTGACCTCTATGCCGATCATCAGTCCGCTGCCTCGAATCTCGGAAATTTGATCAGGATACGCCGCTTTCAGCGCATGCAATTTTGCAAAGAGCCACTCCGAAATTTCTTTTACATACTGCATCAGTCCGTTTCCAATTTCATCAAGAACAACGTTTCCAGCAGTGCAGGAAAGTGCATTCCCGCCGAATGTTGTACCATGCACTCCGGGTGTGAACGCGGACGCAACATCGTCATTTGCAATGATCGCCCCAAGCGGCAAACCGCCGCCAAGCGCTTTTGCTGCAACGACAATATCCGGTATTAATCCGTACTGCTCAAATGCAAAGAATGAGCCGGTGCGTCCGATACCGCTTTGAATTTCATCGGCAATAATGAGGCAGCCATACGTGTCACGAAGTTTATGCAGCAGCGATACAAACTCGGACGAGATCGGACGGATACCACCTTCGCCTTGAATGACTTCAAGAATGATCGCCGCTGTTCGCTCGCTTAGTGCCATATCGAGTTTATCCGCAGAAACAGAATGCATTCCTTCAACAAGTGGAGTAAATCCATTGCGATATTTTGGCTTATCCATCACTGAAAGGGCGCCGAACGTTCGACCATGAAAAGCATTTTCAAGCCCGATGATCTCGAACTTGCCAATACCCGAACCATACTTACGGGCGAGCTTCAATGCTCCTTCAACCGCTTCGGTACCGCTGTTGCAGAAAAATACTTTCGCAAAACCAGATTGCTGTTTGATCTTCTCGGCAAGGGATATCTGCGGCTCCTGCAAATATAAATTGGACAAATGTAAATAGCGACGCGCTTGGTCCTCGATCGCAGAAATAATTTTCGGATGCGAATATCCGAGTGCATTGACGCCAAGTCCGCTAATAAGATCGAGATATTTTCCCTTATCGGTATAAATATAACTGCCTTCACTATGTGTCACAGCGCCGATCGTAAGCCGGTCATACGTATGAAACAGCGCCTGATGCTCACGCTCTTCAAGCGTTACTGCAGTTATCACTTCTTGTTCAAGTATTGCTTCCATTGTTCGATCTGTTTTAAAACTTCTGAAATAGCTGTTCCGCCCGCCGAACGTTTGCGATGCACTGCGCGAACGGGATCGAGCACATCATAAATATCATCGCCAATCTGTGGTGAATACGTTTTCAGAACAGAGATCGGCAGTTCGTGCAGCTGACAGTTATGTTCTTCGGCATACGCGACAAGCTTTCCGGTGATAGAATGTGCGTCGCGAAATGCAACTGCTTTTGTCACGAGATAATCGGCAAGCTCTGTCGCTGTCAAAAAACCTGACGAGAGCTGAACAGTCATTTTTTCTTTATTGAATGTGGCATCTTCAATAAGCTCTGTTGTCATCTGGACACAATCCGCTGTCGTATCAAGCGCATCAAAGAGCGGCTGTTTATCCTCTTGCATATCGCGATTATACGCAAGCGGCAGCGCTTTCATCGTCGTCAAAAGATTCATCAATGCGCCATACACCTTTCCGGTTTTGCCGCGAATGAGTTCTGCCATATCCGGATTTTTTTTCTGCGGCATGATACTGCTTCCGGTTGTCAGACGGTCGGAAAATCGAACGAAGCTAAATTCTGACGAACTCCAGAGTACGGATTCTTCGGCAAAGCGGCTCAGGTGCATCATCGTGATCGCACAGGCGGAGATCGTTTCGATGAGATGGTCGCGATCACTGACTGAATCAACGCTGTTGATAGTGATGCCGCGAAATCCAAGTTCGTTAGCGATTTGCTCACGATCGATCGGGAACGACGTTCCGGCAAATGCCGCCGCTCCGAGCGGGGAAAGATCTGAGCGCCAAAGCGCATCCGAAAATCGAGAACTGTCCCGGTCGAACATTGCGACATACGCCAGCAAATGATGAGATAACATCACCGGCTGCGCATGCTGTAGGTGCGTATAGCCGGGCATAATCATATCAAGCGATGCTTCAGCTTTTTCTATAAATGCACGTGAACATGTTCTGAGCAAATCAATAAGCGCATCGATCTTTACTCGAAGGTACAATCGTTCATCCAGCGCGACCTGGTCGTTACGGCTGCGCGCAGTGTGAAGTTTTTTTCCGACATCGCCGATCTTGCGAACGAGCATTGTTTCAACCAGCGAATGAATATCTTCGCATTCGATATCCTGAGGAATTCCATTCTCTTCAAGTTCAAGAAGAATCAGCTTTAACCCCTTGACGATGGCATTTGCATCGTTTTCAGAAATAATGCCGCATGTGCCAAGCATAGTCGCATGTGCGATGCTGCCGGTAATGTCTTCTCGGAAAAATGTGAAGTCGGTTTCGAGCGAATTCGAAAATCGCGCTGCTAACGGGCTTGGCTGCTCGCTGAATCGTCCTCCCCACAATATGTCTGCGCGCGGTTGTGTCACGGAACGAGATAATGTTCGACCGCTCCCATGACTTTCAGCGGAAGCGAGTGAACTTTTGAAAATCCTTCGCCTGCGCGATGATCGTAAGAATCTTCTTCGGTGTATGATGCGAGTGCTTTATCATACAGCGAAAATGCTGAAGAACGAGATTGCACTGTCATTGTCCCTTTATATAGGGATAGCGTGACCTCTCCGCTTAAGCGGGTCGCAACTTCGTCAAAAAATGCGTCGAGCGCAGAACGTACCGGCGCAAACCACAGCCCATTATATACAAGATCAGCATACTGCGGCGAAAGCGAATGCTTTGTACGAACAGTCCACGGATCAAGTGTTAGTCGTTCGAGTTCTGTCAGAGCTGCATGAAGCACAAATGCAGCAGGGGCTTCATAGACTTCACGCGACTTGATTCCGACCAGCCTGTTTTCAATAAGATCAATTCGTCCGATACCATTGAGTCCGGCGATCACATTCAATGTTTTCAAAATATCGACGCCGGATAATTTTTTGTAATTGACTTCTACGGGAATTCCGGCTTCGAACGCGATTGTCACTTGCTCCGGCGCGTCAGGTGCAGCGATCGGGGAAACAGTTCGTTGATACGCATCTTCCGGCGGCGGCACAGTCGGATCTTCGAGTACACCGCATTCGATGCTCGTGCCCCAGATATTTTCGTCGATCGAATATGGATTTGCTTTTGTCGCATTGACTTTAATACCGCGTGCGAGGCAATATTCGATCTCTTGTTCACGTGAAGTGAATTCCCAATGACGAACCGGTGCGATCACCGTCAGATCCGGCGCAAGCGCAGCGACTGACGCTTCAAAACGAACCTGGTCATTTCCTTTACCGGTACAGCCGTGAGCAACTACCGTACAGCCTTCTTTGCGAGCTGCATCGACAAGTGCTTTGGCAAGCAGCGGCCTGCCAAGCGCCGTACCCAGCGGATAAATGCCTTCGTATAACGCGCCCGCTTTGAGCGCATGCCACACATAATCGTTGACGAATTCTTCCGTTAGATCGTCAAAATATGCTGCCGTCGCACCAAGCTCAAATGCTTTCTCGCGCACACCGACCAGTTCTTTTTCCTGACCGAGATTTCCAGTGACAGTAACGATCTCTGCATTGAAATTTTCCTGCAGCCATCGCATAATGACGGACGTGTCGAGCCCTCCGCTAAATGCAAGCGCAATTTTTTGGTCTTTAATTTTTTCCAAGCCGTTTATCATTGTTCGTTCGTTGGTTCGGTTATTAATTTCTTTAATTGTTTTTCGATTGTTGCCGTCTGCTTGACGGAGACTGGAGCGATAAAGATCGTATTGTCACCTGCAAGCGTTGCAAGAATGCTCGGCAATCTCAAATGGTCGATCTGCTCTGCTACGCCATGGGCACGTCCGGCAAGCGTTTTAACAACCACGAGATTCTCATTTGCTGTGATGCTCGTGATCTCATAAGACAATAACGCTTGCAGTCGTTTTATATGCCCCTCGCCCGGAAGAACATATCTCGGGCCTTCGGAGCCTTGTGTCCGGCTGACGCCAAGATCACGAAGATCGCGAGAGAGCGTCGCCTGATTTACATCTTCGCCACGCTTGCCGAGTTCATCAAGCAGTTCGTCCTGATGACCGATGCTTTTGCGAGAGATGATCTCCTTGATCAGAAAAAGCCGTCGTTGTTTGCTCATAAATCTTTTGTGTGTGAGAGCCGTCATTCTTACCCATCATTTGCGGCGCAAGCAGCCACGTGAGAACAGCTTTCTGAATATGCAAGCGATTCTCTGCCTGATCGAACACAATGGAGTTCTCAGAATCAAGAACCTCGGAGGTGATCTCCTCTCCCCGATGCGCCGGCAAGCAGTGCATCACTGCACAATCGTTCTTTGCAAGCGAAAGAAGTTCTTGCGTTATCTGAAAACCAGCAAACGCATTTATTCTTTTTTCATATTCTTCTTCTTGTCCCATGCTTGTCCAAACATCGGTATAGATCGCATCGGCACTTTGTGCAGCAGCCTTCGGATCGTTCGTGATCGTAATGCTGCCTGCTGCATCCGCACCAATAAATTGTTTTACGGCCGGCTCGAAGCCTTTCGGACAGGCAATAAAAAGATCGATCGGGAATATTTGTGCAAGTTCGATCCACGAATTCGCAACATTGTTGCCATCTCCAATGAACGCGACCTTCATTCCCTCGTGCAGTTTACCATGACGATAGAGAGTATAAGCATCAGCAAGGATCTGGCAGGGATGCAGAAGATCGCTGAGCGCATTAACGATCGGAATGTTCGTTACCGCAGCAAATTCTTCAAGAATATTGTGACCGAACACACGCGCAACGATCGCGTCCGAGTACCGTTCGAGCACGCGGGCAACATCGGCGACCGATTCGCGGCTGCCGAGACCGACCGTTTCATTACCGAGAACAACCGGCGTTCCGCCAAGCTCTGCAACGCCAACTTCGAACGATACGCGCGTACGAAGCGAGGGTTTTTGGAATAAGATCGCAATGCTCTTGCCGGCGAGCGGTTTCAACTGCTTATTCTCTTGCAAGGCATCAGCAAGATAAAACAATTGAAATAATTTTTCTTTATCAAGTCCTTTAAAATCGAGAAGTGAAACAACTTTTTCGCCGGACGATTTTTTATGTACTGTGATAGCCGCTGGCGATTCGTCATTGATAATTTGCGTACCAACGCCTTCGTGCGTGAATATCTCCAGCAACAGCGAATGCGAAGCACCGCCGATAATATGAACTTTCTTTACGCTTCCATCGAGAGCGCGAAAACCGGAATGTACTTTCGGGATCATTCCTTTGGTGATGACTCCCTTTTTGATATATTGCTCGGCGCGGCTGCGCGTCAGTGTCGGCACAAGCTCATCGTCGAGGATCACACCATTGGTATCGCTCAGGAAGAATAATTTCTCAGCGCCGAGGGCGGCGGCTATCGCAGCCGCGGCTTCGTCGGCATTGACGTTCAATAGATCGTCATCCGCTCCGAGTGCGACCGGTGCAATGACAGGAATAATTTTCTTTGCCAGCATATCTTCGAGTATCTCGACGTTCACGTTCGTTACAGTGCCGACATACCCAAGATCAGCGCCACTGGTGGTCTGCTTTTTTGCAACGAGCAGTGTCCCATCAATGCCGGAAAGCCCGATCGCATTTGCTCCGGAGCGTATCAAGTGATGCACAAGTTCTTTATTCGTCAGCCCGGCAAGCGACATCAATACGGAGCGAAGTGTATCTTTATCGGTGTAGCGAAGCCCGCCGACAAATTTGGATTTCGTCCCAAGTTTTTGCTCAAGCTCAGTAATCGCCGGTCCTCCGCCGTGTACAAGCACAATACGAATGCCTATTTTTTGTAATAGCGTCACATCACGTGCAAATTCTTCGCGCACAGCGGCATCCGTCATCGCGGCGCCGCCGTATTTAACGACAAATGTTTTGCCTTCGTAACGCTGAATATATGGCAGCGCTTCGATAAGCGTTTCTTCTTTTGACAAATAGGTCTCTGTGTTCATTGGTGTTATGAGCGATAGCTGGCATTAATACTGATATAATCTTTTGTCAGGTCGCACGTCCAGAAGCGCGCTGCTTCTGTACCGCGACCGAGATCGATCGAGAGCAAAATGTCTTTTTCTTTCAAGCTTTTTTGTACGACCGGTTCGTCAATGACGATCTGATATTGCTTGCGAAGAACAGGATGGGTATTGAGCGAGAGCTCGATGAATTCAGGGTCGAGATCGATACCCGAATATCCTATCGCCGCGATGATTCGTCCCCAGTTCGGATCTTCGCCGTGGATTGCCGTCTTCACCAGATTCGAATTTGCGATTGAGCGAGCAACTTTCAGCGCTTCGTCTTCGGATGAAGCGCCGCCAACTTCGATCTCAATAAGCTTCGTCGCGCCTTCTCCGTCACGGGCGATCATCTTTGCTAACTCCGTTGTCACGATCACAAGCGCTTTGCAGAACAGATCATATTCCGGCGTTCCGAGTTCGATCTTCGGAGTGTTCGATTCCCCATTTGCGAGCATCACAGCCATATCGTTAGTGCTTGTATCGCCATCAACGGAAATACGATTGAACGATTGTGCCACTGCTTTGTAAAATGTTCGCTGAAGCAGCGACTGATCGATATGTACATCGCTCGTGATGAACGCAAGCATTGTTGCCATATTCGGCTCGATCATTCCAGATCCTTTTGCAATACCGCCGATGCGAACTTGCGTACCGGCAATCTCGAATGACACGGCATAGGATTTTGCAAATGTATCTGTCGTCATGATCGCTTCGGCAGCGTCGGCATTACTGTTGGCATTTAATTGCGGAGCAAGTTCGGCAATACCTTTCTCGATCAGATCGATCGGCAAGAACTGTCCGATCACACCGGTCGATGCAACAATGACTTCATTTGCCGGGATACTAAGAGCTGCTGAAGTTGCGGCGACCATCTGTTCGGCATCCTTCATTCCCCGTGCGCCGGTACAAGCATTCGCATTACCGCTATTGACAACGATCGCACTGCAACGCTTCGATTCGAGAAGTGCACGTTTTGAAACAACGACCGGCGCAGCGATCGTTTTATTTTGTGTAAAGACTGCAGCAACGGCAGCGGGCGCATCACTTTTAATGATCGCAAGATCTTTTTTCTTTTTGCGAATGCCGCAATATAACCCGCCGCTCTGAAAGCCGCGAGCGAACGTCACTCCTTCGTTTGGAACAATATGTATCATTGTGTTCATCGATTATAATCCTGTCGTTTCGTCAAAGCCGAACATAATATTCATATTTTGCACTGCCTGTCCTGCCGCACCTTTAAGTAAATTATCGATGGTCGAGAAAACAACGAGCGTATTTGTTGTCTCATCGATGCACCAACCGATTTCGATCATATTGGTATGCTGGACACGCCGCAATGCTGGGGGGACATTCGGCGAAAGCGCTATGAACGGTTCATTCTGGTACTGCGCAAATGCCGTCGCAATAGAATCTGTACTCATATTGGCGGCAAGCGGCGCCGTGATCGTTGAATGAATACCGCGGGTAATCGGGGCAAGATGCGGGACGAACGTCATGGAAATATTACTGCCGCCAAATTCTTTTACCGCTTGCTTGATCTCCGGGATATGCTGATGTTTCCCGCCGACACGATATGCCAGGATCGAATCGTTCAATTCCGTAAAACTATACTCGAACGTGCTTTTCTTGCCGGCACCGGAAATTCCGGATAGTGTATTCACGACAATTTTTGACCCATCGATCACACCGGACTTTACAAGCGGCACGAGCGGCACGATCACACTCGTTGCATAACATCCCGGGTTTGAAACGAACTTTGCTTGTGAAATCGCATCGCGGTTAAGCTCCGGCAGACCATAGACAGCGTCTCCGAGCAGCTCCGTTTGACCGTGGTCGCGGCCATAAAATGATTTATACTCATTAACGTCCTGTAGTCGGAAATCACCGCCAAGATCAATGACCCGTTTGCCGCTTGCAACAAGGTCGCTTGTAATATTCATCGCTTCACCCGACGGCAATGCAATAAATACCACATCCGACGAGGCGACCGCTTCGGGTGAATATGAGCCGATCTCGACATCACCGCCTGAAACATGATGAAGCGAAATATCGGCAAATGCCTTGCCGGCGCTCGAATTCGCAATGAGCGAACCGAGCGTGACATTCGGGTGCCGCGAGAGCAGCCGCACCAGTTCGATGCCGCTATAGCCCGATGCGCCGATGACAGATGCCCTGATATTATCAATCGATTTCATTGAAAATATAATAACGCATAAATATGCAGGAAGTTGCATAAAATTGTTATTTTACGAAAATTTAATATTGCATGAGTGTATGCCGATATTGAGGTCGAGGGGAGGAAATAAAAAAGCCTCGCTGAACGAGGCTTTTTAGATTCGAGACGATAATTCGTGTTATGCCGGCATCGGGGCGATCCCGCCAATATCACCGAGCGGCGGAACTTTGACATTGTCGGCGATTGTATATTTCTTCTCCGGCATTTTTTCCAGCTCCGGACGTTCGTATGGTGCGAGTTCACCGCCGGCCATCAGAATCTCAACCTGGGCTCCGGTTAACGTTTCCCGCACGAGAAGCTCTGCTGCCATTTTGTGCAGAATGCCTACCTGATCGCGAAGGATATTTTCTGCATGCGTCATCCCCTCCTCGACAATGCGGCGAATTTCTTCATCGATGATGCGGCCTGTCGTATCGGAATATGTTTTCTCGGAAGACATATCGCGCCCGAGAAATACTTCGTGTTCTCCGCGCCCATATTTTAATGGGCCGAGTTTATCCGACATTCCCCAATCGCAGACCATCTTGCGCGCAAGATCGGTAGCGCGTTCAATGTCGTTGCCGGCTCCGGTCGTGATACGATTGAAAATAAGTTTTTCCGCCGCACGTCCGCCGAGCGCATACGCGATCATCGATTCAAGATATTCACGCGAATACGTATGCTTTTCGTCGATCGGCAGATAACTGGTCACGCCAAGTGCACGGCCGCGCGGAATGATCGTCACTTTATGCACCGGATCGGATTCCGGCATTTTCCGTGCGACGATCACGTGGCCGCTTTCATGATATGCGGTGATCTTTTTCTCTTCTTCACTAATTACGGCAGACTTACGCTCCAAGCCCATCATCACTTTATCTTTTGCGTCTTCGAAATCGGGCATCCCAACTCGGTCGCCATTGTGGCGAGCAGCAAGCAATGCCGCTTCGTTGACAAGATTTGCAAGATCGGCCCCCGAAAATCCAGGTGTTCCTTTTGCGAGGATATTAAGATCGACGTTCGTCGAGAGCGGGACTTTGCGCGTATGCACTTTCAAAATTCCTTCACGGCCGCGAACATCCGGACGGTCGATGATGACCTGACGATCGAAACGACCAGGGCGAAGCAACGCGGGGTCAAGTACGTCAGGACGATTTGTCGCCGCCATAATAATGACGCCGCTGTTCTGTTCGAATCCGTCCATCTCAACGAGCAATTGATTCAATGTCTGCTCGCGTTCGTCATGTCCGCCGCCGAGCCCTGCGCCGCGATGACGGCCAACGGCGTCGATCTCGTCAATAAAGACAATGCACGGAGCATTGCGTTTTGCCTGATCGAACAGATCACGCACCCGCGAAGCGCCAACGCCAACGAACATCTCGACAAAATCTGCGCCGGAAATCGATAGAAATGGAACCCCGGCTTCACCGGCAACTGCACGAGCGAGCAGCGTTTTCCCGGTTCCGGGAGGCCCAAGCAGCAACACACCGCGCGGAATTTTACCGCCTAAACGCTGAAATTTCTGCGGCTCCTTGAGAAATTCGATGATCTCCTGCAATTCAGTCTTTGCTTCGTCAGCACCGGCAACATCGGCAAACGTTACACGCGGAGCTTTTTCATCTGCAAAACGAGCTCGTGATTTACCGAAAGAGAATAACCCTTTGGGACCGTTGAGCCCCTGGTTCTGCATTCGGCGTAAGATCAAAAAGACGATATAAAAACTGATGACCCATGGTAATATCGCAATAAGACCGTCCATCCATGTGCCTTTATTATCGACTTTGCGAATCTGAATCCCCTTCTCATTCCAAAGCTTATACTGATCGGCAAGCGTTTCGGGTATAAGATTCGTGACGATCTTCTTCGTATGAGCGGTAGGTGTGGTCGAATTGTCTTTTATGACAGTTTCCTGCTGTTTAAAGACGCCATGAAAACGATACGCATTTTGGTCGTATTGTTCGATCGTGGCGGAAGCGAATTTCCCGTCGGCAAGAAGCTGTTGGTAATAAGTATTGCTGACCTCAACTTCGTCGGCATCACCCGTTCCGCGAGCAATGTACATGACGAGCGATGCTCCGGCGATCATCACTACCCACAGCAGCACTGTGCGGATCATGTGCTGACGATTGTTCATATCGCCGCCCTGCTTATTGGGGGAAGGAGAAAAACGGCCCCCGCGATCACCCGACGGACGACCCGAGCCACCACCCCGGCTTGTGGGGCGCTCATCGGGGTCTTGACCCGAGCGATCGGCAAATGCAAATTGATTTTTCATACGTTCTAACTGCAAAACATCCTCTTTGAACTCTCGGTTCGGAGTCCCTTAAATAGGTTTACGCCGAAGCACTAACCCTGTTTCGAAAGTGCTGCCGATACGACATCGTTCGCTTGCGCGTATTCCGGGGATCCAGATCACCGTATTTGGCGAATCGGCAAGCACGACAAGGGGAAAACGTCGCTTGAGCGCTTCGGTCTTTACGCCGGATTCAGAAAGCAGATCGCTGACAAGGCGCGTACCGTTCATTCCAAATGGGCGGATACGGTCTGCAGGCTTCCAATTTCGAACGATGAGACCATGACTCTCGAATAACACTGAGCTCAGCATGCAAATATTCGCATTACGAGAAACAACGTTTCGTTTTGTTCTCGATAACGAAATATTACCGATTGCTGTCTCGACCGAACGACCGATCATGATCGCTTCGTGAAGTTCTTTCACAGGTAAAGACGATTCAAGCGTTAAAATATTCTTGTTATGTGAAAGAAAAAGCTGTTTTGAAAGCTGCAGCGTTCGCGGACCGCTTTGAGAGATCACCGCCACCATGTTCTTCCATTGATCGGACGAAATGCTTACGGGGTAAGCAACGAGGGCTTCGAACTCACGGACGAGCAGCTCGCGAACAACGACCGACGGGACATTTTCTAAGACGTTTAATTTGAATTCACGCCGCGGCAAGTTCTTAAAAAAAGGGTGCGTACTTTTTACGAGCGCTCGCGAACGAACCTTCGAAGCTTCATACGCAATGAACGATTCGGCATCTTCGACAGACTTGACAAGGTGAGAAACCGCAGGATAAAGATCGTGGCCGTGAACGCTTTTCTTTAGCGCAGGTACAACATATTTGCGAATCCTGTTGCGCGTATATTCATCGCTGGTATTACTTGTATCTTCTCGCCAGCGAAGTTTATTTTTCTTTGCGAACGAGATAATTTCATCACGAGGTACTTCAAGCAACGGACGAATGATCCTAATATCGTCCGTCAATACCCGCATTTTGGGAATGCCCGCAAGCCCGCGCAGCCCGGTACCGCGCGCGATATTCATCAGAATTGTTTCGATCCTGTCATCGGCGTGATGGGCGGTCACTACGAAGCCAAAGTGGTCGCGTTTGCAAATACGTTCGAAGAAATCATATCGCAGCTCGCGTCCGGCTTCTTCGATGCCGAGTTTGTTCTTTTTTGCAAATCCACGAACATCCACTCGCTCACCGAAATAGTCAATGCCGAGTTGCTTTGCATATCGCTCAACAAATGCCGCATCTTTCTCAGCGTCAGTGCCGCGTAAGGTATGATTGAGATGCGCGATGGCAAGACGCTTGAAATATTTCTTCTTTTGAAGCTTTCGTAATACTGCAGTAAGAACGACAGAGTCAACGCCGCCGCTGAGAGCAACGAGAACAGAATCCTCTTTCATCACGCCGGCGTAATGAAGAACTTGAAGAGCCTCCGACTCGATGCTGCGTTTAGAACGTGCCATACGTGCTCTCCTGACGGGTCAGCTTGATGTCTTGTAACTGCGGGGCTTTCAGTCTGATCTCGAAATTGAATCCGCGGATGAATCCGGTCGGGCGGTAATCGAAATTTAATTCCCAGCAGTGCAGGTCGCGATGAATACGAAGATTCGGTACGACGATCTGTTTCGAAACCAGATCGTATGCGGCGCTCGTCGAAAGACTCCAATTCAGTGTCGGCGAAACGCTGAAGCTTGCGCTTGCAGTCAGATTTTTGTTTACGATGGGACCGCTATAACCGAGGGTGTATGAAATGTCATAGCTGATATTCCATTTCGGACGAAACGGTACCGAGACGAATTCGCCCGGATAATTACCGCCGAGAAACATTTGGCGTTCTTCATCCGGCGTGTTTAATCGGAACAAACGTTTGAGCGAATCCACATTTTCTCCGCCCGTCGTTTCGCTCGAGGAGAACCCGCCACCAAGGTGGAACGATGCATTGGTTGCGCGGAAAAAACCTTCACCAAGAGACAGCAATGTTCTGCCAATCGAATCACCACCGGTGTAATTGAGCGGATAGAACGAAAACGATGCGTTGCCGCCCAGACTGAATAACGATCCGATCTGCGTGTTCGCCGAAAGCCCCAATGCGCTCCATCGTTTTTGAATGAGATCGTATCCCGTGTTCATCGACAAATTCAGGAGTTTCACTTTATCTTCAACCGAGGAATCGGCATTTACTTTACGCTCGATCTTCGCTTCGAAATCGTTTACAAGCGAAAGAGAGACAGTGCCGGAACGATCACCGAGCGAAATACCGGAATTGGCATCATCCTCGAACCGGCTGTAGGCAATCTGCTGGTTTGTGACCGGGTCAGTATAATACCGCTTCTCCTCAGATGAAACATCAGGATGATACGTAAATCCGATGGAGGGTTGGATCGCATGGCGAATTGCTTTTATCCCGAACGCTCCGATATTTGCGACGCCATAGAGCGTCGTTGCCGCAGAAAGCCCGAAGTCGTAACTATTGGCTCGATAAAATCCATATTGATACGAACTGTTGAACGCCGTGCCGAGCGTATCCGGTTTTCCGTTGAGGTCAATGATATTTAAATATGCTGTCTTTGTTTTTTGACGGAAGAACCATGCCTCGCGGTAACTGATGTTCGGTGTGAGCGAAATATATCCAACCTTCGGCGAAATACTCAGGGTTGGATTATGAAGAACGCCGTATCGCTCCGAGTATAGAAACGATGTGTCGCCTGCAAAGCCATGGGCAGAGTCCGCAGGCCTAATGACTTGCGACTTTGAAACACTTCTGGAAATTCCGAGGCTGTAATTAAGAGCGACTGTCTGTAATAATCCTGAACTGCCTTCGCCGCTTTCGTTGCCGAAAATATAGATCGGCGATGTGCGACCGAGTGTAATTGAGGGGCTCGTTTCCTGATAGCCGCCCGAGATAAGATCCTGATTCCGGGAATATGTCACGCCAAGTGAAAATCCGAGTTTTTCGAACGACGTGCTGAACGACGCATTCGACGTGATGTTCTGATTAATGAGGTCGTTGATATTGTGAGCATTAAAATTCTGATAATTCTGACTGCGAAAAAAAACTTGTGAGCTCAGCGACGTCACCGGATCGATCTGCAAATTCGGGACGACGAATGAAAGATTATATGTTTCAGTGAACGGATCGGTACTCGAAAAACGCGCATGACCGTAATCAAGCGTTAGGTTCACCGGTCCGCTCAGAAGATAGCGTTTCATATATGATGTTGCCAGTTCAAGATTATACCCGCCTTTTGTGTAAATATCGGACCTGAATGCGGCATCGAAATAATCGGAAAAGACAACGTAATATCCCAGATGTGTCAGCCCGAAACCGCGGCTGGTTTGCGTTGTATAATTTGGCGGGATAAGCCCTGTATGGCGACCGGTCTCGTGTTCGGGGAACACAGCGAACGGTAGTGCGAACACGGGGACATCCGCAATATAGAGATATACAGGTTCGGCAAAGACCTGATCGCCACTGATGACTTTCATCTTCGGCGACTCAAAATAAAAATGCGGCGTTTCGGCATCGCAGGTTGTGTAGCGTCCGTTCTTTACGAAAAGCACACCCTGATCGACCTGTTTGATCTTCTCTCCATAGTAATAGCCTCCCTGCATCGTCGTCGTCCCGAGCTGAACAGTCCCTTGTTTTGTATTTAAATTATATGTCAGCACTTCCCCTTCATACGGGGTTGTCCCGTCCATCAATTTTGGCGCACCTCTATTTTTGATTCGTGACGTGTCGCGGATAATTCTTCGCTGATGAGCGACCGATGACATGATCACTGAATCGTACGAAGAACTCATCGCCGTGAGGTTGCTCGTCGGAAAATCGAGAATGATCCGATGCGCCTTCATATCGCGTTGCTGGTAATCGAGCGTCGCGTCGCCGGTCAGTGTCACATTTTTTTTTTGTACATTAAAGACTGCCGAATCTTTTGCCGTATAATAGACGATCGTATCGACAGAGCCTCTGACCGAATCAACAGCACGGTACAACGAATCGGGCAGATCGAAACCGGGGCGCTTTACTTTCGCCGTTGCTGCGCTGTGTTTACTTGCAAGCGTATCGGAAAGATTGTTCGTCGTTTGTGCAAATGAATTTCCGGCAGCACACAATATGAAAACGAGCATCAAAAAAATGCTGCGTGAGAACCACGAGGAAACATATTTACCGGAATGTCTGCTGCTCATTCAAGATCAGTATTCAGGGCGGATTCTGTATTCGAGCGGATCGATGAAACCTGCCTGGCGAAACCCGCGAAGCCTCAGCGCACACGAATCGCATTCGCCGCACGCCACATCTTCCGACTGGTAGCATGACCATGTCAGTTCGAGCGGCGATGAAAGCTCATACGAGCGCTGGACGATCTCGGATTTTGTCATTACGATGAGCGGCGTTTCGACCGTAATATGCGTGTCCGGCTTTGTACCGAGATTCACTGCCTGTTCGAACGCATCGAAAAAGATCTTTCGGCAATCAGGATAGCCCGAAGAATCTTCTTCAACAGCCCCGATATAAATACGCTCCGCGTCGATTGCTTCCGCCCAGCCCGTTGCGATCGCAAGAAACGTCCCGTTACGAAACGGCACGTAAGAACTTGGGATATGTTTCGTTTCGAGATCGGCTTTTGTCACAGGAATAGACGGATCGACAAGGCTCGAACCTCCGATCTGGCGGAGAAATTCTATGTCAACGACGAGACGGTTGCTAATCCCGAGTCTGTCGCAGACATTATTAAATGACTTCAGCTCGCGCCGCTCGGTTCGGTGACGATAATTGAAATGAATGGCACAGACTTCGTCCGACTCCTTCGCCGCGATCGTTGCTGTCAGTGTCGAGTCCATCCCGCCGGAAAGAAGAACGACGGATCTCATTCGAGCATGTGTGATTGGTGTTCGAGGACTCTGTCCGCCACTGACAAAACACGAAGCTCGCCTGTTACTTCGGCGGTCGTACGTTCGGTCTCGCTGACAACGATGCGAAGCGTCCGCAGACGTTTGAACGGCATCAGCATATTTGCAAGGCGCTCATAAAACCACGAAGAAATATTTTCAGCTGTTGTAGAAAAATCTACAAAGACCGCTTTGTACCCTGTCTTCACGAGAAAAGTTTTTACTTCTTCGTCAGTATTATCGCAGAGAAATGCATGATCGATCTCTTTGATCAACGGCTCGCAGATTGCACTGAGATCGAAATAGTCCATCACCATTCCGTTCGCATCCGGCTCGCCGGAAAGCTCTACGATCATTGCGTAACTATGTCCGTGGATATTCCGGCAGCCGCCATCGTGAAACGGCAGACGGTGTGCCATTTCCCAACGAAATGTTTTTGAGATCTTCGTGAGCATTACGCAGCAGGTTTTGCAACAGGTTTGGTGTGGCGTTTGATCGTTACTCGCGGCGACGGCTTTGGCGCAGGATCGAAGTCTTTAATATATCCGACTTCCACCAAAGAATGTAGCCCGCCGCGTGTCGAAAATTCTCCGCGCACAGAAAGTGAGCGTGGTTTTAATGCGCCGATCATATCTTCCAAGATCTCATTAATAACAGCTTCGTAAAATATACCACGATTACGAAACGACAGAAAATAATACTTAAGTGATTTTAATTCAATACACAATTCATCAGCGACATATTCGATCGTGATCTCACCGAAATCGGGTAAACCCGTCACCGGACAGACGGACGTAAATTCGGGGTTGATATGCGTGATCGTGTAATCGCGCTCAGGATGCGGATTCTTAAAAATGACGAGTTCAGGTTTCTTTGTTTTTTCCATAAGAAATAAAAAATTATACTCCCCGTTCGATACCCGGCCAAATAAGTTTATGTAATTGCACTTGCATTTTGACATCAAGCGAATCTTCGATCACCCAAGCTGCCAATTGCTCCAGCGACAGATCGCCGAACACCGGTGAGAACAGAATGCAACCCGCTTTTTTAGCAAGATCATATTTCGCTATCACCTCGCGCGACCACTCATAATCCTCGCGGCTGCCAATGACGAATTTTACTTCATCGTGACTTGTCAGATGCTCGATATTCGAATACAAATTCTTTTTCGACATACCCGAAGACGGCGTCTTGATATCCATAATTCTTTTCACCCGCCGATCGACTCCTTCGATATCTATATGCCCGCCGGTTTCGACCATAACGTCATACCCTCGGTCACAGAGTTTGCTCATCAATAAGAATGCAGCTTCTTGCTCGAGCGGTTCGCCGCCGGTTAGCTCGACAAGTGTACAATCGTACGATGCGATTCGCCGGAAGATGTCGCCAAGATCAAGATCGACACCTTCATAAAATGCATATTCGGTATCGCAGTATGTGCAGCGGAGTCCGCAGCCGGTGAGGCGGATAAAAATACACCGTTCTCCGGCACGCGAGCCTTCGCCTTGAATCGAGTAAAATATCTCATTTACGCGAAGGATATCGGTGCGCAGTTTTTCAGCTTGGGTAAGCGCTGTTTGTTCTACTTCCAGCATCTTGAGGGTCTTAACACACGGCAAGACGCTCGTGTTCAGAAAGTAAATATTGGGATCGAACGTTAGGATCGAAGGAGGATTTTTGCAAATAACATCGAGTATTAACTACCGACGATGGTTTCTACTTGTCGGGGCGAGAGGATTTGAACCTCCGACCCCCTGGTCCCGAACCAGGTGCTCTACCAGGCTGAGCCACGCCCCGATCAATTCAATTGTGAGACGCTAACAACTAACAGGAGTGTTGCGAAGTTTCAGATTTTTTAGGAATTACGTCGGCGGCGCTTTAAAAATAAGAACGGTTCGAGCTATTGCTCGAACCGTCGTAAAAATATTGATGCTTTAAAAAAACAGCGCTTCGGGTCTGCATGAGCGGTGGAGAGAAATTGGTCCTCCCTTTGTGAAACGCACGCCAGTCTCCGAAGCGCCCCTACTTGTCAAAGATTAGAACATTTATGAGATGTCCAACGACCTCTCATTTGCAAATATACAACGTTCTGAATCCAAATACAAAAAAAAAGGCGTCGAAGTTCACGTTTTTATAAAAAAATTAAAAAAGAGCGGTGGAGGGATTCCGGGACTTTGGTGGGCAAAATGCCGCCCCGGCCGCCATCCACCACTCTTTCATTCGTTCTGGTCAGATCACTTCCCTTTATTTTCTTCGTCGAGCCAAGTAAGGACTGCTTTGCAATCGGTCAGATGCTTTGCACTGCAATCGACCGTTACAATATTTTGCTCAGGGATGAGTTCAGGGTCAAACACTCTGTATAGAAGCGCTGTCGAACGGTATGTCACTTTCATATCGCCGCCGATCTTCTGCCATTTCAAGCGAGGCTCGTTAAAGCCGACGATCCAATCTGCGCCGATCTTTCGCGCCTGCTTTTCGAGCATAGCAACAACCTCATCCGCACTGCCTGCCTGAATCGTGATCTCGGCAATTTCGATGCCTGCACGTGGCATTACTCCGTCGGGATTCGGTTCATGATAAATAAGCGGAAGGGTATCGTTGATAGCATCAAGCACAAATGACGAATGCCGTTCGATCATCATCGTATCAGCCCCGGAAGCACGGATGACCGTTGTTTTCCATTGGTCCGGCTGCTCAACAAAACGCTGTGCTTGGCTGCTGCTTGCAAGAAGCATTACTGCCACTATTGCCATCACTATGCCGATTACCTTTTTCATCGTTTCTGCGTTTTTTACCCCAAAACTGATATTTCACTGTCCAGGGAGCATACACTCATATAGCTGTCAAGTACTTAATGCAAAGATTGTACCAAAGTTAAATTATCGTAGTCTGTCTGTGTCCAAGGCGCTCGAGTTACGATCTCAGATGTCGCTTAGCGACCAAACTCCGGCTTTAAAGTGAAGATTTGAAACCATTTTTATTAAAAACAACTTGCATTTGCTGTAATTTTGCAGCTTATAATTTGAATTGCGGGAGTAATTCAGCGGTAGAATGCCAGCTTCCCAAGCTGGACGTCGCGGGTTCGATCCCCGTCTCCCGCTCATGTAAATGAAATTTTGTGCTGCGACATTAGCACTAAATTTCAGACACTTCTCCACTTTTTGACACGATTTTTTTCGCTAACCCGGAATGAACGAACTGCCGAACATAGAGCCACTCGTACGCGGTGCGTCTCGGGGCGATCGTAGAAGTGAAGAACGACTCTTCGCGCTATTGTATAAGTTCGTCACAGCGTCGCTAAAAAAACATTGGCGTTCCTCTTTTTCCAGTGATGAACTCAACGACATCCTGATGGAGACGCTGGAAAAACTTCTTGCAACATTTCGAGATCCCGAAAAAACAGAACGTGTGATCGAGCAAGGCAGACTCTTCGGGTTCGTACACGTAGTAGCAGAACATACGGCGCTCGATCATAACCGAAAGCGCTCACGCAAAGAAAAAGTATTTATCAGTGTTGATGACGGACCCGACGATGAGAATGCCGCTGCAAATTGGGAAGCCCGCCTGCAGCCAGCAGATAAACAAGCGGATATTGCAGATGTAATTCTTGGCGGAATGGAAGCTGTCCGGATCTTGAGCGATCTTGACGATAAGTACCGCAAGGTGATCGAAGAACGAGTTTCGGGCTTGGAATATGAGGAAATTGCCGAAAATAATGGAATCAGCGTTTCCAATGCACGCCAGATCCATAAACGTGGCGTTACGATGCTTCGCCAGAAGTTAATTGCAAAGCATAAAACGGTTTTAGCATCGCTTTCCTCGTCACAAAATGCCGTGCTCAGACGCTTATATTTACGTGAGGAGGTTACGCCCGAGAGCCCCTGCTCGGAAGAAGACGCGCTCGAAGCTTTTTACCGAGTACTCATCGGCAAAGGTATCTTCCTCATAATCATCACGTTAGGAATTTTGGTATGACGCAGGCACAACATATACTCGACCAGTTCAGCGACGCCTATCTTGCAGCAATGCTCGATGGGTCTGACAGAACGTCAGTGCTTGCCACGTATAAACTGACTCACTCTGACATTTCCGCCGAACTCCAGGATCAAGCTCGGCAACTCGATGTGCTTTACGGTTATTTGGAAACTTCCGAAGCACCGACGAACGCCGAGATCGCACAGGCTTATAAAAAATTCGCACTTGCAGAACCGGACGTTCAGCCCGTCAAGCAACAAGGATTTTTTGCAAAATTATCTTCGGCATTTATGTCGCCGTCGTATGCGTACCGAATCGCAACGATCGCTGCAGTGTTCGTTCTTGCGTTGCTCGTGTGGCGGCCATGGTCGACGACATCGACGATGACAACATCGCCGTCGCTTGCGCCGACAATTTCTGATGATAAAGGATCGCTGAACACGCAGAGCTCGCCCGAAGAAGTACACAATCCGATAAACCCGACGACAACACCGTCACCGGTTACGAGTACGCCGGATGTATCGCCGGCATTTCGCGGATTCGGCGATGATGACAATACCGATCAAGGTCCCGCACCGGCTTCATCGGACGACGCGAACAGATTACGCCAGTTAGCGCAAACAAAGATTGAGCTTGCAATTCCAAAGGGTCTTTCTCTTGATGCGATTTCCAAAGGAACGATCAACATTCAGTGGGACGCCGTCGATGGCGCCCTGAGCTACATCATCGAAGTCAAGGGAGCGAACGACCGTGCATTCCATCCTGTTACGGAAGTTGCACATCCGAGCGCTCGTCTTGGTATGCTTACCAGCGGCGATACTGTAAGCGTACGGGTCATTGCCGCAAGTGGAGAACGAAAGGGGCAGCCCTCGGATGCGAAAAGCATCGTCGTTCCCTAAAGCTTGCGAACTACAGTAGCAATACTATCCATCGTTTTACTCTCCACTTCGCTCAAAGCGCAGAATATTCCTGCATTTTCATTCCTTCAGCATAAGACCGATTCGCTTTATTCGGCAGGTGCATACAAAACAGGGAAAAATCTGCTTCGCTCGATCCTTCGCCGAGAGCCATACGCGAGCGGCAAAGTAGATACCGTCTCGGCATATGTGCATTATCAACTTGGCGTGTTCTCACTCGAACGCGCTGAGTATGCAGATGCAGAAGATGAACTCCTCAAATCAAAAGCAGAATACTCGACGCTCTATTTTAAAACACACCTCGTCGTCGCATCCGTACTGAGCCGTCTTGCGGTGCTCTATGCAGAACAAAGCCGTTACAAAGAGGCCGTTGCGGCGGCAACGCAACAAAAAAATATTTACGAACTTGCACTCGGATACGACGATAAATATACCGCCCTTGCAACCGTTGCGATCGCCGAGTACACAATGGCGGCCGGCGATACCGCCCAAGCGGCTCGGCTCGTTAGGTATATCAAAAGTCCGCTCGTAGCCGGTTTTGGGGAGAAAAGTTATGAAGCGATCCGATTGCAAAAATTACAGGGTGATATCGAATTGGCAAAAGAAGAATATCGCGATGCCGAACAAACATATTCGAAAGCGCTTGAGCCATTACACAGTGTAACCGATTCGCGAATGTTCCTTCGCGGGAAGATCGAACTCGAACGCGCCCGCACCCGCTCCATTCTTGCCGAAGAAGATTCCGCCATCGATGATATTCGCCTTGCAGAATATGACTTCGGGCATTCACGCGCCTCTGCATTCCCGCTTGCCGCAAAATGCAAACTTGTCGAAGGCGTGATCTCCGAACAACGGAATAAACTCGATTCGGCATTCATCGCTTATAATTCAGCACTCAAGATCTATAAAGCAGCGGCAACAGAAAATTTCAGCTACACGAGCGAGCGCGAACGTTTGCTGTTCATTCGCGACATCAATGAAAATAGCGGCAGAGTCTTTAGTACGGTTATGCGGGCGGCTGCATTGCATCCGAGCGGCTCTGCGACTGCATACGATTGGCTGCTCTTCCAAAAAGGCGCTGTGCTTTCGAGCCTGCTTGCCATTCGCGCAGCGACAAAAGCGCAAAATGACGATGTCGCTGCGACGATCCTGCAACGCATATCCGAACTCAGCTCCCGGCGCTCTGCACTGCGCGGTGGAGGAAATCTTCTGATCGCACGACCATTGCAAACTGCTGACAGCCTCGATCGTATCATCGAAGACCTTGAAAAAAAACTTGCACGCCGTTCACAATTATTTCACCATTCGAAAACCATCGGTGTACATCGATGGATGGATGTTGAACACCAGCTCCCTGCTGATGCTTGCGCCATCGAATTAGCATCGTTTCACTACTTCGACGGAGAGCGAAGAACCGATACATCGTTGTACGCTGCCTTTATGACTGACGGAAGAAATAAGAAATATCCGAAGACTGTCATGATCGGTACGTCGCAAACGATAGAGGATCCGTCAGTACGAAGGGAATATTACCGGTCGCTCGAACGAGCAAGCCCTGACAGGAGAAAGACACTTTTGTTAGTCTCTCGGCTGCTGTGGTCGCCGATCGAAACGTTGACAGATACATTCAAAACAGTGTATCTTTCGCCTGACGGGCTGTACTCACAGATTTCGCTTGCGTCGCTTCCGCTAAATGAGAAATACGATCTTGTGGACAAATACCATTTGGTCACGGTCGCGAACACGGGGGATATTCTACGCGATTCGCTCGATACGTTAATACGTTCGATCACGATCTTTGCCGATCCGAAGTACGATTCTGCTTCAACAACGGATATACTTCCTGTTACTGCCGAGACGCGAGATGACCATTTGCTTAAAGCACTCCCTGGGACCAGGGTCGAAGCGCACAATATCGCTTCGCTCTTTAAGAACGACAATTGGAGTGTCAATACATATCTTGGTGATAATGCAACAGAGGAATATCTTTCGCAATTACGGCATCAGGATATTATTCATATCGCAACACACGCAACGTTCGACCATTCTATCGTCGATTCGGAGCAAACGATTACGCAAGAGCTTTTAAATTGCTCTCTTTATCTTGCCGGCGCGAATGAAACACTTCGTCACGGCAGTGACGACCCCGAGAATGACGGCGTCATCAGCGGTCTTGAAGCAATGTATCTACCGTTCGAGGGTACTGATCTGGTCACACTTTCCGCATGTGAAAGCGGCCGCGGACATATCGAGCCGGGCGAAGGGGTGTTTGGGTTACCGCGCGCGCTTCGAACCGCAGGCGCGCGAAATATCCTGATGAGCCTTTGGCATGTTCCCGACCGTGAGACATCCGAATTAATGACTTTTTTTTATAGATCTCTTCTTCGCAAAAGCTCGAAAGCCGATGCCCTCAGAAACGCTGAATTACAGGAGCGGCAAGTGGTCAGAAAGCGCTATGGAGAGGATATTCCACTGTATTGGGGAGGCTTCGTCCTTATTGGATTTTGATGTCACAACCTGCAAAATACAGCCGTTTTAATAGAGTGTGGAAGCCGCAGATTATTGGCCCGTTCGTGCTCGTCGTTCTGCTCTTATTCAGCGTTTCAACAGCACACTCGCAAGCGTTACAGATCACGCTCACGGTTTCGCCTCACCCTTCGATGAGACTCTCCGATTGGCAAAGCCGCCGTGAGAATGTGACATTGATCGTAACGAACACATCATCGAAGGTAACGCAGGGCACGATCTCTGCAGTACTGTCGCTTAACGGTTCTGTTGTTGCTTCGACAAAACCGGACGTAATGCAGGTATTGAATATCCCACCTGGACAAAGCATATTTTTTGGCGGAGATATTTTTCCGTCCGGTGCGATCTCATTCAGCGGCGATGCAAAAGATAATGCTTCACGAACCGGAATGCTGCCGGAAGGAAGTTATGAATTGTGCGTAACGATCCAAAGTCCGGAAAACCGCATTGCGATTTCAAATCACGACTGCCGTCCGTTCTTTCTGACAAAATTTTCTCTCCCAGTGCTCTTGCAGCCGAACGACGGTTCTTCGGTTTCATCAGGTCTTGAACCGACGACGATGTTCTCCTGGACTCCGCTCGTCCCGGCGCCGTCAGCTCTTGTGAATTATCGTGTGCGTTTTGTAGAACTGCTGCCGTTGCAAAATCCAAAGCAGGCAATACTCAACAATCGCCCGCTCTTCGAAAAGATCGTTACATCGGTCACGCAATTGCAGTGGCCGCAAGAATTCAGATTGCCCGCCACCGGAGGATCGTTTACCTGGAGTGTACAAGCTGAAGATGCCAACGGCACACCGCTGGTACTTCCGGAGCGCTTTGCAGAGCCATTTATAGTGACGGCGTTGCCATCTCAGGAAGAGTGTATGAAATTACTCGGCGCCGCCGAACGTGACCGCGAAGTGCTGCTGACCGCAGAAGAACGTTATTGGCAGGATTATTCCAAACTTGCCGAACTCAAGAAACAATTTCAAGACGCGAATGACCGTGTCGATGTTTATGAAATGAACCGATTGGAACCCGAGGTCAGATCGCTCGAGCAAACAGTCGAGCGCGAACGCGAATTACACGAAACCTCTCGAAACACATACGACCAAGCAATGGAAAAATACCGCCAGTGCCTCGGGCACTAACCTTTTGGCACTTCCAGCGGGCGTTCACGGTGTAAGAGCATCCAGTCCCCGCTTTCAGCAAGCGCTTCGCTTCCCAACTCAAAAATAAAATCACATGCTTGCTTGAATTGCCGCTGTTCGAGTAATTCGTTGAGATATTCCCTTCCTTGAACGAATAATACTGCCATCCGCTCGTATTGTTTTATGTGCCCAATAAATGCATTTCGTTCGATAAATCCGCCAAGCAGTGCTGCAGCGATCGGGGCGAGACCCGTCGCAACGACAAAATAATCTTTTACCAGATGCGGGATCTCGAAGAGCAGCTGCACGACCGCCAGCGCGATCCCAAGATAGAACAGCACATTAATAATATGTTCGATCCGCTTAAGACGCCGGTGATCCCCGGAGATCGCTTTCGGATAATATTTCGCCTGGTCATCAACCCAAGAATCCATAATGATCGGAAGACGGTGTTCAAGCTCTTCTTCGCTGAGTCCGTTCTTCGAGGAAGTTTCGCCAATAAGCGGGATCGCTGCCGTTCGCATAGCAAAACGGATCCAGTCGAGTTCGCTTTTTTGCTTCCGGATATAATAATCTCCTGCGGTATGACGAAGGCCGATATATTTCCAAAAGAATTGCACGCGCAACCCTTCTGCAAGCGCTCGATAATCGAGATACTTCGTCTGGTAATGTTTGCGCTTGGCGTAGGTGTACCATAAGAACGCCAGCACGAGCGAAAGCAGGTAGCCGCCGAGAACAAGCTGCACATCGTGAAATAAATGCGCATACAGATCGAAAAACAATGCAGCCGAGAACACGAACACAAAAATGCCGGTGAAAGCGCGGCTCGTGAATCGTTTGAAATATGATGCCATCGAATCTGCGGTACAGTAATAATCGACGATCGTCTTGAGTTCTTCGGAAAGATCGTCTTTGTTCACCGCCCCAAGCATCCAGGCTTCGCTTTTCGTTTTTTTCGCTACGACATAATTTGCTAGACGCTCGGCGTCGGTGTTGAATAGATCGATCTGCTCGAAGATCCGATCAAACGCTTTACGAGCATCTTGTTCCTCTCCGTACCCGCGAGGATAGTATCGCTTGACTGAAAACGGAATTCCCTCAAGCGACGGATTCGATTCCCTTGGCGTCAGAACATGATATACCGGTCCGGTCTCGACGGGGTCAAGGCGGCTTTGTGCTTTTCCAAAGAGTGTCGGAATACCGTCTAACTTGTAGTGAACAACCTTTCCCGTTCCGCCGATGCTTTCAAGAACTTTACCATCCCAGAGTGCAAGCAAGATCTGGCTATGCTGCGCATGATAGGCTCCAACCTGTGCATATTGCAGATCACGCGGACGGCCCTGCCCTACGATCTCAGTCTCGCCGGAACCTTCGACGATCGGCAGAACGAACCAACTTTTTGCCGAGCCGATCAAGCGATCGAATGCAACGCGTGATGCTTCACTGGTAAAATCCTGCCGGTAAATCTCGGGAGCAAGTGGCAGCGGGCAGATCAGGTCGATACCCATTTCGAGTGCTACTTCCGCACCGATACGGTCGGCGCCTTCTGCAAGAGAGCTGAGCATCGTCAGCGGCGTGTGCGGATAGTGCGATTGCAGCTCGCGAAAGATCGTCGCGACACTTCGCTTTAATTGCGGAATATCTTCAGCACGAAGATCGCGGTGTCCGGTGATGCCGATGATGATCGGCAAAGGCGTCACAGGAGATTCGGTAACATTGCGGCTGAAATAATTCACTTTGCTATTTCCGTTTCCCCTGCAAGAATGATTCTACTTCATCGACATTGCCGGGGCTTCCGACGACGAGCGGCGTGCGTTGATGAAGCTCCGTCGGCATAATATCGAGCAGGCGGTTGCCAAGCCCGTCGGTCGCTTTGCCGCCGGCTTGCTCGACAATGAACGACATTGGGTTCGCTTCGTAGAGCAATCGCAACTTCCCTTTTTTACTTTTGACATCAGCAGGATACAAAAAGACCCCGCCATAAAGCAATGTACGATGCACATCCGCAACCATGGAACCGATATAGCGCAGGCTGTATGCTTTCTTATCTTCTTCCGGAATATCCTGTTTGCACCAATCGATATATTTGCGCATCTCGGGCGCCCATTTATTATAATTTCCTTCGTTGACCGAGTAAATTCCTTTGTGCTCAGGAATGCGAATGTCGTTATGAGAAAGCAAGAATTCACCGACCGACGGGTCGAGCGTAAATCCGAACACACCTCTGCCTGCAGTATAGACAAGCATCGTTGAAGGTCCGTAGATCGTATAACCTGCCGCTATTTGCTTATATCCCTGCTGCAGGCAATCTGCTTCTGTCCCGTCACCCGAATCGGTGACACGGCGATGAATCGAAAAGATCGTACCGATCGAAACATTGGCATCGATATTCGATGAACCGTCAAGCGGATCGAACAGCAGAACGTATTTTCCTTTTGGGTACGCGTCCGGAATTTTCAGCAGTGTTTCGTTTTCTTCGCTTGCCATTGCGCACAAGTGTCCGCCGTGATCCATCGCACGGAAGATCACGCTGTTAGCATACTCATCAAGTTTCTGAACGATCTCACCCTGAACATTCTCTTGGTTGGTTGCACCGAGAATATCGACAAGGCCTGCGCGAATGACATCGCGATGGATCATCTTGATCGCAAGCGTCAGATCGCGCAGCAATGCAGAAAAATCGCCGGTCGCTCCGTGTGAAGCACGTTCTTCTTCGATAATATGACGCTCGATCGTGATGACTTTATTCGACATAATGCTATAAATTTACGAACACCACACTTACAATTTCTAAAATCGTTAATGCTTCCCTGTATGACCAAAACCGCCTTCACCTCGTTCTGAGTCAGCGAGTTCGGCTGCTTCACGTACATCTACTCGCTCATATCGTGAAATGACGAGCTGCGCAATGCGCTCACCTCTGTTGAATGTCACTGGCTCTGCGCCCAGATTGATCAAAAGTACTTTTACTTCACCCCTATAATCAGCATCAATAGTGCCGGGTGTATTCAGACACGTTACCCCGTGCTTAGCGGCAAGGCCTGAACGGGGGCGCACCTGCCCCTCAAAGCCTTCGGGTATTTCAACAGCAAGTCCGGTCGGGACCAGTTTCCACCGGCCGCACTCAAGCGTAACGTCCTCCGAAGAACGAAGGTCAAGCCCTGAGGAATGTTCGGTCGCATACGACGGTAATGCAATATTTTGGTCACGCTCAGGATGTAGGCGTTTGAATTTTAATAGCATTGAGAAAATGTCGGAATAGATATAGGCAAATTTACGGTAAGAAGTGACATAGAAAAAAAGAGCGCAAAAAAAGGAACGGTGACCGCCGTTCCTTTTACACTAATCCATATCCACAGCTTCTAAATAAAACCCGGGCTCGCGACATTCGGCTTGCTATGTGACTCCCCAGACGTACAGCAAGTCGTTTGTCCGAAGGGGTATGCTGCTATTCGTTTTCCATTGCCACGAAATCGGAAGCGGATAGCTGCTCACCTCGCCCTCTACGAGCCCGGAAACTTAGTCACTATGTTGCCTCTGCGCATTCACGGAATAACTGCCCAAAAGAATGCGAAAAGGGCTTACTACTTGTCAAACGCCCCACTCCAAGGTGCTGTGACAAAAATATCTTACTTTTATTAAAATTTTTACTTTCCGTTCGTCGTTACTTATTCGTCGTTAATTAAAAGTATTCAGGCAACCAGTCTATTTTATTTATGCGAACTGCGATTCAAGTTGTCGTTCTATCGGTACTCTATTTTGCATTTCAAACACCCGGGATTGCACATCCGGTTTCCGCTTCGGATACAATTCCGAAGATAAATATCTCCCCTGTCGAGCTCAATTTCGGGCAGGTTGCGATCGGGCAAAGCAAAGAACTTTCACTGGTTATTTCGAACGTCAGCGATACTGCGTTGAAATTACTAACTGTTGCCGACAGCGTGCTCGCCGCCCCGTTCGCTGTCGATTCCGGCAGCGGTTCTTTTTCACTCGATTCCGGCCGTTCTCGCAGAATATATATTTTGTTTCATCCGTATCAGGTCGGCGGGTCGCTCGACTCGATCGTTATCACGAGCAATACTGATTCCGCTCATAAACGGGTCGTTATCTATATGCTCGGGAGCGGATTCATTCCCGATACCATTGCACGAATCAGCGTCACGCCCCTGGTGATCGATTACGGTGTTGTCTATACCGGACAATCGAAACCTCTGACGTTCAAGATAAGCAATGTCACAAACACGAACTTAAAACTTAGCGGGACAGTGCTCAATGCACATCTGCCGTTCTTTGTGACCGTCGGTCTCGGTAATTTCCTGATCGATAGCGGCAGATCGAATACGGTGATCGTTCAGTTTGCGCCGTCAGACACCGGGACGTATCGTGATTCGGTCATTATCAACAGCAACACAGATAATGCGACAAAACGAATTGTCGTGTATTTGCGAGCTGTTGTCCGCTCGAGCGATGAACTCAAGCCGCAGATCAGCATTCGTTCGTTCACAATAGATTTCGGTCAATCGACCGTCAATACATCTGCCGACGAGCAACAGACGTTCTCGATCAAGAATGTTTCCGATTCCGAGCGAACGCTGACGGTGAATATGCTTTTCCCGCGAGATCCGTTCTCCATCAGTGGCACTGCAGATCATCTGGTGCTGGCGAGGTACGAGTCACAGTATGTCACGGTTCATTTTATGCCGCTCGTCGTCGGCAATTATTTTGATTCGATCATCGTGATCTCCGACGCTCCGCAATCGCGGATCCCTATATACCTTAAAGCCCAGGTCATTGCTACGGGAAGCGTAAAAGATAATGCCGGTTCGGGAGTAGTGTCAGTCGTTACGTATCCGAACCCTGTCACGAACACATTATTTATTCAACTACAGGCTGCTATTGCTTCACGAGTTATCTGCTCTTTCTTTGATATTACTGGAAGACAAGTTCTTGCGACGAACCCCGAACAGATTGAATCTGGGTTGAATACGATCCGAATAGATATTTCGGCACTCCCGCCGGGAATCTATCAGGGCAGAATAGAAGGCCTCGAATCTGAGAAGATGTTTACTGTTGTCATAAACCAATAGCGGTCAGATATGAATATGGACACCGGCAACGTCAGTGTCGTCGGCGATGTGATAGCATGCACAGACACGGTGGAAACCATCGGCAACGTATAATTTTTCTTTGTCGGTGACAAGTGCGATGGGGTGTAGCGGCTTTCCGGCTTTGATCTTCGCTAAATGATCGGCGACCTCCGAGTCGGTCGGCGGCAAGACGGCGAGCCCTGATGCGCGAATAACATCTTTTGCTTTGTGCCGTTCGAGATCTTTGCGATGGTCTTTGAATTTATGCCGAGCTTCATCAACCTTATCCTGCTTAAACTGTAAACTGAGATATTCACAGGCGGCTTGAATGTGGTCATCTATGATTTCGTCTTGCCACTTGACGGTAATTTGAACATCTGCCATAGTTATGATAAATTGATAATTTACGAAAATGCGAACAGAAAAGCCATCAGCCAAATTGCACAAGCAATACTCCACCGAGCGCCAGCACGCCACCGCCGATCAACTCACCGGTAAGCTCCGCCCTCCCAAGCGAAAGCGCTAGGATCGTCGTCAGCACCGGCTGAAGGTTCTGAAAGATCGCAACTTTGCTTGTCTCCAGCTTACCAAGCGCATAATACCATAATACATAATTGACGCACGACGCAAAGATGCCAAGATATAATATCTCTGACCACATCGATATACTAAACGTCATCATCATATCAGGTCGGACATTCCAAAGCCCGATCGGAAGGTACAGCAGCGCACCGGTCGCCATGTGCATCGCTGTCACGCGCAGTGCTCCGTATTTCAGGATCAGTGGCTTTCCAAGTAACGTAAAGATCGACCATGCGATGACTGCTATAAAAATAAACACATTTCCTTTCGTATGTTCGGAAGAAAATGACGCCCCGTGCTCGAACATCAAGATCGCTGTGCCGACAAATGCAATAATGATACCCGCGATCTTTTTCCAATTCGTCGTTTCCCAATGAACCCGAATCGCAAGAATAAATACTATTGCCGGAGTCAGCGCATATAGCAATGCACTATTTGCGGGCGTCGTAATGCGAAGACCCTCGAAATACAATAGTTGGTTAATGAGGATATTCAGCGCTCCGAGCAGGAATAAACGACCGACATCCTGCTTATTCACGTCGGCAAATAAATTCAACCGCCGTTCTTTTATGCTGACGACAACAAAAAGAGAAAATGCCGCAACAAGTACCCGAAAGAATAATAAGGCGAACGGATCGAGCGCACGCGTTGCATCCTGTCCTACGATATGAGTGACGCTCGCGATCGATTGCTGTATGAATATCCAAAAATAGATCACGCCTGTCGTACCAATGGCTGCATCAAAACGATAGTATCAAATAAATTTTTGATATCGTGCTCGAATATGAATTCACGTTGAGCAGTCAAAGCAATATTTTTTCTTGCTTCAATATCGTTCGAGCAAATAATTGCCCGGCGCAAGGCATTAACGATGTCGTCCTCATTTTCTTCGTCAGCATAGAAAATGTACTCCCGCTCGCCCATACACTCTTTGACTTGAACAAGCGGACTTGAGACAACCGGCAGGCCGGCACGAAGATACTCGAAGAGTTTGCTTGGCAACGCCAGCCGGTAACTTTTGGCTTTGCGCTCGATGAGCGATATACCAACATCAGCACTTTCGAGAAGCGAAAGAACATTCTTAGAAGATACCGGACCGTAAAAAAAGACTGCGTTACTACGGCCTTCACGACGTGCAATATCTTTTAAACGGTCAGTAAGTACGCCATCGCCGATAAGCACCAGTACTGCATCATCAAGTTGTTTCATCGCACGAATGACCACTTCCAATCCGCGCCCCTGCTGTAAACCACCGACATACACAATAATTTTTTTTGTGGCGTCTATTTTAAAATGTTCTCGAAGAGGTTGCATTTTCTGCATACTCTCGGTAGCCATTGGCACATTCTTTACGACTATATTCGGTGGCAGGGATGAGTGTATTACTGCAATCGCATCGCCATCGAGCGGAGCTGTCGTTATCACGATATCCGTTGAGCACAGCCCGCTGCGCTCGCGGCTCCGCCAGAATATTTTAGACAGGGGCTTTTGTGCTACCGTCGGAAGTTCTGTATATACTTCACGAGCATCGTAAAGAAGCAGGGCATCTTTTTCTTTGTTTACAGACGCCGCAGTGAGCGAGTACAGATCGCACGCAAATAATATATCTGCCCGCTTCGATGCACGAAGCGCTCTGTGCACGTTGCGATGATATCTGAGAAAACGCATAGGCCCGCGTGTTTGGGCAACAGGAATATGCCGCATCGCGCAACCGTTGATCACGAGTGATGAAGGAGCACTCGATCCGTAAAATAATTCTACACCGTAACCTTTCGATAAGAAGAAGCGAATGAAATTTTGCACGCGGCGATCGTACGACGGGTCGCCTAAGAACAGAAAGCGGATCAACCGGAAAGATACGTGTTCTCGATCGGTCACGACGGATAGTGTTTCCACATGGTCGAACGAAGAAGCCCGCGTGAATCGAACTTCTCTTTGAAGCGGATCAGCGAGAGTGCCGGCGTCATCGGGTTTTCATCGGATGTATCCTGCGAAACGCCAATATCGACGAACGCGTAGCCATTCTGCTGTGACCAGAATGTTACTGCATTCATCAACAGATAGATCGGCTTAATGTTGTCATAGGCATAGCGAAGCATGTGATAAAAGATAAGCGCAACCCGCCGATTAGCAAGAAACAGCAGCGAGCCAGCAACAGCTTCGCCACCCGAACGAACAAGAAAAAGCTTCATCAGATCGGGCAGGAGCGCATTGAGCTGCAGTAACTCATCGAGTGTATGCGTCGGCTTAGCACCGAACTTCGCTTTATTCTCAAGCAAGATCGGATAGAATTCCCGTAAGCCGCGAATCATCTCAGTTTGCGGGACTTCCTCGATCGTTACCTCGGGATGTTCTCGTGTGATGCGGCGAATGTGTTTGCGCGCCGTCGACTGAAAGCGTTCGAACGGTGCGCCGCCAGATCTCAGATCGATCGCATGGGAAATGTAATGCCGCTGATATGAGTAGCCTTTATAGAGTAACGCGAAATCGAGATTCTGTGTAATGACCGGTGAATAGATGACGGGTGCGCTTGTCAAATATACTTCTTCGATTTTTTTACTCCGAACATACTCTTCGAATGCTGTGACGATCGCAAGTGCTGTATCGGCGCTGATGTCTTCGACAACGAATGACCCGTAGCTTGCGCCGAGCGGAGATTCATATATTTTTCCATTATTGCGAAACCCACCCGCAAGAACAGCAACGATCCGTTCGTCTTTGAAAAAAAGAAGATGGTGAAATTCAAATCGCCCTGCCGGATGATATTCGAGAAATTGCTGCGTATGAAATACGGTGCCATTCATCGAGCGAAGCACAAATGCATCCCACAAATCGCGATGGAGTGCGTGGTTATACTCTTCGACACGAATTCCGATATGAACGTCTGTTTGCGGCAGTATCGTCGTCTGCAAAAGTGAATAAAGGACAACACGTCAGGACAAGCCGAAAATTTCATTATTATTGGGTGAATCCGAATACCCGGTTCTGTGTGTTATAGGTACCGATGATCTTTTCAAAATATTTTTACATCAGCATTATTGCTGTTATCGCTGTATTATTGACCGGATGTCTCACTGCAGAACATAAGGAGTTTCGCGTTTCGCTTAACCCCGACGGCAAAAGCGGCACTGCGACACTGCTGTTTAGCGGCATTCATTCAGAACAAGGAAATGACACATCCGACGTTACGAAAGACGATTTTAATTCGCTCATCAGCGAATATTATCAGGGTAAAAAGATCGAGAATTCGTACAACGGCGCTCGCCAGTTCAAAAAACGCTTGTTCCTCGATAAGGACATTCTGATGGGCGAAGTAACATTCAGTTTCGACGATATTTCAGAACTTGGATTTTATCGCTATAAGAACACCGGACCATATATGTATTATACCCTTGCCGATGGTTTATTCTCGAGCGGTCAGTTCGAAGCTTCGAACGGGACCTACGCCGGTGAGAAAATGCCGTTTGTTTTTTGGGACGAAGGTTCAAGAGATTTTTATGTGAAGGTCTCCCTTTCATCTGCCCAAGCGCCGGAAAAGACCCTTGTCCCGCAATATAAGGCATGGGCAAAAAAATAACTATTGCGCAGTTCTCTCACAATTTTTCTGCGTCCAATAAAACAAAATCTACAACGTCTTTCGAACTGAGAAGAAGCAATTCAAATTCCTGACCCAGCCGTCTCGAGATCGTTTTAACATAAACAGGATGAGTCGCGACCGAACCGTGAAGAGTGATTCTGTTACTGACTGGGGCAACGGATCGTTTTTTTAATAAGACGATTTGCTCACAAAGAAAGGCGGCTCCGTCGTCAATGATTTTTTGTGCGGTGGGATCCTCAAAATGTGAAAGTAATATCGGCGCGAAGGCCGAGGGGTTTAATTCATTCGAATAGAGCTTTGCCCGAAGAGCCGGAAAATCACCTGCATATTTTTGTAATTCGATACCAATTGCATCGAAAAATTTACCTGTTCTTTCTGCCCCATCTGTTGCTTTCAGATAATATTTTAATGTTTGAAGGCCGAGCCAATAACCGCTTCCTTCATCACCGAGAATACGTCCCCAGCCTCCGACTTTTTGAATATTTCCCTGAATGTCCCGTGAAAGAGCAACACTCCCTGTGCCGGCAATGATCAGATACCCGCTTTCATGGTTACGATATGCAGCACGAAGTGTGTATGTCGAATCGCTTTCGATATGACAGATAATTGTCTTGCCGAGGAAACAATTTGATAAAACAGACTCAAATTCTTTGTTCAGAGTTTCGTCGCTCGCTCCGGATAATGCGATAGCAATCTTGAGAACGCTCCAACTGAGATTTACGGTGACAGAACCTATTATTTCTGCAAGCCTCGCAGCCGAAGCGACAACCCCAATATCAGTATATTTCAGCGATTCAGGAAACTCAAAGTATTCTACAGCTTTGCCGTTTTCGTGCATAGCAACAACCGTCCGGCTTCCGCCCCCGTCAACCCCGATCGCAAGGGTGCCGGCAGATTCCGGCTTGTTATCGTTCATTTTCTTTTAAACCTTCGTATATTTCGTACATCTACTTGAAACAGAGTTTGACAGTTCGGATTCCACAAACATCTCTACGAGGCATGACAATGGACAGAAGAAAATTTCTCACGCGAAGCGGCGCGACGCTTGCTGGGGCTGCAGGCCTATCATCGGCTGTAACCGATTCAATTGCCAAAAATACCTCATTTAATATTCCCGGATATCCGCTTGATGCCGGCGGAGCCGACCCGCAGCCGATCGTCACGCAAACCAACGACCTGTCCCCATACACGGGCGTTTGGGGCGATACAGAGATTCGTCATTTGCTTGGCAGGGCAATGTTCGGCGTACCGATGTCACAATTTATTGCGGCAAAAGCCCTCGGCTCGATGGATGCCGTTGTGACTCAGCTTCTCGGCGATCAACCAATGCCTCAAAAATTTGCGACCTGGCTCGACACGATCAACACGCAAGCCAATACCGGCACGGGGCAATCCGTCGCACGGCTGAATATTCTGCAAGTCCAGGAAGTTGCCAACTGGTGGATGGACCAGATGATCAGCGAGAATCTCTCGATCAGAGAAAAAATGACGCTCTTCTGGAGCAATCATTTTGTGACAGGGTCATCAACCGTAAGACTAGCGCAATATGAGTTCGTTTATAATCAGACACTTCGGCAGAATGCACTCGGCAATTTCAAGAATTTTGTCAATGCCATTTCGATCGACCCGGCGATGTTGGTGTATCTCAACGGAAACCAGAATCTCTATTATACCAAAAACGGCAAGACATTTAATAACGTCAACGAAAACTACGCCCGCGAATTACAGGAGCTCTTTACGATCGGACTGACCGATCCGAAAACGGGTGCTCCGAACTACACCGAGACCGACATCCAGCAAGCGGCAAAAGCGCTTTCCGGCTGGCAACCGACAACGACAGCGCCATTCGTCGGACAGTTCAATGCAAATCTTCATGACGGCGTAGATACCGAAACTTTTTACGGACAAACCGGAAAATTCCAGTTGTCCGATATTGTCAACATCATTCTGTCCAAAGGCACGACGACCGACGGCAAGAACAATCCGGGCTATAACTCGGCGTATTTCATCTGCTCGGAGCTCTACGCCACGTTCGTCTATTATGTGCCGAATGCGCAAGTCGTCGAGGCGATGGCGAACTTGCTTGTAGCAAGTAATTGGGAGATCAAACCGGTGATGCAGGCGCTATTATCGAGCGCACATTTCTATGATTCGGAAGTGATCGGCGCACAACTCAAAAGCCCGGTCGAATTTGTCGTCGGGATCATCCGCGATTTCGCAATGACGCTCCCTGCATTCGATCCGTCAAATCCGCCAATGACCGGTACCGATTCGAATGGCAATCTATATGGCGATCCCAACAAAACGCATTCGTATCTTTCACTCGGGATCGCAGGCACGGCGCTCGGGCAGCTGCTGCTGAATCCGCCAAATGTAAAAGGCTGGCCGGGCGGGCATAATTGGGTCAGCACCGGGACGTTTCCGGAGCGGCTTGCTATCGCCGCATCGATGGGATATTACCCGAATATATATGACGGTTCGACTAAAGCGCGCGGCATTAAGATCACCTTCAGTCCGACCGGCTGGGCAAATTCGCTTCCGGGTATTAGCTCGATGAAAAGCCATGACATTGCGACTGCGCTCGAAGGGGCTACACTTTCATTCACGCTCGGACCGAACGAATCTGCGACGCTTTATACACTGCTCAATCCGCTCGGATTGCCCGACAGCGACTTTTACCTGACTGACCAAGCGGTCGCGTTATTCGCTATCGGGGTTATGACACTTCCGGAGTACCAACTTATCTAACCATCAAACCTAACGATCCAAAGGAGAAAAGAAAAATGAAACGTCGCGATTTCTTAAAGACAGGTGCAAAGGTCGGCGTAGCGCTCAATGCGCT
>DASQGZ010000042.1:0-79307 GCA_035632315.1 Kapaibacterium sp. (SeqCode) | reverse complement strand
TCAGCGGCCCGCGGACGGAGGTTGTAATTCGAAGACAGTGCGAATCCGTATGCTCCGGCACACATGATCGCAAGATTTTCACCTCGTTCAACGCTTTGGAATTCGCGGTCTTGTGCAAAGAAATCTCCTGTCTCACAGATCGGTCCTACGATGCTCATCGTTTGTATAATTCGGGCACCAATGCGGACAGGTACGATTTGGTGATACGCTTTGTATAAACTGGGGCGGATCAGATCGTTCATTCCTGCATCGACGATCGCAAACCGTCGGTGGGAATTTGATTTCGTATAGAGTACATTAGTAACGAGAATGCAGGTATCTGCAATGATTGCACGGCCGGGCTCGACAATGAGTTCAATATCAATCCCATCAAAGATTTTGGTGAGTGCGTTGAAATATTCATCAGGCAGCGGAATGTTCTTCTCAGACTCGTCAGTATCGTTCGGAAGCCTCGGGTCTGTGATCACATTATGATAGCGAACACCTTGTCCACCGCCAAGTCCGATAAATTCGAATATCGCCCCATGTTGGTCTCGCAATTGCTTCGTAACTTCCGCAAGCGATTCTGCGGCTTCGCTGAAAGGCGAAAGTTCTGTGATCTGCGAACCGATGTGCGCATGAAGTCCGACGATCTTTACAGAAGGCAACCTTGAGTGCGCAACAATCTTCGCCGCTTCGTTAACATCAATGCCAAATTTATTTTCGAGCAATCCTGTTGAAATATACGGATGCGTTTTTGCATCAACATGCGGATTGACACGAAGTACGACATTCACTGTAATGCTCAATTTTTTTGCTTCGCGTCCTATAGCATTGAGTTCTTGTTCGCTCTCGACAACGATCGCTTTGATATTCGACTTAATGGCGAGAATTATTTCATCTGTTGTTTTCCCTGGACCGTCAAACGTTATTTTGTTTGCCGGGAAGCCCGCCCGAAGCGCAGCAATTAATTCGCCCCCGCTGACGACTGAAGCACCGAGCCCTTCGCTTGCAATGATGCGAAGGAGTTCCTGATTCGAATTGGCCTTTACTGCATACGAAACGTTCCAACGTTTACCGGTACGAGCGGCAGCATTTTTCAGCGAATGGATATTCTCGCGAAGCCGTGCTTCGCTATAAATAAAAATAGGAGTGCCGTATGCGCTGGCAAGCTCTTGCACCGTAAAAGATTCGATGAACAGGTCGTCGCCGGAGTAGAAAAATTGGTAGGACACGGCGTTATGAGATCGTTGTGAATGTGAGGAATGGGTGCAGAACTTCGGGTATCTTGATCGTGCCATCAGGCTGCTGATGATTTTCTAAGAATGCGACCATCAAGCGGCTTGTTGCAAGGCCGCTGCCGTTGAGGGTATGTAAAAACTCCGGCTTGGCTTTTGGATCGCGCTTGAATCTAATATTCGCTCGCCGTGCTTGAAAGGCTTCAAAGTTTGAGCAACTTGATGCTTCGAGCCATTTGCCCTCAATGGGAGCCCAAACTTCAAGATCATACGTTTTTGCACTCGCAAAACTGGTGTCGCCATCGCACAAAAGCAAACGGCGGTAAGGAATTTCAAGTAATTCGAGCATTCGCTCGGCGTCTGTTGTCAGTTTCTCATGTTCTTCATAGCTATGTTCAGGCAATGAAAACTTCACCAGCTCGACTTTATTGAATTCATGTACGCGCAAAAAACCGCGAGTATCTTTTCCGTATGAACCGGCTTCGCGACGGAAACATGCGCTGAATGCGCAATACTTGATCGGCAGATCTTCGGCTTTTAAGACTTCATCGCGAAAGATATTAGTCACCGGCACTTCTGCTGTCGGGATAGCAAATAGATCATCCTCGTTCATATAATACAACTGATCGCGAAACTTCGGTAAGTTACCGGTGCCGCGCAGGGATGCTTCATTAACAAAGAATGGCGGTAATATTTCAGTATATCCGTGAGAACGTGTATGTTCGGCGATCATAAAATTGATGAACGCACGTTCAAGTGCAGCACCACGCCCAGTATAGATAGGGAAGCCAGCGCCTGTGATCTTTGCACCACGGGCAAAATCAAACAGTGAATATTTTTCTGCAACCTGTAAATGATCAAGTCCTTCGATCTTCTCGAATGGCTTATTCTTTCCAGCAGGAGCCCAGCGCCTGACCTCGATGTTCTTTTCAGCACTCTCACCGTGCGGGACACTTTCATGAGGGATATTTGGGATCGTGTCGAGCAGAGCAGAAAGCTTTTCTTCAATAGAACGTAATTCAACATCAAGATTAGTTATCTCATCGCTGACAACCTTCATTTCTGCTATGACATCATCGGCATTTTCTTTATTACGTTTTAAACGTGCAATCTCATCTGAAACAGTGTTCCGTTTGTTTTTTAATATGTCGACGCGCGCGATCATTGCTCTGCGAGTCGAATCAAGTTCTGTCACTTCATCAAGAACGTTATCTCCTCGTTTTGCTTTTATCGCAGCACGTACGAGCTCAGGTTGTTCACGGATGATCTTAATATCAAGCATTCAATAAATATTTTACGTCGTAAGTCGTTGCAACAACAAAGCATGTGCTATTGCTCCAGGAATTGATCATTACGTGCTATGAGGAAGGAACATATATGTATATCCACGGCGATGCTTCTCGTTTTTGATTATCACGGATAAGACGCATTCTGATTCTATTTAGGTTTTTGACGGAGTCCCGGAGGATATAATGCGGAAAGGTATCTTGCACATCGCTAAGTATATATTGCCACTGGTGATGAACGAGTGCAGAATCAAGTTCTGATTCAAGATTTCGTGCGTTGCGGTCACCAACTAATAATACATCGCGAATCGCATTATAATCCGCATACATCTTCCTACCCGTCATTTGCCACGTGAAGCCGTGAAAGGGAACCCATACTTCACCTTGAAGCGATTGGACATAATGAAAAAACATTTCTTGATTATACGCGTCCTCATTCGAGACGACATTTTCTTTTGCCGACCAAGGGTATGATATAAGAAGAAGGAGTTGGATCGGAAGAAGCCACTGACCAAACCTTGGCAACCAATGGGTTACCAATTTATCATTCATCATCAACGGAAGGAAGACTGCTGTAGCTGCCGCAAGAGGGAGGAAGACATTGTGGCCGCCTCCTTGGTTGAGAATTCCTCCAAACCCTACGACAGTAGTCCCCAAAAAGAATATTCCAAAAAACTCTACTGGCCTGCTAACTTGATGTTGCGACCGGAGAAAAATTTTCTGAGCGCCCACCAATGCCAATAGTCCTATTGCTATTGGCCAGCTTCTAAGCACAATGTAAACCACGAACCCTTGAATTGCAAACCACCAGTCAAGCGTCTGTCCTTTTCCAGCACGTGGGATCTGCAGGGCATAATACGAAAACCATCCGTTTGAGAAATAATTGAGGAGCAGTAATATTATAAGAGTCGCAACTATGCATACGATCGTGAATTGAAAGCATTGTCTCCATCCGCTCTTGCGATAAAGACCGAATGCAAAAAAAGGCAAGAGCGCGATCCCGGTTTGTTTTGTAAATAAACAAAGCACGAAGAGTCCTGCCCCAAAAATAACATTACGTGCGTTGCGAGAATAATACAAGGTGACTGCCGATGCAAGGACAAAGAACGTAAACAAAGGGTCTACCCTTGCCGACAACATAATTAATTCAGTCTTGACGTACGATGCGAGGTAGAGTCCTACTGCAGCGATCGTGAAAATAGATGATCGTGTTTCTTTTCGCACAACCCAAGCAAGCAGAATGATCACACCGAGCGTTGCGATGAGCGATGGAATCCTCGCTGCTACAAACGACAGTCCCGTTAGTGAGCACACTAATGTCGCTGCATAATAATAACATGGTGTGTAGAGCCAGGGGACAAAGTTAATTGATGGTTGTGAATATAGCGAATGACCACTAAAAATCCTAGAAATATGGTCGAGCATCGAGCCTTCCATCCACTGGACTTCGTACGGGTAAAGAAAGCGTGGGATAGCAACCAACAAGAAGACAACGATCGCAACAATAGATAATAAAACGACGGCAATGTTCGCATATCGTTGTGGCCGGCTTTGTGATTGTATGTTCATTACTTATTTTATCATTGTGCCGTTACTTCTTGACATTTGAGTATCCCTGTTCCAAACACAGGTGTTGCCCGATGAAGACGAATGTCATCATATAGATGAAAATGGGTGAATGGATTCGTCCCCTCTAATTTATGGCCGGGATACAGCAATGATTCTGACGGAATTTGGTCTTTCTCCACCAGTTCCGAAAACAACGCAGCATTGTAGCTATAATACGACACGATGATTAAGTCAACGGAGATCACAACAGAACAAATAAGTCTCTGGTAGCTATGTGGAAAGTTAACAGTAGAGAAAAGCACAATACCATTGAGAACGCAGAGCACTAAAGCGCGTTCGCCTGGGATAAGAACCCCGCCAAGGTACTTAGGTAAGAAGATCGCGGCCGCCAGATAGATCAATGAAAGCCAATAACTAATGGAAAACTTTCGATGTATCCCGTTCCAAACCAGAAGAACGCATATTCCCGCAAGGAGCATGGCAGAAAATATATAGTTAAATGCTATAACCAATTGCGGGAGTTCGGTAACCCATTTTACTCGATGCAACGGAATGAGTGGCGAGCACATCATAAAAAACTTCGCAGAGATCGCTTCAAATACTGTTGTAAACTGTTGAGGAACAGATGTAATCGGGATAGTAACATTTAGGAGGTAGTGGATAAATATCGCAATCACGGGCAGGGCAGAGATTGCAAGCTTTCTGATCTCATCGTAACGACGCTGCGTAAGAGAATCTATCAATACATAACTTCCAAAAAATACCAACGGGATGAAATGGCATATATATAGCGCCAACAACAGCCCGGTAAGAAGGGGAATAGAGAAGAATCCGTCGCGTTGCCTAAATGTGGCAGCAGCATGAACTGCTAACGCAAACCCGGCAAGAAAATTTAAATATCCAAGGATAAACGTTGTATTAAATGTGAGGTAGAACGCGATCGCCGCACTGATCACACTTTCGCGACCGATATGTACACGAATATAACGGTAAAACCCGGAGTATAAACCAAGCCACACTATAAAGTAAAATATCTTTCCTGAAATAATAGGATCAATAGCAGCATCTAACATTCCAAGAACGACAGGTGCGATGGCATTCGGCGGAAGATAGCTGTTTATTGCGAAAAATCCGGCAAATGTATCTCCGTGAAATGCCACACGGTTGAAAACAAAACCTTGGTATACGTAATTTGGCAGATCCTGCGCAGGAACGAAGTGAATGGCAAATATATAAATACCTACGGATACAATTGCAGCTATATGGAATCCCGTAATTTTCATCTATAATTATGAAAGAAGGGTTATTGAATTTCATTGCAAATATAGCTCCAGGCGGACTCAGAATCCATAAATGTATTTCTTGTATATATTTGGAAGAATATGGAAACTCTTTGGACTTAAGTACCGTTTTCACCTCGCTTCGAAAAGAAGCATTCGCGTTCGCCTCTGCAATCTCCGTGAAAGCGTGGCGGGTAAACAACTGAGAGATAACATCTGTCGGTATGTGCCCCAGACTAACACTTCGAGCGCTTGAGCAAGCGAACACCGGCTCTTCGAAAGAAGGGCTACGCTGAGTAGATCAAAATTTTATCTCAATATAGTGAAGCCCGGCAGTTGGGCTTTGCGGTAGTGATTTCACTTTTACAAATAGTATAGACGACAATGGCAAAAGAGAAATTTGAGCGGAATAAACCGCACGTCAATATCGGCACGATCGGTCACGTCGATCATGGCAAGACGACATTGACGGCTGCGATCACGATGGCACTGGCGAAGAAGACGTCGGGCATCACGGTCCGTTCGTTTGATTCGATCGATAATGCACCTGAAGAAAAAGCACGTGGAATCACAATCGCGACGGCGCACGTCGAATATGAGACGGCGAATCGCCATTATGCACACGTTGATTGCCCAGGCCACGCTGATTATGTGAAGAATATGATCACTGGAGCTGCTCAGATGGACGGAGCTATCCTCGTTTGTGCTGCGACCGACGGTCCGATGCCGCAAACGCGCGAACACATCCTGCTTGCTCGTCAGGTCGGCGTGCCGCGTATTGTTGTATTCTTGAATAAATGCGACATTGCCGATCCCGAACTTCTCGAACTCGTCGAACTTGAGCTTCGTGAGCTTCTTTCGAAATATGAATTCCCGGGTGACGAAACCCCGATCATTCGTGGCTCTGCGTTGCAGGCACTCAACGCAGGTTCCGAGCCGGGCGCAACGCCGGACGATCCGCGTTTGAAATGTATCTATGAGTTAATGGATGCGTGCGACAGCTACATCCCGACTCCTGTTCGCGAGATTGATAAGCCGTTCTTAATGTCTGTCGAAGACGTTTTCTCGATCACAGGTCGTGGTACCGTTGGTACGGGTCGTGTCGAGCGTGGTAAAGTGAAGGTCGGCGACGAAATTGAACTCGTCGGACTTGGCCATCAGAAAAAGTCGGTTGTTACGGGCGTCGAAATGTTCCGCAAGGAAATGGATGAAGCAATGGCAGGCGATAACGTCGGCATTCTGCTTCGCGGTGTTGAAAAGAATGACATCGAGCGCGGTATGGTCATTGCCAAGCCGGGTTCGATTACCCCTCACACCAACTTCAGCGCCAAAGTGTACGTCCTTACCAAAGAGGAAGGCGGACGTCACACCCCGTTCTTCAATGGCTATCGCCCGCAGTTCTACTTCCGCACAACCGATGTAACTGGCGTTGCGACGCTGCCGTCAGGCGTGGATATGGTCATGCCTGGTGATAACATCGATCTTACGGTCGAACTCATCACCCCGATCGCTATGGAGGAAGGCCTCCGCTTCGCTATTCGCGAAGGTGGCCGCACGGTGGGATCGGGTGTTGTCGATAAGATCTCAAAGTAATTGAATCAAGAAGCGCACTTTGATAAAGAGTGCGCTTCTTGTTTTTGTCAGTAAAGCGCATAGTTAAGCGATGCAAAAGATTCGAATAAAGCTCAAATCATACGATCACAATCTGATCGATAAATCGGCGGAGAAGATCATCAGGACGGTAAAGCCGACCGGGTGTGTAGTTTCCGGCCCGATTCCGCTGCCGACACGGAAGTCCATTTATACGGTCAACCGTTCGCCGCATGCAGATAAAAAGAGCCGTGAGCAGTTCGAACTGCGTGCGCACAAGCGCTTGATCGATATTCTCAACTCGAACAGCCGTACGGTCGATGCCCTGATGAAGCTCGAACTTCCTGCCGGCGTCGAAGTTGAGATCAAGGTTTAGTAACAAGCTATAAGCTATTTTGAATTAACAGAGTGTAGCCGGTGAAAACCGGGTTTATGCGTAAGGAATAATATGAGCGCATTGCTTGGAAAAAAAGTAGGAATGACAGGCGTCTTCGACGAGGCGGGTGAGTATGTACCCGTAACCGTCGTTGAGCTTGGCCCGAACTACGTTACGCAGATCAAGACAAAAGCATCTGACGGATACGATGCCGTCCAGCTCGGCTTTTCTGAAAAGGCTGAGAAGAATGTGAATTCTCCGGGCAAGGGACACTTTGCCAAGGCGGGTTCGCCAATGCTTCGGTATATCAACGAGATTCGCTCGTTCGACGATGCCAAAGTTGCTGAGCTTAAGCCGGGTGCTGTCTTGAATGCATCAGATGTCTTTAATGAAGGTGATACGATTCATGTCGTGAGCACTTCAAAAGGGCGCGGCTTTCAGGGTGTCGTGAAGCGCCATCATTTTGGTGGTGTCGGTCAGCAGACTCACGGTCAGTCAGATCGTCAGCGTGCACCGGGTTCGATCGGCGCATCGAGCTATCCATCCCGCGTCTTCAAAGGACAGCGGATGGCAGGTCGTATGGGCGGCGAGCAGATAACGACGCGTAATCTTACGATACTTCGTATTATTCCGGAGCAGAATCTGATACTCGTCAAAGGCTCGTTCGCGGGCGCAAAGAATCAGTTAGTCAAAGTTGTTAAAGGGTAATATACTTCGATGAAGTTAGACGTATATACATCAGGTGGAGCAAAGAGCGGTAAGACCGTTGAGGTCGACAGCGCTATCTTTGGTATCGAGCCGCACGAGCATTCAATGTGGCTTGCGATCAAATCGACGCTTGCTAATCGCCGTTCGGGCACTCATAGCACCAAAGGCAGAAGCGAGATCGCGGGCTCGACGAAAAAACTCTTTCGTCAAAAGGGTACCGGGCGTGCTCGTCAGGGTGACATTAAGAGCCCGCTTCATCCGGGCGGTGGAATTATTTTCGGGCCGAAGCCTCATAAGTATGAGATCACGCTGACGAAGAAAGTAAAACAGCTCGCGCGCAAGAGCGCTCTTTCTCAGAAAGTGAAAGCCGGGACATTCTATGTAATAGATGATCTCAACTTTTCGGATATTAAAACGAAGAAGGTCGCGGATATGCTTGATGCATTCGGCCTCAGTGGGACGGATTCGCTTCTTCTAACAACTTCGAACGACGAGAAGCTTTATAAGAGTGGGCGTAACATCCCTGCTTTTTCGGTTCAGGAGGCCGCGAAAGCATCGATGTATGACATTTGGCGTAATCGCGCCCTGCTTGTCGAAAAGTCGGCATTGCCGGTGATCGAACAGACGTTCGCAGGTGGTGCAAAGAATGTAGAAGTTGAACATATTTCGCTTGGAGTATAATATATGAATATTATTATTCGCAAACCGCTTTTAACAGAAAAAGCAACGCTCGCAAGCGAAAAAGGCATCTATTCGTTCGAAGTATCGGCTGATGCGAATAAGATCCAGATCGCCGATGCGGTCGAGAAGCAGTTTAATGTAAAGGTTGACGAAGTGCGCACGATGTGGATGCCCCTTCGCAGCCGCAGCCAGTTCACACGCCGCGGAGTTGTCCGCGGAGCAAAGAGCCGCCGCAAAAAAGCGGTTGTCTCATTACAGCCCGGCTTTACCATTGATGTCTTTACACCAATGGATGTCAAGGCCGAGTAATTATGCCCACAGTTGAGGCGATAATTCAACGAAGAAAATAAACGAATGGCAATTAGAAACTTAAAACCAAGGACACCGGCGACGAGATACTACTCGATCTCTTCGTTCGATGAAGTCACAAAGACGACTCCGGAGAAGTCGCTGCTGTCGCCGATCAAAAGTTCTGGCGGCCGCGGCAATACCGGCCGCGTTACTTCGCGCCATCGTGGGGGCGGACATAAAAAAATGTACCGCATTATTGATTTTAAGCGTGATAAGAATTCGATCGTGGCAACTGTCGCAGCGATCGAATACGACCCGAACCGCAATTGTAGAATTGCGCTCTTGCATTACGCTGATGGAGAAAAGCGCTACATCATTGCTCCCGACGGGCTCGCTGTCGGTGCAAAAGTGCAGAGCGGAATTGATGCAGATATCCTGCCGGGCAATACGCTCCCGCTCAAGGGTATGCCGCTCGGAACATTCATTCACAATGTCGAGCTTAAGCCCGGCAAAGGCGGACAAATTGCTCGCTCTGCAGGTAACTCATGTCAGGTTCTTGCGAAAGAGGGTGATTTTGCAACGCTAAAAATGCCTTCAGGGGAAATGCGCAAGGTTCCGATCGACTGCCGCGCAACTGTCGGCGCTGTCGGTAATGCAGATTATTTTAATATCAGTATCGGCAAGGCTGGTCGTTCACGATGGCTTGGGATCAGGCCGCAGACTCGCGGTATGGCCATGAACCCGGTCGATCACCCGATGGGCGGCGGTGAAGGTAAGTCAAAATCCGGCGGTGGACGTAAGCATCCGAAATCGCCGTGGGGGCAATTGTCGAAAGGGCTACGCACCCGCCGCAAGAAGAATGCATCGAGTCAGTTTATCATTAAACGTCGCACGAAGTAATATATATGTCACGTTCGCTCAAAAAAGGACCGTACATCGACGAGAAGTTGATGGCAAAAGTGGAAACACTGAATTCGACTCGCGCAAAAAAAGTGATTAAGACGTGGGCGCGATCATGTACGATCCCGCCGGAATTCGTCGGGCATACATTTACCGTACATAACGGTAATAAGTTTATTCCGGTATATGTCACCGAAAACATGGTGGGACATAAGCTGGGCGAGTTCGCACCGACACGTGTATTTCGCGGCCATTCAGGTACAAAAACCGAAGTCGCTGCATAATCAGAAATAATTGTATGGCACAGGCAATCGCAGTTAAAAAGAACATTCAAAGCTCGCCAGTAAAGATGCGGCTGGTACTTGATCATATTCGAGGGAAGAAAGTGACCGAAGCGCTTTCAACACTGCACTTCATGACGAACAAAGCGTCGTTTGTTGCCGAGCAGACGCTTCGCAGCGCCATTGCAAATTTTCAGATGAAGGACGAAAATCACGGCATCAACGTGGAAGACCTCGTGATCAGCAAATGCTTTTCTGATGGCGGACCGATGCTCAAGCGCATTCTGCCTGCACCGATGGGCAGAGCCTACCGGGTGCGTAAGCGCTCGAATCATCTCACGATTATTGTGAGCGATCGTGCCGCACGCTTAGCTCGTGCTGCCGCACCTCCGACTGAAGCTTCAGCCGAGGCAGCCGCTGCTCCGGTGAAAAAGAAGACTTCGCGTAAAAAGAAAACGGTAAGCGCATAATTTTTCGAAAACTGTATGTGTAACATCCATTTAACTCGCAAACACTTTGGGCCAAAAGACTAACCCTATCGGATTCCGTATCGCTGTGACGCGTCCGTGGGATGCCCGTTGGTACGATGACAAGAACTTCGCGCAGAAGCTTGAAGAAGATAATCTCATCCGCAAGTATGTCAAAGAGCGGTTGAGGAGAGCCGGTATCTCGAAAATGACGATCGATCGCACGACCAAACGAATCGTGCTCACGATCCATACGTCGCGCCCCGGTGTCGTGATCGGCAAAAGTGGCAAAGAGATCGCCCAGCTTGAAGAAGAGTTAAAGAATGTTTGTGGCGGTAAGGAAGTAAAGATCCTCATCAATGAGGTGAAGCGCCCGGAGATCGACGCACAGCTCATCGCCGATCAGATCGCGCAGCAGCTTGAAGGACGTATCGCCTTCCGTCGTGCGATGAAGATGGCGGTCAGTACGGCAATGCGTTCCGGCGCCGAAGGAATTCGCGTGATGTGCGCAGGCCGTTTAGGCGGCGCAGAAATTGCAAGAACAGAGCAATATAAAGAAGGGCGCATTCCGCTGCATACGCTTCGTGCGAATATTGAATTTGCCCGCAGTACCGCTCGCACGATTTACGGTGCGATCGGTGTAAAAGTATGGGTTTGTACCGGTGACATTACCGGCGAAACTCCGCTCCAAGCGGCAGCGCAACTTGCAGTCTATGGCGCAGAGGATCGCGATCGTCGTCCGATCGTCTCGGCAGCAGGCGGCGAACGTCGTCGTCGTCGCGGAGGCCGCGGACGCAGTCGCTCGAAAGAAGGTGCGTCGAAGAGTGAAAATGCATCGGCAGAATAATTTTAGAATAAGAGAGTAATCGGCAATGCTGTTACCGAAACGAGTAAAATATCGCAAGCGTCAAAAAGGGAGAGTTCGCGGCAAAGCGACTCGCGGCGCACAAGTTGCATTCGGAAGCTTCGGGCTTAAATCGCTCGAAGGTGGATGGATCACCAGCCGTCAGATCGAAGCGGTTCGCGTTACGCTTTCGCGTACAATGAAGCGTGACGGGAAGATCTGGATCCGCATATTTCCGGATAAACCGATCACAAAAAAACCTGCGGAAACCCGAATGGGGTCCGGTAAAGGTACGCCTGAATATTGGGTGGCAGTCGTGAAACCCGGAACAATTATGTTCGAAGTCGGGGGTATTTCACGTACGGTCGCAGAGGAAGCGCTTCGTTTGTCGTCACACAAACTTCCGGTGATGACCAAAATGGTTACGCGCCCGGACTACGTAGAATAATTTTAAGGAATACGAACGATGAAAGCATCGAAATCAAACGAACTTCGCGGACGCGACATCGGCGAATTGAAGCGCCAGATCGCCGAGAACAATGCACGTCTGATTGCACTGAACTTTCAAAAAGTAACGGGGCATCTCGATAATAATGCGCAGATCACAACACTGCGCCGCGATACTGCACGCATCAATACAATTCTTCGTGAGCGTGCATTAAAGTCCGCAGCGAAATAATTCATGGAGCAAGATTATATGTCAGAGACGGAGATTAAGACAAACGAAAGCCAGTCCGGCGAATCCCGCAATCGCCGCAAAGAGCGTATTGGCAAAGTAACGAGCTCAAAGATGCAGAAGACCGTTATCGTCGAGAACGTTCGCCAGGCAGCGCATGCGAAGTATAAAAAATACTTTAAGAAAACGACGAAGTTCGTCGCTCATAATGAAAACGATAACGCAAAAGAGGGCGATACTGTCCGTATTATGGAGACGAGACCGCTCTCAAAAACAAAGCGCTGGCGCGTCGTCGAAGTGATCGAGCGTGCAAAATAATTGTAAATTTTCTAAGGCAAAGCGAGGAAGCGATGATCCAGGAAGAATCAAATCTGCAAGTAGCCGATAATTCGGGAGCGAAACGAGTGCGTTGCATTCGTATTATCGGCGGACACGACCGCCGCTATGCCGGCGTTGGCGACGTGATCGTTGTCAGTGTGAAATCGGCAATTCCGAACGGTCAAGTAAAAAAAGGGGAAGTCTCGAAAGCCGTCATCGTCCGCACAAAAAAAGAGACTCGCCGCCGCGACGGGAGTTTCATTCGTTTTGACGAGAATGCGGTAGTGCTGTTGAACAACCAAGGTGAGCCGCGCGGAACCCGTATCTTCGGACCTGTTGCGCGCGAACTTCGCGAGAGGCAGTATATGAAGATTGTTTCACTAGCGCCCGAAGTCATTTAATTTTTAGAAAGCGGATCAATGCGTATTAAGAAAAATGACGAAGTTGAAGTGATCACCGGACGAAATCGCGGCCGTCGCGGTAAGGTGCTTCGCGTGTTTCCGGAAACGAACAAAGTGCTGGTTGAGGGTGTGAATATCCTCAAGAAACATGAGCGTCCGTCGCAGGCAAACCAACAGGGCGGCATCAGTGAAAAAGAGCATCCGATCCATGTCTCTAACGTTATGCTCGTCGATCCAAAATCAGGGGCACGCACTCGTATCGGACGCAAAGTTGCGACCGGTGAAAATGGAAAGCTTAGCTACGAACGTGTTGCAAAGAAATCGGGCGACGTGATCGCGTAACAAAGATTGTGACGGCAAATATCGTCAAAAGAAACTCAAACGAATATGGCAAAAGGCAAAGAACAAAAACAGAAAGGTACACCGACACCCCCCGTAGCGAGTCATAACGACGCTGCTGTCGAAGGTGTTGCCGCTCGGTTGCATGGAAAGTATAAGAACGACGTCATCCCGGCGATGATGAAGCGCTTTGGCTATAAAAATGTGAACCAAGTGCCGCGGTTGACGAAAATTTCACTCAACATTGGAGTAGGGGAAGCTGCTGCCGACCAAAAGCAACTCGAAGCTGCGGTTCGCGATCTTGAAGCGATCGTCGGACAAAAAGCTTCAGTTACAAAAGCGAAAAAGTCGATCTCGAACTTTAAGCTTCGCGAAGGACAAAGCATTGGCTGCCGCGTTACGCTGCGCCGCGACCGGATGTATGAGTTTCTCGATCGGTTAATGTCGCTGGCGATCCCGCGTATCCGCGATTTCCGCGGTGTCCCAGATAAATCGTTCGACGGACGCGGCAATTACACGCTCGGCATCAAAGAACAGATCATCTTTCCGGAGATCGACGTGGATAAAGTGTCGCGCATTACCGGAATGGATATCAGCTTCGTTACCAGCGCAACGACCGATGAAGAAGCCTACGAACTGCTAAAAGCGTTCGGAATGCCGTTTCGCAAACGCGAAAGCGAAACTGCTGCAAATTAATTTTACTTAAAGGACAATACCGTGGCACGATTAGCGTTACGAGTTAAGCAAAAAAGAGAACCGAAGTTCTCAACAAGAAAATATACCCGTTGCAGCCGCTGCGGCCGTGCACATGCATATTACCGCAAGTTCGGCTTGTGCCGTTTATGCTTGCGCGAACTTGCGCTTGACGGGAAGATCCCGGGGCTTCGCAAAGCCAGCTGGTAAAATCTCAAATACGAATTTTAGGACGAAGAAATATGGATACTATCGGAGATTTTTTGACAAGAGTGCGTAACGCCATCAAAGCACGGCATCAATATGTCATCGTGCCGGCATCGAATTTGAAGTACGCGATCAGTACGATCCTGCAAGAGCAGGGGTATATTGAAAGCGTCGAGCGCGTCGCCGATTCGAAGCAGGGTGAACTTCGCATTACGCTGAAGTATCAGAACGGTATACCTGCTATCATGGGGCTGCGCCGCATTTCGACGCCCGGTCTGCGCCGCTATTCAAAAGCGACGACAACTCCACGTGTCCTTTCGGGACTCGGTGTGGCCATTATTTCCACCCCGCGCGGAGTAATGTCCGATAAGCAAGCCCGACAGCTCAATGTGGGCGGTGAAGTACTTTGTTACGTATGGTAAATCAATAACAAGTTTGAACGAGGAACGACAATGTCACGTATCGGAAAGAAACTGATCTCCCTGCCAAAAGGTGTTACTGCCGAATTGAAAGAGAGCACGATCTCGGTCAAAGGACCGAAAGGCTCACTGTCAACTTCGGTGCCGGCTGGCATTACTGCAAAAGTAGAAAACAACGAGATCACATTTTCACGCGCCAATAACGAGCCGAAAGTTCGTGCGTTACACGGCCTTGCGCGCGCGCTGACCAACAATATGGTCGTCGGAGTCTCCGAAGGATTTTCGAAAAAGCTCGAAATGGTCGGCGTCGGTTACAAGGCGGAGAAGAAAGGCAAATGGATCCAGTTTAGCCTCGGATATTCGCACCCAGTGATTTTTGCTGCGCCTGCAGAAATAACGATCGACGTTCCGACCCCGACGACACTCACGATATCCGGAATAGATCGCCAGCTTGTTGGTGCAGTCGCCGCCAAAATTCGTTCGATCCGTCCGCCGGAGCCTTACAAGGGCAAGGGCGTGAAGTATTCCGATGAGCGTATCATTCGTAAAGCTGGCAAAACTGCGGGTAAATAAAGAAGGAGTTCTAAGAAGATGGCAACAAAGATTCAACTACAGGAAAAAACAAAGCGTCGCCTTCGCCGCAGTTATGCGATCAGAGATACTGTTCGCGGTACAGCGGAGCGGCCGCGCCTGGTTGTATTCCGTTCGAATACGAATATCTACGCACAGCTCGTCGACGATTCTAAAGGCTTCACACTTGCAACTGCAGGCTCAAAAGCTGACCAGAAACAGAAGAAAAGCGATAAGTCGGTAGCCGTCGGCAAGCAGATCGCGCAAATTGCGAAAGAAAAAGGAATTTCGAAGGTCGTTTTTGACCGTAACGGATATTTATATCACGGCCGTGTGAAAGCGCTTGCCGATGCAGCCCGCGAAGGCGGTTTGCAATTTTAATTTTATTCAAGGAAAAGATCGTGGCGAAAGTACGTACATCTGAACTGAATCTTAAAGACAAACTCGTCGCGGTCAATCGCGTAGCAAAGGTTGTCAAAGGCGGTCGCCGTTTCAGCTTTAATGCAATCGTCGCAGTCGGCGATAGTAACGGCCATATCGGTATCGGTCTCGGCAAATCGAATGAAGTAACCGATGCAGTAAGCAAGGCGACCGAAGATGCAAAGCGCAACGTCCGTGCAGTACCTCTTCGCAAAGGTACCATTCCGCATACGGTCAATGGTAAATACGGTGCTGGAAAAGTGCTTTTAAAGCCGGCTTCTCCCGGAACAGGGCTTATCGCCGGTGGCGGTGTTCGCGCGGTGCTTGAGTTAGCAGGAGTACAGGATATTCTGACGAAATCACAAGGTTCGTCAAATCCACATAATCTTGTCAAAGCAACAATGAATGCTCTCGAGCAGCTCAATGATGCTTATACGATCTCGCAGCGTCGCGGAATTACATTATCAAAAGTGTTCAACGGTTAAGAGACAACGCAATGAAGAAGCTGGTAATAAAACAGACAAAAAGCATCAACGACACGCTTGTCAATCAAAAGCGGACGATCAAAGCGCTCGGCCTTGGGCGGCCGAATTATGTCGTTGAACATAACGACACCCCCGCCATTCGCGGAATGATCCGTGTCGTCCAGCATCTTGTTCACGTTACTGAAAAATAATTTTTTTGCGAGCGGGGCAGACCCGCGTTTTAAGTAAACAAATCAAATATTACAATGAGCAATCCACGTCCGGCACCCGGAGCAGTAAAGAAAATGAAGCGTATCGGCCGCGGTCCCGGTTCAGGCCATGGCAAGACTTCGACGCGTGGCGCGAACGGCGCCGGTTCGCGTTCCGGTACAAAAGAGAAGATCGGTTTTGAAGGCGGGCAGATGCCCAAGGCGCGTATCATGCCGAAGTTCGGTTTCAATTCTCCGTTTCGTATTGAATACGCTGAAGTAAATGTCAGCCGCCTCGAAGAAGCGTCGAAGAATGGGCGATTGCCAAAAGGGGAGACGATCACTCCGGCAACACTTCGTGCTATCGGAATCATCAAAGGCGGGCATGCTCCGGTGAAGATCCTCGGTGACGGTGCACTTTCAGTTGCGCTGACAGTTCAGGCCCACAAAGTAACCAAAGGCGCTCAGTCCAAGATAGAGGCAGCCGGCGGAAAAGTCGAAACGATCGGTGCGTAACAGCCCTATCGTATCATCGTATGTCATATTTTCCTGATTAAACGCTACTCGAAATGAGCAGGTTAACTGATAGTTTTAGGAATATCTTCAAGATCGACGAACTTCGTCAGCGCATTCTTTATACGGTCTCGCTGCTTGTCGTCGTTCGTCTTGGAGCTCATATTACCTTACCCGGTATTAATATCCAAGCATTGACCGCTGCGGCCGGAAATGCGAACAACACGTTGTTTGGTCTTTACGACCTTTTTGTTGGCGGCGCGTTCAAGAACGCCGCTATTTTCGCGCTTGGGATCATGCCCTACATCTCGACGTCAATCATCATTCAATTGATGGGAAGTGTCGTTCCTTACTTCCAGAAACTTCAAAAAGAAGGTGAGGAAGGACGTAAACGCATTAATCAGCTGACGCGAACCGGTACGTTTCTTGTCGCCGCGCTGCAAGCACTTGGCGTTGCAGTCCACTTACGTAATCTTGGACCTGGTGTAGTTGCTGCAGGTGTGAGCCCCGTTCTATTTACGATCACGACGATCTTCTGTCTTGCTGCCGGAACGATGTTTATGATGTGGCTAGGTGAACAGATCACCGAGCGCGGAATCGGCAACGGAATTTCTCTGATCATTTTTATTGGTATCATTGCCCGCCTGCCAAATGCGCTTGTCGACGAGCTCCGCGGCATCGGCACTGATGCAGGGAAGAATATCATCATTGAGATCGCAATGTTTGCAATTCTTATCGGGGTGATCGCTTTCGTAGTATATATTACGCAAGGAATTCGCAAAATACCGGTTCAGTATGCAAAACGTGTTATCGGACGTAAAGTATATGGTGGAGTTACCCAACATATACCGATCCGGATTAACACAGCCGGAGTTATGCCGATCATTTTTGCGCAGGCTATCCTTTTCATTCCGACGACGGTTCTTCAGCTCTTTCCAAATTCCGGATTTGCACAGGGCGTCGCTCATTTTTTTGATTATCGTTCGGCTGGCTACGCGGTGATTTTCGGGTTGATGATCGTCGTGTTCACATATTTCTATACGGCGATCGCATTTAATCCGCGCGATGTCGCCGATACGATGAAAAAGCAGGGTGGCTTCATTCCAGGGGTTCGTCCGGGCAAGAGTACGTCCGATTATATCGATAATATTTTAACTCACTTAACTCTTCCTGGTGCGATCTTCCTTGCATTCATTGCCATATTGCCGACGATCGTGTCTGCACTCGGGGTTACATCGAGCTTTGCGCAGTTCTATGGCGGAACGAGTCTTCTGATTATGGTGGGTGTTGCGCTCGACACGCTCCAGCAGATCGAATCGCACTTGCTGATGCATAACTATGAAGGCTTAATGAAGTCAGGCAAGATCAAGAGCCGTTCTATGGGCGGCGGTTATTATGGCGCATCCTAACGATGTGGGAGCACCGGGTGACTATAAAGTCGGAATCTGAGATCGCGAAGATAAAAGCAAGCGCTCATATCGTTCACGAAACAATTGAATTTTTACGGCCCTTGATTCAAGCGGGCGTTACTACGAAAGAGCTCAATGATAAAGCGGAAACATTTATTGTCGGCTTTGACGCTCGACCAGCCTTTAAAAATTATACCGTTGGAAATTTGACATATAAGTATGCAACCTGTATGTCGAAGAACAGCGCCGTCGTTCATGGAATGCCGAATGATGAGGCGCTTAGAGACGGCGACATCATCTCGGTCGATGTCGGAGTTGAAAAAGACGGATGGTTCGGAGACGGCGCATATACATTTGCGGTTGGTGAAGTCAAACCAGAAATACAAAAGCTTCTGAAAGTTACGCAAGAGTCGCTACAGCTTGGTGTTGCTGCTGCAAAATCGGGGAACAGGCTTTATGATATTTCAAAGGCGATTCAAGACCACTGCCAGTCGAACGGTTTTTCGATCGTTCGCGACCTTGTCGGCCACGGAATCGGAGAACATCTTCATGAAGAGCCGCAGGTGCCAAATTATGTTCCAAGCCGGATCGAGCGTGGATTTAAGAATATCGAGCTCAAAGAGGGGATGACCATTGCGATCGAGCCCATGGTAAATCTTGGCGGATGGAAAGTAAGAACTCTTTCTGACGGGTGGACGGTAGTGGCCGCAGATGGCAAACCCAGCGCTCATTTTGAGCATACGGTCGTTATTAGACCTTTCGGAGGGGAAATTCTAACTGCGTAACGAATTGTGGAACAGAAATTGCATTTTCTGGGTTTACTTCAGGCTATAAGTAGGTAGATTTTAAGCATTAATGTCCAAACAAGCGGCGATCAAGGTTGACGGAGTGATTGAAGAATCCCTCCCAAATGCTACCTTTCGCGTAAAACTTGATAACGGACATTCGGTGTTGGCGCATGTATCGGGGAAAATGCGGATGCATTTTATCAAGATACTTGAAGGTGATAAAGTAACGGTAGAGCTTTCGCCGTACGATCTCACCAAAGGGCGCATCACTTACCGGTATAAATAATTTTTTGTCTAAGACGAGAAGCGAGTATGAAAGTACAGGCATCTGTCAAAAAACGCTGTGAGCATTGCAAGGTCATCGTCCGCCGAGGCGTTGTCCGTGTGATCTGCAAATCGAACCCGAAACATAAACAACGTCAAGGTTAATCTACAATGGCGCGTATCGCAGGAATTGATCTTCCGAAACAAAAACGCTCGGTCATCGGACTGACGTATATCTACGGCATCGGTCGTTCGACTGCTGCTGAAATTTTAAAAAAGGCGAATCTTTCCGAGGACAAGAAGATCGGAGACCTCACTGAAGATGAGGTGACGACCATTCGTCAGATCATCACCAACGATTATAAAGTCGAAGGTGTCGCCCGCAGCGAGCAACAGCTTGCTGTCAAGCGCTTGATGGATATTGGGTCGTATCGCGGTCTTCGTCACCGCAAGAGCCTTCCGGTTCGTGGACAACGCACTCGTACGAATGCGCGTACCCGTAAAGGCAAACGCAAAACGGTCGCTGGCAAGAAGAAAGCTCTCGCGAAGAAGTAATTAATTTCAGGAGTGTATCGTGGCAAAACAAGCAGCAGCAGTAACGACAGCAGCAAAGCGCAAGAAAAAGATCTCTGCGCAAGCACAGGGCATTGCGCATGTGCGTGCAACGTTCAATAACATTCATGTGACACTTACCGACCCGCAGGGCAACACCCTATCATGGGCGTCGGCAGGGAAGATGGGCTTTAAGGGCTCACGCAAGAATACACCGTTCGCGGGTCAGGTTGCGGCAGAATCCGCTGCAAAGGAAGCCTACGACATGGGGCTTCGCAAAGTGGATGTATTTATTAAGGGCCCGGGCTCGGGACGTGAAGCAGCTGTTCGCGCATTGCAGGTAGCCGGTATCGATGTTCTTTCGATCAGGGACATCACGCCGATGCCTCATAATGGCTGCCGTCCACCGAAGAAACGCCGCGTATAATTTTTTTTATTGAGTATCTCGATCGTAGTCGTAAACTTCACGAGAGTCATCGCGAAGGAAGAAGGCACCGAGATGATGTCTAGTATTAGACAAATCAAAACTAATTAAACTCGAAAGATTGATATGGCTCGTTATACCGATCCTAGTTGTAAACTTTGTCGCCGTGAAAAGCAAAAACTCTTTTTAAAAGGGGCTAAATGCTTTTCGGAAAAGTGTCCGATCGAAAAACGGAATTACCCCCCCGGACAGCATGGCAATAATCGTCGTTCAAAGATTTCCGAATACGGGGTTCAGCTTCGTGAAAAGCAAAAGATCCGTAAGACCTACGGTCTGCTCGAGACCCAATTTCGTAATACCTACGAGAAAGCGCTTCGTATGCGCGGCATCACCGGAGATAACCTCATTAAGCTTCTGGAGCGCCGCCTTGATAACGTTCTTTATCGCTTGAGTATTGCCCCGAGCCGTAAGGGCGCACGCCAGCTTATCCTTCATCGTCATATTACCGTCAACGGAAACGTCGTGAACATTCCGTCGTATATCCTGAACCCCGGTGATGTTGTTCAAGTAAAGGAAAGCTCGCGTAAGCTTGAATTCGTTCATGAATCTGTCAAGCGTATGCGTGGCGATACCGGGCTGCCGTCGTGGCTGAATTTGAATAAAGCTGACCTTTCCGGAACCTTGCTTTCAGTACCTGAGCGGGGTGATATCCAGCTGAATGCAAACGAACAACTCGTCGTTGAGCTATACTCGAAGTAACGGGTGAGTTATTCTGCATAAATATAGAATTTTAGGTAGATATTAATAATAATTAAAGTAGCGAGCGTATGACAAAATTGCACATGCCGGATCGGATCGAACTCGAAGAATCCAGTAAATCATCGACTTTCGGACGCTTTATTGCGTCTCCGCTCGAAGAAGGATATGGTACGACTCTTGGAAATTCGATGAGGCGCATTTTGCTCTCTTCAATTCCCGGAAGTTCGTTCACCAGCATTCGTATTGACGGCGTTCAGCACGAATTCTCAGCCGTTAAAGGTGTCACTGAGGATGTTGCCGAGATCATCTTAAATTTTAAAGGCGTTCGCATTAAGTCAGATATGCAAAGCCAACCGCGCCTGATTGTTGACGTCAAGGGACCGAAAGAATTCAAAGCCGGAGATCTTCAGGCATTTACAAGTGAGATAGAGATATTGAACCCGAATCATCATCTATTCACGATCGGCAAAGATATGCGCGTACAGCTCGAGCTGATGGTCGGGCATGGCCGTGGTTATATTCCTGCAGAAGAGAATAAACGCAGCGATTCGGCTCTTGGCACAATTGCTATCGATTCGATCTTTACCCCGATCGTCAATGTCCGTTTTACCGTTGAGCCGACTCGTGTCGGGCAGAAAACAGACTACGAGAAACTGGTGCTTGACGTCGAAACCGATGGTTCGATCACTCCTGAAGAAGGCATCACTGTCGCCGGCCGCATACTTCGCGACCACGTAAATCTTTTTGTCCGTTTCGGTGGACCGGAAGACGAGCTTCCGCCAAAGCCGATCGAAGACACAGAAACAGAGCGTATCAAATCGATCCTTGCAACAAACGTGGATACGATGCATCTTTCCGTTCGCTCGCAAAATTGCTTGCGTGCCGCGAACATTAAAACCATTGGCGATCTCGTTCGCCGCGATGAACGCGAGTTGTTGACATTCCGCAATTTCGGACGTAAGTCGCTCGATGAACTCGGCCGTATCGTCGAACAGCTCGGGTTACATTTCGGAATGGATGTCGATAAATATTTCGAAGGTCAAAGCGTCGTTAGTCGTTAACGATCTTATTCAGAAGGCAGAACAATGATCCATAATCGCAAAGGCAGAAAACTCGGACGAACGTCATCGCATCGTGCTTCGACGCTTGCGTCGCTCGCGAGTTCGCTTATTCAAAATAAAAAAATTCGTACGACCGCAGCCAAAGCAAAAGAGGCTCGTACATTTGTCGAACCGATCATTACCCGAGCTAAGAATGCTCATTTGCTCACCGGTGATGAGAAGGTCATCTCTGCAAAGCGTGTTCATGCTCGGCGCGAAGTCGCACGAGTGATACAGGATAAAGATGTTTTAAAAACACTTTTTACCGAGATCGCTCCGAAAGTTGCCGATCGCAAAGGCGGCTATACGCGTGTTGTGAAACTTGGTCGCCGCTTGGGCGACAGCGCTGAAATGGCTTTACTCGAACTTGTCGACTGGAATGAAGCTTCTGCGCCGCGTAAGCCTGTCTCAAAACCTCGTCCGACTCGTCGCGGAAAGACAACACCAAAGGTTGAACCGATACCAGGTATCGTCGAGGCGCCTACTACCGAAATCGAGGAAGCTGCCGAAGAGGCCGCGCATACTCAGGTTAAGTAATTGACTATTTTTTAGTTAGAACCCCGCGCAAGCGGGGTTTTTCATTTTATGGAATTGACTCAGCGCTGTATCGGGCAATCAGTCCGCTCCGAACGGCATAACGATAGACTCGTAGGAAGTACCAGGACGCAAGAAAAATATAGAACACTGACAGTGCACACCCGATAAATATCGCTGTTGCAGAAATGGGTTGATCAAATAGTGCAGCTCGCATCCCTTCGAAAACATAGGACGGAGGCAATAAATAAGAAACAAATCGCATCCATTGAGGCAGCGTCGAGATAGGGTAGAACACTCCCGCAAATGGCGCTAACACTGCAGGAATTGGCCAAATGAACCATTCCGAGGCAGGCCCTAATCGCAAAACGATCGCGCAAGCAAATATTCCGAAAGAAATACCGAATAAAATAAGTATCAACAGAAACGGAATGAAGAGTGCCCCAATACTAAAAAAGCTCAAGCCAAAGATACCAAGCGAAAGCACAAGCATTGCCAGAAGACCAATGGAACTGGTAATAATGCTGACCGAGACAACGCCGGCAAGATACTCACTGATCGATATCGGCGATGCAAACATATTCAGAAAATTTCGCGACCAGACATCTTCAAAAAAAGTCGTGGTCACTCCGTACATCACACGTATGAAATAATCCCACAACAATACTGCTCCGAGCAGCGTCGGGACAAAGCTAAATCTGGAATTCGAGACACTATTGAGGTATTTTGTAATGAATCCCCAAAGAATGATGTCAATAATACCCCATACAAATAGCGGCACAATACGTGTTAAGCTGCCGCGCAAAAGATAAAAGTATCTCAAGACGATTGCGTATGTGCGCGAAAACTGCATTAGCGTTTCGCCTCCGTTAACGTAAGCGGCTCCCGAGCAACAGCAATGAATAGCTCTTCGAGTGAGCTTTTGTGGTGGCTGCTCGGAAGATGCTTCGGATCTCCTTCGAGCAGCACTTTACCTTTTGAAAGAAAAAGTACTCTATCGCATACCTGTTCGACTTCATACATATTATGCGATGTCCAAAGTACGCCGATCGATCGCTCAGACGCATAACCTCTGATAAGCGACCGAATTTCATTTGCGATCGAAGGGTCAAGAGAGGCTGTTGGCTCATCAAGCAGCAACAGCGTCGGCTCATTCAAGATGGCTTTTGCAAGGCTGACTCTCGTCTGCTCCCCGGAAGAGAGAACGCCGCATTTTGTGTCGCGAAAACTCGTAAGTTCGAATGTGCCGAGCAACTCTTCAATGCGTGCCGAAAGATTCTTAACACCGTAAAGCATACCGAATATTTTAAGATTTTGCGCGACTGTCAAATTGCCGGGCAGCGGGGCGTACACCGCTGCAAAATTGGTGTGTGATAGTACTTCCGTACGATGTTTTTGAATGTCGAGCCCTTCGATCGTAATTGTTCCGGCAGTTGGTTCAAGGATGCCGAGAAGCATATTGATCGTCGTTGTTTTTCCTGCACCGTTCGGTCCCAATAATCCAACGATCTCATTTTTGAATACGGAGAAAGAAATGTCATCTACGGCAATAATATCACCGTAGAGTTTTCTGAGATTTGACACGGAAAGAACCGCCGATCTGATTACATCAGGCATTTAATATCTGGGAATAGCAGGCGAGGACAACAGCGCAAGAACACAGACTGTTCACTGATGAATCGTATTCAAAAAATATTGATGAACACGCAGATCAGATGTAAGCTCGGGATGAAAAGCGGTTACCAGCATATTGTTTTGCTTTGCCATCACGAACCCTCCATCATATTCGCTAAGAATTTCAACGTCGTTACTTGATTTTGTAAATAATGGTGCACGAATGAAAACGGCAGGGAAGCCAGGCTGCCCGAGAACAGGTATGTTAAGTAAGATTTCCAAACTTTGCCTCTGTGAACCGAACGCATTACGCCGGACAGAAATATCCATTAAGCCGATGCGTCCTTGGGATGAGCCTTCGATATCTTTTGCCAGAACAATGCTCCCCATACATGTACCCCAAACGGGCATACCCGAGAGTATCTTTTCTTTTATCGCATCAAAGATGGGAATCTCGTCAGCATCCGTGAAAGTGAATTTTGTTGCAGCATCTTCCAACTTTGCTATTGTTGTTGATTCACCACCCGGAATAATCAGCGCATCAATGTTATTTAATTCTTTTGAACGTCGAATCTCTCTTGATCTGTAACCAAGCAGATCAAGCATCCGGGCATGTTCGTAAAAGTCGCCTTGTAAGGCAAGTATTCCAATATTGGGGGACATAAAAATAGATTAAATCCCGCGACCGGCGAGCAGCTCAGTTTCGGTGAGTGATCCGACCGTTCTGCCAAACATCGCTTCGCCAAGACCGCGGCTTACATCGGCAAGTACTTCTGCGTCACTATAATACGTTGTCGCCTTCACGATTGCAGCAGCTCGTTTTGCCGGATTGTTCGACTTAAAAATTCCAGAACCGACGAACACACCATCAACGCCGATCTGCATAAGAAGCGCGGCATCTGCGGGAGTTGCAATCCCACCGGCAGCAAAATTTACGACGGGCAATTTTCCGGCTTCAGCTACTTCGTTGACTAACGTGATCGGAGCGCCGATATTTTTTGCAAATGTAAACCGCTCATTTTCAGGCAAAGATTGAAGACGACGAATCTCTCCGAAAATCGCATGTGCATGACGCACGGCTTCGACCACATCGCCTGTACCAGCTTCGCCTTTGGTGCGGATCATCGCTGCTCCTTCTGAAATACGGCGAAGGGCTTCACCAAGGTTACGGGCACCGCAAACGAATGGGACAAGAAATTTATGTTTATCAATATGATTCTCTTCATCGGCAGGAGTAAGTACTTCACTTTCATCGACACAGTCAACTCCGAGCGCTTGAAGAATTTGCGCTTCAACAAAATGACCGATACGTGCTTTTGCCATTACAGGAATGGAGACCGATTCAATGATCTCAATAATGAGTTCGGGGTCGGACATACGTGCAACGCCACCATGAGCACGAATGTCGGCAGGGACACGTTCGAGCGCCATTACAGCACAGGCGCCCGCATCTTCGGCTATCTTTGCTTGGTCAGCATTAACCACATCCATAATGACACCGCCCTTCAGCATTGCCGGGAGGGCTCGCTTTACAAGCTCTGTTCCGACTTTTGCTTCGGCCTTGCCATTCGAAGCAACATTCGGGTGAGTGGGATTCACGTTTTTATATGTCTTTGCCATTTTTGAATTCCTTGAATTTGAACTGTTAATAAAACAAATGAAATTATAATAAATGTAATTAATGTTGCTAATTTCTAATATAGATTATTATTATGACACTTCAACAAATCGAGATCTGTGAACATCTTGTATCGCTTGGGTCGATCAATGCAGTTGCCAGACGAATCGGTGTCACACAGCCTGCAGTATCTACGGCGCTGATGCACTTCGAACGAGAGCTTGGTGTACAATTATTTATTCGCTCTAAACTCGGTGTCATGCTCACGCGAAAAGGGAAAGAGCTGTTCCCACTCTTTAGAACAATGCTGCGCACAGAGTCGGAGATATTATCAAATTCAAGATCACTCCCAACCGATAAAGGGTCTATTAAGATCGCCGGGCGGCAGGGGTTTATGCAATATGTCTTTCCACATCTATATACATCTCTGCGACGAGCATTTCCTTTGATCACTATTGATTCTATTGTCTCCGCAGAGCAAGCAGAAATCATTGAAGCGCTCACAACTGGGCGGGTCGATCTTGCATTCGCGCCCCGACCTAAAATAAAATCGGTCTCATCCGAAATACTCTTTCGTGATCCGGTTTTTATTGGAGTCGCAAAAAAAGAAGCAAAAAGAGTATCGAAAAAAGCCTTACAGAAGATGCGCTTTTGCCTTCCTTCAACAGCAGATCGTTTGAGAAAGCCTCTTGAACAACTTATTCGAACGGTGAATTTGAGACCGGATATTGCACTCGAAAGTGACGATTACACGCTGCTCGGAAAACTTGTTTTAAATGGGGAATTTGCGGGACCTATTTATGGTCATATGTTGCTCGATGAGAAGATTCGACACGGTATTGCTCCAATTCCGCTCTTTAAGCCGCTACTATATAGGGAATTAACGATTCTTTATCGGCGCGACGACCTCTTGCCGCATATTCGATCTGCGAAAGAACTTTTCAGATCAGAGACAGAGAAGCTCCTTTCGGCGACTATTAAAAGTTCTTTAAATCAAAATCTTTTATGAAATTCGAATGCCTAAAATGGTGTTTTCAGCCATTCGTTTTGCATTTCACGGCTGTGCGTACTGCAACATCCGGTAAATTTCTGTGTTTGTTATGAGTTGAGAATACCAACTCGAATTTTTTAACTTTTAAACTTACGCTCATTTCGTATGAAAAAGAATACGCTCTTCGTTACCATAGTTATCCTGCTTGCTGTGGTCGTTGTCGGACCACTGATCTATTTTATTCTTCTCGGCGCTCCTGCAAATTTTTCCGATCCGAGCATCAAAGAACATCCGACGAATTGGATGGGGATGATGTACACCGGCGGACTTTTGGTGCCGATCCTGATCGGTCTGTCTATCATGGTCGTTACGTTTGTTATTGAGCGTTGGCTGAGCCTTCAAAAAGCGAAGGGCAGAAAAGACCTGGACGAATTTTTGCGTAAGTCCGGAAAATTTCTCGACGAAAAGAATCTTGACGCCGTGATGGATCTTTGTGACCAGCAAAAGGGGAGCGTAGCGAACATTCTTCGTGCCGGAGTTTCACGTTTCAAAGGTATTCAGTCGAGCCAGTCATTGAGTCAGGAAGAAAAGATCGAAGAGGTCAAGAAGTCCCTTGATGAAGTAACGATGCTTGAAACACCGTTAATGGAGCAAAACTTAGTTATTCTTTCTACCATTGCTTCTATTGCAACCATGGTAGGGCTACTGGGCACTGTTATCGGTATGATCAAGGCATTCGCGGCGCTCGGCAGCAGCGGCGGCGGTGCGGCCGCATCGCAGCTCTCGATCGCTATTTCGGAAGCTCTGTTCAATACAGCTCTCGGAATCGGGACAGCCATCCTGGCCATTATATTCTATAATTTCTACACGACCAAAGTAGATAAGTTTATGTATATGATCGACGAAGCCTCACTGAACCTGCTCGAATCGCTCAAGACTCGCTTTGCGAGCACAACTGCTTAAACGAAGGGTCGATCACATAAACTACGTCCATAATTATGCCAAAAGCAAAACTGAAGCGGCATGGGTTTCGTATTGATATGACACCGATGGTGGATGTCGGTTTTTTGCTCGTGACATTCTTTATGTTTACGGCAACATTTAAGTCCGACACTGAGGCCCTTGCGATCTCGCTCCCGCGTGCAGAAGCCGATACGACAAAATTGCCGGACGTCAAGATCGCCGTTCTTACCATCGGAATGTCACAAGTCGCGCCCGGCGAAACACCTGATACGCTGATCTACTATAGTGTTGCCAACGAGAAAGATCGCATTCCGATCTTTAAGGAGCTTGGCCATATCGATCCGAAAACGAATCAGCCATACGATGACAAAGCGCTGGCTAAAATTCCGGAACTGATGATAAAAAAATCAGAAGTACCCGCAGCTATCAAAGCAACGAGATTGCAAAATTCGTCGATGCGCTATGCGATCGATGCCGATAAAAATCTCAGTTACGGGTATGTTGATGATATTATGCGCGATATGCAAAAGTACGGCGCTACCAGATTCAATTTAGTGACGCAGTCGAAGCAATAGCGCTCTGGCAAATAATTGCATATTGCACGACTATTTGTAATTTTCACGAATGTACACCAGTAAAGCAAGTCAATGGCAGAAGTAGTACAAGCTTCCGGAGGCGGTAAAAAAGGCAAAAAAGGCGCGAAACGGGTCGGTGTTCACCTCGATATGACGCCGATGGTTGATGTGGCATTCCTTTTGCTTACCTTTTTTATATTGACAACAACGTTAAGCACTCCGCAAGTGATGGAAATATCCCTTCCGCCGGATAGCAAAGTGAATGTTGAGGTTGCGCAGTCGAATTTGCTGACGCTGATGCTTCGCAAAGATGACGCTGTGTTTTGGAATGTTGGCGATCAGCCTCCTGTAAAAATAACGACAAAAGATGTGCCGTCGGTCTTAGAGAACAGGCTGCGTCAAAATCCAAAAACATCGACGCTCATCAAGATCGATCGAGGAGCATTGTATCAACGACTCGTCGATCTGATTGATAACCTCAATCTTGTTCAGGCAAAGCTAGGCCAAACGGAAAAGCGGTTCAGTATCGTCACAATGGACGATAAAGATTTTCAGCTTGTCGGTTCGCTATAATAATTATCGGATGGAAAACGAATAATGGGACTTTCTGACCTAATGCTTCCGGGAATGGATCTCTACGGAGCGATCGATATGATCAAGAGCGAGCGCAAGAATGTATTGCGTAGTTTTGCGATCGCCGTCATACTGCATTGTTTGCTCTTTGCTTCGTATTTTATTTACAAGGCTTTAGGGACCGAAGATGAGTCGAAAGTACCCCATGTACGTCATCTGAGCAGCATTGCTGAGCTTGCGCCGCCACCATCGACTGAAGATAATCAGATGGCCGCTCCGGTTGCACCTGCTCCGACAGTTGATGTAGCGAAGCCGACGTTCGGTATTCCTGTTCCTGTTCCTGATATTCAGGCGCCGAATCAGACGATGCCCGACCTGAATAATATTCCTGTGCAGAGTACAACTCCCGGGGAGGGAAGTGGTGCAGCCGTTATTGGCAATGGAAACGCTGTCCACGTTGACGCACCTGCCGAGCCTGCAAAAGAAGATATTCCCGATCGTGATGCATTTGTTGACATACAGGACGAGCCGAAGCCGATCCAGAATATCCAATCACTCGTCGCCTACCCAGAAGTTGCAAAGCGCTCCGGCGTCGAAGGTAAGGTGACTGCTTCCGTCCTTATTGGTAAAGACGGGCACGTGGAGCAAGTTCACATCGATAAATCAGACAACGATATTTTCAATCAGGCAGCGACAGACGCGCTGATGAAGGCTCGTTTTACCCCTGCGCGGCAGAATGGAGTTCCGGTACGCGTATGGTGGACTTTGCCGATCGTCTTTCGGCTTAGTCACTGACGGGTTTTGTAACGATTTTCCAAAAATGCGGCGCCCCTCAGCCGCATTTTTTATATTTGTAGTATATTTAATCTTTGTCTATGAGACTTGTATCGCTCGTATTTCTTCTATTCGGCATCGTTGCGCTGGGGCTTGGAATTTACATGCTTATCGGCGGATCGCTGCTAACAGAGTTAAACCCAACATTACGAACCGTGCTGGCCATATTGCTTATGCTCTACGGGATATTCCGTTTATCTACGGCAATCGGTGGGTTGCGCAAAAAGGAGCCGACGCACAAGTGAGAACGTCATGTAGAACGGTCATCGCATTGTCTCTTGTGCTGCTCCTGTCATGCGGGAAACAGCAAAAGCCTGTTGCAATACCTGATACGGCAACGTCCGGTTCGTTCGAGCTTGTTGCCGATGAAACGTTAAAGCCTGCGGTTGATAGCCTGGTCACCGGGTTTAATCTCGAAATGCCGAATGCCCATGTTACTGTGCGGTATATGGATGCAGCTAGCGCTCTCGACGCATTGCTTCAAAATAAAACCCGGCTGGTTTTGACCGCGCGGCCTTTGACGAAGAAAGAGCGCTCGGTGCTGGACTCGCAAAAAATAGATCTTCCGGAATTCGATGTAGCCCTCGAAGGACTTGCTGTTATTGTTTCTCGAGATAACCCTCGTAACTCGATCTCGCTCGATTCGCTGCGTCAACTTTGTGACGGAAAGCTGAGCGAGCATTATTATTCGACATCGTATTTGTCAGCCACAGAAGCCATCCTGGATTCGATCTTCAATTTCTCAGATAAGACTCTTTCCGGCAGAATTTCCCGTCTGCAAACGACCGATAGTGTCATTTCTGCCGTCAAATCCGACCCGGCAGGCATTGGTTTTATAAGTTCATCTTGGATGCACGAACTCACTGCAAAAGGGGATAGCTCGGTAAAAAGTCTTCGGATTTCATCAGCGAAGAGTGACGAACCGGTACAACTTCATCTGGCCTATCTTTATCAAGGCAATTACCCGCTCGCATCAAGGGTCTGTGCCTATACGAACGAGCTTCCGAATACACTCCCGCGGGGCTTTTTGGCCTATGCTATGACGGCCAACGGCCAACGGGTGTTTATGAAATACGATGTCCTGCCAAGAACACAAATAATTCGCATCGTACCCTCAAAATGAACGATTTAACCTCTTTAATTACAATAAATTAATATAGAGTTATAAATATGAGAAATTCCTCTGTTTTCTTTGCTGTTTAGGAACACGGCACGAGATTTGCTCGTAAATGTAATTGATAAATTTAATCACAAATGAACCGTTTTCGAACCCCCGTATTTTTACTCACCATTCTTAGTTTCCTCTTTTTTTCACACAGAGCTTTCTACGGCCAGTCTGTTTCAGATCAGATCGCAAGGTCCCTGAAACTCATTGAGATCGGCAATGCCAAGCAAGCGCTGACTAATCTGCAGTCTCTTGCGAATACAAATCCCAAGAATGCAGACGCTCAGGCGGCGTATGCGATCGCAATAATTGAAAATCAAAAGTCTTTATCGGATGCCGAAGCAACTCTTAATACTGCCTACGATATTGAGCATAAAAGTGTCCTTGTTCGTACCGCCCGAGGAATGCTTTTTGGCAAACAAGGCAAAAGAGAAGATGCAGTTAAAGAATTTCGGCAAGCGATAAAATACGATGATAAGAATGTCAGCACGTATCTCTCATTGGCACGTTTTTACATTTCGGTAGATTCATTAAAGTCTGCCGAGATCACTCTTTACCAGGCCCAGGCTGTCAATGCCAACGATGTGCATTCATATATCGGTTTAGCAGAGCTGTATGAACGGCAACATGCCACACAGCTTGCGATCGAACAATATCAATCGGCTGAAAAGCTTGACCCCAAAGATGTAACCGTTCAAGCAAAGCTGGCAGGCCTATATTTTAGGAACAGGAAATATGACGAATCCATCAATGAATGGATCAAGATCACGAAGATCGATTCGTCGTATTCGCGTGCGTATTACGAGATAGCCCGCATCTTCTTCTGGGCAAGACAGTATGGAAATGCTGCAACATATGCAGAGAAATATACAACTCTTGAATCAAATGACATGGACGGCATTTGGCTTGCAGCGCAGTCACTTTCGGCTAATAACCAATATCAAAAAGCATTGCCGTACCTTGAAAAAGCAGCCAAAGATGATTCACTAAAAGCATATGTTCCGTTGTATTTGGCCAAGAGCTATTACTCATCCAAAGAATTTGCAAAAGCGGATTCTATGTTCTCTCAGGTCAAAAATTTAGGGCCCGAAGATATGACGATATGGGGATATACACTCGTATCGAAAGGCGATACTGCAGCCGGAGTCGCGAAAATGAATCAGTCATTTATTGGCGATACCGTCCGTTCTAAAGAGGAAAAGATCAAGTTGTATGGCCTTATTATCAGCTTGCTTCATGCAGAGCATAAATATGGTGATGAAGCAAAAGAATATATTACCGAGAATTCGTTAGATAATTCTCTTGACGATCTTATTAACGCCGGTCAGTTATTTACATTTGCATCAATGCCGGACGATGCTCGAGCCACGTTTAATTCAGTCTTGCAGAAAGACCCTAAGAATGTAAATGCGCTTGTCGGCTTAGGAGATGTTTCGATGGGTTCAGATTCGACAATAGGCGAAGCTGAAAAATATATCGATCAGGCGGCGGCACTTGCTTCGACGACCAAACAAAAAGATGCTGTGGGTGAGGCATACGCCCGCCTTGGAATTAAATATTATACGTTTAAGAAATTTGAGAAATGTGCCACAATGCTCGAGGCGAACCACGCGCAAAAATATTTATCGAGTTCGTCGCCATATCTGGTAAAAGTGTATAATGTGCTTGCGATCGATTATTTGCAGCTGAAAAAGTTAGACAAAGCTGACGAAAACTATAAAAAAGTACTCACGATCGATCCTAAAAATGAAGATGCAAAAAAAGGGTTAGAGTACATCAAAGCGACAAAGGGCAAGAAATAAGTTACTGTTTTCACTGACGTTAACGTTATAGGCACGAAGTATATGTGCCTATATTTTTTTTGAAGAGCAAGTGAAAATAACAGCCTCACTTTCAGTAAGACAAATACTTGAGAAGATCGGTAGGATCGGTCTGTTTAGCGGTCGTTTTTTTATCAGACTTTTTAGGCCTCCGTTTGAACTCAAGGAGGCAATAAAACAAACCTATGAAGAAGGAGTCCGGTCATTTGCCCTAGTGGCTGTTGTTGCAATCGTTATCGGGGCTGTCCTCACATTGCAAAGCCGCCCGATGATGATAAAATTCGGCGCGGAGGCATTCGTCCCCGGGATGGTAGCGGTTAGTGCGCTGCGGGAATTATGCCCGGTGATCGTTTCTGTTATTGTTGCAGGCCGTGTTGCCGCTGGTATCGGGGCTGAACTTGGCTCGATGCGCGTCACCGAACAGATCGATGCAATGGAAGTCGCCGCTCTCGATCCGTTCAATTATCTTGTCGTTACTCGGGTACTCGCTTGCACGATCGCTATGCCGCTCCTGACGGTCTATGCAGACGTGATCGCAATGCTCGGTTCTGCGACCGTACAATATGTTGATGCAGGAATGAGCTACCGGCTCTATTATAGTAGCATTATGAACAGCCTGACGTTTGTCGATTTCTTACCCGGAGTAATAAAGACCATCATATTTGGCTTTATTATGGGTATCGTCGGTTGTTATGAAGGCTTTAATTCAAAAGGTGGGACCGAAGGAGTCGGAAGATCGGCAACTGATGCGGTCGTCATCAGTTCGTTGCTCATTTTAATTACCGACATGCTTGTTGTAAAACTCACTGTCTTACTTTTCGATACTACACAATGACCCGCGGGAATATCATTGTATCGGTCGAAAAAGTCTCGAAGTCATTCGGCGCTCTTGAAGTGCTTCGGGATGTCTCACTGACCGTTCGAGAGGGTGAGACGCTTGCCGTTCTTGGCAAGAGCGGAGTAGGGAAGAGTGTTCTGTTGAAGGTGATCGTCGGGCTTCTTCAATGCGATTCAGGAGAAGTATATTTCGAGGGTAAGCCGATTTCCGTGATGACCGATAAAGAATTATTCGGGATGCGCAAGCAGATCGGCTTTCTTTTCCAAGGCGGCGCGTTGTTCGACTCGATGACGGTCGGCGAAAACCTTAACCTCGTGCTTTCAAGGCATACAACGTTGTCCCTGCAAGAGCGTGAAGCCAGAATAACCAAAGCGCTGGGATTAGTCGGGCTAGGTGAAAAGATAGACGAAATGCCTGCAATGCTCTCCGGCGGACAGCGAAAGCGGGCCGGTTTGGCGCGGTCGATCGTGTTGCAGCCTAAACTTATTTTGTACGATGAGCCAACCACCGGGCTCGACCCGATAACAGCCTCATCCATTGCCGAGCTGATCCTCGATCTTCAGCAGGAACTTCGCGTTGCATCTATCGTAGTCACCCACGATCTGCCGACGACCTATACCGTCAGCGACCGTGTTATGGTGTTGCAAGCAGGTAAGGCGATATTTGACGGCCCCATTGAGGATATAAAAACGTCGAATCAAGAGCATCTTATTGAGTTTCTTCGTTCAGCGAATTTAGATAGGACAAGGCGAGACCAAATTCTACACATAGCTTGAAATAGAAATGAAAATTTCAAAGGCACCGGTAATAAGAACAGGATTCTTCATCATACTTTGCTTTAGCTTATTAGTAATTGGAGTATTTTTAATTGGGGATAAACAAAAACTATTTAGTAATACCTATAATTATTATGCTAAATTAAAAGAAGTCAATGGATTAAAAGAAGGAGCTCAAGTTCAAATTTCAGGAATTAACGTTGGCTCGGTCAGTACGATCAATCTTCCCGAAAAGGCAGGAGATTCAGTCGTTGTAAAGTTATACGTCGTTAAAAATGCCCTTCATCTGATACACGTCGATTCCAAAGTATCAATTATTACGGAAGGATTAGTGGGGAATAAGGCCCTTTCGATCTCGGTCGGTGCGGTTACCTCGGAGCCGATTCCGCCGGGAAGTTTTATTCCTGGAGTTTCAGGGTTTGAGCTTGGTACTATTATGGATACAGTCACGCTCGTAGCGACTAATACTAATGCTGTGCTTAGAAACCTCAATGGATTGATTGAGGGAATAAATTCCGGTAAAGGCACCTTAGGGAGCCTTTTGACGAATGACCAGCTCTATATCCAGCTTACAAAAACGATTGGGACGACGAATGACCTGATGGCAAATATCTCTTCGACAGTTGGTACTGCAAATTCTGCCATGAAGAATCTAACATCGGATGTCGAGCAAAGCGCATCTGCTGTACGAGAGATATTGGAAAAACTTAGAACCGGCAATGGCACTGTGGCAAAACTCGTCAATGACAGCGGCTTATATGTCGATCTTGAAGGAAGCTTGAAATCTCTCAGCTCATCGATCTTTCAGGTCAAGGATCTGATGCAAAAACTAACAAAAACGGCCGGAAATACCGAAGAAGTAACAGAAGCGTTGAAGCATAATTTCCTCGTTAAAGGCTACTTTGAAGACCAGGGATACTGGAATGCTGCTGACTATGAAGCAAAGATAGATCGGAAGCTTGACACACTGAGAATGATCGAACAAAAACTAAAGGAAGCAAATAGATAATCTTGTTAATAGATACATTATGTAAAGTATCTATTTTATCCCAATTTTCTTTTAAGTTCTCGGCTCGATCTCGCATATAATGGCATTCTTTTCAAGTGACATTCCTTGACTTACAGAAAGCTTTATGATTACCCCGTCAATTGTCGCTGTTATGGAATTTTCCATTTTCATTGCTTCGAGGATAATGATAGCCGTGCCTCGTGTGACGTGTAACCCGGCTTCAACTAAAACTGATTTTACCATACCCGGCATTGGCGCTTTTACGATATTGGTTTTCTTTACTGCCGCCCCTTCTTTGCCCAGCCCAAAGGTAGCAAATCTTTCGTTTACTAACCGTTCTCTGTCCGATTCTATGGTGACCGAAATATCATGTAAGGAATTGCCGTCTGAATAGCTTTCTTGACCTGTGCGATATACCTCGACAAGCCCTCCGCCAACACGAAGGAGAAATGCTCCTTCATCCGATGATATTATTTCCGGATCCGATATGCTTGAGAAACGCTTCTCATTGATCATTCCCGACGCCATAGGTCAAAAGAATAAGTGTATTTGGGTCAGAAATGTCGTTTGCGTTAATTGATCTCTGAGCGTTGCATTCGATGAATTTGGGATTTCCACAGTAGCAGTTCGAAACTCCGGACGCACTTCAAGAAACCGCAGCGGAAACCACTGAGCTCCGACTGTAATGCGGCTTTTCACTTGGGTCTGCACATTATCACTAATATCTTTATTCTCGTACGTTTCGAAGCGAAGTAATCCGTCAAGCCCTTTTGTAATGCTGACCGTTCCTTCAAATACCATTGCTGTGGCTTTTGGAAAGTACGTCAAGCCGTTATTTGTATTGACATTTTTTCCGTTATCGAATTCTGCCAAAACCGATATGGGGCCTGCACGCAGACCGCCGTGAATGGCAAAGAGCGAGAGACTTGGAGCGTTAGCGCCTGTACCGTCGGTTAATTGATGAGAATAGAACGAGCCGCCGATCTCTCCGGAAAGCACATCTTCGATCAGTTCGCCGGCAAGATTTGCTCGCGCACAAAGTGCTTTATTCGTGTTCGCAGTGGCAAAATTTTGGAATGAACCGCCTTCGTTGCCATTATATAGGCCAACATTGACACTCAGATGGTCGAATAAATATATCCCCGCCTCTGCTCCTACATCTCGATAGCCATACCCCCAGAAAAGTCCTGCGCTGCCGAAACCGGAAATACTTGCATTCCCGCCTTTAGAATAAATGGTATGATCATCAAATCGAATACCAAATGCGGGAAGAAATGCTCCGAATTTGACATAAACATCGTTCACCGCATCTGTTGCTTCGATCAGTTCGCCGGACGGATGAACAATATGAAGCATCGCATACGCTTCGGGATTTGGTGTAATAGGATCGTAACGCAAATATCCATACAGTGTCTTTGTAGCCTGAACCCCAAGTTCAATGGCGTAGCTCATCGCATGAAATGTGTTTGTCGTTAACGTGGTATCCCCGATACCGGAACTTGCAGGCTGCTTCTGTGTAAAATATAAGAACTGGCTTCTCCAGTCGGCACCGAGCGTGATACCTGAAGCTATGTGGCCGGTAAACGTTTCACCTCGTTTCCACATTGGAAGTTGATTGACGGAAAACGATTCGCCGCCTTCAGAGCGAAGTCCCCCGCCGGTCGGGTTTGCGTGACACCCGCCGCACGTTATATCACCTTTCTTTAACGCAAATCTCGGGAGGGCTAAAGCATTACTGATATCGAGCACCACGAACGACAAAACAAAGAGCAGAACCTTCTTCATATATATTTTGAATGTTTGTTACAACATACAAATATACAGAGAAAAAAACAGATCATTCCGACAATTCTTTTACAAGCTCGATGTCTTGCTCAATCTGTCCTTTTAATTCTTCAAGAGAAGCGAATTTTATTTGGTCGCGCAAATAATCAGAAAGGGAGAGACGAATTTGTTCGTCGTAGAGATCGCCTGAAAAATCAAGTAATGCTGCTTCAATAATTCGATTGGGCGATTCCGTGACAGTCGGGCGCGTTCCGATGCTTATTGCCGCCAAATAATCATTAGTTTGATGTGAAGCGATGCCGGCATAGATGCCATCTTTTGGAATGAGTTTATTCGCAGGAATCTTGACATTAGCCGTTGGAAAACCAAGTGTACGCCCCAACTTATCTCCGCTGACGACAACTCCTGTTAATGAATATTTCCTTCCGAGATATGAATTAGCAATCTGAATATCCCCGCCGAGTAGATAATGCCGGATCTTGGTCGAGCTGATCGTTTCATTAGCGATCCTATGCGGTGGTACTTCTGTAACGGCGACCTCCCGTTCTGCTGCAAGTATCTTTAAGTGAGCAATATCACCTTCCCTATTCTTTCCAAACGCATGATCGTGACCGACAATCATTTCACGAGTCCCTAATTTATCGACCAGAATATTATTAAAGAAATCTCGATATGTTGTCTCGGAAAATTCTTTGGTGAACGCAATGATAACAGTCTCATCTATACCTGCAGAAGCAAAGAGCTCAAGCCGTTCTTCGATCGTTGTCAGCAGTTGTATGTCAGTATTATTCTTTCGCAATATTTCTTGAGGATGAGGGTCGAACGTGACAACGACTGAGCGTGAATAACCGCTATCAGTTTTCCTGTTTATTAACGTTTGGAGAATATCCCGATGCCCTAGGTGAAGTCCGTCATAACTGCCGAGCGTCGTTGCAGTGAGCTTTGCAAATTTTATCTGCTCAATTCCGTGAGTTATTTTCATTCACTAAGCAATTTGAGCAGCAAGAGAAGAAATTTGTGATTGTTCGATCGCGTCCGTAACCGAAAAATTGCCGATCTTTGTACGCCTGAGGTTGATAAGGGTGGCTCCCGTACCGAGTTTTTGACCAATATCGTTCACAAGGCTTCGAATATAAGTACCCTTCGAGCAAGCAACGGTAAATCGGACATACGGGAAATTAACTGTAATGCCGCTGATAGAATATATTTCGACCTCTTTCGGCCCCATCTCAACTTTCTTTCCTTTGTGAGCTTTTTTATAGACAGGCTTACCGTTTTGCTTGATAGCGCTGAATATCGGCGGAGTTTGAGATTGTTTGCCGATAAAAGTTAATACGCAGTCCTCAACTTCACCTGTAGTGATTCCGGACAGATCATGCGTCACTGTTATCGGTCTTTCGAGATCAAAACTCGGAGTGGTGATGCCGAGACGGAGCTCGACCTCATATTCTTTCTCTGCCCCGAGAAATGAAGTCAGCGATCGCGTCGCCCGTCTCGATCCGACGATGACAAGACCTGTCGCAAGTGGATCAAGTGTGCCGGCGTGCCCAACTTTGATCCAAGCCCCATCGCTTAGAGATGAAAGTTGTTTTCTCAGGGAATAGACAACAACGAACGAAGTAACTCCGTATATCTTATCGACCAGAAGCATTCCGCCATTAAGTGAGAGCAATTGCTGCGTCACTTCTGCACTTCTCGACTCCAGATCACTCTTGGTAAAGATCGGAATGAGATCATTCTCGATCTTTGTGCTGGTCTTCACGGCGGTGGATTTCTTTAAATAAATGCTCGATGCGGTCAACTTCATCCTGAGTGTCATCGAGGTAGAAGTGCAATTCAGGTACGTATCGCATCCGGACAGAATGCGCAAGAGCCATACGAATACGCGGGGTCTCTTTTTGAATTTTCAATAAGGACTGATCTCTGGAGGCATTCTTCGAAATGAGAGAAATATATGCTTTGCAATGACGGAGATCGGGAGTGACTCGAACGGTCGTAACAGTCAATAATCCGTCATAAAGATATGAGAAATCCTGTTGCAGAATTTCCGCAAGTGATTTTTGAATTTCTCCGGCTACACGTTCGGTCCTGATAGACATAGTTGCAACAATTAACGTGCAGGTACGGTCGTTTCAAGCTTACGCTTCACTTCGACGATCTTATAGTCTTCGATGATATCGCCGACTTTGAGGTCATTAAAGTTTTCAAGGCTCAGACCGCATTCATAGCCTGTATCAACTTCGCGGACATCGTCTTTAAATCGCTTCAGTGACGAAAGCGCACCATTGAAAACTTCAATACCGTCACGTACGACGCGCACCTTCGCATTGCGAATGAGTTTTCCGTCGAGCACGTAACATCCGGCAACAGTACCAACCTTCGGTACTTTAAAGAGGTCGCGGACTTCGGCAGAACCGATGACTTCTTCTTTTTGCTCGGGTGCAAGCATACCCTCGAGTGCCGTGCGAATTTCGTTTATACAATCGTAAATGACGTTATACAGACGAATATCAACATGCTCGGCTGCAGCAAGTTTTCGCGCGTCTATATTCGGCCTGACATGGAAGCCGACAATGATCGCGTTGCTCGCTGCGGCAAGAACGACATCGTTCTCAGTAATCGCGCCAACAGCGCGATGGATGATATCCACTTTTACTTCGGCAGTCGATAAGCGCAGCAAGGAGTCAGCCAATGCTTCAACAGACCCGTCAACGTCACCTTTGAGAATAATCCGAAGGTTTTGGATATTCCCCTCTTTGATCTGCTGTGAAATATCATCGAGGCTGATGACGCTGTGAATTTGTTTGAAATTCTGTTCGCGTCTGAGTTGCAGCCGTCTGCTGGAAATATCTTTTGCAAGACTGTCCGAATCAACAACAATAAATTGGTCTCCGGCTTGTGGAATACCGTCAAAGCCGAGCAATTGAACCGGCCGTGACGGTGGGGCGATCTCTACCCTATTTCCGCGTTCATCGAACATAGCGCGCACGCGGCCGGAATACATCCCGGCGATGAACGGATCACCCATTTTAAGTGTCCCCTTCTGAACAAGAACCGTCGCCTGAGTCCCTCTGCCGCGATCGACCTCTGCTTCAATAACAACACCCCGCGCTACACGATCAGGGTTTGCTTTCAAGTCAAGAATATCTGCTTCGAGCAGGACACGCTCTAATAATTTGTCGATATTCTTCCCTGTTCTGGCAGAAATTTCTACTGTGCCGTATTTCCCGCCCCATTCTTCTACAAGAACGTTCTTATCCGAAAGCTGCTGACGAATCCGGTCAGGATTCGACTCTGGGCGATCGATTTTATTGAGCGCAATAACGATCGGGACGCTCGCTGCTTGGGCGTGTGAAATAGCTTCCCATGTTTGCGGCATTACGTTATCATCGGCAGCAACGACGAGAATAACAATATCCGTCACTTGCGCGCCGCGGGCGCGCATTGCTGTAAATGCTTCGTGGCCCGGCGTATCGAGAAATGTGATCTGACGTCCGTTATCGAGCGACACTTCGTAAGCGCCGATATGCTGCGTGATGCCGCCTGATTCACCTGCGACAACGTTCGATTTACGGATATAATCAAGCAGCGATGTTTTACCGTGATCGACGTGGCCCATGATCGTTACGACCGGAGGACGAGTCTTTAGTGTCTCAGGCGCGTCTTCTTCATCTTCAAGAGTATCGGTCGTGTACTCCTCCTGGAATTCAACCGTAAATCCGAATTCGTCGGCTACGAGCTGAATTGTATCTTTATCAAGGCGCTGATTGATGGAAACCATCAAGCCGAGCGCAATGCACTTCGTGATGATCTCGCCGACATCAACATTCATTAAATTGGCGAGCTCATTGGCCGTCACAAATTCTGTCGGGCGAATGACCGTAGCTTCTTCAGCAGTCTGCTCCTGAAGCTTGCGTTCTTCGGTTTCGTGGCGCTCTTTGCGCTTTTGTTTCCTCATTCGCGCACGTCCGGCAAGGCTGCGGCCCTCGTCAAGGCCTGTCATTGTCCGCCTGACGGCGTCTTTTACGTCACGATCGTTAACAGCCGGCTTATCGGTGCGACCGCGCTTCTTTGTTGTATCAGTTTCGCCAAAGTCAATCTTATTTCTGCGGGAGTCACCGGGCTTGAATTTATCCCGTTTAATTTCTGATTTTTTCTGCAGAACAGGTTTCGGCTGTTCTTTCTTTTGGGGCTTTAATGCTTCGAGATCGATCTTCCCTTTGATCTTGAGCCCCGGCATAACGGCAGCATTTTCAGTGCCGGAAGACATCAAAAGCGTAGTGGTTTTCTTTTTTCTGCGTTTGCGCCTTGCTTCGTGATCATGGTCATCTTCTGCAACTTCATGGACTTCTTTTGCAGGAGTTTCGACAGCATCCGAGATGACCGGTTCTTGCGCAGCCAAAACTTCATTCTCATCGGCTGCGGGTTGTTCAATAGTAACTTCAACCTCTTTTTTCTTCTGCTCAGGGACATCAAGAGGTTTTATTTCTTCAACGATCTCTTTCTCGGAAGCTTTTTCAGCAGCCTCAGGCTGCGCCCTTGGTGCCTCAACTTCGGCCTCAGTCTTCGGCTTGGTTCTTTTTTCCTTAAATGCGGCGACCTTTTTCTGACGTTTTTCAGCAACGTCCTTTTCTTTTCCGAAGTGTTTCATCACAACATCAAGACCGTCATCGTCAATTTTTGACATAATGGTCTTAATGCCCGTGAACCCCTTGGTCTGCAAGAACTCGATCAGTGTGTCATGGCTGATATTAAGTTCTGTTGCCAGGGTTCGGACAGTAGGCTTCTTCGTTTTTTCGGCCGATTCAACCGCCATACGTTCGAACGTTTCTGAATAAATTCGTGACTTCTATACTGAGCCAGCCGTATCATCGCACTCATTGAGCTTTGATCTCGGATGACTCTTCTTTATCTTCTGCTCGCATAGTGGTCAGTTTGAAACCGGCTTTCTCGGCGATTGTCTCAAGTTCCTGATCAGCCTGTGTCAGCTCTGAAGATAAAATCTTTCTGACTTCACCGATACGCTCGGGTGTAAGTCCGGGAATTTTAAGTAACACTTCTTCCGGCGCATCGAGAAACTCACGCGCTGTATCGATGCGGGTTTTAATAAGCTCGGTGTAAAGATCGAGCCCAAGTTCGTCGCGGAATTCGATAAGCTCGATATCTTCTTCGTCGCGAGCTTCTTTGACAAGATTGATCTGGTACCCGGTTAGCTTTGAAGCAAGACGAACATTCTGACCCTGTTTGCCAATCGCAAGCGATACCTGGTCGTCGGAGACGAGAGCAGTCGCCGTATGATGCTCTTCGTCAAGATCGACAGAAATAAGCTTTGCCGGCGACAATGCACGGCCGAGAAATACTGCAGGATCGTCTGCCCACGGAATAACATCGATACTTTCGTTCGCCAATTCACGAACAATCGAGTGAATACGAACGCCTTTCATTCCGACGCAAGCGCCGACCGGATCGATACGCTCGTCGTTCGATTCAACGGCGACTTTTGCACGCTCACCTGGTTCGCGTGCAATTGCTTTGATCGTAATAAAGCCGTCAAAAATTTCAGGTACTTCAATCTCCATCAACTTTGCAAGAAAGCGGTTGTCCGTACGCGAAAGAATGACGATCGGGGTCGAATTTACTGAATTTCGCCGTACTTCTTTAACAAGCGCACGGATATTATCCCCTTTGCGCCAACGTTCACGCTGTATCTGCTCACTTGCCGGCAGCAGAAGTTCGCGACGGTCATGAAGAATAAATAGATCGCCACGCCGCTGCTGATACACTTCGCCGACGATAATATCACCAAGAAGGCCATTGTATTCGTTATACAGATTGTCTTTTTCAATCTCACGAATTTTTTGGTTCAGGTTCTGCTTTGCCGTGATGATTAGTCGGCGGCCAAAATCTTTTGTCGTACGGATGATCTCTACATATTCGTCGCCATCTTCAAGGTCTTCGCCCGATTTCGCACGTGCATCGGCAACCGAGATCTGTATCGTTGGGTCTTCTACAATGTTTACGACGGACTTTTCAAGATAAATTTCGATATCGCCTTTGTCCATATTCATAACAATATCGAATTTCGCTTCCTGACCATATTTTTTGCGCACCATCATCGCGAACGTCTCCTCGATGACGGACATCAGGATATCGCGATCTATGCCTTTCTCGCGGACCATCTCCGCGAATGATTCTACAATTTGAGGGTTCATAAACAGCCTAAAATACAAACAGACTTTGGCACCCAAAGTCTGCTGAATACCGAAAAACAGCTTTTGAGATATTATGTAACAGTAAAATCAGCCCGAAAATTCACTCCGGTTCCATTATTTACCGAATCACAGCTACTTGATTCATTGAACTTATGTCCGCTCGTGCAATTGTCGTGACCCGTTCATCTTTTGACTTCCCTGATCGTGAGGAGGCGGCTGTTTCTAAAATTCCAATCTGAAAATCATCATAATGGACAAGTTTCCCTTTTTTTTCAACGATCGATTCGCCAGCCCTATATTTTACGGCAATTGTCTTTTCGAGGCTTCTTCTAAGCTGAAAATCATAATTCAATGGTTCATCAATCCCTGGAGATAATACATCGAGTCGGTAATTAACTGCGTTATTTACCAGATTATCAATAAATTGCAGTATTGACTTGCTAACCTTCTCGCAATCTTCAACCAGTATTGCCCTGTCACCGTCAAGGGTTATCTCTATGATAGGCCGCTGGCTGCTCCCCCTGAAGTTAGAATGAAGAATTACCAAGCCGAGCTTGCCAGCCTCCTCTTTTGCGTACTCTTCGATCTGATGCTTTTGTTTGGGGTCCATATTTATTTTTCTTCACCCGATATTTTTACGATCCGAAATTCAACACGCCGGTTTTTCCTGCGCCCTTCTTCGGTACTATTGTCAGCGACAGGGTCATCCGGGCCAAAGCCAACAGCTTCAAGGCGCTTTAATTCAATATGTTTACTCACAAGATACTCGACAACTGATCTGGCGCGCTCAAAGGATAGACGCTTATTAAATTCAATTGTTCCAACGCTATCGGTATATCCTTCAATTCTAACGATCCATTTTTGGTTGGACCGAAGCAACTCCGAAAGTGCATCGAGAGAAAAAAATGATTCGGGTTTTAAAGTTGCCTGGTTAAAATCAAAATAGATATCTTCTATCGTCGCAACGCTTCCCACGCCAATGGTATCAAGAATGACAGAAATTGACGTATCCGAAGATTGTAATGTGCTTGGGACATCGACCTCTGTGCTATATGGCAAATACCCGGTTGCAGAAACAGATATGCGATAATTGTTGTCGCTCGGCAGGACAAGAAAGAATTCGCCTAAACCTTCTGAAGATTCCGAGCGGGCGATCTCCATATTCATTTTCAGATCGGTTGCCATGACCGAAGCATGGATCATTTCTCCGGCAGCATTTGTCACCTTGCCTTGCAGAAGCATCACCGGGTCAGGACGCTCGTCAGGTAACAGTTCGATCTTATACAGATCAAGTCCATTGGAGCCATTCAACGACGAAAAATACGCAACGTCGCCTGACGCGGGTACGCTGTAATATGCATCCATCCCTTCTGTGTTAATATCAGGACCCATATTTTTTGGCGCTGTCCAATTCACCCACGAGTCGTCGAGCCGTTTGGTGACAAAAACGTCTGCATCGCCGTATCCTCCGCGCCCTCGTGATGAAAAATAAAGTGTCTTGCTGTCCGCGGCAAGGAACGGAGCAAAATCATCTGCCTGCGTATTAAGCACAAGACCTAAGTTTTGGGGTGGCCCGTAGATATTCTTTGCTCTATCAATTAACTTGCAAACATACAGATCAAGCCCGCCATAGCCATCTTCCCGTTCGATCGAAACAATGATATAGTCTCCATTGACACTGATGCATTGCGAGGAAAGCCGGCTGGAATTAGAATATCCGTTGATCGTGATCGGCGTAATCCTCCAGTTTCCCGTAGAGTCAAGCCTGGCAAAGCAAAGTCCGCTGGTTTCATTATACACAAAGTTTTTAATAAAGAGTGTTCGGCCATCGGGCGAAACACCTTGAATTGCGTCGTTGCCCGTAGAATTGATCGGTACGCCGAGATTCTTTGGCGCCGACCATTTACCGTTCGGCAATAAATGGGAAACGTAGCAATCTTGTAAATGCTCTTCGCCAAGATTAGCCGGATTCTCCTTCCCCATCGTAAAAAATAGTAATTTTCCGTTCGGAGAGATGATCGGAGCCAATTCGGAATATCGTGAGTTGACAAGCCTTCCCAGGTTAATCTTTTGGCGTTTGACTTTCGAACTTCTTGCTGACGAATCCTGTGCGCAAAGAGATTTGGGGAGGAAACCTATGAACACCAGTAAGACAATGATTCGCAGCGATCGGATCAACGTATTGTTCTTTCTTGACAACAGACTACTTACACAGGAGAGGCGCCGATCAGATTTGAACTGATGAATGGAGCTTTTGCAGAGCTCTGCCTTACCACTTGGCTACGGCGCCGAATTCAAAAAGCCTACAAATAAGAGAAATTGATTATCGGAAGTTCCCTCAGTGGCGTGCAGCACCGCCATCGACGTTGATCGTTTGCCCGGTAATGATCGCAGAATCGTCTGACGCCAAGAAGGAAACGACAGAGGCAATATCCTGCGGCGTTTCCATTCTTGCGATCGCCTGCTCAGGCAGAACATGCTCAAGCATTGTTGACGATCCGAACTTTGAATCAGCAGGTCGTTGCGTCGCCGTCAGCCCGACAGTGATCGCATTGACCGTTACCCCGAAACGCCCTACCTCGGCAGCAAGCGCACGAGTAAATCCGATAATTCCCATTTTGCTGGAAATATAATGCGTGAGAAATGGCGTCCCTAGCCAAACGGTATTGCTCGATAAATTAATGATGCGTCCGAAATGATGCTCTTTCATTGATGAAAGCGCCGCTTTGCTCATTAAAAATAATCCATTTAAATTTACATCGATGACACTCTTCCATTTTTCGAATGTCAGTAATTCGAATGGTTCCTCATCATACACACCGGCATTATTGACGAGAATATCGAAGCGCCCGAACCTTGCTTTTATCGTTTCTGAGAGTTTAGATACTGAAAACGGATCGGTGATGTCAGTTTCTACATATAATGGAGTCAGGACATTTTTTTGGTCTGAAATCTCAGATAACGTCTCCGTTGCTTCGGAAATATCGGCGATCACCACCTGTGCTCCTTCCGCGGCAAGGCGGCTTGCCATTGCACGGCCATTACCGATTGCTGCTCCGGTGATAACGGCTAGCTTTTCTTCGTGTCGTCGTAACATTGCAATATAATTTAGGTATATTTACACCTTCAGATTCGTCATCGGATGAAATATAATTGATGGAATACATTCTTACAACCAATAGTCTCGCAAAACGTTTCGGTGGCGGCACGAGTGCCGTACCCGCGCTGCAAGGAGTTTCGCTTTCGGTCAAGCCCGGCGAGATATATTCCTTGCTCGGTCCGAACGGCGCCGGGAAAACGACATTTATTAAATGTTTGCTCGGCATTGTCTATCCCACATCGGGTTCTGGATATTTGCTTGGTCATCCGCTCGGTTCGATCGACGCGAAGAAACGGATCGGTTATTTGCCGGAAAATCATCGCTACCCTCTTCACCTTAGTGGCGAGCAAGTTCTTAGTTATTTTGGAAAACTTTCCAATGTCGAATCAGCTGTTCTTTCACAGAGGATTGATGAAACGCTTCATCTTGTCGGAATGAACGACTGGCGGACAATGAAAGTCCGAAAATACTCGAAAGGAATGATGCAGCGGCTCGGGCTTGCACAGGCGCTTATCAATGACCCCGATCTGATCATTCTTGACGAACCGACCGACGGCGTCGATCCGGTGGGCCGTAAAGAGATTCGTGACGTACTCACGCATTTGAAAGATCAGGGAAAAAGCGTATTCCTGAATTCACACCTTCTCTCGGAGGTCGAACGAATTTCCGATAGAGTTGCGATATTGCGGCAAGGGAAAGTCATTGCCGAAGGGACGGTCGATGCGCTGACCTCGCAAAAAAACATCTACGAGTTTCGAGTATCAGCCGAGAATTTTGTTGCTGCTCGCAATTTGCTCACACATTCTTCCGCGGATGAGGCGGAGAATAAGCTCGTCGTTGAGTGTGATTCGATCGCCGAGCTGAATGCTCTTATAGACAAACTACGTTCAAATAGTATCTTGATCGAAGACATTCATCAGAAGCGTTCTTCGCTTGAAGATATGTTCATCCAACTCATCGGAAGCCCTGAAGTCACACGTGCAGAAGCAAATTAAGATACTATGAGACAATTTTTAGCGATCATCGAAGAAACTTACCGAGAAGCACGTTCGAAGAAAACGCTTGTCGGATTCTTTATTTTTTCTTCAGTCATTATAATCATCACCTTTTTTGTCTTCCAAAGTTCATCGGTCAAAGAGGCAATGAATCAATTTCAACAGACGAAGATGCGAGGCACGAACGGTGCGATGGCTTCGGTGATGCAGGTAACGGTGCTCGATATTTTTTATACGATCATCTCCGGCATTCTATATTTTATGACGATCTGTATCGGTGTGTTTGCCACGACCGGATTTATTACCTCTCAGATGGAAAAAGGCACGATCGATATTCTGCTTTCAAAACCCGTACCGAGGTGGCAATATCTTTTCGGAAGATATATTGCAAGTCTCTCTATCATTGCTATTGAAGCGTTTTGGTTCATTCTCGGAATGTGGATCGTTGTATCGCTGTCATTAGGCATTTGGAATATATCTTTTTTGCTGAGTACTGTATTTATTGTGCTTGGCTATGCCGGCATTTACTCGATCGTTGTTCTTATCAGCGTTCTTTCGCGTTCGAGTGCTCTGTCGATCATTGTGGGTATCGGCTTATTTTTCATTTCGGGGCTCATTTCCATTCTGCGTGGAATAGAAAGTATTGTTGGCGGCGGAGGGAAATCAACTCTCTCTGAGATCGCAGGAATTATGTACTATGTCTTCCCACAAGCATCCGACATGGGCGACAATATGAAAAATGCAATACTTGGAATGCCGATTAAATGGGAGCCGATCGGGTTGATACTTGCATTGAGCTGTATTTACCTCTCTTTCGGAATCTATGCGTTTTCAAAAAAAGAGTTCTAATTTTTTTAAATGAAATCATTTAAGCAGCGGACTATGAAACAACGATTCATCCTACTTGCATTAGTGCTTGGACTCGCACTTAGCATTGTGCCCTCTGCTTTCGCTCAATGGGTAGATACTAAGGGCCCTACTGACGCGAATGCGAGGTGCATCGTGGCAAATGGAGATAATGTATTTCTCGGGACACATGGCGAAGGCATTTATTACTCTAGTGACAAGGGGATCAGTTGGAAGAATATTGCCTCTAACTGGTTTGTCAAGGCGCTTGCATATAGCGGGACAACGATCTATGCCGGGCTTGAGAATGGAGGACTCCTGTATTCCACCGATAACGGGAAAACCTGGCAACAGGTTGATTTTTCGGGGTTGAACTACAATTACAATTATGTGAATGCACTTGCCACCAGCGGAAAGACAGTGTTTGCAGCGACCGTGGGAGGTCTCATCTACTCAATCGATCTAGGTAAGACCTGGGAACAAATTGATACCGGCTTAAACAGTATAGGCAGTATTACTCAAGCGTATGCGCTTACCATTCGTAGCACAAACCTTTACGTTGGAGGATTCTCTTCTAACACTGCAACCATTCCGCTCGTTATTAACGGGGCGACATGGAACATTATCAACGTTGGCATCTCCAGAATAAACAATGCGATCGCAGTCGGTGACTCAGCCATTTTTGTTGCCGCCGCTTTAGGTTCCGTATCCTCTCCAAGCATGCTCTTTCGTTCGACTGATAACAGAGCCAGTTGGGACACAGTCTATTCCATGGATAGCTACACTGGGATGATAACTGGGGTTACACTTAATTCCGGATCAGTATTTATGTCAACAGATCATGACAGCATCTTCAGGTCAACGGATAATGGAAATACGTGGACACCGATCTGCACAGGATTGACTGCCAGCCCTATAACGACAATTGTGAGCGAAGGCGGTGTTCTGTATGCCGGGAGCGATGACAGAGCAGGCATTTTCCGATCTATTGATAACGGCGATCATTGGATAGCAACGGGCGGAAACGGACTTTCCTGGTCACAGGTGGGCAAGTTTGCATCAACCACCACGCACCTTTTCGCTCTTGCCGACGGCGTATATTCGACGACAAACAACGGTGATAATTGGTACCCTCTTCCACTTACTCCGCTGGTTAACACCGCCACTTGGATAACCTCTCTTGCCGCAGGCGGTACGAACCTATTCTTAGGTGTTGAGAGGCCGCCTGATCCAGGAGGGGCTCAAACTACCAGTGGCCTATTCCTTTCTACAGACTACGGAAGCAATTGGCAAAAGCTCAGATCGCCGTCAAAAGATACAGAGATCACCGGGCTCGCAGTTATCGGGTCGAATCTTCTTGCGAACGATGGGAATGACAGTACGTATGTTTCTACGGATACCGGCAAAACTTGGGCCCATCAAACTTTCCCTTTGAACCTCAGCAGTTTCGCTTCAAGAGGTTCGGAAGTATTCGCCACGGACTTTGGCGACGGTATCTCTTATTCTACTGACCAGGGTGTAACCTGGAAGGGCTTTGTAACCCTTTCGATCGGCTGGAGCATCAATTGCATCGCAGCCACTGACACGTGTGTCTTCGCCGGGACGAATATCGGTCTCTATCGAATGGGAAATCATAGTAATGTGCGATTTTTCCCTGGCGGTCGAGAAGTGATCAATACTCTCCTGGCGATTGGGAATACCCTTTTTGCAGGCACGGATGGCGGAATATACATGACGACGAACGACGGAGCAAGCTGGACCCGGATAGACCAATACTACAGTCAATTCGGTTCTTCAAATCTTTTATATACATTTAACGGATATCTATTTGGATACTTCAATGCCTGCACTGTCGGACGTCGGAGCCTCTCTGACTTTGGAGTTAACGAGGTTCGTCCGACTACTCTCATGACGGATCGCTTTAGATGCTTCCCGAATCCAACCTCATCTATAAGCACCATTTCATTTTCGAATTCGCAGAGAGAATTTGTTAATTTGAACATAGTGGATATTCTTGGAAAGGAATGTGCCGAGTTATTCTCCGGCGAGTTAGAGGGAGGCGAGCATTCTTATCAATGGGATGCCTCACGTTTTCCACCAGGAATGTATGTTTGTTTGATTCGGTCTAATGGGTTGACAAAGCGACTTCCAGTGATGGTATTGAGATAATTAGTTTGATTTGGGACAATTTGTATTATAATTGCGTTTTAGGCTCTTGACTAAGGAATAATTATGTCAGAACTTATAGCCATCTCTATTGCCGACCTGCGGACACGTCTTGCAGAACTCGGCGACTCTCTTTGACCTTGCTTCAAAAGCAAAGCGCATTGCCGCGCTTGAAGATCAGTCCGTCTCACCCGATTTTTGGAGCGACCAACGTAATGCCCAGAAGTTAATGCAAGAACTCACACGCTTGAAAAAAGAGCGTGATGAATTTCGTGCACTGGAATCCCGCGTAAACGATTCCGAATCGCTTGTCGAACTTGCAGAGGAAGATGAATCACTTGCCCCGCAAGTTAATCAAGAACTGCAAGAGATCGAAGATGTCCTCTCGGCGCAGGAAGTTGCTGTGATGCTTTCCGGTCCGGACGATCATAAAGACGCCATTCTCACAATCAATGCCGGACAAGGCGGCACTGAAGCGCAGGACTGGTCGGAAATGCTCGAACGAATGTACACCCGTTGGGGCGAGCAGAACGGATATAAAGTTTCGATGATGGACGAACTCCCGGGTGAAGGCGCCGGTATTAAATCTGCAACGCTTGAAATTAAAGGCGAGAATGCTTTCGGCTATCTCAAAGCAGAGAACGGAGTCCACCGTCTTGTACGCATTTCCCCATTCGATGCGAATGCCCGACGCCATACGAGCTTTGCAAGCGTTTATGCGTATCCTGTGATAGAAGAAGGTAACGAAGAGATCGTTATCAATCCTGCGTTTTTGCAGCGAGACACATATCGTTCTGGCGGCAAAGGCGGACAGAATGTCAATAAAGTCGAGACGGCTGTTCGTTTAACCTATCGGTATATTGATTCGACAGGAAAAGAGAACATTGTTATTGCCGCATGTCAGGAAGAACGCTCTCAGTTACAGAACGGCGAACGCGCAATGAAAATGCTCAAGAGCCGAATCGCTGCGATCAATCGCGAAATAGAAGAAGCTCGCCTTGCCGCGATCGAAGGCAAAAAAATGAAAGCGTCGTGGGGTGCGCAGATTCGTTCGTATGTCTTCCAGCCATATACGATGGTAAAAGATCACCGTACGAAAGTTGCAAAAACCGACGTTCAGGCAGTAATGAACGGCGACATCACTGATTTCATGAAAACCTACCTGCTGTATGAAGGCGGCAAATTGAAAGTCACCGAAACAGCAGACGAAGAACTGGAATAAACAATGAAGCTTCTGAACGACTTGGAGCTAACCTCAAAACTGCCGAGCGGCTGGATGTATGCTGCTTCAAAAAAATCAATCGAAAAAGAATTCAAATGCGAGAATTTTCTTTCTGCGGTAGCATTTATTGGCAAGATCGCTACTGAAGCAGAGGCGATGGATCATCATCCTGATATTTTCTTGCACTCCTATAATAAAGTCTTCGTGACCTTGTCAACTCATTCGGCAGGCGGAGTGACGGAACTCGACCTGACATTAGCAACTAAAATCGACTCCCTCCATTGAAAAGAATTTTCTGTACAATACTTCTGCTTTTACTCTCCATCGGTATTGGTAATGCGCAGCATTTACCTATTTCAGATAAATACGCCCAATACGACACCGATCGTTTACCGGCATCATTTCATAAGAGCCGCCGCGATTCAGTGATGAAGTATATGGCGGCAAAAACGGCGGCATTATTTCTCTCAGCACCGGAGAAACAACGCGCAAATGACGTTAGCTATGAATATCACCAGGATCCGAATTTTTACTATCTTACCGGACATATTCAGCCGAACGCAGCTCTTTTACTTATAAAAGGTGAACACCCGCGACAAATATTATTTGTAGAAAAGAAACAACCCGCACAAGAAACGTGGACAGGCGTGCGACTTGGAGTTGAAGGCGCAAAAGAATTGCTTGGTTTTGAGGAATCTTACATCATCGATTCCCTCCCCCAGATACTAAAGCGCGTACTACCGGAAGTGGATTCATTTTATTATACACTGGCATTCAACGATGTTAAAAATCCGATCATTGATACTACGGTAAAGATGGCGTCGGTGATGTTCGAATCTACAAAGAAAGTATATCCAAAAGTTAGTTTTGTTTCCCTCGGAGCAGTTCTGCAAAAACTGAGGATGAAAAAAACTCCTGAAGAACTCGAGCTGCTCAGAAAGGTTGTCGGTGTTTCGAACGAAGGGCATAATGAAATTCTGAAAAATGTTCGCCCCGGTTGGTACGAATACCAGATCCAGGCATTAGGCGAATACGTATTCAAAAAACAAGGCTGCGAATACACCGGATATCCCTGCATTGTTGGCAGCGGGAATAATTCAACGATCTTGCATTATGAAACAAATCGCCGCCAAACGCAAGACGGTGATTTCATAGAAATGGATATTGCCGGTGAATATCATGGCTATAGCGCCGACATTACGCGCAGCTATCCGGTCAACGGAAAATTCACTCCCGAGCAGCGTGCAATATATGACATTGTTCTCGAAGCGCAAGATTCCGGCATCGCCGCTGCGCGCGCAGGCAATTCATTCAAAGCTCCGCATTATGCGGCACTTGCGGTTGTTCGCAAAGGTCTGCTGAAACTTGGGATCATCAAAGACACATCGGAATCTTTAAAGTATTTCATGCACGGGACATCGCATTATTTGGGTCTCGATGTACACGATGCAGGAGCATACAGCCTTCTTGAACCGAATGAGGTGATCACTGTCGAACCTGGTATCTACATTAAAGAAGGAAGCCCGTGCGATCCGAAATGGTGGAAGATCGGCTGCCGCATTGAGGATGATATTTTAATAACAAACGCCGAACCGATCAATTTATCGAACGGATCACCTCGTAATGCTGACGAAGTCGAAACCATGATGAGGAAAGGAAAATAACTGAATGCAGTTTCGCACCACGGCGACGTTTGTCATTATTCTTTTAACATTATTTTCCACTTCCGTTCTTGCGCAGGAAGGTTACGAGCATTTGGCTCCCGTCGCACATGGCGCAGGGAGAACATACGTCGTAAATAACAGCGGACTTTCAGCTGTCGGCTTGAACCCGTCACTGATCACTCCTGATGATAACTCTTTATGGACGATCAGCGTCTTCCCTATTTCAAGTTTTGGTATTGATGCAGGTTCAAGTCTCAGCAATGCATCCTCTCTTTCAGATATTTTCAAGCCCGGAAGCGGAAATATTTCGATCGCTAAGCGTCAACAGATCGCCGACTTGCTTTCCGGTGAGAAAATGTCAGGCCGCGGCGATGCAGAGATCCTGGGTATAGAGCATGTCATTCCTTCGGTTGGGACGCTTGCATTTACGTGGACGACTCATGCCGGTCTTCGTACTGTTATCTCGGACGATTTCCTGAATTTTCTTAAATCGTATGAATCCCGGATTACACAATATAACGGTTCATACTCCGATTTTGATTTTCAGGGAATGTGGTATAGCGAATACTCATTGACGTTTGCAAAAAAGATCATTTCATCGACGGGTGATGAACCATTCTTCCGATCGCTGTCGGTTGGCGGAGCATTAAAATATGTTTCCGGCACCGGCTATATCGGTCTCGATCAGGGAAATTATTTCAGCAGCAAATATGGCAATGGCTCCGCAACCGTTGATGTGAATTACACATTGCGCTCTGCATACACATCGGATTTCGACCCCAAGAATATCCCGACATCATTCAATTTTGGATTTATTACAAGTAATCAGGCTGGATCCGGATTTGGCGTAGATATTGGAGCTAGTGCGGAGCTTTTCGGAACCAGCGGTCAGGGCTCGACGCTACGTGTCGGATTTTCCATAACTGACATTGGCAGCATTTCCTGGTCAAAAAATGCGACCGAACGCGTTGCCGACCATGTACACGATACGGTCGTATATCTAAATGCCGGCAATAGTGACTATACCACTGCACTCGAGAAAAAATTCAGCGGGAAGCTGAACGATGTCAGCTCGTTCACAACTTCTTTGCCGACCATGCTTCGTCTCGGCGTGGCGTTGAATCTCGATAAGGCGGGATTGACGATCCCCGGTTTTGTTTCGAAAGCTGCAATTGAGTTTGACGATGGTTTAACGAGTGTCGTCGGCAGTTTGAATCACCCACGTATTGGACTTGGTCTTGCTCTCGAACAATCCAACAGTGTTGCTTCGCTACGACTCGAAGGCGGTTTTTTTATTGAACAAGGACAAAGCGATCTTACGCTTGGAGCGGGAACGACGATCGCGAATTTTATCAGCATTGATCTATCGTCGGCTCACATCACCAAACTCTTTTCGAGCGGCTCCAAGCAGACGGATGTTGCGTTAGGTATAAGATTACTTTTATAAGAGGTTCTTGAACGAAGCCCTCTAAAAATCTGTTTTACCCACAGATTTAGAATATTTATTATGCCAGATACGCCCAAAACACCGCCACCGCCGCCATTCAAGGCTCACGGAGCTGTCGCTCCCCCGCCGATGAAAGCAAAAACTGCACCGCCCGCAGAGACAAATATTGACCTGCCGGTGCTTGCGCTTACACCTAAAGATTTTGCGTCCGATCAGGATGTTCGTTGGTGCCCGGGCTGCGGCGATTATTCGATCTTAGCGCAAGTTCAGCGCACAATGCCCGACTTGCATGTGACTCGCCACGAGACCGTCTTTGTCGCAGGCATTGGCTGCTCGTCGCGCTTTCCGTATTATATGAATACGTATGGTTTCCACGGTATTCATGGCCGCGCGCCCGCTATTGCATCAGGCGTTAAAGCTGCAAATCCGAACTTATCCGTTTGGGTCGCTACCGGAGACGGTGACGGACTTTCGATCGGCGGTAATCATACGCTGCACATGCTTCGTCGTAATTTCAATTTGAACGTCTTGTTGTTCAACAATAGAATTTACGGACTGACGAAAGGTCAGTACTCACCGACCTCCGAACACGGAAAGAAAACGAAATCTACTCCGTATGGCTCGATTGATCATCCGATCAATCCCGTCCTTTTTGCGATCGGCTGCGAAGCGACATTTGTCGCGCGTTCTATCGACCGTGAGCCAAAACATATGCAAGAGGTCATTAAACGCGCGTACGAACATAAAGGCACAGCCTTTATGGAAATTTATCAGAACTGCAATATTTTTAACGACGGCGCTTTTCTTGATCTAACCGAAAAAGACGTAAAGGATGACCACATCCTTGTACTCAGACACAGTGAGCCGATGATATTCGGCAAACAAAAAGAAAAAGCGATCACACTTGACGGCTTTACACCAAAAGTTGTCAATGTCGCAGAGGTTGACCCGAAAGACATCCTCAAGCACGATGAAAAAGATGCGATCCTTGCTACTATTCTTGCACGGATGAGCGAAATGGAAGGATTTCCTGTGCCAATCGGTATTTTCCTTTCGATCGATCGTACGACCTACGAAGATGAGATGGCCCAACAGATCGCAACAGCGAAGCAGAAATCTGCCGGCGATCTGAAAAAACTATTGAACTCCGGTAACACCTGGATGGTCAATTGAGCTGATATTTTCTCGTTCGAAAGCACGTATTCTAATAATACGTGCTTTTTTATTGCACTACTAGACTTCTGAGTCTGTTGACTAACCCTTATGTATTCTCGAATATTTGAATGTTCCCTGCCTGAGTTTACCTCACTTATTCGTGAGCATACTTCATTTGTGCTGACCACACATGTAAATCCAGATGGAGATGCCCTTGGTTCGGAACTCGGACTGGCAGAGTGGCTGCTTTCGATCGGAAAGCAGGTTCGTATCATCAATTATTCGCATACGCCTGAAAACTATCGGTTTCTCGATGCGCAGCGCCCTATCATTGAAAAATATGATCACGCAACGCATACGACAGATATTCTGAATGCTGATGTCCTCATCCTTCTCGATACAAACGACCCGCAGCGTGCAAAGTCAATGGCGCCGCTTTTCGAGAAGCATAAATTTCCTGTCCTGATCGATCATCACCTCGAACCGATGGATTTTGCCAAAGAACGATTTATCGACACGGAAGCGACATCGACCGGCGAACTTATTTATACGCTTATTACCGGTGCGCAAAAAGACCTTGGCGGAAACATTTCATCGAAAGCAGCGGAAGCATTGTATGTTGCAATCATGACCGATACCGGAAGTTTTAAATTTCCGCGAACCGATTCCGATATATTCCGCATTTCTGCTAACCTGATCGATCTTGGGGCCGATCCGGTTAAAACATATAACGAGACATACAACTCTGCCCGTGCATCGAGATTGAAACTGATCGGCAAATGCCTTAACTCATTGGAATTCTTTTTTGGAGATCGGCTTGCAACGCAGCTTATCACGCAATCCGACTTAGCAGACGCTGATGCAACCGAAGAAGAAGTTGATGGTTTCGTTCAATTCCCTCTACAGGTCGGCACGATCGAGTTTTCGATCTTCTTTTTAGAATTAAAAGAAGGCTGGAAGATCAGCTTTCGTTCTCGCGGGAAAAGGTCTGCTGCAGAAGTAGCAAAAAAATTCGGAGGCAATGGCCATTTTCATGCAGCCGGTGCGCGTGTTTATGAGACGATCAGTTTTAAACAATTACAGCAGCAAGTTTGTGAAACAGTGAAAGCTCAGCTCGATAGTGTTTGAGCGCCTACCCTTGAATACTGCTCGGATCACGTGCCGGCAATTCTATAAAAAATGTCGTCCCTTTACCTGGCTCGCTTTCGACGCGAATCGTACCGCTCATATCGGTAATAGTTTTTTTAACGATAGCAAGCCCGAGACCCATCCCGCTTGTCTTCGTTGAAAAATTCGGATCGAATGCTTTAGTGACAGTCTCCGGTTTCATTCCAACGCCGGAGTCAGTAATACGAATGTAAATCAGCCCGCTCCGTTCTTCGGCACTGATCAAAATTATTCCCCATCCAAAAATCGCTTGAATAGCATTTTTTATCAAGTTAACGAGCGCCCTCCTGAATTCTTCTTCGTCAGCGTATATCTTTGACAAATTTAATGGTATGTTGACCGCAAACCGAATATGCGAGCGCTCCGCTTCGAACAGTGTGATAGCGTTTTCAACAACCGGACGCAATGTTACGAATGAATACCGGCGCCGCGGCATTTCACCGAAGCGGGCAAATTCTGTTGCAATACGTGTCAGAACGTCGATCTGCTCGGTAATTGTTTTGAGCACACGCCTAAATATATTCGGGAAATTCGTGTCCTGGTGTTCAAATGCATGTTGGACGTGCTGAATAGAAAGTTTTATCGGAGTCAGTGGGTTCTTGATCTCGTGTGCGACCTGGCGCGCCATTTCTTTCCAAGCGCCTTCACGTTCGATCTGGGCTACCTGTTCACGGCTTGAAGAAAGCTCGTGGGTCATCTGATTGAACGATTGGATCACTTCACCGATCTCATCGCTTCGCCGTTTTGGAAGCGAGATGGCAAGCCTACCTGCTGCCACTTCGCCGGTTGCTCGTTTGAGGCGATTGAGCGGGTTAACGATACGTGTCGAAAAGTACGATGCCAGAAGCAGCGATAAGAATGCAAGCGCACCAAGAGCATCGGAAATGTTATCGGTGAATCGTTTTAGCAATTCACGGTACGGCTCCTCCTTTTGTATGACGAGGCACTCGACCGGGCGCGTATTTGGTTTACTGGACGGAATCTCTTCCACCGAATATCGTATCGGAATACCACTGAGTTCAGACCTCAACCCAAATCCTGCATGTTCATCGCCAATCGGGTGTCTATATATCAATGACGGCAATGTCGTCGGTAAGAGCCCAAAACGGGTACATTCCAGACAAGACGAAGTCAAAATTGTATAATCGGAATTATAGATCGCGATATCACAATTGAGTGCTGCGGCAGCGCTGGTAATGTGACGCCGAACAATGCTAACAGAATCAAACCGTATTGAGGAAGCGATCTCATTACGGGCGACACGATTATTCTTCACGAATATTTCCTCTGATGCGCTTGCGGTGTCCGTCCTCAAGACAGTTTCCGACACAGCAAAGATGATGTTATATGCCCCGCCAACCGCAAGGAAAACAACCAAAAGAAATTTTTCCTGAAGGGTCACCACAAAAAAGAAGGATTGTGAAGCGATCAATCTCAGGACGAACGACCACATAAAACCAATAAAGACAAGCACGATACACAGGGTCGTCAGCTTCATTGCAATATGCAAATACCCTTCGTTGCCGGTCATTGATGCCTCTTCTTCTGGTTTGGACCAAAGAATATCCGATATCCTGTCAGACGGAAGTACGATAGAACCGGGAAAACGATAGATGCCGAGAATATATGAGATCGACGGTTTTTGCAAACCGAATAGTGATGTTAGTTTTGCAGTCGTCAACGAATCCGCCTGTGAGTTTACTGCGTAGATAGATCCACCTACTATGCGATTGGATGCACTGTCGATCTGGCGATGCGATACCAACGAAGGAACGGCATCGGCAGTAGAAACTTGAAACAGTTCTTTATCCGTCGCCGAGTCATAAACAACAAATTGAATTTTTGTATGAGGGTACGATGTAAAGAATGACTTCCAAAATAGGTACGAGTTATTATTGTAATCGTCAATCGAATGAACAGTACTGTCTGTTGTTTTTTTGATATAATTTGATATGGTCTCCTTCCCATCATGGATCCCATCCGAGGGTTGAATCTTCAAAATATTTGCTTGCTCGCCTGAATCGGTAATAATATGAAAAGCAGTCACAAAACTCAGAGAAGCACCGAGTAATATTGCTACCAGCGCAGGATGAAAGACGAAGCGGATCGTTTCAAAATTTTTTTTGCCTTCATTCCAGACGATCCATTGGGCAATGATCAATACGCATACAAATATCATTTCGGGCGTTGGTCCGTATTCCGCGATTGAAGCCACAAAAAGTACTGCACCGATTTGTGAAACGCAGCCGAGAAAATATACAAACTTTTGCAATGGAGGAATAATTGTCGTTCTTTTGATCGCACGGCAAAGTATTTTCTGCAGAATAAAGATCAGCATAAATACGCCGCCCCCAAATATGACAAACGCAATCCATACTCCCATCGGATTAGCTACTTTTCCAACATGTTCGCCGACGGTCACTAATGTTAATGGGATAACTTCCGCTTCGATAAACGCATAACAACATAACAGCAGAGTGATCAGAAGGCTGATACTGACAAATAAAATCGCCGCTTGGGGGCGAGAAATTATTTTTGAATTCGGTAAAAAAACATACGAAATAATACGGTACACGCCATAAATGGCATACAAATAAAATGCCGCAGAGATGAACATCTCTGCGGAAGAATCAAAAAATGGAATCGTTGCGACGGGAATGGCTGCCGGCGTAAATAATTCCATCTGCAATAAGAAATCGCTAACACCCCCAGACCAATAGATCATTAGCCGGAGAATTAACAATCCACCAACCAATCCAAGCCATACTGAAACAGCTTGCTTTAAACGAGTTTCGGCGAACTTAGCAAATGCTTGCTCTATGATGAGGGTCAATAGCCCTATCACAAGTATTTCCAATAGCCCATCAATGACTGACATTGCCTTGTTGAAGGCGCTCGGACGTGCCGCGATCTCGTCAAATTGGCGGCTGTCGAGAAAACCTATTTGAGCATTTCGGTCAACAGAATCGAGAAAGACAGGAGATTGAACGGTTGGTTGGGTCGAAACAATAAATTCCGATGGCGTCTCACCTAATCGAGCCGGGTCAAATACCCATTGCTGCAGTGAAATATGTTCACCCGCTTTTCGATCGGCAATTCGGAATTTTATTAGAACATACCCGATAAATGAGCCTTGTCTTGAGAATAATTTGCGAGCGGTTACATAATACAAATGAAGGGCATTACTATCAATTTCCGACAACCTGCTTCTGCGATCGAGCAATGGGGATGATGCAAAAGTGGTATCGAGTCCTGGAGATGAAATGTCGTCGGAATACCAGCCGCGTAAATGAGATGCGTTATCAAAGATAGCAATCGCAATATTCGACCGGATATCCGGTTCAGGAATAATGTTTCTTCTGTTGTAGAGTTCTACCCACGCATTTGCATACGGCCGTAAAAACAAGGCAGTTGATACGTGGCTTGTAAACTGCGTATAAAAACCTAATCGCTCATCACTTGCGATAGAATCGAGGATCGTTCCGGAGATCGAATGGATGTTGTGAATCTTCCGCTGGGTTTCTTTCGTGCCGCGCTGATGGAGCTGCTCTCCATGCTGTGATACCGACGGAACGATCGAATTTGCCGCAAGCATGAGAAATTTTGCAGCAATGATCAAAATAACAAGCAAATAAAATATTCTTCGGAACAGACGATTACTCCTGAAATACTCTTTGCTTGGAATCCAGAGACTCTCAAGAACAGTATCCCACGTCGTCTTTTGCGCTTGCATATAACTATAACTAACGCCTTAAGAGAATATCTCCCCAGCTGCTTGGATATTATTCACGACTCCTACGGCTTTGCCTGTTAACTTCGTGCCAATGAACGGCGTATTGTGCGATTTCGAATGAATTGTCGATTCCGAAAATATCCATTCCTTGTCAAGATCGAGGATCGTAATATTCGCCTTGTGTCCTTCTGCAATTTCGATCTGCCCCAATTTCAGTATCTTTCTCGGATTGACCGAGCATTTGGTTATATAATCAGAAAGTGTGATCTTTTTTGTTCGTACCAAATATGTCAGTCCGAGACCGACAGCAGATTCAAGCCCGATAATACCATAGGCGGCGGTCATCATATCGGTTTCTTTTTCCGAGATGGCATGCGGCGCATGGTCTGTCGAGATGCAGTCGATCGTGCCATCTTGTAAGCCGATAATGATTGCGTCAATATCTTCTTTTTCACGAAGCGGCGGATTCATTTTCGCATTGCCCCAATATGTTTCAACCGCTTCATCGGTCAAAGTAAAATGATGCGGAGTAACTTCACAGGTCACCGGCAAGCCTTTCTTCTTTGCTTGACGGACAAGCTCAACGGCATTTTTTGTAGAGATATGTGCAGCATGGTAACGTGCGCCCCCAACATACTCAGCGATCATTATATCGCGGGCAATAATAATATCTTCCGCAACGGATGGGTACCCGGGCAAACCGAGTTTCGTTGAAATTTTCCCTTCGTGTATACACGTGCCATGCGTCATCGTTCGTTCTTCGCAATGTTCGGTGCACACCACATCGAACATCTTTGCATATTCGAACACGCGGCGCATAACCTCTGCACTATGCACGGCGCTGCCATCATCAGAGATCATTTTCACTCCCGCCTCGACAAGCGCGCCGATCGGAGCAAGTTCATCGCCCTTGCGGGCTTTTGTCATCGTCCCGCATATCTCAACATCAACGATAGAGCCTCTTGATTTCTCTTTGATATACGAAACAACATACGGATCGGAAATCGGCGGCTCGGTATTCGGCATACAACATACGCCCGTGAACCCCCCCACAGCAGCAGCAGCCGTCCCGGTGGCGATCGTCTCTTTATATTCTTGTCCCGGCTCGCGTAAATGAACGTGCATATCGAAAAATCCCGGCGCGACAACCTTCCCGGCAAGATCGTATATTTTCGCATCCTTCGAACTGATGCCGGAGCCGATTTTAACAATCACTCCGTCCTTGATCTCAATGTCAAGATCTTTTTTATCTGTTTTTGTAGCCGGATCGACGATCCGGCAATTTTTTAAGATGATATGCATATCAATCAGTCGAAAACATCCATTCTAATACAGCCATTCGGATCGCAACGCCGCGGCGCACTTGCCGAAATACTAATGATCCTTCCCCATCCATCGGTACATCGTCAAGTTCGACTCCACGATTGACCGGTCCCGGATGAAGGACAAGCAGCTTTGGGAATTTTTCTCTGCGTACGGCAGTCATTCCATACAAATTACGAAATTCTTCCGCATTCGGATAAAATGCCTTGTCCTGTCGTTCGCGCTGGATACGAAGCGCAATAAGTGCATCTGCAGAGCGGAGCGCTTGTTCAAAATTATGTTCGACGTTCACCCCGAAAACCTTATCGAAATTTTCAGGGATGAGTGTCGTTGGGCCTGATACTGTGATCTTCGCTCCTAATTGTTTCAACAGCAGAATATTCGACCGCGCGACCCGCGAATGCCTGATGTCACCGGAAATGACAATATGCTTTCCTTCAAGCGATCCCCATTGTTCAATAAGTGTCGCCGCATCGAGCAACGCTTGCGTCGGATGTTCACCTGCACCGTCGCCTGCATTGATAATTCGGATGTTGGCGTCGAGATGCTTTCGTAACAATATCGGAACACCGGACGATTGATGCCGGACAACGATTGCATCAATTTTCATTGACGTAATGACCTTCGCAGTGTCGAGCAGCGTCTCCCCTTTCGTGAGGCTGCTTGTTTGCATCGACAGAGAAAGGATCGTCGCCCCGAGACGCCGCTCGGCAAGTTCGAACGACGACCGTGTTCGCGTAGAATTCTCAAAAAACAGGTTGGCAACGGTTCTTCCCTTTAGTAATTCAGGGAATGTTACGGCATCGGAACTGTCGAGTTGTTTAATATAATGGCTAGATCGCGAGAGGATCCGCTGGATGTCCTCCCGGGCAAGTCCACGTATGCCAAGCAGGTTTCTGTGCATTCGGTCGCGCATACAACAATATAAGCAGGAAATGGTTACATGCTCGCGGAATTAGGGCACCAAGTAAAATTGTTGTCAACTGTTTGCGGTAATTTAACGGAAGCGAAAAGGCGGTTTTTGTCGGTGGCAAAAAAGAAGGAAAATAAGCAGATTTCTGATGTTTCTGGTGCGAACGGCTTCGAAGAGTCTATCGTCATTAAGGGAGCACGCGTCCATAATCTGAAAAATGTCGATATAACGATCCCGCGTGAAAAGCTCGTCGTTTTGACCGGCATTTCCGGAAGTGGCAAATCTTCTCTCGCTTTTGATACGATCTACGCTGAAGGCCAACGTCGGTATGTAGAAAGTCTTTCTGCGTATGCCCGGCAATTTCTCGATATGATGGAGCGGCCTGACGTTGATGTGGTCGAAGGACTCGCGCCCGCTGTTTCCATCGAACAAAAAACGATCGGCGTCTCACCGCGCTCGACCGTCGGCACGGTTACTGAAATATATGACTTCTTGCGATTACTGTTCGCACGCGCAGGGTCACAGTATTGCGTCAATGATAATACACTGCTCGAACGCCAGACCATTGACGAGATCATTTCCTCAATCACCTCGTATCCGCTTAATTCGAAACTGACGATTCTCGCACCGAATGTCCGCGCTCGCAAGGGTCATTACCGCGAATTATTCAGCGAAGCGCTTCGTCAGGGATTCACGAAAGTTCGCATCGACGGTGAACTCAGAGATATCGTCGATGGAATGCAGGTTGATCGTTACAAAGTTCATACGATCGAACTCGTTATCGATCGTCTTGTCAACTCCGAAAAGATGAGCGAGCGGCTTGCAAAGTCAGTTGAAAGCGCATTGAAACTTGGCAAAGGGATCATCAGCGTTCTCGCCGAAACATCGGGCGGCAAAACGAGTGAGCATCTCTACAGTGAAAAGTATTCTTGCCCGAAATGCGGCACATCCTACGAAGAGCCTCAGCCGAATACATTTTCGTTCAACTCTCCCATTGGTGCGTGTCACGTTTGTAACGGCTTGGGAGAAATTCGCGATTTCGATCAGAGTCTTATCATCGGCGACGAAACGCTCTCCGTCGAAGAAGGCGCAATACTCCCGCTCGGCAAACGACGCAAGAATTGGCTGTGGGCACAAGTGGATTCGTTATTCACCCACTACAAAGCGTCCCTCGATAAGCCATATAAACAGCTCCCGAAGCAGCTGCGTGAAATAATTATTGACGGCTCCGGCGAAGAGAAACTTGCCGTCACGTGGAAAAGCGACAGCGGCCGCGAGATCATCTATAACATTCGCTTCCCCGGTATTATGCAAATGCTCAAGCAATCGAGCGGAAGCGACGCAACAGATTCGATGCGCGATTGGGCGCAGCAGTTCATGGCATCGACGACGTGCCCTGCCTGTAACGGTGGCAGGCTCAAACCGGCAGCGCTGTTCATTCGCATTGACAAAGACAACATTCATTCTCTTGTTTCGCTTTCGCTTTCGAAATTAAAATCACGGTTCGCATCATTCGTATTTGACGGCAACATAGCACTCATTGCAAAGCCAATCACGAATGAAATTCTCACTCGCCTCGATTTTCTGCTCGATGTCGGGCTTGAATATCTAACGCTCGACCGTCCTGCGAAAACGCTTTCCGGCGGAGAGTCACAGCGGATCAGGCTTGCGACGCAGATCGGGACACAGCTTGTCGGAGTACTCTACATTCTCGATGAACCGAGCATTGGACTGCATCAGCGCGATAATCAGCGATTGATCCACTCGCTCGAACATCTTCGAGATATCGGCAATACCGTCATCGTCGTCGAGCACGACCGAGAAATGATGCTCGCCGCCGATGTCATCGCCGACATCGGTCCTGCTGCCGGTGAATATGGCGGCAAGATCGTCGCGTTTGCGCCGCCACAATATTTTATTTCGCCGAACGGACAGAACGGCAAATATTTCATCGGCGCCGACTCGCCCACTGCCGATTATCTATCCGGCAGGGAGACATTAACAGCGGACGAAAAGTCTATCAAAGTTGCTACCGACTTCATCGAGCTCAAAGGCGCATCTGGTAATAATCTCAAAGATGTGCGCCTGAAAATTCCGCTCGGGACATTCACGTGCATCACCGGCGTTTCCGGCTCCGGCAAATCGACACTTGTTAACGAGACGCTTGCCCCGATCTTACAGCGGCATTTCTATAATTCTAATGTCGTCGCTTTGCCATATAAAGGAATTGACGGGCTTGACAAGATTGATAAGGTCATCGAAATCGATCAAACGCCGATCGGCAGAACACCGCGTTCGAATCCGGCGACATATACCGGGCTGTTTACGCATATCCGCGATTTCTTTGCGGCGCTTTCGGAGTCGAAAATTCGCGGCTATAAAGTCGGCAGGTTCTCGTTCAATGTCAAAGGCGGCCGATGCGAAGACTGTGAAGGCGCGGGAATGAAGCGCATCGAGATGAACTTTCTGCCCGATGTGCTCGTCACCTGTGAAACGTGCGGCGGCAAGCGATATAACCGCGAGACACTTGAAGTCCATTTCAAAGGTAAATCCATCTCCGATGTACTTGAAATGAGCGTCAGCGATGCGCTTGAGCTATTCAAAGATATTCCTCGCATCAAGCGTAAACTTGAAGCGCTCGATAACGTCGGTCTCGGGTATATCCGTCTCGGCCAGCAAGCGCCGACACTTTCAGGCGGCGAAGCCCAGCGCGTCAAGCTCGCGACCGAGCTGTCGAAAGTCGCCACAGGCAATACATTATATATATTAGATGAACCGACTACCGGCCTTCATTTTCAAGATGTTAAGCATTTACTGAATGTATTACTCGAACTTCGTTCAAGGGGTAACACCGTTATTGTTATCGAGCATAATCTGGATGTGATCAAGATGGCAGACTGGGTCATCGACCTCGGTCCCGAAGGCGGCGAAAAAGGCGGCATGATCGTTGACGAAGGCACGCCGTTCGAGCTTGCAAAGCGTCATAAAAAAATGGGAAGCTATACGGGGTTTTATTTGGAGAAAGAGCTTACATAAGAAGAAAATCTTCTTCTCCCCCCAGGGAGAAGTGTTAGGGATGAAGGCGGAATCCTTTCCGCAAAACACATTATTGCTTTTGCTTCATTATATTAGATCAACAACAATCCATTAATCACGCTGCGTTTTCAGGTTTCCGAGAATATGTCTTTGCAACTTTTCCTTTCCTCGCGGGTTGCTCGTTAAGTTTTGAGTTAACCACAAAATCCTATGAGAATTCTCTGTTTCTTCATCGTGCTCGGGATTGCAGCACATGTTAATGCCCAAGCTCCGAAGTGGAGAACGCTTCCTATGCCACCTGCTGCTGTTCGCTATGATGATTGTTTTTTTTTAACGCCAGAGATGGGTTGGGCTATTCATCCATATAATTTCGATGTCGTAACAGGGACAGATACGACTACCTACCAAGGTCGAATCTGGAAAACAACCGACGGTGGCGATTCCTGGACGCTGCAGCTCGATTCTTGCCACATGTATCTTCGTGCAGTCGGATTCGCCGACTCACTACATGGATGGGCGACTAACCTTGGATGGAATCCTGTGCCTGATTCTCTTTATCATTATTATGATTCTCTCTATCATCATAATGATACGACACTCATGATCGAAACGAGCGATGGGGGGAAAACCTGGCAAAAAGCAGATAATAAAATAATAGGCACAAAACCTCCCGGAATTTGCGGGATGCATGTTTTTAATGATACTCTTGCTTACGCAGTAGGGAGATATTCGGGTCCTGCTTATATGTTGAAAACAATTAACGGCGGCAAGACATGGAAGTCCATCGACATGAATTCATACGCCTCATATTTAATAGATTGCCATTTTTGGACTCCGGATTCTGGCATTGTTGTCGGAGGCTCGGTAATGGTTGATTCGCTCGTTTCTCCCCTCATTCTTTTCACTTCCGACGGCGGAGATCATTGGGTAACACGTTATCATGGCAGCGGCTGGTATTATGATGAATGGTGCTGGAAAATATCTTTCCCGCGTCCTGATCTTGGATATGTATCAGTGGAAACTTTCTCAAGGACCGGTTATTTATTGAAGACAATAGACCATGGGGTAACGTGGAAAAAAATTACTGTAACCGGCAGTGCGGATCTGCAAGGTGTAGGTTTTTTGAATGATTCTGTCGGTTGGACGGGCGGCTGGGATACTATAAACACCGGTTATGCAACAACAAACGGCGGAAAGAGTTGGAAAGTAGCCGGTATCGGTAAAAATCTTAACCGCTTCCACTTCTTTGGTGACACGCTTGCCTATGCATCGGGTCAATCTATTTTCAAGATGACGGTTGCAAAGCCGAATGCAGTAGAGGAATCCAAGAGCCTATTCGATCTTGGAAATTACCCGAACCCTTTTACCGATGCAACAAGTATTCATTTTGCCCTTATGAAGGATGAACATATTACACTCGCGATCTACGATATGTTGGGAAAAGAGCTTGCAGAAGTACTCAATGAGGATCGGTCAAAAGGTGAATATACTCTTTCACTCTCCGAGTATTTAGGTAATCGGCAAAAATTTCCAGCCGGTGAATATTATTATATTCTGACTGCCGGCACCAACCGGTTAGAACAAAAAATGATACGGTTGAACTAAGTTTATTTTTTCCTCTTTTTCATCCTGCTCGGTGGTGCAAGCGGATACTCAGTCTCGACTTCATGCTGCATGACGCGGGTAAGCCGCCTCTTCGCAAAGCTTGAGGGCGGATTCGGGGGGATGAAGGAATAAATGGGATTTAGGGGATAGGTGTTTCTTATATTAACTTTTAAAAAAGTCACGATGGGCACCTTGACAACGGGCTTCTAATTTCGTATTTTTGTATCGTGGAATTCATGTAACAACAAGCATATATATTTTCATCAAGAGCCGGCGAAAGCTGGCTCTGTTGTTTTAGTAGAAAAAGTGTGGGGGGGGGGTACACCGATTATGATGAGAAATAATGGACTTACGGACCATCAAAAGCTGAGAAGGGATTCGATGGAAGTCCTCAGTTTGTCTTTCGAGGGCAGGACTTTTTTCTCAAGATTCGGAGCAAAAGGCACGGGAACATCGGCGGCGGCGATACGAACGAGCGGTGCATCGAGCGATTCGAAGCAATGTTCGGTGACAAGAGCGCTGATCTCGGCACCAAAGCCGGCGGTCATGTTATCTTCGTGGAGGATTAGAACTCGGTTGGTTTTGCGAACACTTTCAAAAATAGCTTCCCTATCGAGCGGAACAAGCGAACGAAGATCGAGAACTTCGATCGATGCTTTGCCGGACGTACGAAGTTCGTCAGCAAGTTCACAAGCTATCGGCACTGTCCCGCCGTATGTGATGATCGTCGCGTCAGTTCCCACTCGTGCGATACACGCCTTGCCAAGTTCGGTCACGAATTCGCCGTCAGGAACCTCAGCTTTGAGCGAGCGATACAAACGCTTATGTTCGAAATACATCACGGGGTTCGGATCGCGAATGGCGGCAAGGAGCAAACCTTTGGCATCTTCCGGCGTCGACGGGCAGACAACTTTCAAGCCCGGTTGATGCGCGAACCAGACTTCGGGATTTCGGGAGTGAAACGGTCCGCCGCTGATGCCGGCGCCGCTTGGGCATCGTATCACGATCGGAACAGGAATGCCCCAGCGATAGGCAGTCGTCGCCGCGACGGTAACAACTTCATTGAAGCCGTTGGTGATAAAATCGGAAAATTGCATTTCTGCAACAGGACGATAACCACAAAGAGAAGCGCCGATGGCAGCGCCGATGATCCCGGCTTCGGCAATCGGAGTATCAATAACTCGTTCGGCGCCGAACTCTTCGAAAAGACCTTTGGTGGCTTTGAACGCGCCTCCGAATGCACCGATATCCTCACCGATGCAAAAAACCGTTTTGTCGCGCTTCATTTCATAGCGAAGCGCGTCGGTAATGGCTTCGATGTAGGTTCGGGTCACTTCCCTTTCACGGCGAGCCGCTTCCTGCGAGAAGACGATCGTTTTGACGCAGTGGCAGCCAGATTTTCAGCAACGACACGAGCTTGCATGAATAACTGCAAATAATCGCGGCCGCCGGCTTTTGAGTCGGTGCCGCTCATATTGAATCCGCCAAATGGATGAACACCGACAAGCGCCCCGGTACTTTTGCGATTGAGGTACAAATTACCGACGAAAAATTCTTTCGAAGCACGTTCGAGCTTGTTCTTGTTTTTTGTATATACCGCTCCGGTCAGACCGTATTCGGTGTTATTCGCAACGCGAAGGGCTTCGTCGAAATCTTTTACCGGGATGACAGCAAGAACAGGTCCGAAAATTTCTTCTTGTGCAAGGCGTGCATCCGGAGCAATGTCAGTGAAAACCGTCGGCGCAATGTAAAAGCCGTCTTTTCCAATTTGCTTGCCGCCGGTAAGGAGCGTCCCTTCTTTCTTGCCGATATTAATATATTCGAGTATTTTTTGCTGCGAACGCTGATTAACAACGGGACCAATCTTTTTATTGGAAGATGGGTCTCCGATCTCGTACGATTCAACTTTTGCCTTGAGTTTCTCAACAAATTCTTCATAGACCGGACGCTCGACGATCACGCGGGAACATGCTGAACATTTTTGTCCCTGAAAACCAAATGCAGATACGGCGACTCCTTCGACTGCGGCATCGATATCGGCATCTTTCGAAACAACGATACCGTCTTTCCCTCCCATCTCAGCAACGACGCGCTTGATCCATCGTTGTCCCTGTTGGGGTTCGGCAGCGAGCTGCGTGATCCGCAGTCCGATCTCTTTAGAGCCGGTGAACGAAACAAATCTGGTAATTGGACTCTTGACAAGATAATCGCCGATCTCGCCGCCGGGGGCGGTGAAGAAATTCAGAACACCGGGCGGCAAGCCTGCTTCTTCCATGATCTCATGGAACAGCCAACCCATCATCGGGGAATCGCTCGATGGCTTCAGGACGATGGTGTTGCCCGTAACGATCGCTGCGCTTGCCGTACCGACGAGAATCGCGAACGGAAAATTCCAGGGCGGGATGATGATACCGACGCCAAGGGGCAGATATTCAAGATACCCATGTTCGTCTTTATTTTTATGTACCGGCTGCTGAGCGCCGAGGCGCATCATCTCACGGGCATAAAATTCGAGGAAATCTATCGCTTCGGCAGTATCGGCATCGGCTTCACCATAATTTTTCCCGACTTCGAGGACCATCCATGCATTTATTTCATATCGGCGCCGGCGGGCTATACCAGCGGCTCTGACCAAAACGGCAGCACGTTCGTCAAACGGCACATTCCGCCAGGTTTCAAACGTCCGGGAGGCAGTATCGAGGGCACGCTGTGCCAAACCTATTGTCCCCTTCGAAAACTTGCCAATAATCTCGCTCGGGTGAGCGGGGTTTTTAGAAATTATATAATCGTTGGTTTTAATCTTTTCACGACCTATGACGACCGGATAAACAGTGCCAAAGACTGAGCGCGCTTTTCGGATCGCTTCCGTCTGTAAAGCAAATTCTTTTGGATTAGTGAAATCTCGATAAGTCTCGTTACGAAATGGGGATAAACGTTTTCCAGCCATAATATTAGGTTAAAGTACGCGTGACAAACAACGGGAAGTACAGTAGAATTCAGCATTTTACTTGATCGTGAATCCCGGCCGGTATCTTGCTGCCAGCCGCTGAACGAACGGTATAAGTTGTTGAAACAACTTCCTCTGCGGCCCGGTAAGGAGATTAAAATCCTGGGCACAGGTATTTGTTTGGAGCCTAATGCTTTTATTGGAGTCACATCTGTAAATATATAAACTAAATATATCTCCCGTCGGGCATTGAGGATTTACATTGTTTGGATCTATATCATATAGTAAATTCTGACGGATAAAATAATACAATGTATCACCGTCGGCAGGTTCGAGATATGCAAATCCTGTAGGGGTTTTAACTTCACCGCTCATTGTTTTTTGAGTGGTATGAAACGTCATCTGGCCTGTTGAATCGATAAAAAGATCGTCGTTCGGAGATGAAGTCGAGCTGATCATTCTGTAGCGAAAAACATATTTTATATCCGACGTTTTCAAGCTCTTCTGCATGATGGCAGGATTATTTGTCATATCAATGCTACCTGTTTTAGAGATAGAATGAGGTGACGAGCATGCTCCGAGCAGGCATAAGACCGAAGCAAAGAGCAGTGAAATAAAAAAAGTGTTTAATCTATTCAACGGATGGATCCTATCCATTTGGTTAATGCTTTAATAGAAGGTGCCGAGTCACTATATGTGCGGACAACACACCCGCCAACTTGTGATAACATTCCGATCTTCAAATACGGATTCCCCACCAGAAAGATACACGGGAATGCGAATTCACTCTCTTTCGCGATGTTCAAAAAGTTTATTATTGGGCTTACAACAGCTTGTTCGTCCGACTGATCAAGCAGCCTACCGCGAGGGCGATCGAGGATGAACAATCCGCATTCGGTAGATATTTCACTCGTAAGGAGATCTGAATCGATAACTTTTAGTCCAGATATTTGACGTAATCGATCAATAAGAATGTTTTTCTTTTCTCCCTGCAGCACCAGGTCATCACATAAAACAGATATATGCTTTAGATTTTTAATTGCCTTTGCATCCCCGGTGTAATCGATCGCCGCGTACGCAATATTTTCTGCTAATGCTTGATGAGCAGCAAGATCGGGGCTTGTTCTCTGCTTCGGAAGATATTGTAACACTAACTGTTCAACTCTTTCGGCCGATTCGATCAATTGTTTTGTGAACAAATCATCATTCAATGACTTTTCCTTCAAGTGTTCATAGACTTTCTCAAATGAATTGGGCATTAATACAATATCATTTCCCGCCCTCAAGGCCATCTCTGCAGCAAGCTCCTCATCAGGATAAGTCGCCTTGACAGCTGCCATTTCCATCGAATCTGTAATGATCACGGATTCAAATTTTAATTTATCTCGTAAGAGCTTACGAGTTAGGTATGGAGAAAGAGAAGCAGGTAAAAGTTCGGAATCATTTGTCGCCCCAAGTGAGCAAGCAAGCGCTGGCGCAGCAAGATGACCCGTCATTATTGATGGTACTTTAGATTCAATAAGAGCCTCAAATGGCGGGAGCTCAATATCCTCGAAATGAGAAGGAGGCTCATGAAGCACTGGTAATGCCCTATGGGAATCGACTTTCGTTTGGCCATGTCCGGGGAAATGTTTTGCCGTGGCGATGATACCGCAATCATGCATTCCCCGTGCATACGCTCTGGCAGACGTTGTTACATCATCAACATTATCACCGAAAGAGCGAATATTGATAATGGGGTTATCCGGATCGGAATTTACATCAGCCACTGGGGCAAAATTCCAATGTATGCCAAGTTCTTTCATCTCTTCTGCAATCGCAAATGCTGCTTCATAAACAGCATTGGGATATTTTGATCTTGCAAGTGCAAGGGCATGCGGAAATTCCGTAACAGTACCTCCAAGCCTCATCGGAAGCCCCCATTCGGCGTCGCATGAAAATAAGAGATGTTTTCTGTTAGTCCTGAATGAGAGCTCTTGAAGTTCAGCTGTGATCTGTTTCGCTTCGTTTGCTGACCCCTTAAATATGCAGAACCCGCATACAATTCCACTGGCAACACCATTGCTTATACGTTGAGAATATTCATCATCTTCCCTGTAGCGATGAAGTTCAAGGCGAGGCATAATCAGCCAGCCGATCGAATATCGTATGTCTTTTGAGATAGAAATAGGTTACTAAGTAATGTATAGCAACGAATTGCTGTAAACAAAAGATTGTTCTAAAAGCGTTGCGATACCATCGGAATGAATGTAGAAACTAACCCCGTCAAACAACTTCTTGCCGAGCACGATGCTTTTCGGGCTTCGTGCGACGAGTTGCAGCGCGTAGTCCATCGTCTTGAACATGACGGCTATCGGGCGGTGATCGGTACGTCGGATTACGCAACGCTCCTTCGCACGAGAGAGGTTATCCGTGAACATCTGAACGTTCATCTTGTCAAGGAAGAACAAGTATTTTTCCCGCGACTTGAGGCGATTGTCCCTCAGGGCCGAATTAAATTTTTATTTCTTAATTACGACCACGAATTTCTTCGAGTCTATTTTGATGAATTCTGTAAGATCGTCAGTGATTTTGAAGACGATCGTGTCCCGATGCACGTTACCGTCAAACGTGTCATCGAGGTTGGCTCGCATATCATCACCAATCTTCTTCAGCATATCCTGACCGAAGATAGTGTTTATTTTGAAGTGGCAGAGAATGGATTCGACCAAAAGACTCTTGACGAGATGGGCAGAGAAATGAAAGAACTTGAGTTCAAATTAAAAGAACAAACGGCCCCTATAGATTGAAAATATGCCTCTGACTCCAGCACAAAAAGAAGCGATCGAAGCCGAGTCTCATTGCATTCTTATTGCGAACGCCGGTTCCGGAAAAACATTTACGGTCGTCCAACGATATATATATATTATTGAACACAATCCTGATATTTCCGCTGCAAATATTGCAGCGATCACATTCACGGAAAATGCGGCGAATGAGCTGAAGGAAAAAATTACGGAAGGACTTTACGAACGACTGAAAGAATTGAATGACCTGCCTGAGACGACCGATCGAGCAAACAGAATATGGAAAGCGTTGCAAGAAATAGACTCATCTTATATTTCGACGATCCACGGCTTTTGTTCCAGGCTTTTGCGGGCTTATCCCATCGAAGCAGGCATTGATCCGTCATTTGTTATTTTGCAAGGGATCGAACGATCACTGCTCATTGACGAATGTATCAATAGTGCATTGATTCGAGAATTGAAACGAGTGTATGAACAACCCGACAGCGATTCTACCGGGCTCCGAAAAACATTTAATTATTATGGTCGGCAGGCCCTCCGCAATAAAATAAGAACGCTCTTTAAGAATTCATTCAGAACAAAACAGGCTCTCAATGAAGTATGGAGTAAGTCTGATACAGCATTATTTGGTGAGGCATCAGAAGTATATGAACAGCATGTTAATAATATTTTGCAACAAGACCAAGTCCGTTCAGCATTTGATGATCTGCTTAAGCTATCCGTAGATTCCAATCACGCAAGCGATGCAAAAGAATATTATACCGAATTTATCTCTTCAAAGACATTCGGCGGGATCGTATATTCATTAACTCGTCTTCTGGATAGCGTTCTGACAAAATCGGATGAGCCGAGGTCAACTATATTTAAGAAGGGAAAAATATCGGCAGTCGATTCTGCTCGGCAGATCATTGTAGGGGCACTATCAGAAATGGTCGAGCTTAGACATTCTTTGGAGATGTATATGCGATGGCAATCACAGCCGCAACCATCTCTTAACCACATTCGCAACATCTTTTATTTGTACGAACGTGCCTCTGAGGAATATTTCAATGAAAAACTTTCCCAGGGATTTCTTGAACACGATGATCTGATCGAACTCGGAATAAAATTACTTCAAACTCCTACCGTACAGAAAGACATCTCCGCACAGTTGCAACATTGCTTCATTGATGAATATCAGGACACGGATGAGCGCCAGTATAACATCTTAACTTCGATCACGCAACACTTTTCAAACAACGTTATTGCAACTCTTGTCGGAGACCCGAAACAATCTATCTATAGGTTTCGCGACGCTGACCTTTCCGTATTTCACAAAACGATTGACGAGTGCTCTGCTGCGTCTCAACAAGCACTCAGGCGTGAGCTTGACACTTGTTTTCGGATGCTCCCCTTTCCACTGACTCTTGCGAATAAAGTTACAGATCATTTATTTGGCAGCGCCGAGAATAAGCAAATATATTATTACTCACCGTTGATCGGAAATCGCAATGAAAAAGACGGCTCTGTCTCTATCCTATGCGCTGACTCTGCAGAAGGAGAAGATATTGAAAGCGAAGAATCATTGATCGCTAAAACTATTTACGCACTTACAGTCGGCGAAAATGCTAAGTCATATAATGACTGCGCCATCTTGATCAGGAGCCGAAAGCATCTGCCGATGCTCGAATTGACACTGCGTAAGTATCAAATTCCCTTCGCAATGACGGGCGGCCTTGGTTTTTACCAGCAGCAAGAGGTCATCGATGCAATGACCATCCTAAATTTTCTTATTAATCCGGATGACGACCTTGCATTCGTGGCACTTTTACGATCTCCATATATTGGTATAAATGACATACTATTATGGAATTTTACTCATCACAAAGATCTTTCCGGTAAAAACCAATCTCTCTGGAAATATTTGAATGAACAAACCAATCAGTTGCCGGAAGATATAAAAACACGACTGGCAGTTTTTACAGAACTTCTTCCGCTTGTCGGCAGATTATCTTCCCGCTTGATTCTAGAACGGGTAGTTGAACGGACGCAGATCGAACTTCTTTATTATTCTTTTATTGATGGTGAGCAGAAGGTGTCTAATCTTCGGAAATTTGTCAGTCTTTCATCTGTAAATAATCTTTCGATCTGGGATTTTATGGAACAATGCGCCATTCTCCAAGAGCAAGACGATCCCGAGCAACAAGCGGTTCAACCGACAGAAAATGCCGTGCATATCATGACGATCCACGCCAGTAAAGGGCTTCAGTTCCCGGTTGTGTTTCTTCCCTATCTGAATGATCCGAGAAATAAACGTTCTTCAGACACAACTTCATTTTTATCAAGACAAAAGCCGTATTTCCATTTAGAAAATGAGAGCAATGACGGCATAATAAATCATCCGCTCTCAAGTATACAGAACATCCAGAACGACCGGGAGTCTTTTGAAGAAGAAAAGCGAGTTCTGTATGTTGCATTAACACGATCACGAGATGATCTCTATCTTGGCTGTAGACTCGATAAAAATAATAATATTGCTTCCGAGTCACCAATGGACATGATCATTGATGGGCTCGGAATTACTGTAGCCGATATTCTTGCCGGAAATCCGATCCAGATTGAACGCAAACTCGAAATGTTTACCGAAGTTGGATTCAAAGAGGAGATTTGTCATCAATCGATTCCGATCATCCGATCTGTAGAAATATTCGATAGGAAATCACCGGCAGCTAAACAATCCGAGCGAACGAGCGAGCATTTAGATCTCCATTCATACCAGCCTTCTCAGGGGATTACACGTTATAGCCCCACTCAGCTGCTCGCATATCAAGAATGCCCGACTAAATATTATCTTAGGTACAAACTTGGACTGCCGGAGGAATATTTTTCAGACACTGAATTCGAACCTGCCGATCGATTTGAATTTGTTCAGCCAACAATTTATGGCCAGCTCTTGCATAAGACGTTCGAAGATATTGAGACCCTCGCATCAGATAATTCCGTCAATGAAGAATATTTACGTAGTCTTTTCACACGACTTAGTATTGAATATCACATAGATGAATCTCGTTCAAATAAATATTACGCACGGTTAAAAAAAGAAACAGTTGATTTTATCGAAAGCGCTCTTTTTAAGTTGCTGAGTGGCTCCTCACGATCTTATACCGAACTGCCGCTTCGATATTCTCTTGACAGCCATTTTGTCGTATCAGGAGTAATAGACAGATTATTCATTGATCAAGACGGTATTTGGAATATATTGGATTACAAAACCTCCGAACATGCCGATGTAGATGACATCAAGCGATATACATTTCAGACGAAGGTTTATGCCTTCCTCATATCTAAACTCTTTGACGTGACTAAAATTGTTACTCACCTATATTTCACGGCTTCAGCGAGAACGGTCTCTACTTTCTATTCTGACACGGATTTTGCTGCATTTGGTGGAGAATTGAAACGCGTTATCACATTAATAACGAACGACACTCGCACCTCGTCTATCGAATCAATATTCAAAAACCGGAATCATTGCAAAGATTGTAATTATTCAACCGATAATATCTCGACCTGTATTCTCGATAAAAAATTAGTTACTATTTCTTGATGCCGACTGAAACTCCTGCCAGATAACCGATCTCGTGGGTGCTTGCAATATCCGGCCCGTTGTACACTCCGGCAGAATGTGAGATCGGCCCGAGCGTCGGCAGCGCCCAGTATCTTCCCGTTGCTGTCAACCCAATGTCGAGGTCGTCTGTATCGACAATTGTCAGCCGCGCTCGAATGAGCGCTCCTAAGAAGAATGAAGTCCAGGGAGAATCGTTATCGTAACTGGTAGTTGAATGGTCGTTAATCCTTTTGACGTTGGCAGTCGCGCCGCCAAAACCATACCCGAGGTCAGCGCCGATCCCGATGCGAAAAATATCGGTTCGGACGATCGTTCGTATCATTTCAACATACAATGACGTCATTGATAGCGATTCGGATATATTTGCGTTATACGCAGAACTCAGCGTAGTGCCTAAATTCCATAGCCCCTCCCGTGACCGTGTTTCCACAGCATGTTCAAGTACAATTGAAACCGACTGCACAAAATTAGTCGCTACTTGGCAGCGAATGTTCCATATTGTTGGCTTAGAGAAATATCTTGCCGAACCCGAAGTGATGAACGGATCTTGCCCCCCGTATGCGAAGCTTGCTGAGAAATCGTATTTCGTGTGCTGTGCGTAACTTGAAATACTCGTCACGAACAACATCGTTATACCGACGAGTCGTCGGCTGATCGTGCCGGGCATTTGCCTATTAATAAACCCTCGGTTTGGGTTTATACTTTGTGATCATTACTGGCCGGTAATCGATGCGCACACTTCCATCGTTGTTACGATATGCCATTGTATGTTTTAGGAAGTTGACATCGTCCCTATCCGGAAAATCTTCTCTGGCTTGGGCGCCGCGCGACTCCTTACGATTTTCAGCACAGGCAGTGACAATATATGCGGTATCGAGCAGGTTGCCAAGTTCGATTGCTTCGAGAATGTCTGTGTTGAACTGTGAGCCCTTGTCGTCAATAACGACTCTTCCAAATCGCTGTTTCAGATCTGAGAGTTTTTTTAGTGCGTTGCTCAATCCACCGCTATTTCTGAAAATTCCGACATCCTCCATCATCGTTTCCTGCATGGCTGTCCTGATGTCTGCGCATTTTTCACCGGATGTACGGCTCTTGATGTCAGCAACTGTCTTTTTAGTGAAGTCACCGGCATCCTTTGGCAGTGGGGCGAACTCAGCTGTCTTGAGGAATTCAACGATCGCTTTCCCGCCTCGTCTGCCAAAGACGATCAGGTCAAGTAGTGAGTTTGTGCCGAGCCTGTTCGCTCCGTGCACGCTGACACAAGCACATTCCCCTGCAGCATAAAATCCGACCACAGTCTCGGTTGAATTTTTCAACACTCTGCCGTTCATATCCGTCGGGATGCCACCCATTGTATAGTGTGCTGTCGGCTGGATCGGCACTCCTTCTTTCGTTGGCTCGACACCGAGATACGTTCTCGCAAAACCTGTGATCTCGGGCAGCTTCTCGTTGATTATCTTCGCATCAAGGTGAGTCAAGTCGAGAAGGACATATGAAGTGCCATCAGATCCCTTGATGCCGCGCCCTTCCCTGATCTCTTGGATGATCGCACGACTTACCATATCGCGCGGTGCAAGATCTTTAACGGTAGGGGCATAGCGCTCCATAAACCGTTCGCCGTCTTTATTGCGAAGAATACCGCCTTCCCCGCGAGCTGCTTCGCTCACAAGGATACCAAGCTTCCAAAGACCTGTAGGATGGAACTGCATAAATTCCATATCTTCAAGCGGTAACCCTTTTTGATAAGCAAGAATGCAGCCATCGCCTGTTCCGACGTGCGCGTTCGAAGTAATTCGCCATACTCTTCCTGCGCCTCCCGTTGCGAACATCACCGCCTTCGCATGGAAGATATGAACTTCTCCGGTCAAAATCTCTATTGCCGCAACTCCGGAACAGATTCCATTCTCATAGAGAAGCTCCGTCACGAAATACTCGCTGAAGAAATTTACTTCGTTCTTTACGCAATTTTCATACAGCGTATGGAGCATCACGTGTCCTGTTCGATCGGCAGAGTAACATGCCCGCTTCACCGGTATTCTTTTGGAATCGGGATCGTTCTTGTCGATAGGCCGGGTATGTCCGCCAAACGGGCGCTGAGCTATTTTACCGGCGTCTGTTCGCGAGAACGGCATGCCCATGTGCTCAAGTTCGATGATCGCGCGCGGTGCGTCGTTGCACATTACTTCGATAGCATCCTGATCACCGAGATAATCCGAGCCTTTAATTGTGTCGAACGCGTGCCATTCGGGGGTATCTTCTTCGAGATTCCCTAG
>DASQGZ010000041.1:0-13142 GCA_035632315.1 Kapaibacterium sp. (SeqCode) | reverse complement strand
CAACGGGTGTGAATGGCCAAGATATTTGAGGCTTATCGACACAGCACGTTTGTAAGTTTTCTTTGACTTTGAGAACTCGTCCAAATTTCGTAACGCGATCCCTAACGTGTGGAGCGGCTGGATTAATAATGTACTTTCGAGGCCGTTTTCGCGTTCGACGATTGAAATACATTTTTCAATCAGGTCAATGGCGCGATCATATTGATGCTCTTCATTATTAATATGTGCGAGATTCGCAAGCAAGGGAGATAAATTTTGACTCGGTTGGAGATCACTTTGAATATTGTGAAGACACTCTGATAACAACATGATCGCCTCTTGCCTCCGCCCCAAAAAACCGAGTGTAATCCCTCGGCTATTAATGATATCAATTGTTTGAGGGTCCAACGGCCCGAGTTCGGCCATAAAGGTTTCTGATAATTTAGAATATATTTGCTCTGCCAGCTCATACTCTGACTTATGAAAATAGATGTCTCCTAATTTTTCTTCAAGTTTTGCGATTTTGATTGATGAGCCACCTAAGTATTTTGCACAATCAATCGCTTGAATTATGGTTGATTCGGCGAGATCATACATTCCGCACACTACAAAAAAGTCTGAGAGAATCGAGAGTGACTCTTGCTTATTCAGAGATTGTATACCGTTCGGATAGAAAATATTGATCATCTTTAGGTATTCAGACGTTATATCATATTTCCCTTTAAGCTTTCTCCAATATCCAAGTAATTCGTATTGTCGTTCTTTCGAGGCGAGCAATGGGAATGCTTCAACATCTACTAACGTATCACGCAATTCTTCCCACTCCTCGGCTTGCTGCCATTGCCAGGGTTCTTCGTCCACACGGCGTTTACTGACAGGATGAGTACGAAAATATGTTGCCAGCTTACAGTGAGCAGCGCATTTTATGGTACCTTCCGACAGATAGCGGGTTTCAACAGCATCTCGGAGATAATTATGGAAAAAACCGATACGCCCGTCCTTGCGAATCAAATGAAAATCAAGAGCCGATAGCAGCATCGAAAGATCAAGGCGTGTAACAGGCTGATCATCCGGCGAAACAGCATTAAAATTAAAAAGGTCGAGCAATTCCGTTTCCGAAAGACCGTGCCGTGACGACCAAAGCAATGTCATGATCTCGGCGACGATCAGTTCGCCATAGTCATGCTCCATTCGTTCGAGTACCAGCTTGAAAAGATCGTTCAGGTCACCGGCTTCTAGGTAATGTGATATATGCGATTCGACTCCTTCGAATATGCCAAGAATACGCAACTCTTCGAGAACCGTACGCAGGAAAAGCGGCGAAGCAGATTTCGGATCGCTTGCGAGCAGCTTCGTTTGCTTGTGGCTCAGCGCTTTATGGTACTCACCAAGGAATCGGACGATAATGGACTCGCGTTCGTCCTCATCGATCGGATGCATTTTAAGCTCTTGCAAATTTCGTTTGCGAAGCGCTTCGAGAGGCTCTCCTTCGGTTGTCGAACAGATCAACCGTACATTTGGCGGCAGATACTCCGGAAGCCAGCCAAGTCCGAGCGACGCGCCGCCTTCAAGTTGATTAAGGGCGTCAATGAAGACCAGAAATTTCTCGTTCTGCACTTTTGCAAGCCAACTGGGAAACGTCTGTGCCAATTCTTCTGTCGAAGTCGGGATCTCATCTTCGATCGAGAGCCGATCTTTGATCTCGAGGCAAATATGCCGCAATACTCCCGAATAATCCGACGTGGTTGTCGAAGCTCCGATATAATGCTCGATGACGAACGCGTCCGGATTGTGCCGCAGGTAATGCTTTGCAAGATAGGCGATGAGAGAACTTTTGCCACTGCCGGAAATGCCGGAAATAACAAGCGGGGTAGATTCGTTCGCGCCTTCGGCAAATCGATCAAAGTGTTTGAGATATACCGGGTTGACAATATATGCCCGTCGGCGCGATGACGCGAACGCTTCGTGTGCCGAGCGTTCGAGATTGATAATACTGGACGGTTCATTGGTGTACCACTGTTCTTCGATGAGTTGTTTAAGATCACGGCGAACCAACTCTCCGAGTTCTGTGGTGGAAGAAAATTCTCTTGCCGGCCGTTTGCTTGCGCGGGCACGTTTTTTCAGTGTGTCAAGCTTTTTTGAACTTTCATCGCTCACTCGGCGATGACCGGGTTTGCGAAAGTAGAAGTACGCACCAATTGCAGCCGCGGGATTTTGAAGTACACCGTAATCGAACTCCATTTCAACGATGCTTGCTCCGTCGGCGGCAGCATCTTCGATCCACGGATATTTACGGATGAGGTCGGCATCTTTTTGAACTTCATGAAATTTCGGCGACCAGCCGTACCGCTCGCCGAGTATCCCAATAAAATAGGGGCGGCAGCGATCTATTTCTTCGAGGCAAGTGCGGATGATCTTTCCGTGCGTCGCTTCTTCTTCAGTAAGACCCCAGCGAAGATCTATTTCGGTAAATTCGACACCGCGCTCGCGGCAGAGTTGTCGTATTTCGGGGAATACACGCTTGACCAAATACTCACGCTCCTCTTCGAGATCGTGAAATGTCGAAGAGACAAAAATTCGAAGCTCAGACTGGTTTTGTGGCACGTCCAGGGTGTTATAAACGTGACTAACGAATGCAGTGGGTGAGGGGTTCGGATGGATTGCCCCTGAGTTTTCGTATTTTAGTACCATCATATCATAAGCACCTATATATAAATGTTTTCGCGCTGTTACTCCGCTACAACTCAGGGCATTGAGGCATATACCATCGAAATAGAATGCCATATCGAGAATATGTCGCCGAATTTTATCATGGTCGGTCTGCCGGACTCCGCCGTCAAAGAAAGCAAAGAGCGTGTGATGGCGGCGATGAAGAATTCCGGTCTGCCATTCGATTTTTCAAAACGCATCACGATCAATCTTGCACCGGCGGATATTCGTAAAGAGGGAAGCGGTTTCGATCTGCCTATCGCGCTTGGTTTGCTTTCGGCGGCAGGATTCATCGACCCGGAAGCGATCTCGAAATATCTGTTGCTCGGCGAACTTGCGCTCGACGGCTCGGTGCGTCCGATCCACGGAGCGCTCAATGTCGCATTGCACGGGCGCGATGTTCGTAAAGAAATTCCGACTCTGAAAGGTATTATCCTGCCTAAAGAAAATTCGCAGGAAGCGGCGCTTGTCTCGGAAATGGAAATTTATGGCGTTTCGACACTTCGCGAAGCGGTTGGTTTGCTTAATGGCACATCGGTTCTCGAACGAACGACAGTTGATGTAAAGGATCTGTTCAAAAAACGCATAGATAATTTTCATGTTGACTTCGCCGACGTGAAAGGGCAAGATACCGTCAAGCGAGCCCTTGAAGTTGCAGCGGCGGGCGGGCATAATGTCATTATGATCGGCTCTCCGGGTTCGGGTAAAAGTATGCTCGCGAAACGATTTTCGTCGATCATGCCACAACTGACGATGGAAGAGGCGCTCGAAACAACGAAGATACATTCGGTTTCAGGAATTCTCCCTGCCAATACACCGATGCTGACCGAGCGGCCGTTCCGCTCGCCGCATCATACCATCTCCGATGCGGCGCTTGTTGGCGGAGGGATGAGTAACATTCGTCCGGGAGAAATTTCGCTTGCCCATCATGGTGTTCTGTTTCTCGATGAACTGCCGGAGTTTCAGCGCAATGTGCTCGAAGTTCTTCGTCAACCGCTCGAAGACGGGCATGTAACGATCTCACGAGTAAAACTGACGGTCGATTATCCCGCGAATTTTATGCTGTTGTGCGCAATGAACCCGTGCCCATGCGGCAATTTCGGTTCGGCGCTGCATCAATGTACGTGCACCGAACAGATGCGTACACGCTATATGAGTAAGATTTCCGGACCACTGCTTGACCGTATCGATATTCATGTTGATGTTCCGAGCGTGAAGATCGAAGACTTACAAAAGAAAGCATCCGGCGAGCCGTCGAAGAATATTCGCGAGCGGGTTCTCGAAGCGCGTGAATTACAACGCGAGCGATATGAACCGCTCAATGCGTCTAACCCGAAACAGAAAATTTATAAGAACGCCGATCTTTCTCCGAAGTTGATCCAGGACTATTGTGACATCGGAGAAGACGGGAGGGAGTTGCTCAAGAAAGCAATGACGCGGATGGGGCATTCGGCCCGTGCATACGATCGTATCTTGAAAGTCGCACGCACGATCGCCGACCTTGCATCGAGCGAGAAGATCGAGAACTCGCATTTATCCGAAGCGATCCAATACAGAAGTTTGGACAGACAGTTTTGGAACGCATGAGGAATTGTGATTTGAGAACTGAGAATTGAGAACGGAGAATTGAGAAAAAATTCACAATTCAAGCGGGGAACCGTCTCAGACAATAAACAGGTTTACTTGCCGCATTTCGTTTAAGCTTTAAGCTTGACCCCGGGGCTGTAGCTCATCTGGTAGAGCGTTTGAATGGCATTCAAAAGGTGAGGGGTTCGAGTCCCCTCAGCTCCACAACCCAACCGTACTGTAATCAAAGTTCTTTTATCGTAAGTTCTATAACTATATGCATATCATATAGTTATAGGAGTCTTTCAACATTCTGATTCCTCATTATTCTTCTTAATTTTTGCTAATTATTAAATTACAGTTCTCCAATATTATTAAATTATAAAATAATTTTGGTACACTTTCGAGAAAAATGTATTATTATTGTAAGTGGAGGTTGGCACGAGTCTCACATTTTTTAGATATGCTCTTTTGAGTTGTGTTGAGCAATCGGATGTGAGAAGCCACGTGAGCGTGCCTGCTTTGTAGTGTTGTGTTCACAATATATCATCTCAGTGACGTATGCATAGAATCAAGAACAATCTTGAAGTGCCGCATACACGATTCGGTATGCGCATCGCTTCGCGTATGGCAGCATTTACAATTGTTGCCGCGTTCGTAACTATCTCACTCTTCACCAGCTTACGCGCACAGACGCGAGCTACCATCACAGGAACAATAACCGATGCCGATACGAAGGATGGCGTTCCGGGTGTTGTCGTCAAGATCACCGATCTTGCCGGCTACGGAGCACGTTCCGATGTCAAAGGCAATTACTCGATAAAAAATGTACCTGCAGGGGTTCATACCGTTGAGGCTCGGGTACTCGGTTATCACGAAAGCACGAAGAAAGTAACGGTCGATGCCGATAATGTTACTCTTGATTTCGTACTTTCGGTTCGTGCAATACAACAAAATGAGATTGTTGTGACCGGTCTTTCAGGCGAGATCGATCGCAAATCGCTCGGCGCCTCGATCGGTTCGGTCAATGGCGAAGACGTTGCTCGCGTCGTTTCTTCGACTGCGATCGATGCTATTTCCGGAAGAGTGACCGGTGTATCGGTGACTCGCAACGGCGGCGTTGTCGGAGCCGGAACATATCTCGATATTCGCGGACGAAAAACCATTTCGGGAACTTCGGAGCCAATCTATGTTGTCGATGGAGTGATCATCGACAATTCATCGCTGTATGACGACCATCAGAATGCCGGTTCAATCCAACTGAGTAATCGCGTGACCGATCTGAACCCGGAAGATATTGAGTCGATTGAGATTCTTAAAGGAGCATCATCATCTGCATTATATGGCTCTCTCGCGGCTAACGGTGTGGTCCTTATCACGACAAAAAAAGCTCACGTCACAAACGATATTTCAAGAGCGAGCGTCACGCTTTCTTCGTCTATTCAGAGCGATATGGCCTCAGGCACTATCCCGCTGCAAACGACTTTCGGTCAAAGCGTACCGTACAAACCGGGGACGGGGGGTGCGCCCGGAACACCGGGCAGCAGTACATCGTATGGTGATCCTCTTCCTGCAGGAACACCGACGTATGACCATTCGAAAGATGCGTTCAGAACCGGAACCTCGCTCATCAATTCGATCTCGATCAGTGGTGGAACGCCGGCATTCAATTATGTTCTTAACGGATCGTTAGAGAACCTCCAAGGCATTATTATTAATAATAATATGGATCGCCGCAATTTGCGGTTGAATATCGGAGCAACGTTCGCTCCCGAACTTAGCATCCAGTCAAATACGAACTTCATCAATTCGTCAACTTCGCTTCCGCAGGAAGGCAGCAATACGTCCGGTCTCGTGCTCGGTGCGTTGAGGACTCCGCCGGAATTCAACAATGCGTTGGCGTATGAGCCCGACGGTACGCAACGGAGATTCGCGCGATATGATAATCCGTTCTGGACCGTTGACAATAATAAATTTAATTCCGAGATCAACCGTATCATTCACAGTTCGACGCTCAAGTGGACGCCACTCGACTGGTTAAGTGTCGAAGGCCGTATTGGAGCCGATCACTATGAATATGATAACAGCGAACGCCTCGGTGTTGGCAGTGCTACTTCTGCAAGTAGATTAGGAAGTGTTCGCCATGAACTAATAACCCAAACAAGCGTCAACACCGATCTTATCGCCAGCGCCGTCTGGAAACCGACGGATGACATTGTAACGAAATTTCAATTGGGCGGTCAGACTGTTTGGGGAAATAGTACACTCAATGATGTACAGGCTACCCAAACGTTACCGTTCTATGATCAATTTGGCGCAGGTGCAACACAAACAGGGCTTTCTAGTGAAGTGCATACCAAGACGATCGGAGCATTTCTCACCGGACAAGGTACGTGGATGGATCGCCTGACGTTATCTGCGGGCATTCGCCGCGATAATAGTTCTGTATTCGGTGCGAATAATAAATTCCATTATTATCCGCAGGCCGGGCTTTCCTATCAGATCTCTGACGAACCGTTCTGGCAGGACATAAAGAGTACTGTTAGCACATTTCGTTTGAGGGCTTCGTACGGAGAAGCGGGTAATCCGTCTTTGCCGGCGCCGTATGGGACAAACTTCTTATATAGCACGTATGGCTTTAACGATCCATGGCAGAGAACGCCGATTCAAAATACAAGAAATGGACTTTCGGGGCTCCGTCAAGGCAGCGGAACCGATCAAAGCTTTATCTTAGCAGGTAACCCGGATATTGCTCCTGAGTTGAATATTGAGCGCGAACTTGGCTTCGATCTCGGCTTCCTCAACGACCGTTTGAGTGTCGAATTCTCATATTATCATCAGACGATCTTCGATATGATCATTAATGTCCCGCTTCCGACCTCGACCGGTTTCGACCAGTTGCCGGAAAACGCGGGCAGTATGTGGAACGAAGGATTCGAATGGGGAATCAATGCGATCCCTGTAAAAGCCGAAGACTTCTCATGGCACACTGGTTTCAACTATTCCAGAAATTACAATTTGGTCACATCGTTGAAAGTAGCCTCAGGTGGCGTTATCGATATCCCGGGCGGATTTACCGGTATGTATAATGCCGCAATCGTTGGCAGGCCGCTTGGAATGCTTTACGGAACCGGTTGGCTCAGAGATAGCAAAGGGAATATTGTTTATTCCAGTCTCGTCAAGGGTTCCAAAGGACAGGATAGCGTTGCGAACGACTTCGGAGGAAATAATTATGTCGGTGCTCCGCAGATCGATCAGAATGCGCTGCATGTTATCGGCGATCCGAATGCACATTGGCAATTCTCTTGGAGTAACGATTTCAAGATATTCAAAGACCTCAGTGTGAGCTTTCTCATCGACGGTATGATCGGCCAGCAGATCTGGAACGGCACAAAGGGTACGCTCTATAATTTCGGTACTGCTGCCGATACAAAAGACCGCAACCAAATTTGGGTGAATAACAGAGGCGATACGGTGATGGATTATTCCGATCCTACAAAGCCTGTACCGGTAACAAAGATTGCACTCTACCAGCAATATAGCAACGGTTTTTTTATCAATGAGCCGTTCATTGAAGACGGTTCGTATGTCAAGCTTCGCGAGGTCAGCATCAGTTATGATTGGCACGGCCTGCGAGACTGGAAGATCGAAACAGTGCGATTCACTGTAACGGCGCGAAATCTTCATACCTGGACGAATTACACCGGCTATGATCCTGAGATTAACACATTCGCGCAGAGCGAAGCGCGCGGATATGATTATTTCACGATCTCGCAAAGCCGTTCATACCGCTTTGGTATATCATTGACATATTGATAACACTTATTTAAAGGAGAACTAACGATGAAAAAAATCAAAATTTTCCAAACGGCTACTATAGCGATCATGCTGGCAGCAGTATTAAGTGTTGTCGGTTGCTCGATCGATCCGAACCTGAATAATTCGCCGAATGATATTAATCAATCTGCGATCTTGACGATTCAGGGGCAGTATTCACTTCTGATCACGATGCAAGGCGTCGGGATCGGAGATTTCTACAGCAACGCCCGCTCGCGTCTCAATGCCCAGTGGACAAGCCAGATATGCGCACCTCCCGGACTCGGGAGAGCACAGCCGGTACTCTATGATAGCTATACATTAACACCGGACCTGGCTCCTGACGAAGCTTGGAAAAACGCATACTATGCCGTCAAAACGTCGAACGACATTATTAATAATGCAGATCAGGTATTTGGCAGCGTTGAGGTGAAGAATGCGAATACCGTTGTTGCGATGGCAGAAACATACAAGGCAACGATCCTCGGCGAGATCGGGGCGATCTTTGGGTCGGCGCCGATTCCGGCAAACCCTGCCGATCCGCTGGCAGCGCCTGCGTATGTTGACCAGAAGTCGGTCTATGCGGAAGTGCAGCGATTGCTTGACGATGCGATTAAACGCTTCGGTAATTCCGCAGCGATAAAATATGACTTGACATTCAAAGGAGATGGCACAAAATGGATTCCGGTGTGTCATTCACTCAAGGCAAGATATTTTCTGCATCTGCACGACTATGCGAACGCCTACGCAGAGGCGTCGCAAGGTATCGCCAGTGCTTCAGGAAATCTCTATGCACTCTATGATGCAACGTTCGCAGGAGGATATTCACCGTGGGGGCATTGGTCGAACGATGAGCAAGGGCCGCCATATCGTGCAGAGAAAAAATTTATCGACAGCTTGAAAAGTGAAGCAGGAGATAAACGCATGGCAAAGTATTTCAATCCGAACGATTCCGGAAAGTTCATTGGCTATGCTGCTCACGGCGAAACGGTGACCGATCCCCTGGAGTCGAATCCGTTAGAAGCGTGTACGATGAAACTCTATAGCGGCTATGGCGACCCGTTCCCGGTCATTACTGCCGATGAAGTGACGCTGATCAAAGCAGAATGCGAAGCGCGCGGGCAAGGCAGCGGAGTTTCTGCTGCAGTGACCGACGTCAATGTCATTCGTACAGAAGCGGGTTTATCGGCATTTGCATCGAGTGATGCGGCGGCAACGCTCAAGCAGGTGCTCAAACAAAAATGGCTGCAGCTTTTTGTTGAGGGGCAATCGTATAATGATATGCGCCGGACGCCGGAATTCCCGTTGTTCGACAAATTGCCCGGTCAAAACTATCGGTGGATCTATCCGCTGTCAGAGATCACCACGAATCCGAATGTGCCTACAAACAGCGATGCTTTGGTAAGTGCATTGCTGGGGATATAAGTGAAGACGTGACATAAGAAATTGCCTGCAGCGCTTTCGGTACTGCAGGCAATTTTTATCGGCAGAAAAGAACTTCTGCCCCTAAAACTGAGTTATATGCCCGCTACTTTGATAAAGTGCGGCATGGAGTGGTAGTTCAGTTGGTTAGAACGCCTGCCTGTCACGTAGGAGGTCGCGGGTTCGAGTCCCGTCCGCTCCGCACCGAAAGAAAGTTAAAAGGAGAAAGTATAAAGGAGAAGGCCTTTTACTTTCTCCTTTTTACATTATTCTTTTTTCATTCGGGAACAACTATCTCACGCTCACGTTATTGACCAGTATGAAAAGATCATTTATCTCACTCTTCGCCGTTATGGCAATATTTGCGATGACGGTCGCGTCGATCACCAGTTTGAACTCATGTGCGACACTCAATGCGCTTGCAGGTCTTGCACGCGCCGAGTTCATGATACAAAATGCCGTCAATGTCAATTTGATGGGCATCAATCTTGCCGGTAAACATTCGCTGAGCGATTTCAGTGTAATGGACGGTATTAACTTGCTCTCATCATTCAACTCCGGTAAAATGCCGCTGACTTTTACGCTCAACGTTGCGGCGCGCAATCCGAACAAGCCCGATCCTAACGTGAATCTTTCGTCGTTTTCGCTTGCGCAGTTTCCGTATAGACTTCTGCTCGATGGCCGTGAGACGATCTCCGGTGGCATCGGTGCGCCTGTGTCCCTTCCGGCAGGAGGACAAACGGTCGTCATTCCGCTGCAAGCGTCGCTCGATCTGAAACAATTCTTTGCCGACAAAGGCTATAACGACGTTGCGAATCTTGCGCTGGCGCTTGCCGGACAAGGCGGCGCGTCACATGTGCAGCTCAAAGCGCAGCCGAAGATCTCGACGCCCATCGGCAATATGACCTATCCGCACGAACTGACGATCGTCAATACAGAATTCAGAAGCAATTAGGCGTCGATTGTCGATCGTCAGAACAAGAAACCGACTATCGACGACCGACCATCGACTACCCAATGCGACCTAACGGCATCATCATCGCGATCGACGGACCAACCGCTTCGGGCAAAAGCTCGACTGCTCGTGAAGTTGCGCGCCGGCTTGGGTATCGGCATCTCAATACCGGTGCGATGTATCGCGCGTTCGCGCTCTATTGTCACGAGTGGGGAGTCACTGACAGCAAAGATCATAAGATTGGCGATCTGCTCGAACGCATTTATCTCGATGTCGATGAAAACGCGAATGTTCTGCTCGAAGGCAAAGATATTTCTACCGAAATAACTGCGCCTGAGATTGCAACGCTCGCAAGTTTGCTTTCTTCACGCACCGATGTTCGCGAGAAAATGGTTTCGCTTCAGCGCGAGATCGCCAGTAGTGGCGGCTTTGTAATAGACGGACGCGATATTGGTACGGTCGTCTTCCCCGACGCAGAATTAAAAATATTTCTCGTCGCCAGTGCAAAAGTTCGCGCCGAGCGGCGCTTCAAAGAGCTTGCCGCTTCCGGGATCATCACCGATCTTAAAAAACTCGAAAAAGAAATCGCAGACCGCGATAAGCGCGACACCGAACGTATGATCAGTCCCCTCAAAAAAGCTGACGATGCCATTGAAATTGATACAAGTACCCTGACATTCGACGAGCAGGTGAATAAGATCGTGACGTTAGCAGTATGAACTCTGAGCATATCCCCGAGCGCCACAATACTCAACGCACCGGCTGGCTCAGAGCTGCCGTGCTTGGAGCGAACGACGGTATTCTTTCGGCAGCAAGTTTGATCGTAGGTGTTGCCGCGGCGCATTCCGATCGCAATAATATATTGATCGCAGGAGTAGCTGCACTCGTGGCAGGCGCAATGTCGATGGCAGCGGGTGAGTATGTCTCTGTCAGTTCGCAGGCAGATACCGAAGAAGCCGATCTTATAGTGGAGAGAATGGAACACGCCAAACATAATGAGTTCGAGCACGAGGAGCTGGCGAACATTTATGTTCGGCGAGGACTGGGCCCCGCGCTTGCAAGACAAGTGGCGGATGAGCTTATGGCATACGACGCGCTTGGTGCTCATGCGCGTGATGAGTTGGGGATTTCGGAAATCGTCAAACCGCGCCCGGTGCAAGCCGCCGCTGCTTCGGCAGCATCGTTTGTGGTAGGTGCCGCATTGCCTCTATTTGTTGTTCTCATTGTGAATATGGGCACGCTGATCCCCGCCGTTTCGATCGCATCGCTTGTGTTTCTCGCATTGCTTGGCGGACTCGCAGCTAAAACCGGCGGTTCAAGCATCGCAAAAGGTGCGCTTCGGGTCATGTTCTGGGGTGCGCTCGCACTTTCAGTGACTGCAGGCATCGGTACGTTAGTCGGCACCGTAATATAGCGCGCTGACATTCGATGAGCAGGCGGGGGAGATCATTGCATCTGCACATTCGAAGTTAATGTCATGACCTTGCCGACCATCATCTATCCGTTGAGTAGAAATTAGTAAGATAAAAAACGCCGCGAATAGAAATATTCGCGGCGTTTTGAATTCCTATCTTCGTCCGATCTTATCTGAGCACACGCAGGTTTTGCGATTGCGATCCAAGAGATGTTTCAAGGATGACAGTGTACGTGCCCGTCGAAAGTCCGGCGGATGAGAATGTGAAGACATGATCGCCAGCCTCAAAGAACTGATTATCCAATACACGAGAGACTTCGCCGCCAAGCAAGCCGACGACACGAAGCGTGACGCGGTTTGCAACGTCCAAATGGAATTGCAACGTGCTCATATTCGATGCAGGATTCGGATACGGTGGATACAAGTATGCCATCATCGCTGCTCCCGAGCCGCCACCGTTATGAACGATCGAGAGCGGATTGCTCACCGTCACCGAATCATCGGAGAGTTGGTTGCCCTGGTCGTCGGTTGTCTGATAATGGACAGTAACCGTCTTCCCGGTGTCGCCAGCGACCGTGAGGTAGATCGGCCGTACAACCGAACCGTACGCTATCTTACACTCCGGTCCATCAACGAACCACGGCGAGCCTTTCGCGAAAAGATGCGGCTTGCCGTCGATCGCTCCGTTCATTGCCGAGTACGAAACGGACATACTGTCTTCGAACGGTCCGGTAGCGAGAATGCGCGTACCGCCGCTCACGCGAAGCACCGCAGAGTTCACTGCAATACCTGCTTTATTACGGTTCGCAAAATAGAGCGCATAGGTTCTGACATTCGACGGCCTCGGCGTTGAATCATCTTTTGCGAACACATCTCCGGATGTTCCCCCCGGTACACGCGCCAGAACTTGTTCGGACGCATCGGTCTGTTGATTCGGATCAGTGACCGGAGCATAGCTGTATGTCAGGGTGTTAGCGAACGTATTCAGGTTTGCATAGTTATCGAAACCAAGTGCGATCGATACTTGCTTACCGTTCGCAATGGAAACCTGTTTTGTCCCGACATATCCTGATGTTGGCTGTCCGTCGAACGACGTCAAATGAACACCCGGTCCGGCTTCAAGCGATATGCTGCTGATCGTAATACCATCTTCGGCAGTAAGATCGGCAGGAATATTCGGAAGTTGTACCGTGAGCGTTCCGGCTGTCTTGCTCGTCATTGCAATACTGCCGACGTGAATGTCGGAGATCGGATCAGGTCTGATCCAGGAACCGACACGTT
>DASQGZ010000040.1:0-43559 GCA_035632315.1 Kapaibacterium sp. (SeqCode) | reverse complement strand
TGCGGCGATCGTCGGCGGCGGTGTGAGGGTGCTGTTGCTGATACTGGACCTCGAATACGAACAAGGCCTGACGAACTTCTTCACGAATAACGGCGACTCCAAGCTCAGTGCGCTCTTTATTATCGTAGGCGGTAATTTTTAATTAATATCATCCTGTGTAAGGTTACAGCCTGATAGTCCGTCTTAGCTAAATGACCGGCGCTGTTCGCCGTTGTCGTATTTTCGCGATCATTCACTTAATCCATCGTACAATGAAACGTTCTATTTTACTCGTGGCTGCTTGCGCAGTATGTTCGTTCGTGATTGCGAGCTGCAGCAGCAGCACGTCGCCGAGTTCGGCGAATAATAATAGCAGTGGCGATACTCCGTTCCAAAATACCGGGGATTCGTACTACCCACTGACCGAAGGCTCGACCTGGACGTATGTCGGCGCGCAAAATTATACCGTAACAGCGACCGGCGATTCAACCGGCGGTGGGATCACCTGGAGAAGGCTTGTTGCATCGACAGGTGCATCGGCGTTTGCCCGTTGGAACGGCAATCAGCTCAAGGGCATCAATATTGCTCCGGTAGCGCTCGCCGAGCTGGAAGTTCTTGATATTACGCCCGGTGCGATGTGGTCGTTCGACATCAATATCAATGGCGGCGATACCCATTATGCGTACAAAGATTCGCTGCAGGGACTTACAAAAACCATTCAAGGAAAAACGTATTCGGATGTGATCGAGCTGCGCATGGTGTATTCGACGAACTATGGTGGTATTACTCTATTATCAGATACAGCAACCTATTTTTATGCAAAAGGCGTAGGAATGATCGAAGCGAATATCGGCGCTATCGGGACGATCGACTTGCAGAGTTATTCGATCAAGTAAGAACTCTGAGACAATTATTCTTTAAAAGCGGCTTCTCATACGAGCCGCTTTTTGTTTTATCTGCTCTGAACTTTTCATCTTCTTCACCCCGTTAGTTCGCAAACATCGTGCATCAATGAAAGGGCGTTCTGTCGATCAGATCAATATCGGGCTGATGCTCATTTCGTGCCTGTTGGCATTTATTTTCCCATTCCAGTTATTTTTGTTTTCGTATGCTGTACTCGGTCCGCTGCATTATTTTACGGAAATCCCATGGCTCGAAAAAAAACAATTTTATACCAGAGGGAAATACGATTTTTTGCTGCTCGTCCTCGCGACTATCTTGATCGCAGGCATTTATTATATGACACCGTCGGATGAGATCGTCAAACCGGACGGAATGAAACTGATAGCGGTCTTTACGTTCATCGCTTTTTTCGGCGCACTGGTGATGACGACGATGAAAACATTGTGGCAGAAGGCTGCGGCGATCATTTTGATCGCAGGAAGCACATTTATTTTTAATAGATTTGGAATATTCGGAATGATCTTCGGGAATTTCATTCCGTCGATCATTCACGTGTATCTGTTCACCGGCGCATTTATTTTACTCGGTGCGCTGAAGCACAAAAGTGCCGCCGGAATTTTCTCACTTGTTGTCTTTGCGCTATGTACCGCAGCGATCTTTCTCGTTTCTCCGGATCCGCAGATGAATCGGAGCTTATCGCTCTATGTGAAGTCGAGTTATCTGTTGTTTGCAGGGCTCAATTTCGATCTGATGAATTTTTTCGGAATGCAGCACGTCACACCCGATTCGCCAGGACTTGGCGATATTTTGTTTTTCTCCGATACCGGCATTATCATTATGCGCCTCATTGCATTCAGCTACACGTATCACTTTCTGAATTGGTTCTCGAAGACATCCGTCATCAAATGGCACCAGATCTCGAAACGGGGAATCGTCATCGTGCTTGTTCTGTGGGCCGGGTCGCTTGCGATCTACGCGATCGACTACAAAATCGGCCTGCGTTATCTCTATGCACTAAGTTTATTACACGTCCTGCTCGAATTCCCGCTCAATCACCGGACGTTCATCGGTATCGGTCAAGAATTGAAAGCTAGATTTGTCAAACGGGATGTTGCGACAGCTACGTGAGAAAGTTATTAGGAGGTCTGATCTTAAATTCAACATTCAAAACTCGACATTCAAAATTCTAGCAACTCCATACATTTTCTCAGCTTCTTCTTTCGTAATAGCTTCTTTGTCTGAAATTCCATCCCTTGTTTGCAGTAATTCGATACCGGTAAACGGATTCGCTTCTTCGACAGGCGAATCGCTTGAGGCGAGGACGTTTATTTCTGCATCGAGAAGTGATTTCCATCGGTACGCATTCTTCATTCTCTCTGGGCCGAGGCGATCTATTGCCCAATGCCGGTCGCTTGCGAAGAATTGCGGCTGGATGACGGCGGTGACGCCGAGCTGTGCGAATCTGGGAAGGTCTTCTTCGCGGATGATCTGGGCATGCTCGATGCGGCGGTGAGGTGTAGGAATGCGAGAAAAGAGATCTAATGCTCTTGAATTTGCTTTATCACCGATGGCGTGAATGGCGATTACTAAATTCTTTTTTGTGGCGAGTGACATTAGTTCGAGCGCTTCAGAATCGTCCATTAACGACAGGCCATAATTATTTGGGTCGTCGCTGTACGGTTCGAAGAGCTGTGCTCCACGCGAGCCGAGCGCACCGTCGAGATACAGTTTGATGCCGACGAGCTCGAGATTCGGATGCGGCGAGTCATTAAAGTTCTTGCTCTTTATCTTTTCATGAAATAATTTCTTGCCCGATGGTTTCGACATATCGAGAAAGACTTTTGCACGAATGAGGGAATCACCTTCGTTCTCGTATAATTTTTTATAAGGCTCCCACCACTCGGCTGGGATGCCCATATCGTGGACTTCAACGTGATACCGAGCGAACTCATCTAACCCGGTGCGAAGTGTTCGCGTGATACTTGCTTCATCGTCAGGTGGCATAGCATCGTAGATAAGCTGCATTGCATCATCGAGCAAGATGCCGGTCGGTTCTCCCAACGGTGTTTTTAGAATGTCGCCACCGCTTGGTATCGGCGTGTTGCGAGTGACCGATGCAAATTCAAGCGCTTTTGAGTTACACCACATTGCGTGACCGTCTATACGAATGAGGGCGACGGGGATTTCTGTTGTCAGTCCATCGAGATGTTCGCGGGTAGGGAAGCGCTTGTCTTGCCATTTATTCTGGTCCCATCCGCGCGCAATCAGGAATTGCTGAGTATGTTCAGCGAGAGATGGTCGAAGAATATTTAATATATCGTCGATGCTCTTTGCATCATCAAGCTTCGGATGCAGCATTTTATATCCCGTGCCCCAGACGTGTGCATGATGATCGATATACTTGTTTTCCTGCATTGCTTTTGCTAACACGTAAGTTTGTAGAAAGTTAAATTGAGCGAAAGGAGCATAGTGTCACATCCGTTCGCGTCAAACCGTTAGATTTTAGATGAAAGCTTCAGCACTGAAAAAAGGGGATACCGTTGCGCTCATTGCTCCGGCGAGTGCGCCGCAGGTTCATGAGCGAGTTACTGCGAGTATCAAATATTTTGAAAAGCTCGGCTACCGCGTCGAGCTCGGCAAGCATATCGAGAGCAAGTACGGCTATCTTGCCGGCACCGATGTCGAGCGGCTCGACGATCTGCATACGATGTTCCGCCGCAAAGATGTGAAGGCGATCTTCTTCATTCGCGGCGGCTACGGAAGCATTCGGTTGCTGCCCTTCATTGATTACAAACTGATCGAAGCAAATCCAAAAATTCTTGTCGGCTATAGCGATGCGACAGCATTGTTCTCGGCAATTTATAAAAAGACTGGCTTACAGTCGATGTTCTTCGGACCGATGCCGGGCGTTGACATCTGGAACGGGTTCGATCATTTTGCCGAAGAAATAATGTGGCGAAGCCTGACGAGCAAAAAACCATACGGCATTCTTCCTGCAAAAGCAAATGAGATCGACGCGATGGGAAAGTCGCGGCGCGGAACATCCGAAGGCAGGGTCGTCGGCGGAAATCTTGCCGTGTTTTCGTCGATCCTCGGAACGCCGTATGCGCCGAATCTTTCGGGGAGCATTTTATTATTTGAAGACATCGGCGAAGAACCATATCGCCTCGATCGTTATTTTGCTCAGCTTCGTGCCGCTGGTGCGATCGAACGAGCAAAGGGAATATTGCTCGGGCAGTTCACCGATTGCGGTCCGGTCAAAGGTCGTCCGTCACTGACGCTTAAACAAGTCTTCAAAGATTATTTCGGAGATGTTGCTGCTCCGGTTGTGACGAATCTCCCGTTCGGACATATCCGCCGCCAGTGGACGATTCCGTTCGGAGCGAAGATTCTCATCGAAGGGACGATGGTATCAATACGAGAAAGCGTCTTGAAGTGATAAATAAATAAGGGCGGCAAAAATTGCCGCCCTTTTGATTTCTATTACGTAAGAAGTAGTTTACTCTGCCGATGCAGTTGGTTCTTCTGCGGCGGGGGCTTCGGCTGTTGGCGCAGCTTCATCGGAGTGCGTCATTTCGCCGGGAAGCTCGAATGTGCCGATCGCTTCGGACGCCGGATGCGACTGCGATGCTGCATGTTCGTCGCCGGTCGAAGCGGCTGCTTTTTTAGTACCGCTGCGGCGTGTACGAGATTTCTTGCTCGATTCTTCGAGCGTCTCTTTCGGGATCGGATGCTTCTCGTTGTAATCTTCAACGATCGCGCGATCCTGAGCCTTCAGCCATTCGGTTGCAGAGAGTACGATCTTCTTGTTCTCCGAATCGAACTCGATGACACGCAAATTGAGCGTCTCGTCGAGCTTGAACGAATCGGCAACATTACGAACCGGCTGGAACGAGAGCTGCGACGCCGGCACGAAGCCGTCGATGCCGCCCGGAAGTTCGACCACCACTCCTTTTTCGAGGAAGCGGATGATCTTGCCTGTCGTATCGGTGCCTTCGGAGAATGCTTCGCCGAGCGAATCCCACGGATTCTCCGACACCTGCTTATGGCCGAGCGCGATGCGGCGGTTCTCGGTGTCGATACCGAGGATCATCACATCGATCGAATCATTCTTTTTCAAGAGTTCGCCTGGGTGACGGACTTTCTTCGTCCAGGAGAGATCGCCGATGTGCACGAGACCATCCACACCCGGTTCGATCTCGACGAATGCGCCGAAGTTCGTGAGGTTGCGGACGATACCTTTATGTACCGAGCCGATCGGATACTTCTCAAGGAATTTCGACCACGGATCGGGCTCGAGCTGCTTTACCCCGAGCGAGATCTTTTTCGAATCCTGATCGATCGAAAGAATCTGCGCTTCGACATCCTGACCGATCGCGAATAATTGTGACGGATGTTTGACATGCGTCGTCCAACTCATTTCACTGACGTGAATGAGGCCTTCTATGCCTTTCTCGATCTCGAGGAAGGCGCCGTAATCGGTCATCGAAACGATCTTGCCTTTGACATGCTGGCCGACCGCATAACGCTGTTCGATCTCCGCCCACGGATGCGGCTGGAGCTGTTTCATACCGAGCGAAATGCGTTTCTTGTTCTCATCGTAATCGAGTACGACGATCGTGACCGTCTGATCGAGCTTGACGATCTCAGACGGATGCGAAACACGACCCCACGAAAGATCGGTGATGTGAACGAGACCGTCCACGCCGCCGAGATCGATGAATGCACCAAAATCGGTGATTGCTTTCACCGTGCCTTCGAGCACCTGACCGCGTTCGAGCTTCTCGACAACTTTCTGGCGCTGTTCATTCAGCGTATCTTCAAGCAATACTTTATGCGATACGACGACGTTCTCGCTCGGATGATTGATCTTCACGACGCGAACGTCCATCGTCTGTCCCAAAAATGCATCGAAATCGCGGACGGGTTTAATATCAATTTGCGAGCCGGGCATGAATGCTTCCATGCCGAGCAGATCGACGACGAGTCCGCCTTTGATGCGACGCGTCACCTTGACCTGCATCACTTCGCCGGTCTTTGCTGCTTCGCCGACGCGTTCCCATACTCGGATGAAGTTCGCGCGTTTGTGCGAAAGCTGCAATCTGCCTTCACGGTCTTCGACGGCCTCGACGAGCACTTCGACTTCGTCGCCGACCTTGATGTCGGGCAGCATCGAAAACTCGGAGCGTGAAATAATACCTTCGGATTTGAAGCCGATATCGACGGCAATTTCGCTTGGCGTGATGGCGACGATCTTGCCCTTGACGACCTGATCTGCCTTCAACGCATTGAAGGTTTGGTCGTAGAGCTTCATCAGCTTCTCGCGTTCGGCGTCATTATATCCCGAACCGAGCTTTGATTTGGGGTCGATGATCGAGAGATTTCCTGTAGAACTCGTTACCTCTTTGATCGGACGGGCAGGGTTCTTTTCTTTTTTGGCAGGGGCAGCAGTTTTCGGTTCTGCTGTTGCGACATCTGCTGTTGCAGATGTCATCGTTTCATTGGTTTCTGACATTATATAGAACAGCCGGTTATTAGTGATACATTCTCTGCGTCAAATCAGCACCGGCGAAACAGCCTGCCGCAGAGTTTCCCCCTATTTGGGGGGCTGTAGAACGCTGTTTCGGCATGGATGGTTCGTCGAAGCGGACTAAGCCCTTACCGGGAGCTTGTCGTGTGAAGCATTGAGGGGGCGGGATTGGCCAATGGCTCGCCGCGACGAGGTGGTTGATTCATTATGTTAACCCCATTAATCCCAAAAATCACAGTTCAGACCTTTTATGCGTCAGAGTAGCTTTCACATAAGCATAGATCTTCCTTCGTGATGTTTTAGGAATGCATTGATATCTCCGAGGCAGCAGACGCCTTTGGGGTTCTTGATATCGCATTCGCATCTTCCGACATTCACTTCTTGGGCGATCTCATGCGCGGCGCTTGAGGTGCCGGTGCGTTCGATCTCTGAAGCAATTCTCTCGCGGGTCCAATCGAAACAATAACAGATATTGACGTCCGAGTCGTCGTGCTTCGCATATACTTTGTTCTCTGCTCATGGTTTTCTCTTACCGCATTGACCCATTCACCTGAGATTACTTCGTAAAGACGAAATCCTGTGCTGGTCCGGCTTGAGAATGGCAACCCATACACATTCCATTCATTACTGTGTCGCCACGGGCTGTGACCATCCCATTCATCAGTGTAAAATATTCCCAGCCGTTTCCTTTCTTGCTGAAGGAACCGCCGCGTTTTACCATACCTGTTACCATCATTGGTTTACCGCCAACGCTGATCTCCTTCGCAAAGATTGTTCCGGTAGGAAATTGGCCGTTCTCACCACGTTTAACATCCCCATGATTCACGTAGATTGTTCTGGTTGCCATAGCATTATCAGCCATGTGTGCCATTCCGATCATTCCTGACGGATCGGCTCCGTGACGCGGGGCAACGGTTTGAGTCCATTTCGATAAATTATCGAAGTCATGCACGTTGGCAACATACTCCGGACCTGAGCCGGTTGAACGGGTTCCGGATGAACATCCGCTAATTCCAAGAACAGCAGCAACAACCAACAGTAGATTTTTCATATTGAATGTATTGCGTGAGCAATTTATTTAGTAAAGATATAATCGTGTCCGCTCGGAGCGCTGTTGTGGCAGCTTTGACACATCCCGCCCATGAGCGTATCGCCGCGGCTGGTGATCTTGCCATCGGCACTGAGTAGGAAATATTCGCACGATCTTCCCGTGCTGTTATAGCTGCCGCCTCGCTTGACCATGCCTGTTCCCATGACGTTCATCCCGTTCATCTTCAAGTTCTTGTAAAAAACTGTTCCGACCGGGAAATTACCCGAGGCATCGACCGTGGCAGAGGCTTGTTTCAGATAGATATAGCGTGAGATCGTCGGATCGTTGACGCCGTGCGCCATACCGCTTGAAAGCAGACCTGAAGGGTCGAAGCCCATTCGGTGCGGCACGGTCTGCGTCCACGCGGCGAAGTTCGCAAAGTCGGAATCCTGCGCAATATGTTCGGCAGAGGTGCCCGGCGTTGAAGAAGTGGAGTTCGAGCATGAGCCGAGCGAGCACGCAGAGGCAAATGCAAGAGCAAAAATAGAAAGCAATTTAGTCATCGTTTATCGTAGTTATTGTGAAAGGGTTCAAGATCTCATGAATGTTCTTTTTAGCCATCGCAAGAGCCGCTGTGTTCGCGGGACCGAGAGTGTGTCAAATTCCTGCAATCGCGCACGTGAAGTCGTTTCGAGCACTGCGGCAAGCACCGCCTGGGGAACGGGCGCGCTCGGCGCAGCAAGGCGGTCGTGGATGCTTGCAATGAACGCGCGTTCGCGTTCGAAGTACTCGCTGCAGGCGACACAGACCATGACGTGAGCCTTCGCCAGGGCGATCATGCTTCCCGGCTCGGCGAGTGTCGGCTCACCGGTCGTTGTTTCGATGTCATACAGGATTTTCCTTGCTTCGGCGCACGTCATCATCATCGTCTCCTTTTACATTGCTCCCATCTTACTTGCATTTTCCATTGCTTCGATGAAGCCGGCTTGTTCGCGCTTCAAGTCTTCATCTTTTAAATATCCGTGCGCGAGGCCATACTGCTCAAGCACTGTTGCGAGCTTCTTTCTCGCGCGAAAGATATAGGACGACACGGTTCCTTTCGGATGGCCGGTGATCTCGGCGACTTCCTCGCGCGAAAGCCCTTCGACATCGGCGAGCAAGAGCACCGTCCGGTGGATCTCGGGCAGCGAGTCGAGAGCGCGAAGCACTTCGTCGTCCCATAGATCTTTGCGAAAGGCATCGGTCACCAGCCCCGATGTCGGCATCGGATCGAACGACGGGATCTCTTCGGCGAGCGAGAGGTCGGCACGGTCGTCCCATCGTTTGCTCGAACGCAGCCGGTTCAGGTGCGTATTGAGTAGCGTCCGCCTGAGCCACGCAAATTTATTATCGGCGACGGAGAGCGAATCGCGGTAGCGGTAAGCTCTAATCATCGTATCCTGCACGAGATCCTGCGCATCGAGTTCATGATGCCGGCAAAACCTTAGCGCAACAGGCCATAACCTCGGCATCTGCTCGAGAATAATATCCTCGAACCCGCCTGTCGGCTGGGTTGCTGCGGCTGTTTCTCGTTTTGTCTTCACTCTCGTCGTCTGGTCCATACGATGTCGCTACAATAGTTAAGACACTCTTCGCCGCTCAAAAAGTGCAGCTCGTAAAAATATTCTTTAGTGCATTCGTGCAGGGTCTTTTTGGTGTCTGTATCAGTAGGGCTTTGCCCTGATTTTTGAACATGTAACTACGAAAGGATATATAATGACTACAACTACTGCCATGGCAACGCGCACCGGATCGAATACGATGACGATCGGTGTGCTCGCCGGACTCGCCGGAGGCATCGTCTTCGGAATGATGATGCTCATGATGGGATCACTCGCCATGATCGCTAAGATGATCGGATCCGACAGCACATTGGTCGGATTTCTGATTCATTTGATGATCAGCGCTGTCTTCGGCGCGGCATACGGACTCTTCGCAAAGAAAGCCGTGACGAATGGTTCGGCTGTTCTATTCGGAATGGGATACGGCGTCATATTATGGATCGTCGGACCACTATTGATGATGCCGTTGATGATGGGTATGCCTTCGATGGTATTTCACATCGAAGGAATGCAATGGATGAGCCTGATGGGACATATCATCTATGGTGTTGCCACAGCACTCGTATTCTTGAAGATAAAGAATATTCGATGATCGGTTACGACCCGTCTTGCTAAAGTGGTTGAAAATAAGTGAGACCGGCACGTGAACAATAAAGACGCGGCTCCCGCGTCTTTATTGTTTAAAGGAAATACTCCACAGAACTTATTTCATATTCCGGTAACGTTTCGGCGCAAAAGACGTTATATGCCACGTATCAAGCTTTCGAACTTGTGTTCTTAGGTTTCTTGGTTTCGCATACAGGGTTTAGGTTACCTTCCCACGGTCTTCCCATCTCTGCCTGCTCGAGGCACGGCAATTCTTCCAGCGCATCCGTAAAGCATACTTTTAATATTTATATCAAAACAAAACATGACTAAGATCTATGTAGGCGGACTTCCGTATGAAACGGACGACAGCCAACTTTCCCAAATGTTCTCTGCATACGGTGAAATTTCCAGTTCCAGAGTGATCACAGACCGCGACACTGGTCGCAGCAAAGGCTTTGGATTCGTGGAAATGTCGAGCGACGGTGACGCAAAGAAGGCGATCTCTGAACTCAACGAAGCCAAACTCGGTGGACGCACGCTCACAGTGAACGTCGCACGCCCAATGGAGCAGCGCTCCGGCGGATCAGGCGGCGGCTATAATGGCGGCGGCGGTGGTGGAAAACGCTGGTAACACTTTTTAGTGTTTCGAAGACGAGGCGGCAGAAATGCCGCCTCGTTCTATTTTAAAAGAGTAGTGGTTAGTGTATGTTGCTCGTGGACGGTTCGACAGTCAAGCGTGCCATGAGATAGCTCACGGTGGATTCGGCGCCTTGATTGAGATTTACTTCTTGTTCTTCCAACCCGTCGTAGCATCCGCCGGTACAGGGATTATACATTGTCTGATGCAGATGATTGCGTCCCAAAAACCAATCGAATGCGATGCGCATTTTGCGCGAATACTCTTCGTCACCAAAAAAATCGTAAAATGTCCGTAACGCCGAAATCGTATAGGCAACGTCGATCGGCTGCTCTCCGAATTTTCCGGCTCGTTTCCCTTTATGCAGCCACGTGCGGTTGGAAATTACTTTTATTCCGTTACGATTGAACGTTTGGGACAACAGGAAATCAAAGGACTCTTTCGCTATGGTTTCATATAGTTGTTTTCCGGTTGCAACCTGGGCATAGAGCATCGCTTCGGGAAGAACGCTGTTCCCATACGTAAGATAACTTTCGAACCAGCTCCACAACGGTTCGCTTTCGTGCAGATACATATTCGTCAACCTCGTCGCGAGCATATCGATGAGCCGGGTGATCTCGTCCGACGGATCGACACTATGATAATAGTATAGGCCTTTTATAGCGAACGCCATCGATCTGGAAGAATAGCGATGCGGTATGCGTGTAAGCGCAGAACGAAAAACAGTTTCGGCAGTTGTAAAAAATTCGACAGGCAATATCGCACGTTTCGAAATCAGATATCCGAGCGCCCAGATCGCTCTTCCGTTCGCGTCTTCGAGATTGACTTCATTATTTTGTGGTGCGAAGGTTTTGTCCGTACCTACATAATTCAAAAAATTTCCGTCTGGCTGCAAACAATGGCGTATAAGATTGAGGTATGTGTGTAGATAGTGGATGTCAACCGGATCGTGAGTCGATTCATAATGCATACACATTGCGACGAGCGCTCGTGCGTTGTCGTCAAGTGTATATCCCGAATTGAGGTCCGGCTGGTTGACCTTCGAGAACTGGATCATCCCGAGGCCCGTCGTCAATCGTTTCATATGATCCATATTGATCGCGGGCAGATTGTATTTCAACGGATTCGCCATGCCGGATATTTCAGCGAGCAGCATTGCATGCGCGACGGCAGAGTTTTCCCATGCAGTAGAACTGATCTTCCGCAATGCATTCAGGCTCATCGCATTTCGGAGCGATTCGTCAGTTAATAACCGGATGACCCCTGCGGCTAACTGTTCGTGGTTCTGAAAGTCGATCAGGATACCGGTGTCCTCGTTAAGTACTTCGCGTGAGTGAGGGATCGGCGTCGAAATGATCGGGCAGGCGCAGCTCATCGCGTACGAGAACGTCCCGCTGACAGCCTGGTTCGGGTCTTTCGAAGTGAACAGGTAGATGTCGGTAAGCTGTAAGTATTCGAGTAGCTGTTCAAGCGATAGATACGTATTGACAAATGTCACATGATCGTGAAGTTTCAGTTCGTCCACTTTTGCTTCGAGCATCATGCGATACGTCTGCCCGTCTGTTTTAACAACTCCCGGATGTGTTTTGCCGAGCACGAGAAACATGACGTTCGGCTCGAACTTCACGATACTCGGCAATGCTTCGAGGGCTGTCTCGATGCTCTTTCCGGGACTCAGAAGTCCGAACGTCGTTAGAACGATTCTCGAGCGCAGACCATATTTTTCTTTCAGAAGATCTTTGTTTACATGAGAGACTAAATGGGTCCCGTGAGCAATGATGGTAATCTTCGCTTCGTCCACATTGTAGTCCCACACCAGTATGTGCGCAGCAGCATGGGTCATCACAATGACGGACTCTGCAGCGGCGGCGATTCGTTGCACGTTCGCACGCAGCGAATCATTCGGACTGGGCAATACGGTGTGAAAGGTAATAATGACCGGGGCTGTCATTTCTGTGACAGCGTTTACAAACGCTTCTTCCTGCGCAGCAAAAAAACCGAATTCATGCTGGATCATCACGGCTGCTATTCTCGGATTGCGGTTGATCGTACGAACCATCGTTTGATATGACGATGCGCGAGAGGTATCGAGAACGCAGCACACTTCCTCAGGATATGGGTAGCTCGCATCGCCTGATTCGAGTGCACAGATCTTGACGGAGAATGAACTTCCGAATTTATGTTCGAGCGCGGTTATGACATCCTGAGAATATGTCGCGATGCCGCACTCTCTCGGCGGATATGATGTGATAAATAAAATTTCCGGACGCACATCGTCATTCGTGCCGATCAGGTCCTCGGTTTCGTGAAATGTGGTCGCATATTTTACAGATCCGATGGCGGCGATGAATGGAGAGAGATCGTCTATGGTTGGATACTGCTGAATAGTGTTCATTTGTGTTTGTGATTAAGCAGTTCGGCAACGAGCGAGGAGAACCGAACGGAGGCACAGGCAATGCGAACATCTGCTGCACCGTAGTAAATGAATAATGTATCTCCGAAGAGCGATGTGCCGGTAGGAAAGACCACATTATTTACTTCTCCCTTTAACTCCCAATGATGTTGTGGAGAGAACAAAGCATATGGCAGTCGTGCAATTTCTTTTGATGGGTCGTTGAGGTCGAGGAGTGCCGCGCAGGCTGAGTACACTTTTCCGTTCGTACCTTTTTTTACGCCATGATAGATCAATACCCATCCGTGCGGGGTTTCGATCGGGGGACAGCCTCCGCCAATGTGATGACTTTCGTGTTTATAGATCGGGTCCATAACAATATGGTCATGGAGGTCGGCAAGATAATTTTTCCAATATGCTTCTGTGAGATCTCTCAGTTCGTTTACCGCAGCGATCTGAATGCCCGGACGGATGCGGTGCAGAAACACTAATTTGCCATCAATGCGACGCGGGAAGAATATCGCATTCTTATCCCATAATAAAGGGGTCTGATCTTTATCCACCTCTTTGCTGTAGAACTTATGGTTGAGATAATATCGGTCATTGACCTTCTTCGCCGACTCTGCCATATAGACGAATTGTCCGTAGGTTACGGCGGGGACGATCACACCTTGCTTTTGAAAATGGATCAGGTCCTTTGATGTAGCTAGCGCGCTCTGCGCATTGACGCCGTCATAGGCCGTATAGGTCAGGTAATACAGATCATCGATCTTAGTAATCCTTGGGTCCTCTACTCCATGTGATTCATTTTCTGTTTCAGGAATAAGGACCGGCTTTTCATGACGGTCTGCAACGGTCAGGGGACCATCTAATCTACATAACCCGATCGTTGAGTGATTCCCTTTTCTGACCGCTCTATAATATAGATATACACTATCTTCAACTCTGATTGCGGCAGGATTTAGGACACCGCCGTTTTCAAAATTAAGATTCGTTTTCTCAAGTAAAATGCCTTCCTTCTTCACCTCTATCATTCGTTGTCATTTCTATTTTTTACGGCAATGATAATATTCGGACGACTGTGTTAACAAATATACTAGCAGAACGTGCGTTTATTCGGTCGCGAGAGCTTTAGAGGCAGCGGTAGGGGCAAGTGGTTTCTGTCACTTTGCATATTTTTCTTAAAAACCAATCCCAAATTCCTGTAACGTTTCGGCGCAAAAGACGTTATGTGTAATGTATCAAGCTTTCGAACTTGTGTTTCCGAGGTTTCTGGTTTCGCATTCAGGGTGTAGGTTGCCATCCCACGGCCTTCCGAGTCTCTGCCTGCTCGAGGCACGGCAATTCTTCCAAGCGCAGCCCGTAAAGCATAACTTACACAATTAACCAAATACTTAAATGACTAAGATCTATGTAGGCGGCCTTCCGTATGATACGGATGACAGCCAACTTTCCCAAATCTTCGCCAGCTATGGCGAGATTTCCAGTTCACGCGTTATTACAGACCGCGAGACAGGCCGCAGCAAAGGCTTCGGCTTTGTCGAAATGACCGATGACGCAGCAGCCAAAAAGGCGATCGAAGAGCTCAACGAAGCCCAACTCGGCGGACGTACCCTCACGGTGAATGTTGCCAAACCGATGGAGCAGCGCTCCGGCGGCGGCGGCGGATATCGTGGCGGCGGCGGTGGAAACCGTGGCGGCGGCGGTGGCGGCTATCGCGGTGGAAGCGGTGGCGGCGGAAAACGCTGGTAAAACATTTCCAATGTTAACGAAACGAGGCGGCAGCAATGCCGCCTCGTTTTGGTTTTAAAAAGGAAACACCCCAGCCCATCCATGATCTGCCCGGCCTATCTTGACAGGGCGGATCGTATTGTGCTACTGCGCTCAGTTACTCGCGACTTCGTTATCGTTGAGGAAGGAGATCTCCGCCAACGCATTTCTCGCTTTTGTTCTTCGACGTTCTTCTTCATCTTGGAGCAGATCGAGGACCGGCGCGGCGATCTTTTTTTCGAGGGCATCCGATGCGACGAGTTCGCCGAGCACTCCGTGTGCGATCACCACGTCATGCCAACAGCCAAGCAGATGCTGAGCAGTATTGATCGCGCCGAGCGGCCCTAACGCTGTTTGCTCGGCACTTCCGCCGTGCATTGCAGCGATATAAAAATATTGTTTCAATAATTTGCGCGTCGTGTGCATATTCTCGACACTCGGATGCTTTGCAGCGATGTCTTCTATTTCTAGCCGGACGTGTTCGAGGAAATTAAGTATGTCCTGCTCAGCAATGCTCGTTCGCATGATCTCGGCAATTTCCTCACTGAATATATTCCCACGGGAAAGCGCTATTGAAGTGACGTGCTTCAGTTCGGGTATGCGCTCGCGTTTTTTCTTTTTCAATAGCGAAAGGATCTCAGTAGTGTTTGAGTCATGCTTATCCGCAAGCTTTTTAATTAGAGTGATAGTAATGTCGAGATTGCGGATCGCAGCAGCAGCTTTGAAGGCTTCCTTGAACGGCGCGAAGGTTTTCTTAAACTCGAAGGCCGATAATGGTTTGTTAATAAGGTCGAACAAAGCGCGGATCTTCTTGACAGCCACACGCAGGCTGTGGATGGCTTCGGGGCTAATGCGGTGCAATACGCTTCGCAGCGCTTCTTCGTACTCCTCGCATCGCGCGTGATAATATGCTTCCAGAGGAGTCATCGTTATGGCTGATAAACAAATTTATCGCAGGTTGTATTTTCAGAATTACTGCTGCCAACCAATGCGCTGCCTCGTTTTGGTTTTAAACCGGTGCTATTTCAATGCATATAGCTATGGCACGACGCTGTACTGATACCCAAGCGAATCACTTGACATCATTTTTTCGGGAGTGATATTGAGGCCATACAGTGTCCAGGGCCACATCACATCTTTATAATTATGTCCGTTCGGTCCGCCGGTTTGCGGCTGATATGAATTGGGATGGCGCTTCGCCCATGCAACCCACATTCTGTCTATGTTGGAATGATGTATCCAAAAGACGGGATCATTCGGCGATGTATTGAGGGTCATCGTGCCGCCGACGGAATCGTGCCAAACGCCGCCGACCCATAGATGCACGACGTTGTGCATTTTGCTTGACCAGATCGTATCCGACTTACACCGGTTCGGTGTCATCCAGCCGGCAGTGCAGTCGTTCGTGTCGTAACATCCGCGCCAACCCTCGAGGAAATTGCGAAAACTTTGATCGGTATCACTGCGGTAACTCCAGGGCGCGACGTCGTACTCCGGGCGCGCAAGCATATAATTGATCTGTGTCACCGTCGGCAGCCCGCCTTTTTTGTACGTCCCGATCCCGCGGGTGAGCCAGGTATATTGTATCGGCGCAACTTCCGGCGGGTCGGTGATATTGAGCGTCCATTGCCCTTTTTGGAATGGCCCCGTCATCACGGCATACGTATGAGCTGAATCGCCGCCGCCGCCCATGAAGTCATTGGCAAAAACTGCTTGGGTGGACGTTGTATCCGTCCAATCCCAATATGGGATCGTAATATTTTTTCCGGGATTGACGTCATTGAGCGCTTTTTCGAAAAGCAGCAGAAACTGCCGATGCCACGGCAGGAATGCCGGCCCCATGTGAGCCGCACCGTTATTGCACGCGAATGCTTCGCGATGCCATGCGACGAACTGATCGTAATAATTCAGGCCCGGGTCGTATGGCGATGTCGTCGTTTTCATTTTCAGAACGGCGTCAACGTAATTCTGTTTCTCTTGTGTAGAAAGATCTTTAATGTTCTTGCGAATTTTGTATGTATTCGTCGGTGTGGTCACATCGCTTTTGCACGCGGCGAACGCAAGCAGCGCCATCACTGCAAGCAACGGAAAGCGGCGCATCGGTATTATTTGTTTCATATACGCTGGAATTTTCTATAGTACAAATATACTGCTAAAATGCGAAGCTCTCATCATCCGGCTGCCCTGAAACGAATCTCTTCAAACTATACTTATGTACTGTTCTGTAACAGATTTCTCTTGCGAGAGTATATAATATATAGGATGCTGAAACGAACATTCTGTCTTCTCTTATTACTGGCGGCCGCAGGCGCGGCGAATGCGCAGCTTCCGCACTGGACGCGCTTCAAGCTCGAGAACGGTCTCGAAGTCCTCGTCGTCGAAAATCATCTGACACCGATCGTGACGGTCGAAGTCGCCGTCAAGAACGGATCGTTCACCGAGTCGCAGGAATATAACGGTCTATCGCATCTATACGAGCACATGTTCTTCACCGCCAACGAGCGCGATACGAGTGAAGAAGATTTTCTCGACCGCGTTGACCGCCTCGGCATCGTCTATAACGGTGAGACGCACGAAGAGAACGTGCAGTATTATTTTACGCTGCCGAAAAAAAATCTCGAAGAGGGCATCGACTTTATGGCAGAAGCCATTATGCATCCGCTCTTCAAGCAGAACGAAATAGATCAGCAAAAAGCGGTCGTGCTTGCCGAGTTCGACCGCGACGAAGCAAGCCCGTACTTTCAGTACATCCGCGATATTTCGAAAGCGCTCTGGGGTGATAACTGGATCCGCAAAGAAGCGCTCGGTCAGCGCGACCCGATCAAAGCCGCAACGCGCGAAAAGATGCTCGCGATCAAAGAGAAATATTACATTCCGAACAATTCTCTGTTGATCATTGCAGGTGATTGCCGCACCGAGGATGTCAGGTCGCTCGTGCCGAAATATTTCAATTCCTGGAAACGGGGCGCTGATCCGTTCGTGAGCGATCCGCTTCCTGAAGTAACGCCGCTCGCAAAAAATATTTTTGTCACCGACGATGTCGAAGCGCCGACAAGTACCTGTCTTGTTCGCTGGCAGGGACCGTCGATCGGTGTTGACGACAAAGCAACCTACGCCGCCGATGTGTTCAGCGAGATCATTCGACAGGACGAGCACGAGTTCACGAAATCGCTGATGGAATCAGGTGTTGCGACCGCCAAGAATTTCTGGTACTACACCCAGCGATTTGCCGGACCGATCCAAGCCGATATTTATGCGCCGGCAGACAGAATAAAACAAGCGATGAAAATTTTTTGGGAGCAGGTCGGTAAATTCACGAAGCCCGGCTATTACAGCAACGACGAACTCGAGACTTCCAAAGCACAGCTTCGTAGCCGCATATTATTTGACAGCGAAAGTTTGTCCGAATTTTCTAAAACGATCGCATTCTGGTGGGCTTCGACCGGGCTTGATTATTACGAAGGGTATTTGAATAATCTTTCGAAGGTCAATCGAAGAGATATTAACGAGTACCTGAATAAGTATGTCATCGGCAAGCCTTATGTGCTCGGGCTTTCTGTCAGCCGGATGGATGCCGCAAAATTTAATCTTGTTCCCGCTGATCTCACACCCGATGCGCTTTCGCACGACGAATTGCCCAGATAATATGAAGCAAGCTGCTGCCACACTCGCACTCCTGACGTTCGTTTTATTTATGCTGCCAACGAAAACAGGCGCGTATGTTCTCGACGAACCGCTGCTCAACGACGTGCAGGAATTTTCTGTCGATGGAATTGATGTACTTCTTCGCAGCAGCACTGAAGCGACAAGCGTCAGTGCGATTGTTTACATCAAAGGCGGCACCGCAGCAATGGCAAACAACGAACTCGTTTCGAGTGAGTATCTTGCATTGAAGCTCATCCCGGGAAGCGGTACCGAGCGTACATCGAAGCAAGCGTACCGCCGGAAGATGATGCGGATGGTCTCAGGTATCGATGGCGCCGACGGCAGAGATTTTTCCGACATCGCGATGCGATGCACGCGCGAACATTTCGATACGACGTGGAAATTTTTCTCTGAGATCCTCACTCATCCGCGCGTTGATCAGACGGAGTTCACCAATCTTGTCAATAATGCGCTCGTGAGTTTGCAATCCGGGCGCAACGATCCTGACCGGCTGTCGCATTCGGTGCTTGATTCTGTTTTTTTTCTGGATCATCCGTATGGCAAGCATTTAACGGCGCAAAACATTTCGAGCCAGACGCCGGAACACGTGCTCGACTATTATAAGTCGATCATGGTAAAATCCCGAATGCTGCTTGTTGTCGTCGGTAATGTCAGCCGCCGCGAACTGGAAGAAAAAATGCGTCGCGGAGGACTGACGTCACTGCCCGAAGGATCGTACACGCCGCAAAATATTCCTATGCCGGCAAAAGCATTTTCGCCCGGCGCGTATTTCCCGCAGATCGACCGCCGACTCCCGACGAACTACGTCCTGTGTTATCATCATATTCCGAATAAAGGCGATTCCGATTATTATCCGTATGTGCGCGTTCGGAATTTCCTGAGCGGATTTCTTTTCCAGCATCTGCGCGTACAAACGAATCTTGCGTACGCGCCGAACAACGACGATTACGAATGGCGCTCTGCCGTCGAAGAAATTTCATTCCAAACACCACTCGTCGATAGCGCCGTGAAGATCTTTTTTAATGACGTTGAGTTCTTTCAAAAGAATTTGATCCTCGAATCGGCAATTAAATCCGGCGTTGCAAAATGGACGACATCGAGTTACCTCAAGCAGGAAACGACGATCGAACAAGCCGGAGCGATCGGCCAGGCGGAGCTCCTGACAGGCTCCTGGCGCAATGCATTCGTTTCGTTCGATAAACTCTCAAGCGTCAAACCCGAGCAAATGCTTCGCGTCGCAAAAACCTACTTCAAGAATTTCAACTGGTGTATCGTCGGTGATACATCGGGGATCGATAAAGAGCTGTTGCTGACGAGGTAGCACATTTTTGTCTGCTGTATCACCAGGCCATTCAATCGCTTAAGCGGCCTCATCGAATATGACGAAGAATTCACCTTATTGTTAGGTACAATTCAAACAGTTTGTGTCTATATTTGTATTAAGAAATTGTTTTGAGATTCTTGTTCAGTGCAAATTACTTGATGCAAATTTTAACAAATCGCATTCTTACGATAATTGTCGCGTGTTTGGTCACGCTTCTGTGCTGCACGCATGATCTTTATGCCCAATGGCAGTGGACGCACGGGCCTGACGGCGGGAGAGTTCTGGGGATGTTCGCTAATAACTCTGTTCTTCTCACGTTGACCGACAGCGGTGTTTTTCGCGCTCTTGGTCAGAATATAAGTTGGAATAAAAACAATTTGTCCGATTCCGACTCATTTGTACCATGGAGCGGAAGTGGCTTTGCAGCAATGGGTCAGTATCTTTTTGTTGGAGGCTATAGGATGGGTATTTATCGTTCGTTAGACGATGGAGTAAGTTGGAAGAATCTCAGAGGACCGAATAACATAACGGGGCTCGGAGTTATTGGCTCAAAATTGTTTGCATCATCCTCCTATCTGAGTGTAAATGTTTCAACCGACAGCGGAGAAACTTGGAATATAGATTCTCCGGATGGTGCACAGAATGGCGGAAATCCGAATCGGATATATTTTCTTGAAACCGTTGGCTCATCTGTATTTATCTCGGGTGCGGGCGGGCCTCGTCATTCGACCGATAGCGGGATGACGTGGAGTGGCGTAAATATTGACAAAGGATTTAATAACTATGGAGGATTTGGTTCGATCATTCTTGGTTTTGACCCGGACTCTGTCTTTCTCTCTTTCGATAAAGGTAGTACGTGGAATTCCGCATCGAACCGTTCATTGCCGAATGCATCGATAAATTGCTTTGTGATTAGCGACACAGAAATATTTATCGGAGGTTCACATGGCGTATTTAGCTCTATAGATACCGGGAGAAGTTGGACAGCACAAAACAAAGGAATTCCTAACGACTCCGTCACTCAACTTACAATCGGCGAAGGATATCTCTATGCCGGGTTTGCCCACAAGGGTGTTTGGCGGCGCAATCTCTCGGATATATCCGCTATAGAAGAATCGCATGTGCAGATTTCGAGTCTTCAACTTTCCCCAAACCCTGCAGCCGGCATCATTACCATTTACAATCTGCCCGAAGATCTTCATGACATCTCTATCTTTAACATTCTGGGTGAGCGCGTGTTGGGAATTCAGAAGCCTCAAGGAGGCGAAGTGACTCTGAACGTATCGAATTTTCCAGCAGGAATATATTTTGTGAATCTTGGGGGGAAAACGTACCGGTTTGTTAAAGTGAATCAGTAGCTCACCTCTTGCTCCGGCTGAAGTCGGAGCTACTATAAAAATACTATACCAATTACCCCCGCCGCAAGAATAATAATCGGTTCGGGGATTTTCCAAATGAATGTCAGTACGAGTGCAGCAAGAGCGAGGGCAATTTCAATAGGTCCCATTGTTGAGTGCCGTGCAAGATTGATGATCGCGGCGGCGATGGCTCCGGTTGCGGCGGCAGTGACGCCTTTGATGAATGATTGAAATGCCGTGCTTTTTGCGAGTCGTTCGTATAACGGCGTGAGAATAATAACAAAAAGATAGACCGGCAGAAATACTCCGAGCGCAGCAGCAATGGCGCCGGGAAGAGAAGCTACTAAATAGCCGATGAATGCCGTCGTGATGACAAGCGGTCCCGGCGTGATCATCGAGACGGCGACCGCATCGAGGAATTGCCGCTGTGTCAGCCAATGATGCCCTTGCACAACGCCGCCATAGAGGAACGGGACGATCGCCATACCACTGCCGAATACGACGGAACCTGCCTGAATAAAATACCAGAACAGATCGAAAAAGCTCGGCGTCACTGCGATGGTGATAACCGCAAATTTATATCTCGACAGTATGTCCGATATTCTTGTGCGAGATGTTAATAATATCATCGGCAATATCGAGAACAGTTTTGCCGTAATATCTTTCGGTTTCGGCCGCAGGGTCAGCAGCATTGAAAGAATCCCTGCGGCAAGCAGCAGCCAGATCGGTTCGTTCTCGAGTGCGACGGCAGTGATCGCTGCGGCAAGATAGATCGTCCATAATATTTTTTCTTTACCGACGGCAGTCAGCGCGAGTTTATACCCCGAGCGAGCCATAATACCGAGCACAGCCGCGCTGACGGCATTAAAGGTTGCCTGCATCCAGTGCATTTCGCCGTACGCCTGATAAATGATAGCAAGCCCAACGACCATCAAAAAAGATGGAGCAATAAATGCGACTGCGACAGCCGACGCACCGAAAATGCCGGAGCGAATATAGCCGATATATAATGCTAGTTGTGTCGCAAACGGACCGGGCGCCATTTTGCTGAATGCCAGTCCGCGCAGGAATTCATCTTTGCTGACCCAGCCGCGTGCGTCAACAAGATCGCGCTCCATATACCCGGCAAGCGGAATCGGCCCGCCGAACCCGGTCGTACCGAGTTTCAGGAAATACAGGAGTAAGCCTCTGAGCGAATATGGATGTCGCATTTTTTCCACAAGTGGCAATACAAACGAGGAAGTATAAGAAAGGATTAAAGAAAATCGGATACGTTGATAATTTGTAATGATCGGTTTGTATTTAACATCCGGTTATTTACCTACACTGTCATTCTGAGCAACGCGAAGAATCTGAGATTTCGGCACGCCGAACATTCAGATTCTTCGGCTGCCGCCTCAGAATGACAACCTGTTACATTGTCTCTGGTGAGAATCCGATGTCGTTATCATCGGTTCGGTAATATCCGCGTTACTTTCGAATCGTAGGTTCGTAATATTTTGCAATGCGAACACTCACTGCATTTTTCGCAATTTCTATTTTAACGGCGATGCCGGCGATTCTTTTGGGTCAGCCGGTACATCGCAGCGACCTCAAGCCGGGGGATGTATTTTTATATCATGGCACAGCGACGATCTCGAGCCTGATCCGTTTTTTCGACGGCAGTGATTATAGTCATACCGGCATTTATTTCAACGACAGTGTTCTCGAAGCAGTCTCCGAAGGCGTGAAGCTGCGCGGGCTTGATGAAAGTGTGAATGGTGTGGCGTATGTAGATATTTATCGTTGGGTATCCGGTGGAATAGATACGCTCGGAAGTGCCGGTTTCCCTGCGGCGCCGGTGCTTGCGCGATGCGAATGGTATCATAAGACTGGCGACCGCTATGCTTATGAAGAATTATTTCTGCTTTCGATCTTGGCATCAGTCCGCCATATTCCGTTACCGATCGTGATGCCGCTTGTTCGCATTTATCTCGACCGCGCGAGCGCAGTGCTTCCAATCTTGCTTTCTGAAAACAAAGAACCGATGATCTGCTCCGAGCTTATCTATCGTGTGTATGCAGAAGCCGATACGGCAGGGAAGTATCGGCTGAAGCTCGTCGGCACGGAAGAACGGTCTTCGCTTACGGATATTTTCTCTGTGCTTCGTGATGCGGCAATGCCTGTTGCAGATAGCATCATCGATGCGAACGTCGCTCAGCGGACGAATCCGGAAACCGAAGAATTTTTGAAACTCTACGCAAAAGCAAAAAAACGCGCCGACGCAAAAACAAAATGGACTACGGCGGATTTTGTTACTCCGCACGATCTTGTCACCAGCCCGAACCTGAAACGCGTCGGACGGCTCGAGATGAAATAACATTTTACCAGATTCCCGATCGGAACACAAGATTGTTGTCAGAGTAGAGCAACAGTGAAATAATATGAGTCTTATATGCTAAGCTTATATTATTCTGCAGTTGCTTGTACGGGACAAAAAAACTTCACGGTAAAAGTTACCAACAAAGTGACAATAATAAACGAGGGGCTAAATGTTCTTCGTATATTTGAGTCCGTACTTATATTTATGGTTAGGAGTTTTTTTGGCAAAAGGACAGTACGGTAAGCAGACTAAATTTATTTTTATCACCGGCGGCGTCGTCAGCTCGCTCGGTAAAGGAATCGTCTCCGCATCACTCGGTCTTCTGCTCAAATCGCGCGGACTGCGCGTGACCATCCAAAAGTTCGATCCGTATATCAATGTCGATCCCGGCACGATGTCGCCGTATCAGCACGGCGAAGTCTATGTAACCGACGACGGCGCTGAGACCGATCTCGATCTCGGGCATTACGAGCGATTCCTCGATGTCTCGATGACGCGCGATAATAATACGACGACGGGTCAGGTCTATAACGAGGTGATCCAGCGCGAACGCCGTGGCGATTATCTCGGGGCAACCGTGCAGGTCGTTCCGCACATCACCGACGAGATTCGCAAGCGGATGACGCGGCTTGCCGATAGCGGAAAGTTTGACGTGGTAATCACGGAGATCGGCGGAACGGTCGGCGATATTGAGTCGCTGCCTTTTCTCGAAGCCGTTCGCCAGATGATGATCCAGGTTGGGAAGCAACATTGTCTGTCGATCCATTTAACGCTCGTGCCATATATTTCGAGCGCCGGAGAGATCAAGACGAAGCCGACGCAGCACTCTGTTAAGACGCTCCTCGAAATCGGGATCCAGCCCGACGTGCTCGTCTGCCGGACGGAAGTTCATATTGACAAAGCGATCCGCCAGAAGATCGGCTTGTTCTGCAATGTCGATCCGCGTGCCGTCGTCGAAGCTCGAAATGCCGAAACGATCTACGAAGTGCCGCTGACATTTGCACAGGAAAAAGTCGATCAGATCGTGCTCGAAAAGCTTGGGCTCAAAACCTCGGGTAAGCTCGATCTTGCAAAATGGCGGAGGTTCGTCGAGCGTGTAAAGCATCCGAAAAAATCCGTACGCATCGCCATTGTCGGCAAATATGTTCAGCTTGCCGATGCCTATAAATCCATCAGCGAGGCGTTCATTCATGCCGGCGCCGAGAACGATGCGCGCGTCGAGTTAACGTGGATCAATGCCGAAGAACTGGAAGCAAAAAAAGATATTTCATCTTTCTTTAAAGGGATCGACGGTATTCTGGTCGCGCCGGGTTTTGGCTCACGCGGCGTTGAAGGAAAGATCAAGGCGATCGAGTATGTCCGCAAGCATAAAATTCCGTTCTTTGGGATCTGTCTCGGTTTGCAATGCGCGGTGATCGAATATGCGCGCAATGTGTGCGGCCTCAAGCATGCGAACTCGACCGAGTTCGTCGAGAACGGACAGAATGTCATTGATCTGATGCTCGAACAAAAGAAAGTAGCGACTAAAGGCGGCACGATGCGGCTTGGCAGCTATCCGTGCATTCTGAAAAAAGGCTCGCTGGCACATAAAATTTATCGTGAGCAGTTCATTAACGAGCGGCATCGTCATCGTTATGAAGTCAACAACGAATACAGAAGCGAATTCGAAAAGAACGGACTCGTCTTCGGCGGCGTCTCGCCCGATGGCAAGCTCGTCGAGATGATCGAACTGCCGCAATCGGTGCATCCGTTCTTTATCGGCGGGCAGTTTCATCCGGAGCTCAAAAGCCGTGCCACGAAAGCGCATCCGCTCTTTCGTGAATTCGTCAAAGCGAGTTTGAGTTATCACGATCATCATTCACAACCAAAACGAACGGTTTCGAAAGTAAAACGCTGACGGTTGAATAAGACCACGACATCCGGCAATACTGTGAGTGTGCCCCCTCCGCTTGCCAGATCAGATATGGAATCACTCCGGCGTCTTGTCCGCGAGCCTTCCGAACGTATGCGCACGTCGTCATTCGTTGTCGAAGGACCGCATCTTGTCGAACGCGCTCTCGAAGAAGCATCCGAACGCATCAAATATGTGTACATCACATCGGAGGCTTTAAAAAAGCAATCGTCGTTTGCAGCAAAATTCGAGAAGGCGAATGTATCTGTCATTCACATCACGTCGATGCAAGCAAGGCAGCTTTCCGATACGCGCACAACGCAAGGAGTATTCGCGCTGGTTGCGATGGACGCGCCGAAACGAACCGACGGAAAATGTGTCATTATTTTAGACGGCGTTCAGGATCCGGGCAACGTCGGGACGATCATTCGCGCAGCAGCATGGTTTGGGGCAGGGCGCGTTGTGCTGGGGGCAGGTTCGGCAGATCCGTATGCTCCGAAAACGATCAGGGCAACTCAGGGAGAGATTTTTTCGCTCAGGTGTGAACTCGTCAAAGAGCTCGCACCGGCTATCGTTGCTCTGAAAAAAACAGGGTATAAAATTTTCACCACAACATTAGAAACTCCGGCGTGTTCTATATATGAGGAGCGCTTCGATGGCAAATGTGCTGTCGTACTGGGCTCCGAAGCCCACGGGATCTCGGGCGATGTACTGGCATTATCGGACGAATCACTCATCATCCCGCGTGTCGGGAGCGGGGAGTCATTAAACGTTGCGATGAGCGCTGTCATCATACTTTCGGAGATCGCGTCGCGCTCACGGCGAGGATGAATGTGAAAAATTAATAAACTTTCATCCGAATTTGTGTAACGCGGAAGGGGTATGCGAAGTATATATGTATGTGGGGATGAGAATGTCATAGGACAACCGCCGAAGCGGCACAGAGTGGGGAACCACAAGGGCTGCACAGGCGAACAAAGAAACTGATGGTATTAACGTGCGTATATGTAACTAAGAGCCACGGAGGTGGGCGGTTATGAAGGCGATTACAAATATTGAGGACCTCTCTCCCAAGGAGAAAGCGCAAGAATTCCTGCAGCGCGCATACAAACTGCAAATGGCAGGGAAACTCGACGAAGCGATCGAAAATTACGAATTGTCGATCACGGCATTGCCGACAGCGGAAGCGTATACCTTCCTCGGTTGGGCATATAGCTTCCTCGGCGATTACGAAAAAGCGATCGAAGAGTGCAAACAAGCGATCGACATCGATCCCGATTTCGGCAACCCATATAATGACATCGGCGCGTATCTGATCCAGAAAGGCGATACCGACGAAGCGATCCCGTATCTCGAACTGGCGATGAAAGCGAGCCGCTATGCGACGCCGCATTTCCCGCACTACAATTTGGGACGGATCTTAGAACGCCGCGGCGATTGGTTCGAAGCGCTTGGCGAATACCAAGAAGCGCTCGATCTCGAACCGAGCTATACGCTCGCTAAAGATGCGTACTACCGGTTGCTTTCACTAATGAATTAATTGGTGAATTAACACCGCCTGCAATTTTGCCCCGCAAGCCGCGAATGAACTCTTTGTTCGCGCTGCGGGGTTTTTTATTGACGACTATTTAATAACGGTGTCATTGCGAGTACATTCGCTTCGCTCAGCATAAACTCCGCGAAGCAATCTAAAATCTTGAACGACCAGAATCATCTTCGACATTTTAGATTGCCACGGACTGCGGTGAAGTATTTGTGTATATTTAGAATCATTGCAGCACAGTCCTTGCAATGACACCATAATATATATCTGTGATGAACCGACGAGACTTTCTCGGGAAAACTGTCCTCACCGGCGCCAGCGTCATTGCCGGACTGACCGTCGTGAATAATATTAAAGGAGCGCACGTCTTTGCCGCACCGCTAACGCCGGGAGGGGATGTTCGTGAGATACCGCTTGTGCTGCAGGACACTCCCGAACTGCAAACGGTCGGTGGTATATACCATCTGACGATCGACGAACTCGAAAAAGATATTCTCGTGGTCAGAATGACCGAAGACACGTTCGATGCCGTCGATATTAAATGCACTCATAAAGGATGTGAAGTTGCCTTCGATCAAAAAAGCGGTAAGAAATTTGTTTGCCCGTGCCACGGTTCGGAGTATTCCCTCAAAGGCGAAGTACTGACAGGGCCGTCAAAACGCGCGCTGAATTGGTATGAGACGACATTCAAAGACGGTACGGTCACTGTCCGCGTTCCGATGAGCCCAGAACCTGCCGCCATGCCCGTCGATTCGACGAAGATGAAAATGGATTCGACGATGACGAAGAAAGATTCGACAGGGAAGAAGTAGGAAAAATCTCTACGGCTGTCATTCGGTCACTGGCCACTGACCAATGGTCACAGACCACTACCAATTAATGAAGTCAGAACCCAAAATAAAGTGTTCTCCATTCTAACTTCACAATTCTTCAGTGCGTTCAGCCGATGATATAGTCGAGCGAATTCGCAATGCCGTGAGCATTGTCGATGTTGTCAGCGCGCATGTGCGGCTGCGCAAACGCGGGCGCAATTATATCGGCCTGTGTCCGTTCCATACCGAAAAAACTCCGTCATTCAATGTTCTTGAGGATAAAGGTATCTTCAAATGCTTTGGCTGCGGCGAAGGCGGTGATGTGTTTACGTTCGTAATGAAGCTTGAAGGCCTCACATTTCCCGAAACGCTCGAAAAACTTGCCGCGCAGGCGGGCATCGAATATAAACCGAAAGAACATCGCACTGACGGCGATCAAGATAAGTCCGAAGCGCTCTCGAATGCGTGCCGCGATTATGCCGGGTTCTGCTACCGTGCACTTCGCGCCGAAGCAGGTAAGCCCGCGATGCAATACTTGCGCGAGCGCAGATTTTCGGATGAAATATTAAAAAATTTTGGCGTCGGTTATGCACCCGAAGGAAAAGACTCATTCATAACCGGCGGCGAGCGAACGACCCGCACGCTTGGGTTGTACGAGGAGGCCGGCATTCTTATTAAAAGTAACAACGGCGAATACTTCGACCGATTTCATGGCCGAGTGATCTTCCCGATCTATTCGCCGACGGGGAAAATTATCGGCTTTGGCGGCCGTGTGATGCCGTCATCGTCCGGCACACAGTTGGCAAAATATGTCAATTCGCCGGAGACATCGCTCTATCATAAATCGCACGTTCTCTACGGACTCTTTCAAGCGAAAGATGCCATTCGAAAACAGGATTTTGCAATTCTTGTCGAAGGTTACGCCGATGTGCTTGCACTTTCACAGGCAGGATTTACAAATGTCGTTGCTGCAAGCGGAACATCGTTGACGACCGATCAGCTTAATCTTCTTCGCCGTTATACAAAGCAAATCGTTCTGCTCTTCGATGCCGATACTGCAGGCAAAAATGCAGCATTTCGTGGAATTGACCTAGCGCTCGCGGCCGATTTCGATGTCAGCATGATCGTCCTGCCGGCCGGCGAGGATCCTGATTCGTTCATCAGAACAAAAGGCGCTGCGGCATTTGCCGAAGAACTCGGTCGCCGTACATCATTCATAGAAACAAAGGCAAGATTGCTTCGCGAGTCGGGCGCATTCGAAACCCCGGAAGGTTCTGCTCGCGCGGTTCGCTCCATTGTCGAAACGATTGCGAAGGTTAGCGATCCGATCAAGCGAGAATTCTTCGTTCGGAAAATTGCCGAAAAATTTCGGCTGATGGAAACAACACTGCTTGCAGAACTGAAAAAAATTCGCGGCGCCGATGAAACGCGCGACCGCCGCAATACCGAACACGATAGGATACAGTCGCAGTCCCCGCAGCGTGCGCCGGCACAGGAAATTTTATTGCAAACCCAACCGATGGCTGCGCCAATAGCAGCGGAAGGATTGCTGCTTCAGTCATTTTTGGAGAATGCCGAACTGGCGTATAAATCGGCAATCGAGATGGATTTCGATTTTACGCTCATCGAGCATCCGCTCGTGCAAGCTGTCATTATGATGTGTGTTCGTGAGTATGAAGCGAATGGCTCATCGCCTGCTATTGCACTTTTGCTCGAAGATTTTGCGGACGATGAACACGTACGATCGCTTATTCTCGATGCCGCGGCGCGGCGCATTCATATCAGCGACGAATGGGTCGATGCCGCACCAACAGAACTCGAGATACACGAACAGATCAGGCTTGCGGTGCATCAAAGCACCTCGCTCATTATGCGGCGCGCACTCGAAGCCGAAGTAACAACGATCCGCGAACGCTTACGCGAACCGCTCACCGAAGAAGATGCGATGACACTCATTGCCGAAAGTATGGAGCTCTCGAAACGGTTGGAAGACCTGCGAGCTGTACAGACAAATTTTCATATATAAACTCCCTGAACTTGGATTTGTCGATTAAGTGATTCATTGGATTACTATTAATAAAGATGCCCGCGAAAGCGGGCATTAAATATTGAATCCAAAAAATCCGTTAATCCAACGAATCAGAGTTCTAATGACGAAACCGTTCTTTGATCACCTCACGAACCATCCCATAGGTTGAAAGCGTGCTTTCGGGGTGACGTTGTTTATAGGAAGACTTGATGATGAAGATCGCGCCGCCGCTGACAAGACCCATCGGCAGGAATGCCATCGAGATGATGCTGTAATAAAATCCGTCGGAAAGTTTTTTGCCGGCTGCCGTCATTGATTCTTTGCACATCGGGCAAGACTGCGCGAATGCCGCTTGAGCGATCACAATGATCGCGAAAATGAACAGCGATTGGATGATTACCTTTTTCATTGCGGATATAATAACATTCTTCACCATCGTTTTAGTGTCCGGGCATTTAACCCCCAACACCTAACACCAAGCACCTAACACGGCACCCTAATCCGGATACAATCTGCCCATCAACATGAGAGCGGCCGCCCAGAGGCTTTTCGAGCGCGGGTAGAACCAGACGGGGAATAAGCCATTAAATGGTACGAGAATAGCGAGCATTACAACGACCGATGTACCGAGTGCGTAGTTAAGAAACAGGTAGAAAATAACGAAGAGCACTTCGGTGATCATAATGCTGATGTACATCGACGTCACATACTCGCCGTTCTCACGTTCGAACCGGACGCCGCAGTTCGGGCACGTTTGGTGCATCGTGTAATACGTTTTGAACATCGACACCGCGCCGCACGACGGGCATTTCTTTCGTAAGCCGCGACTGAGGGTCCGCAGAACAAATGAAAGTGTAAAGCTATTTGCTGAGCTTGTATTCATAAATGACAGTGCACACTATTGCCTCATACTTGCGGAAAGATCTGATACAACAATAAATAGATCACCACGCCGGTGACCGAGACGTAGAGCCAGATCGGATACGTCCACTTCGCTATTTTTTTGTGGCGCGGATCCTGCCGCTTGAGGCCGCGCCGAAGTGTAATGACGGCGAGCACCGGTACTGTCGCAGCGAGTGTTACGTGCGTCACAAGCAGCGTCAGATAGATCGGCCGAAACCACTCCGGATGCTTGAAGGGGACTGAAAGCACCATCGAATGGTAGATCACGTAACAGATCAAAAATGCGATCGACGTACAGAACGCTGCGATCATTATTTTTTTATGCGACTGGATCTCGCGCCGTTTTATTTTTTGGCGGGCAGTGATGAGTAAGACCGTTGCTGTTGCATTAAGTGTCGCATTGACGAGCGGAAGATCATACACGCTCATTTCTTATTGTCCTCCCGAAGCAGATCGCCGAGATCGGTGAGCAGTTTTGCCTCGGCATCGTCCGCCGTGCCGTCGTAATATCCTCTAATATTCGCGTTGCGGTCGACGAGCACGAATCGTTCGCTGTGAACGATCGGCTCGTGCGCATCTTCATGGGCAGAATCGACAGAAAGATGAAATCCGTCTCGCGCGACAGAAAAGATCGTCGCGACATTTCCTGTCAGGAACGTCCATCGTTTCGGGTCGGCGCGGTAATGTTTCGCATAATCTTTCATGACAGGCGGCGTGTCGTTATTCGGATCGACCGTGAAGCTCACAAGCTTGACGTCATCGCCGATCTTTTCAAGCGACGATTGCACCGCCGACATCCGTGCAGAGAGCATCGGGCATGTGCCACCGCAATGCGTAAAAATAAGATCGCTGATCCAGATCTTTCCTTTGAGATCGGCAAGTGAAAATTGGGTACTGTCCTGTGTCGTGAGCGTAAATGCCGGTACAGCTCCGTAATTCGGCAGCGTACGCGTCGGAGCCGTCAATTCCTGCGAACGCAAATAATCATTGAGCGCATAAATGCCGATGCCGATAAGCGCAACAGCAAGGACAGTCCATAAGATACGATTCGTTGTTGATTTCCCGGACATAGGTCAATTAATATAAATAAGCGGCGCAATGATAGACCACAGAGTGAGCATCAGATAATAGAACGACAACGTATTATTGAACCCGACGAGCCGCGATGTGACAAACGGCGTCGTTTTTGCTTTGCGAAGAAAACTCGTCAGCCCGTAGGAACCGCCGATAAAATGCAGCACAAACACACCGGTAATGACATAATACATTCCGCCAAAGACGGTGCCCATTCTCACGCCGCCGGCAATGAGGCGCCACCATTCGAGAGCGAACGCGAACAGAAAAAGCACGGATGTTGCGATCCCGATCTTTGTAAAAAAATGAAACCGTCCGAGTTCATTGCTGCGCATCGCACGACGCGCAATCACCATCATAATAATTGTCGCCACGAGAGCGATCCAGGTCGGAATAATTTTATCGAGCGTCATCGGCGGCGTACCGAGGGGCGGCCACACATCGTTATTTCCCCGAAGGACGAACCATCCTCCGAAGAGCGCGGCAAACAACATAATGGTGAGCGCAATGTACAGCAAGAACGCAAAGCGCTTCGAGTTGACGAGCTCTTTGCCGTCATGTGTCGTATCGTAGAGATCGCGCCGTTCGAACAGATAGCCAAAGATTTCAGAGCGTCGGATAAATAATGATATACACGATCGACCCGACTAAGAGCGTCGCGATCACGACAAGCAGCAGTGTCAGGATCTTATTATTTTTTTTGCGGCTGTTGACCGAATTCTTTACCGCAGTTCCGTTCGAAGTTGCTTCCATCATATTTTTTGTATCACTGATATCATAACGTATCGAGTATCATCAGTCCGAGCAGCGCCGGCAAGTACAGGATCGACGCGATGAGCAAATTTTTTGCCGAGGCGTTCGTCCGTTTGAAAATGACCCGCACTGCCATCACGAGATAATAAATTCCGAGCACAAGCGCGCCGATGAAATAAAATTTGCCGGTGAGAAAGAGTTTTGTCGGCAATAAACTGATCGGCAGGAGCGCAACGAGATAGACGATCGATTGATGTGCTGCAGAAATTCCTTCGGGTTCGATCACTGTCAGCATCGGAAGTCCCGCGCGTTCGTAATCTTTGCGGTACATCCATGCGATCGCAAGAAAGTGCGGTATCTGCCATAAAAATAAAATTGCGAAAAGTGTCCAGCCGCGAATGTCGATCGTGCCCATCACAGCCGCCCAGCCGATGAGAATCGGCACCGCTCCCGGAAATGCGCCGACGACCGTTGCAAGCGACGAAGTGCGCTTCATCGGCGTATAAATAAATAAGTAGCCGACAAGCGTCGCGACGGCGAGCAGTGATGAAAGTCCGTTAACGAATAATAATAAGTACAGCGAACCGATCACTGATGCTGCCACGCCGAAGATCAGCCCGGCACGTTCGCTGATTCTTCCGGCAGGAAGCGGACGGCGTTCGGTGCGATGCATTTTCGCGTCGAGATTAATTTCAATGACCTGATTGAGCGCCCCCCCGCCTGCGGTCACGAGCGATGTGCCGATAAGCGTCTGAAGCAGCAGCAGATAATTCAGGTCGTGGTGCGATGCAAGCCAGAACGATGCGAATGTTGTGATGAGCGAGTAAAAACCGATGCCCGGTTTTGTCAGATCGAAGTAATCGCGAAGAAGCTGTTTCAGCTCGCTATTGCTGCCGCCCATATTTATCGTGTGTTCCATTTATGATCGGGCAGTTGAAGTAAATGCAACACTGCTTTGCTCAGTGGGCTCAATATGCGGAGCGTGCAGACGATGATGAACTCTGATAGCGAGAATGAGCTCCGTCATTAAAATTGCCGCACCGGTGACGACATGTGCCGATGTCCAGTTCGGTTCTTTCGCCGACCAGATCGTGATCGCGCCGAGCGAAATTTGCACGAGCACGAGTATCATTGCCGCGATCGCAGGCGTTCTCACCGAACGCTCGTTCCTGAATGCGCGAAGTGTTCGAATACTTGTTATATATACAAGGATGGCAACGACAAATGCCCAGGTTCGATGCAGAAAATTCAATGTGACACCAATAGATGTAAACTCCGGCAAGATATTTCCGTTCGAAAGCGGGAATGTAGGAATTGCAAGTCCCGCGCTCTTATGTCGCATCCATGCGCCAATTACTAATTGCAGGAAGATCGCCGCTACAGTGATCTTCGTCAGCGATCGCAGTGATGAAGAAGTGTCTTGTAATTTAATTTGGTCATCATCCCATCGCGGCGAAGTCACGATCGCGATTGCTGTCGCAAGGCAGAGCGTTGTTTGCGCAAGTGCGGCGTGCGTTGTCGAGATCCAAGTTGGCAGCAAAAAGATAACTGTCAGTCCGCCGAGAACGCCTTGCGCGACGACCGCGCCGAGCGCCGTCCAGCCGAGACGCTTGACCCACGTGCGAGATTCGTTTCGCCAAAGAAGCGTTGCTTGCACCAGAATAAGAAAACCGACAAGCGATGCGAACAGCCGGTGGGTATGCTCATAAAAGATATTTGCCCGCCACTGGTCGATAGGAAATGTGTACATAAATTGTCCGTACGTATTCGGCCAGTCCGGGACGGAAAGCCCGGCGTCGTGGCTGGTGACGAGCGCTCCGACAAAAATCAGGCAGAGCGTTGCGATCGCCGTAATGACTGCGAACACGTGAACAAATCGGCTGCGGGTGGTGCTGTTCATTTTGAAGCGCGGGGTATAACAATGAAGGGGGAAGATTTATTCGCCGGGGAGGTGCAAGAACTTTTCAGTACTTTACACACTTTATTACTAACGTACCCTGCATCCTAAATGAATCGGTCGCGTTTGATCATAACAGTTTCTGCGTTTTTTGCTTTGCTCGCCGCGAAGGGTGTTTCTATTGCTCAAACGACAGCCGATCTGAACGCTTATAATATTCGTCATTGGGTAGATTCGGTGTGTACCTCCAATCCGGCCAAACGTGTCCTGCGTCTAAATGCCGATGCTTACGAACGATTTTTAGAATTGCAAGCCGGCGCCGCACTCGGCATCGACCCGTCGGTTATTTGGCATGACCCGAACGATAATTATGGCAGCCCGAGCGATCTTGGTGATACCGGTGCGGTCCATAATGTCTCGAACGATCCGAACGACTTTCAGAATGAAACATCCGTTGTCATTAATCGCAAGTGGCCGAATCTTGTCGTTGTGGGCGCGAACGATGCGCGGATGTCATCCGACGGGATGCCGTCATTCTACTCGAACGATACCGGGAAATCGTGGCACACTGTTTTTTTACCGACCGTTAATGGAACCCAAGCCCTCGGCGATCCGATGCTTGCCTATGAGCTTGATGGCTCGATGTATTATGCATATATGCGCGCAGAGGTCGGTCTGCGATACGATAATATTGTTGTCGCAACAAGCTTTGACGGTGCGCATTGGACCAACGGCACGCCTGTTATCGCACCGGGTTCCCTCGGCGGTTTCGAAGATAAAGAGCATATCTGCGTTGACCGCAGTTCTTTCAGCACTCATTACGGACGCATCTATGTCGTTTGGACGCATTTCGATTCAACCGGCACAACGGGCTCGATTCGAATTGCATACAGCGATGATAACTGCAAGACATGGAGTGCGCCGGTGACGATCGAGAACGATCTCGGACATTTTGCGGAAGTAAAGACCGGAAAGTTCGGTGAAGTCATCGTCACGTGCAGTTTTCAGCATGGCGATACGCTTGCAGGCGCACATTATCTGTATGTCTCGACCAACGGCGGTACGGTTTTCGCGAAGCATTACATTGCACCGTTCACGATGTACCCGCGTAACGCCGATTATTATCCTGCGCTCAAAGGCAATCACGGGTTCAGGTGTTATCCATATACGACCTTCGATGTGAATCTGTTCACCGATGAGGTGCATGTCGTTTATGGCGATTGGTTTTCCGGCGTTGCTGCTGTGCAATATTATACGAGCACATCGAACTTCGGCGGAAAATGGACATCACCCTTAGCGGTCGGCTACGGCAAACTTGCGCCGACCGTCGGCACAGCACGCGACCGTTTTTGCCCGTGGGTTTCCATTAACCAGATCACCGGCGAGGCGTTCGTTTCATATTATTCAAGCGAGCGCGACAGTGCGAACGCACTTATTTCTGCATATCGTCTCCAACTCAATGCCGATAACGACAAAATGCCGAAGGCGCTCGAAGCGGCAGATTTCGATCCGCGCATCGTTGATACGACTCACGGCAAGCTGCCGTTCATCGGCGATTATCTTGCCGGCGATAATTTCGATCCCGTTTCTGCTTCGATCTGGACCGAACCTGATCCGGTCTCATTGCATGGCGATATTATGGGCTATGTCGGTATCCAGAAACCAACCTCTTCCGTTGGGGCCTCTATCATTCGTTCGGACCGGCTGCGCATCGCATCCGTTTCGCCGAACCCGGTAACAGATCACACCGTCACGATCAATTGTTATTCTCCGAAAATTGCCGCCGCCGAACTGAGCCTCTTCGATGTTCGGGGAAATATGATCGCAACACTCTGGAAAGGTACACTTGACGGCCTCTCAAGCGCACAGTTAAGCGCCTCGCTCCCCGCTCTCGCCGCCGGAACATACTTCATCCGCCTTTCGGCAGATGGGATGAGCGATGAGTGCAAGATCGTAGTGAAATAATTTTAAAATTGAGTACTTTCTGAGTAGTGGCATTCTGACGATCTGTGCTTATATTTGCATAGGGCAGCCTTGAACCGATTGAGAAACTGTAAATAAACAGCGGTTGAAGGCTGAACCATAAAGCAGGTTTTTTCACTAATAACACCCATACAACAATGAAAACGAATCTTGATTTAGAAAGAGCTTCTTCGCAGAAGCAAACAACGCTGAATCATTCGTGCGTTGCCAATAACCCGCAACACACACACACACACACACACAACTTACGGTTACCAAGCCGAATTGCAATAAGAAAAAATCTTCTACGAAAGATTATTATGATATCTTCGGTATGCCTGATAATTTCTTCGGTATTTGCCAATTTTGGACATGGACAACCATACACTGCATTAGATTATAATTTCACCGACCCCTCCAATTGTTTTATAACGCTTAATGATAATAACATAATAAATAAATTTACCAAAATGGTATGTGTGACCTCAAATGGATATGGTATTTGGATGGGAGATGCGACGAAAACAGATTTCTTTTTAAACAGTGACACTCTTGAAGACCCGACACAGAGTAGCCCTTCAGGAGTAATCTCTACCGGGCAGCTGAGCCCAGAGCCAAATACAATTCCTTTTGAAGCCAAGGTTACATCTAACCTTGTCGGAAATGTACGGTATGTGTGGCCAAGTATTACTGACCAACGAAATAGTTTTGAGGTTAGAGGCTTTAATGATAGCCGAGGGTTAGCAGGGTTTGGACAACAGATCGACATATCGTTCAATGGTATTCCGAATTCTACAAATTCACGTGAAGTGATAAAGGGAGGCATTACAACATATCAAAATGTATCGGTAATCGTACCGGGTGTGGGAGGCGGCACTAAAACTGTCAATGGAGGTATGAATACGAATGTACAAGGTGCCCAAGAGAGGGATTGGCATGATACGTATGATGTTTGCTGCGATGCTGTCCATTTATATATTGTTTGGGAACAAAATGATAATATGGGTAACACATTCACCTGGGTAACTGCTACCAAGCTTTCTGATAATAGCGTTCTCCCCGGTTTTCCAAAACTTGTCGGTGTGGGGAGCAGACCTACCATCGCCTGTGATGTAAGGAACTCCGATCCAAATGTCAATAGCTATGTTATTGCTAACATAGACTTTACAAGTCCCCCAAGTGGTGCAATACTGTATTTTCATGAACTCAGTAATGGAGGCATTGCTGGTGTATTCCTGAACCCATCCTATGTAGATCCTAATGGATTGAAGATCAACTATCAATCTCCTAAACATGCACGCGTTGTTTGTGGAAGTTTGTACGGTTCTCAATGCGTTGTTACGGGGGTATACGCAATTGTACTTGGACAAAATGATCAGAATGCCGCGGACGGAGATGATCTTATTTTTCATCGGCTAAGTAATAGTGCACAGGAGCCAAATGCCTATTATATTGATGGTGCTCATCGCACTTCACACGATGATCCAATCGGTGTGACAGCCTTTCCTATTGTGAATCAATATATTCAGGCCTTCGGCAACCCATACGACGGACAGCATTCAAATAACTATGACGAATTTCATTGTCTGTACCAACTTGATTGCTCAACGCACCCAGTGCTAGGAGACCCAAACTTCGGAAACTTCTTAAACAAACCCCTTCTTATTTCCGGCGGTCATCCTGATTTGGCATCTGGGTCCGTCGAGCACACATTTATTCTCACTCCTACTACACATGATCATGGAATAACATGGCTTACCGGCTGTCCTGTATTTATCAGTGGAATCGATAACCACTATCTTGCGTGGGTGAACCAAATGGGAATCCATGTATTTTGGGAAAGTCAAATTTCTCCGTCGGATAATACGAATAATCGAATGTATTACTCGCGTGATATTCGCTCACTTGATGAACCAATCGAAGAAAATACCCTCCTCTCCTATTACAACCGAGTTGCTGACGGAACGTCTCATGGCGGTACGTTGGGCGCTACCTTGCAGCCCGGACGCATTTTAACAATGTGGACAGACCCGAATGTAACCTCTCTGTATCTGCCAAGCCCCACGCCCGGAGTGAATAATTGCCGACTTGGTTTTTACGGAGCAAATGTGTTGTTAAGTATCGGGACTACTCCACAAGCAGTGTATGGCGGTGATGGGCATACATTCGATCACTATGCCGCGTCTACTGCGACGCTCATAACCCTTCCAAACTTTGAAGTCCATTTTGCAGATAATTGTCAAGTGACTAATTTTCAGTCGATCGTATTACAACCCGGCTCAACATGGCAATACTACGGCGTGCCGCCTCCGGTGCTTCCGGGGTCGAACCCGAACTGGGGCGCAAATTTCTTCGGCTCCGGTCAAATTCATCTCCTAGGTTATGGAACGCCGATCGTCCCGTGCACCGGTCCTCCTGGTGATTGCCCGTCAGGATTGTCTCCAACACTTGCCGGCACTTTGTTCATTCATGGTGGTTCAACGTTCGTTGTGCCAAATCAAGTAACACTCAAAGACACCTCTGCTCACATCGAGTGTCTGTTCGAGCCCGATATTAAAACTATTTCCGGTACGACAAATCCAAGTGTCAGTGGAGTATTAGATCTGCGCGGTGCAGCAGTGTTTAATTGGTGTAGAGTAATTTCTCATATCCCCTCAACTCTGTCTGGAGACTTTAGTTATTTCACAATTCAGCCCGACCTCGCCGGCGCTGCCGGAAGCTGTACTTCGCTTGATCCACAGGTAATGTCTAAATACAGTGTTTTCGCGAACGAACCGGAGAGTACGACAGTCCATAAGACATCTACTATCTCATTTACCGGCAATACCAGTTCGATAAATTATCGTTCGGCAACATTTACGTTCGGCATTGATTCTGCAATCAAAGTTGACGTAAAAGATCCGATCAAAGCCTTCACGATTGACGGAACAGTCTTCCGCAACTCGCTTGGCACCGTTGTACACCTTCATAGTGACCAACCTTCACCATTTGCATACGACAATCTGCATGTTGTGAATTGTGCTTTTTCGCTTGTTAATCAAGACGTCACGCCGATCGAATTTGATAATTTGAGCACTGCACGAACAAGCAGCTTCGACAAAATTCTTGTCGATGGAAATTTGATCTCTACGACGCAAACGTCTTCAAGCGCCAATCCTACAGGGATTGTGTTCAACAACACCAACGGGAAAATCTCTGGTAATACGATTAGTGGAAATGGTGGAGGAGTATTTGATGGAATTGTTGTTAGTGGTAATGGTCTGCAGCTTTCTACTACTTTTCTTTGTAGCAATACAATATCAGGTTGTTCTGATGCCGGGATACTGACCACAAACTGGAAGGGTTTCGGAAGACTTAACAATGTTTCAACCTGTGGTATCGGCCATGTGTTTGGCGCACCAGGTCCAAGTGGTCTCCCGCCTAAGATAACATATTCATTTTATACCAACTGTAGTGGTCCGGGCGTAAAATTGAACGATATTGCCACAACAGAGGTCGATTTTAATAAATTAAAGACTGCAGACGGCGCGTATGATAATGCCGGGTTTAACACGATTGCCAATAATAATCAGGCTGGATCGAGCACTAGTGCACAAATCGTTTTTAGTGGAGCTAATAATGATCTTCTGGAATTGGGTGGAGGTGTTATAAATGCCGACGAACACTTTAATAACATCGTTGCAAATAACACAACATCAGACTTGTTTGCTTTCTGTAGTACGGGGACTGCGTCCTTAGGCGATTTTAGAGATAACTTCTTTTCGACGGATGGTACAAATCCATTCGCGGGTAGTTTTGCTGCTATGACGCATAATGTTAGCATAGATGGCTTTTCAAATACGACTTCAACATCCAAAAATACATTTAGCGGTGTTTCTTGCGGCAACGGCTATTTCTCTAGTATCGTAGCAATCGATACCGTCTCTTCGTCAGCTGATACAAGCAACTGTTTGGACTTAAAAAATAAGGTTGATGAGTATGACGGTGCATACTTGTTTCAGCAAGAATATGACACCGGAAAATATTATATCGAGCATTGTTATAATGTAATGCAGGTATGGAGGAGATTCGGTTTTGTTCAAAGTGCAGGGCTTGGATTGGAAGCCAAAAGCGACACGATTTGGGCGCAAGCACGCAATTGGTTAAAATCAGTGCTGTACCTTGACCCCGATTCAAACTATTATTGCGCTGATCTTGCAAATTATGCCGGTACTTTTGCATACAGAGATGAACTTGGTCATCCAGCTAATTTCAAAACTACTCTTGCTATTTTAAAATATTTACGAGATTCGTCCCATTGTTCGGGATTTAAATCGGATTTCACATCTATATTAGGCGAGTACCACCGTATCTGGCAAGATACAGTAACTGATTCGCTCAAAACCCCATTTGATTCGACTCTCCCAAACATCGACCAAGCAGGACAATCATTCCTGCGAGGATTTGCGGCGGATGTCTCGAACACCATCGGCACTATATCGAACGATCCATTTGACAATCTCCGTGCAACTGAGAATCCATTCAAACGAGAGCTCGATCTGAAGTTCATGGTGCTTCGTCCGACAGTAGCAAAGATCGAAGTCTATGATGCGCTCGGCAGGCAGATGTACACCGACGGGCAAGGCTATCTCGAAGCGGGCGAACATGGTGCGGCGATCAATTCATCCGGCTGGTCGTCCGGGACATATTATGTCCGGCTGGTGACCTTGCAAGGACAGGTGAAGACATTGAAGCTAGTGCATCAAGAGTAATGGCTTTTGCCTCACCCCTAACCCTCTCCATAAGTATATGGGGAGGGGTTTTTTTATTTACATTCCCGTAATGCAACTATTCTGAGATTTTTGTGTCATTATAATTAGAGATATACCATCTCCATCATACTCAATGATACGTCGAACTTGCGTTGCGATCTTTGTACTGTCACTGACATCTGTTGTGACGGCATTTTCTGTTGTTGCCCAGCCCGTTACGTCTTCTGTTTCTCAACAGAACGAAACGCGAATCCGGGCGTGGATAGATGCAGAACTTGCGAAAGGTCCGTATAATAAATGGGTTTATACTCACGCCGACGTGTATGAGCGCGCACTCAGGCAGCAAGCCGAACGAGCGCTTGGCATTGCGCCCGATATAAAAAACAGCGATCCCGAACCGTTCTCTGCTTCGGCAGAGCCATCAGATACCGGTAGAACGACTGATGTCTCAAGTAAAAAATTTACGTGGCAAGACGAAACATCGATCGCGATCGACCGGGCTTCGACGAATGTCATTGCTATCGGCGCGAACGATCAAAATATGGGAACAGCGGGAATGCCGGTGTATTATACAAAAAATTTCGGAAAGAATTGGACGCTGGTTCATATTCCGATCGGCACAACCAGCAGCATTCAGAATGCGCCGCTTGGCGATCCGATGCTTGCCTCGGGACCTGACAGCGTACTATATTATGCCTATTTAGTGCAGCAGTACTCCACCGCTGCTTCGGGCTTTAACATTTTTATCGCGACCAGTCTTGACGGTCAGCATTGGACGAACGGGGCGCCGCCGATCTCGATCGACACGTTTCCCGGCCTTCAAGATAAGGAACAGATCTGCGTCGATATGAACCGCTCAAGCCCGCATTATGGCAGGTTGTATTTAGTGTGGGTGCATTACAATGTCGATACGAGCACCGGATTTTATGACGGTACAGGACGTACGCTCATCACGCACAGCGACGACCGCGCAAAGAGCTGGAGCAATCCGGTCGCGATCGAAGAAATTATCGCGGAGTTCTGCCAAGTGCGCTGCGGCAAGAAGGGGGAAGTGCTCGTGACCTATAGCGCTCCGGCTAATGGGTCGGGCAATAGCACGAGCGGCGAACATAATTTTCATATTTCGACCGATGGCGGCGATACCTGGACGACCAAACCGATTGCAAGTTATTCATTCTTTCCGATCAATGCTGACGGACGATCTGCCGTAAAAGGCACCGGCGGTCCGCGTACGTATCCGTACATTGCGTTCGATGTCGATCTGCGGACGAACTTGCTCCATCTTGTTTATGGCGATAATTACAGTGATGTCGCGACCCAATATTATGTCACTTCGACCGATCTTGGCACGACCTGGAGCAATCGTGTCGCCATCGGATATAATGATTCCACCCCGGGCGCACAAATACTGCTCGACCGGTTCGATCCGTGGGTCTCGGTCAATCAAAAAACTGGCGACGCATTCTTGACCTATTATTCAAGCGAGCGCGATTCGACCAATATGCTTATCTCGCCGTTCCGCCTGCGGCTGAACGGTAATAAACAGGAAGGATCAAAGTGGCTTGACACTGCCGATTTCGATCCGACTCCCGTAACGACTCAGTTAAGCGCGCATGGCGCCGGATTCATCGGCGATTACATCGGCTCCGACGTTTGGGATTCCATCTATGCCGCCGCATGGTGCCAAGGGGTCAATACCGACGGGGAAGTGTATGCGTATATCGGTATGCCGCACCTTCCTGCTTCGGTCGGAGGTTACCCGCCGACGCTTGTTTATTCCGATCGTTTGCGGCTATCGTCTGTTTATCCGAATCCGTCTCCCGGCCGACAGGTTTTTGCAAGTTGTTATTCCCCTGTGAGTTCCGAGGCCGAACTTACGTTATTTGATATAAATGGGAAGATGATCTCGTCGCTGTGGAAGGGTACGCTTGATGCTGTTTCGGCAGTCCGGATAGCTGTAGAGTTGCCAAAACTTTCCGCAGGTACTTATTTTGTGAGACTTACGTCGGCTTCATCGAGCGACGAGTGCAAGCTCGTTATTCGGAACGATAATTGAATAAGTAACGGTTAGTTGTATAGTGAGTTGATGTTTAATTATGAAGGAATCGGTCAAGTGAAAAAACAGCTCATCGTCGCTGTTACAATACTCCTCCTCCTCTGCGCCGCAGGCTCCCGTGCGCAAATGATGCCTATTACTCAGACGTCACATTTCGATGACCGCCCGCAAATTCCATATCAATCGTTCATTAATGAATCCGAGTTTACAATGTCGCTCACTACAGGTATTATCGGTAGTGAGATTGCTCATATGTGGCTCTTTGCTGCCGATCCGAAAGAAACAATGACTCCGTACGGGCTTCCATCGTTTCATTCGGCTTCATCGACTGCTGTTTCATTCAGCGGAAGTATTGCCGGCGCATTTCTCGGCGACCAGATCGCGAAGAAAAAGAATTTGAGTCCGCTTGAAGGAATGGTAACATCAGGTGCGATGGGGTTTGGGATGTTCATCGGCGGCAATCTTGGCGCGGCGGTTGGCGGAGTGCCTGTGTATTACAAATTCTCGTTCGGCGATGTGTCATCGATGAAATCTCGTGCCCCGCTATATTATGCTGCTGTCGCCGGGACGATCGGTGCAGTTGCTGCAGGGATGGCAGTACTTTCGCTCATTGGTGATGACGGATCATCGCTTGTAAAACCGGTGAGCAAAGTTCAATTCGATATCAACCCCGGCACGTTGGCACAATATGCACTGCGGCAGCCTTCACCCAACCAAACAAAGATCGCGTCCTTGCGATATTCGTGGT
>DASQGZ010000039.1:0-28842 GCA_035632315.1 Kapaibacterium sp. (SeqCode) | reverse complement strand
AACGACATTCTCGGAAAGTTCTTTATCGGCAATGCGCTGAGCGGCAGTTGCGCCAACATTCCCGGCGCCGATCACAGTAATTTTTTTCATTAAATGTCAGTGAGAAAATATGAAATCGTATTAGCGCGCAGGTAAACGAAGGAAGCACACGGGAGGTTCAGGGGGAGAAAGGAAAAAGGAGAAAGGAAAAATGTGAGCAATGTCTGATACCTTTTACTTTCTATTTTCTCCTTAATACTTTCCTCCTAGTCTCCGACGCCGACCTCCATATCGTCGTCAAGGTCATCAGAACCTGAGCCGATAAGTCCCTGCGCAACACTGAGATCGTCGGGTTCGACGTAAATGCCGACGCCGGTGATAAAATCGAGCATGGGGAGCATATTATCAGTGTCGGCTGAACGCAGAAGGCTTTCTATTCCAGCTTCGGCAAGTTTTGCCTTCACAACCTGCGCTTCGATCTCATTATTAAATGTGGCGAGTAATTTTAATGTCTCCATTTTTTTGTATTGTTTTATACTCTGCAAAGTATTTTTCCTTGTTATCTGTTCCCGCATATCGTATGTTTGAAATTGTATGACCACAATACTCGGCGCATTGACAAACAATGATTCGGCTTCGCGAGTAACCGATGCGATGCTCCGGGATACATATTTGCAGGGGATTGCACGAAAATATGAACCTGTTCCGCGACTTTCTTTTGTTACGGTCGATGGCAACGACCGAGCGATACTGCTTCAAAGTGAGTCGTCAATACTGGCGTTATTTGGCACACTATTTTTACCGTCGGGCAAATTACTGTCGAACGATCAAATATTTACCGATGAGTTTCTCCCTCAATTTACTTCAGAACCGAACTTATTCTTATGTGAATGCACCGGCGCATTCGTATTCGCATACGCCGATACTGGCCGTAATACGTATTATTTAGCGTCCGACCCATTTGGTAATCTGCCGCTATTTTATGCGGTAACTCCGGAAGGCTTGTTTTTTTCCACAAGACAGAGACCGATCGCGTCGGCGATTGGTGCAGCGACAGATAATGCATCGATTCTGCAATATGCATCCATCGGACTCTCATTAGGGAATGCAACGTATTATTATGGCATCCAACGCGTCCCGACTGCTTCGATCATCATGTATAAAGACACAGCGAAAGTGACGCAATATTTTATACCATCATATTCGCGCAGTAACGATCGAGATATTGCGGGCGTACTTAATGACCTCAAAAATATTTTATTACCTTCGGTGCAGAATGAGCTTGATTCGGCAGCACACTCTTGCGTTGCATTAACCGGTGGTTTTGATTCAAGGGCGACGCTCTCGCTGATATACGGATCGGATAGGATAAAAAATCAAGTATTTTATACTCACGGGGAGGGTTCGTCGTATGATATGTCCATCGCTGCACGGATTACTTCTTCGCTCGGATTGAAGCATCAGCCGTTTGTTTTTGACGATGATATCTTTTCTTCAGGTACCGAATACTTTGACGATATTATCGGTCGATCGGAAGGTACGCTCGGGATAGAAGGTGTTACTACCCTCGCGGCATGGGAGCGGCAGAAAGATGAATTTTCTACTGTATTTGATAGTCATGGTGGACAGATCTATCGGCGAACGATCCTGAAAGCTCGCGAGAACAGCATCAGAAAAATGAATGATATTACCGGCGGCATCGCACGTTATGTAACATCCACACTGATGCGCTCACAATGGTTATTGCCGGATGTAAAAAACGAAGCGCAGAAGATTACCCGCAAGGCTTTGAGTGAATATTTTTCTACACTTCGCGAAGATATTGATATTGCTGATAAAATAGACCGCTTTTTCATCGACCAACTCTGTAATAATAAGTATTCTGCGGCGGGGGATACACAGATGAGTTATATACGTTTTATTCATCCGTTACTTAATTTGAAAGCGGCTGAGCTTCTCTCACGCATACCGAGTCGTTTCCGTGCATGCAACAACGTCTATGATTATTTACTTCGAACGCTTGCGCCTGCACTAACGCAATTTCCACTTGAAAATAACGGCTATCGTGTACCGTATCATGGTTACCGCTGGAAGAGATATATACCGCAAGTGTTTGATGAAGTATGTGCAAAAATCGGCATCACGACATCGCTGCAACGGCCCATCACATCCATTGATATGATAATGAGATACGGCAGGAAGAAAGCAGAGTCGATGTTGTCGGAGAACAGCGAGCTGATAAAAAATTATGTCGATATTAATGTATTAAACCGGCGGATAACAACGATGCCTAATCCCGAACTCGTGGCGCTTACGAACTTTGCGCTTCTTATGCGCTATTTGTCCGGTAAGTGAAATTCATGCGCATCATAGCCGGTCGTGCGAAGATGCTCGGTCAGTGTTTTCGTAAAACCGTGCATGACATGGACGCTCGTAGCCTCCGTTTGCTTTATCGCTGTAAGTAATCCATTCCAGTCGGCATGATCTGAAAGAGGGAAGCCGATATCATAAATAGTGCTGTTCTTTCCGCCGCGCGACATCCACCCCGAAGCAAATCCTGTCGATATTTTTTCTGCGGCAACGCCATCGAAGAGATTCCGAAGATTCGGCGGTGCGACGATCAGCGGACGTTCGCTGATAATTTCCGCAATATTTTCTTTGTCGAATAATTTTAATTCCGGAAAGATCGCTCCGAACTTCTTATAAAAGGGAAGGTATTGCTCGATCGTCGGGTATATATAGACGCTGCCAATGCTCGGGTCGATGCCCGCAAGCAAACGCTGGGCTTTACCGAGTGAATATGCGCCTATCACGCTTGCACGTCCCCAAAGTTTATTCAGCGACCACCAATCGTTTATTTGATTGAAGATTATTTTCTGTGCTTTCCATTTATATGTCGGCTTAGCAAATGTGGATTCAGTGATGAATGTATTGCATTTAACTGGCTCAAATGTTTCGCAGGTAGAATCTGGTTCGAGTTTATAGTCACCGCTGACAACCCAGACATCGCCGCCATATTCAACCCGCACTTGTGCCGAACCGAGAATATGCCCCGCCGGATGCAGACTCACTTTAACACCGCCAATATCGATACTTGCGCCAAATGGAAGCGCCTCGATCTGCGCGCGCTGGCCAACGCGCGCCCGGACAAGTGGCTCGCCGCTTTTCGATGTAAGATACGCTTTCATCCCGGCGCGCGCATGATCAGTATGCGCATGCGTGATCACCGCCCGCGCAACAGGACGCACAGGGTCGATATAAAAATCGCCTTGTTCGCAGTAAATGCCGGATGGAGTTGGACGTAATAAAATAGAGATGCTGCCTCTTAAGTCATTTGGTAGGATGGGGATATGAGAGACCTTGAATTCATCATTCAAAATTCATCACTCATCAATCCCGAAGTCGGCGTGGCGGGATTTGAACCCACGACCCCCACTACCCCAAAGTGGTGCGCTACCAGGCTGCGCTACACGCCGTAAAAGCTCGGGGTAAACAGGCGCGAGTGAGAGTGTCGTTCCAAAAGGTCAGTCAAGACGTATATTTCTTTATGTGTCATTGCCGAACGGTGCGGAGCGAAGAGAGGAATCTATTCAATAAAAATAAATCCATATCATTTTGTACTTGAATAGGAATTATTTTTATCAATAGATTCCTCTCTCCGTTTGGCGTTCCTTCGTCGCTCCAAACTCCGCTCGGAATGACTACCCTGGGAGCTTCTCTTGCCATTTCAAGGTTATCAACACCCATTTATCTACCAATCTTGATAACTTTTAAGCCTCATTTGATAAATTTAATATAGAAATTATAAATAATTACACCTATAACTTATATAAAATAATATATTAACAAAATAAGATAAAGTAAATTATATTTCAAAATAATTGAACAATTTGGGCGAAAATTGACTATTTTTGTGTTAGTAAGATGTTCAAAATAGGTGAAACATCGGTAGGGTGAGCCGTGTTGATTTTTATGGAGCAAGTAAAGATGGACATTTACGACGACTACGATCCGTTTGCATTTGATGACGACGATTCCCCGGAAAATGAAAAAGAAGGGCGCGAAGATCGGCGTCGCTACTTTGAAGAAGAGCTGACCCGCTATAAAGAAGATAAGCGCTTTGAACCCGATCCCAAACCTCGGGCATTCCTTAACCCTGAAATTCTCGAAGAACTCGTTGATTACTGCATTGAGAACGAAAAATTCGAAGAGGCGCTGCATTACAGCAAGCTCCTGACCGAGCACGCACCGTTCAGTTCACAAGCGTGGTCGCGCCGCGGAATGCTCGAGGCGCATCATGGCGAGTACGAAGATGCGATGGTTTCCTATGAGAAGGGCTTAGCGCTCGACCCCGTCGATGCCGATCTCTTGATGAGCTACGGCGTTGTGCTCGAAGCGCTCGGCAAAACAGAAGACGCGCTTTCCGTATTTGACCGCGCACTCAACATCGAGCCCGATAATGACGAGGCGCTGTACAGCAAAGCCGTTTGTCTCGAAAAAGCCGACCGCTACCGCGAAGCCATTTCGATCTTCCAGTATCTCATCGGCAAAGAAGAGTATCAGAAAGACGCGTTATATGAACTGGGCTTCTGCTACGACTCGCTCGAAGACCACGAGCGCGCAGTCAGTTCGTACGAGGCGCATCTCGACCTCGATCCTTACAACCAGAACTGCTGGTATAATCTCGGCATCGTCTATAACCGGATGGGGATGTTCCATAAGGCGATCTCCTGCTACGAGATGGCGCTCGCCATCAAAGAAGCGTTTCCTTCGGCGTGGTATAATCGCGGCAATGCGTATGCGAATCTCGGCAAGCTTAACGAAGCGATCGAATCGTACAAAGAGTGCTTAAAGCACGACGCCGAAGATGTGAGCGCATGGCATAACCTCGGTAACGCGTATGAGGAGCTTCACCGCTGGCGCGATGCCGTCAGGTGTTTTACGCAGGCGATCAAGTACAACCCTAAGCACAGCGAAAGTTATTTCGGTCGCGGCTCCTGCTACGATGCGCTCGATCATCCGCGCAAGGCGCTCGAGGATTACGACGCCGCGCTTGCGATCAATAATAAGAATTCCGAACTCTGGTACGCCAAAGCCGACGCGCTTTATAATCTCGGGCGGCGCGACGAAGCGTTGCTTGCCTACAAGATGGTGCTCGAACTCTCGCCGACGGATTTCGAAGCATGGTTCGATTACGGCGATACGCTCTTCGATCTGCGCGAGTTCACCGAAGCCGCCGCTGCATTCGAGCAATCCGCACAACTCGAACCCGAATGGGCGGACGCGCACTATAACCGTGCAAAAGCATTATTCGCAAACGGCGCAAGCCTCGAATCCGCCGTCGAACTTCTCGTTGCATTCAAACTCGACCCTGCCAAGCGCACGACCTTCGAAACCGAATTCCCGTCACTGACTTCTGATATTGCCTTCCAGGAAGTCGAGAGGATCGTGGGGGAGGAGAAGGAAGAAACTGAACCTGATTCCAATAATAAGCAGTAGGGTTTTGTACGGTGGCTGAGTTTACCACCCTAGCCGCACCTTTTCAAGGAGGGGCTAGCTGTTTAATCAGCAGGCTCCCACAATTCTATTTTATTGCCTTCGGGATCATAGACCCAGGCGAATTTTCCGTACGATTCATTCATGGTTTTTTCATCGGTTTTCACACCTGCGGCTTTTAACTCGGCAAGGAAAGAATCGAGATCGCTAACCCTGAAATTGATCATGAATTGTTGCTGCATGTTGCCGAAATAATCGGTGTCTGCTTTAGAAGGCGCAAACACAGTCGGTCCGGCTTCAGACTGCCAGAACATATTCACTCCAAAATGTTTTTCATACCAAGCCGCCAACGCTTTATCGTCCTGCGAGCGAAAAAAAATACCTCCAATGCCGGTCACTGATTTTGTCATTGTTATGTGTTTGTGTTTTTCAGGTCAATGTAACGAATGATCTTGCCGGAAGAATTTCCGTATTTGTTCGATCCCGCCCACGGTTGAAACCGTGGGCTATGTATCTTTCAATCCGCTGAAGCGGATTCGAATACGCTCGCTTGTAGTAGCTCCGACTTTAGTCGCGGAATAGAGTCGCCGAAAGCGACGGCGACATATTAGCCCACGAATTCATTCGTGGGCGATGATTCGGAAACGATTATTATCACAAATGATAATTCGGCGCTTCCTTCGTGATCGTTACATCGTGCGGATGGGATTCGCGAAGTCCTGCTGTAGTGATCTTAACGAATTTGCCCTTTTGCTGAAGCTCTGCAATGCTGTTCGAGCCTGTGTAACCCATGGCTGCTTTCAAGCCGCCCGCCATTTGGTAAATAATTTCCGAGAGCGAGCCTTTGAAGGGAACTCTGCCTTCGATGCCTTCGGGGACCATTTTGGCAAGTCCTTCTTCAACGTCCTGGAAATAGCGGTCGGCTGAGCCTTGCGCCATTGCCGAAAGTGAACCCATGCCGCGATACGTCTTGTACGCTCTGCCTTCGAGGAACATCTTCTCGCCGGGCGATTCTTCGGTGCCGGCGAAGAGATTGCCGATCATGACGGTCGATGCGCCTGCCGCGATCGCTTTCGGGATGTCACCCGTCTGTTTGATGCCGCCATCGGCGATGATCGGGACGCCACGTTTCGAGGCGGCTGATGCAGCAAGCATCACAGCAGTGAGTTGCGGCACACCGACTCCGGCAACAATGCGAGTCGTACAGATCGAACCGGGACCGACGCCGACTTTCACGGCATCGACACCTGCTTCGATCAATGCCAACGCACCTTCTGCAGTACCGATGTTGCCGGCAACGACTTCGAGATGCGAGAACGTTTTCTTTACCCGCTTCACCATTTCGATTACGCCGAGGGTATGCCCGTGAGCTGTGTCGATGATGACGACATCGACATTCGCCCCGACGAGCGCTTCGACTCGTTCGACGGTATCAGCTGACACGCCGACACCTGCTCCGCAGACAAGGCGGCCCGATGAATCTTTCGCAGCGTTCGGATAACGTTTCTTCTTTTGAATATCTTTAAAAGTGATGAGACCTTTCAAACGACCTGCTTTATCGACGACAGGAAGTTTTTCGATCTTGCTGCCCTGCAGAATTCGCTCGGCTTGTTCGAGCGTCGTGCCGACCGAAGCTGTGACGAGATTTTCTTTCGTCATGATGCGGTCGATAAGCTTGTCTTTATCGGTCTCGAATCGAATGTCACGATTGGTTAGCATACCGATCAATTTTTCATTCTCGTCAATGACGGGAATGCCGGAGATGGAATATTTTTCCATCAAGAGCAGGGCATCGCGAAGAACGTGGCCTTTTTTCAAGGTTATCGGATGTTGGATCATACCACTTTCACTGCGCTTGACGCGATCAACCTCTTCAGCTTGCCGCTCGATGGAAAGATTCTTGTGGATGATGCCAATGCCTCCTTCACGTGCCATTGCGATCGCCATCGCGGATTCCGTCACTGTATCCATCGCACTGGAGACGAATGGAGAATACAGCCGGATGTGACGGGTGAATTGGGTTGAAATATCTACTTCGCGAGGCAGCACTTCGCTGTAATTCGGAACGAGCAATACATCATCGTAGGTAATGCCGTCTCCGTATGGGAATTTCGAGGTTAAGTCGAGCGAAAGTGTGGTTTTAGTCGCAGAAAGGCGGGATGTCGGTTGTTTTGCCATGAAAAACTCCTGATTGTGATAGGATGTTCTTCGCTTGTAAAACAGGAGATGGCAGGGTTCGGTTTCTTTAGATAGGCCTGAAAAGTGTCATTTCGAACGAAGTGAGAAATCTATATAATGATATGCCTTTGGCATTTCAATTTATAAGATTCCTCAGCTATCGCCTCGGAATGACAGTGGTAGGAAAGATTTGATTATGCGTCACCGAGCGTTTCGTACTCGACTTCTTCTTCTGCCACCAACTCTTGCTTAGCTTTGACAAGCTCGGGGAAGTAATGCTCTTCTTGAATAGATTTGCTGAGATATTCCGCCCAGTTGGTATCGCCGGTGCCGCGCGGGACTTTTGTCATGTGTTTGGCGGCAGCTCGAAGATGGGATATCTTCCAGTTAATGATCGAAAGGTCGAGCTTCAGAAGTTCTTCGGCGAGGGTTTTTAATTCGATGCCGCATTCGCCGGCAATGACAGAATGATACAATCTTTGCAAGTCGGTTTCCTTGGAGGCGCCTTGAGCTGCTTTTTGAAATGCCATTCTAAATGAATACGGCTCGCGTTTTTCGTACATATCGTTGAGCCAGTGCAGATGCTTCTCTTTGAACTTGATGAGCGTCAGTGTCGGCTCGCCGGTTCCGATGCTTCGCGCGGCTTGCTCCCAATAAAAAGATTTGTCGGTGCCCTTCGGTTTGCGTTCGAGACCTGCGACAATTTCTATTGCACGAAACTGTGCTGATTGGAACCCGCTCGACGAACCGAATGCTTTTCGGAATTCGAGAAACTCGTCGGTGTCAAGTCCGTCGATAAGGACATCGAAACTATCGGTCAGAAATTTCAGAATGCGATTCGTACGCGAGGCAGCTTGGATTCCTTTTGCAATGTTGGAGGGTGATTTCAGTAATGCTTCGATGCCGGCTTCCATTTCGTGCAGTGCAAGCCGAAACCAGAGCTCCGTCTGCTGATGATAAATGAGAAATGTCAGCTCGTCGTGATAATCGGTCAGCGGATGCTGCAGCGAAAGCAGGGCATCGGTCTCGATGTAATCATCGTAAATGATCTCGCGGCGAATCGCAATGCCTTCGAGATAATCGACGGTACGATCGCCATAACGAGTAATTACTTTATCAAGCGCAGATTGAAGTTCGTTGTTCTTCGGCATTATGGAATTAGTACTCTCTAATTGACAATTCTTTCACTTGTTCGCGAATGACCTTCATCCCCATGTCTATCTCATCCGGAGTGATCGTTAGCGCAGGACGAAAGCGGATGGATCTATCGCCACAGCCGATAATGATGACACCTTCATCATAGCATTTTTGACGAAGTACGTCTCGCATCTGGGCTTCTTCAAGCGTAAAAGCACACATCAAGCCTTTTCCGCGGGGGTTTGAAACGACGTTCGGAAATTCCTGAGAGAGCTCGGTTATTTTGCCGAGAAGATATTCGCCATGCACGCGAGCATTCTCAACAAGATTTTCATCGCGGATGATCTCGAGATATTTCTGCGCACGAACCATATCAACGAGATTGCCGCCCCATGTTGAATTTATACGGCTCGATTTGAGAAACACGTTGTCATGAACTTCATCAATACGTTTCGATGCAAGCAAACCACAGACTTGCATTTTTTTGCCGAAGGTCATAATGTCGGGCTTGACATAGTGCTGATGTGCCCACATTTTACCTGTAAGTCCAACGCCAGTCTGGACTTCATCGTAAATAAGAATAGCATCGTTCTCATCGGCGAGCAGTCGAAGCGCTTCGTGAAATTCCTGACTAAAATGATTATCGCCGCCTTCACCTTGGATCGGTTCGATGATGATCGCAGCGATCTGATCGGGATAATTCATAAAGGCTTCTTTCATCTGCTTGACAGCCTTTTCTTCAGTTTCCTTCGCCTTTGCCATATTTTCTGCATTGAGCGGGAATGTTAGATACGGCGAGTCAATGCGCGGCCAGTCTTTGAACTTGGGAAAGTACAGCGTCTTTGTCGGATCGGTGTTCGTCAACGAAATGCCGTATCCATTACGACCGTGAAACGCATAACGAAAGTGCATCACGAGTTGACCGCGTTCCTGCGTATAGCCCTTAAGAAAATTTTTACGGATCTTCCAGTCGAATGCAACCTTCAATGCGTTCTCGACGGCAGCGCTTCCGCCTTCAATAAGAAAAAGATGCGGCAGATAATCGGGAATTGCAATTTGTCCGAACGTCTCAACGAACTCTGCCATCTCGACGGTGTACGCATCCGAGCTCGAGGGCTTACTGATCGCAACGGTTGCAATATGGTCACGAAACTCGTCGGTCATCATCGAGGGATGATTGTGCCCGACAGGATTCGAAGCAAAGAATGTAAAGAAGTCAAGAAATCGCTTGCCGGTTCGGGCATCGTAAATAAAATTTCCCTGGGATTTATTCAGGTCAACGACGAGATCGAAACCGTCGACAAGGATGTGTTTTGCGAGCGTCTCGTGGACATGATCGGCTGAAACAACGACAGACCTATTGCCCTTATTTTCGAGATCGACCTTTGCCTCGGAAGAGCCTCTGATATTGACGATATTTTCATTATTCATATATAGTCTTTCCAAATAAAAACCAATATATTACTTGAAGATGTTAAAGTAATTTCGAGAGCACAATAATTAACCACATTAATGTCTAGTTATTTGAACAAGTAAGGGATATTAAACGTTTTCCGCGATCGATGGCACAGGTATTTCATTCGCATTGCAAGATTAATTTAGGGCTCGAAATCCTTCGGAAAAGACCGGACGGATATCATGACATCAATACGTTATTTTACAGACTTGATGGAATAAGCGATAGTTTGATTGTTTCTGGATCGGCAAAATATGAATTGGAGGTTAGAGGTTTGAATGTTCCCGCTGATTCAAATAATCTGGTCACAAAAGCGATCGAAGCCTGTGCACGATTTGCACATATCGATGTTCCAAAATTACGGATAGTGTTGGAAAAGAAGATTCCCGCCGGAGCAGGGTTGGGGGGAGGATCTGCGAATGCTGCAAAAGCGATCGAGATATTTTCAGCGTCTGCGAACCCGCTCTCGGAGGAAGAAAAATTTTGCATAGCCAGATCCCTTGGAGCTGATGTACCATTTTTTTTAATGGCAGGTAAGTCTGCCGTTGCATCCGGGATCGGAGATATTTTGACGCCTGTTTCGATTATCCTTCCATATACTTTTCTGATCGTAAAACCACGAACGATCAGTATTTCTACAACCGAAGCTTACAGTAAATTAGAAATACCGATCCGAGACGAACCGACTGATTTTGCGCTCGCCGCTGAACGTCCGTTGCCACAATGGAGGAATCACATTGTTAATGATTTTGAATCGGTAGCTTTTAAAATGGCTCCATCTCTCAGGGTTCTCAAAGGCAGTTTATACGATCATGGTGCGAATTTTGCCCTTATGAGCGGCAGCGGCAGTGCTTTCTTAGCAGTATTTGCAAAACGGGAAGTTGCAGATCAAGCGTCGGATTACTTTACTGCGGATACCACCCTTGAAGTCTTTCTCAGTGAATAATTTTTCACCGCAGTTTGCAAGAATGGATTGTATTGTGCAAACGTTGGGATTCGAGTATGTACTTTTTTATTGCGTTTGGGGTAATAATCCGAAATGATAGTGATGGCACGATTCTTTGAAGAGTAAATTTGTGAAAATTAATTCTTGTTCTAATTAACGCTGCATAATTTATGAAAACGATCTCAGTAGTATTGCTCTTTTTGTTGATCGCTTCGGCAAGTGTTGCTCAAGAGTCCGAGCCGAAGCGTGACGGATTAAATCTTACAATATATAATTCAAATCTCGGCGTTGTCCGAGACGAACGGCTCATCAACATTCAAAGCGGCACGAGCACGATCAAACTGCGAGATGTTTCGGCCGAGATCGACCCGACGACGGTGAAGATTGCTTCACCGAAGCACCGGGTTCTGTCAACGTGCTCGAACAGAATTATGAGTACGACCTCGTCAATCAGGAAGCGCTGCTTCAAAAATACATCGATAAAAATATTACAGTCATCGACGATAAAAAGAATATGACCGAAGGAACACTGCTTGCAGCCGAAGGCAATCAACTGACGCTCCAAACGCCCAAAGGGATTGTGATGATAACTGGTGGGAATAATCAAGTGACAGTCCCGTCGCTGCCGGAAGGTCTGATAACTCAGCCGACACTTGTATGGCTGCTAAATTCAAAAAATAGTTTTGCGAACGAACCGCTTGAAGTTTCATATCAAAGCGGCGGGTTGAATTGGCACGCTGAATATGTCGTCGCTCTTGCCGATAATGACAAATCGCTCGATCTTTCCGGTTGGGTCAGCATCGAAAATCATAGTGGGACAACGTATCCCGATGCACATCTCAAAGTTGTTGCAGGCGATATTCACCGCGCACCAAGCGGGCAACCAACTCCATACGCGCGAAAGATGGCGATGATGAACGACGAAACTGCCGACCAGTCGTTCGAAGAAAGAGGGTTCTTTGAATACCATCTTTATGATCTCGGACGTCAGACAACGATAAAAAATAATGAGGTAAAACAGATCTCTTTGTTGAGCGTCGGTGGTGTAAGCGCTGAAAAATTTTATGCGTATCGCGGCGGTAGAAATGCCGAGGTCTCGATCAAGTTCAAGAACACGAAAGAAAATAATATGGGAATGCCGCTGCCGGAAGGAACCGTCAGAATTATGAAGCGCGATAAAGACGGATCGCTTGAACTTGCCGGTGAAGATCATATCCAGCACACGCCTCGTGACGAGGAGATCACGTTGAAGGCGGGCAATGCATTCGATCTTCTCGGAGAACGAACGGTGACCGACAGCAAACGTCTCGGTGATCGCTCAAGCCAGGAAAGCATTCAGATCACTCTTAAAAATCGCAAGGATGAAGACGTAACGATCGATGTCTATGAGAATTTGGGTAGTGGATGGGAGATAACCAAATCGTCAAACGATTATGAAAAGAAAAGCGCATCTGAAGTAGTTTTCCACATTCCGGTGAAAGCTCGTACCGAAGAAAAAATGGCATATACGGTAATTCGTAGTTGGTAAGTTAAATAATATAGGTAGTTACTGAACTCGGCGTATCATATAGAGGCAATCATAACTTCTGGATTTTACATTTTTTAGCATTTAATTTGTAACCTTCAACTACTTGTAGGTGTCTTATATATAAGGGAAGTTACCCTAATTTTATCATAATTCATCACTTTTTATCTATGAAGTATCTATTATTTATATTTACTTTGGGGACATTAACGATTTTTTTTGGGTGCAAGAGCTCGACCGGACCAACTCAAACGGATGATGGAAATGTAACGCTTGCTCCTCCGGCTCCTGGGGAGGGAATTCAGATTGAGGTTACTCCTTTTCCTGTCCCATATGGGAAGGAAATACAGGGAGATTTTTATTTTCAGTTGCCGACGAATATTCCGATAAATGTCGGTCGCATAGAGGTGGCGATGAATAACGGTTCGCACCACATGAATTGTTATAAGACAGATCTCAATTTCTTTCAAGGGACAAAAGGGGATACCATCTTATATGACAAGACACAACTTGGTGATACGACAGGCGTTGTGTATCATAGCATGATCTTCCGTCATGACGGTGTGGTCGATACTGAGGTTGTTCCGTGGCAGCAGTCGTTTTATGTGACATCGGTAGCGAATAATTCTCAGATACTGATCGAAGCGCAGGTACCTTCGCTCGATTGGACGTTGCCAACACTGCCGAATGATACTACAGTTGATCCAAGCGTCCGCGGGAAAAAATCGATTGTCGTGCTGCAGCCTCACCAGAATATGATCATCGAGAACCACTATGTCAATGCGACAGTCCAATCGACACCCAATGGAATGGGGAAAGTACTTATAAATCTGTATTATGCAACCGAAGCAAATACGACCAGTGCTTCGATGTACTTTGGAAAATATACACATTTACATATCCCTGCACACACGATGGACTACACTGTCCCGATGGTCTGCCAATTCCCTTCAAGCCTCACATTCCCAATCTATGTGTTAGGGATGACAGGACACTTTCATTCACATGGGAAAACTTTTTTTGTGGATGTAGTAAATTTAGCTCATGATTCTGTCGGCAATCCGCTTCTCGATTCCGCCGGTCATCAGATCATTACGGTGGCGCAGCCGAAAATATATATCAATGCTACGTGGAGTGAGCCGCCGTTCAAATCATTCGATACTCCGATCAAAGTAAACGCCGGACAAACACTACGTTATACTGCGATCTATGATAACCCGACTGATAGTGTCATTAACTTTGGCGGTCATGTACTAACACAGGAGCACGATAACTTGTTTGCATGGTTCGTGCCGGGTTGGTTTGGCGGGAATACTGTCTATGATAATGGACCGTGATCCATAATTTTTTTTTACGAAAATGAAAGCATATTTCCCCGTTCTACTTACAGTGCTTTCGGTTTTGCCGTTACCGCGAGCCGTTTTTGCACAATATCTGTTTGAAGATGCCTCGAGCAAAGCAGGCATCAGCGCGACGAGTTCTCAATCAACGCAAGTCGGACCCGGGCCGATCATTTTCGATTTCGATAATGATGGGTGGGAAGATATTTATACTGCTGGGGGGACAGGGATTGACCATCTTTGGAAGAATATGGGGAACGGGACATTCGTCGATGTTTCCGATTCTTTGTTCAAGAACAGATTTAATTCTTTTAGTTATACCCGCGGCGGTTCGGCGCTCGACTATGATAACGACGGTCTTACCGATCTGTATATCTGTTGCGAAAAGCACGATTTACTATTGAAAAATATGGGCGGCGGTGTGTTTGCCGATTATACCAAGCAAGCGCATATCGAACGTCCTATTTCACTTAATGAAAGCAACTGCTCGACGTTTGGCGATTTTGATGGTGATGGCGATAATGACATTTATGTTGCCCGTTGGGTAGAAGAATATAAATTCGTGTCGGATTCTGCCGGTAAGGCGCACTATGCCCATAAAGGATTTCCAAATCAGTTCTATATTAATAATGGCGACGGGACGTTCACCGAAAGTGCATTTCAATATCATATAGACGGTGATACCGGGTGCAGCAATATTGCGTTATTTTTTGACATCGACGGCGACGGCGATCTCGACCTGCTCATCGGCAACGATTTTGGTATAGATATCCAGCCAAATATTGTCTTTAAGAACATGTTGATGGAAACAGGTACGGCATCGTTCGTTGATGTGACGGATTCGATGGGGATGCGATCACATTTATTCTGCATGGGGATAGGGCCGAACGATTTTGATCGAGACGGTAATTTTGATTTTTTCGAGACCAATATTGGGCATGAAGTGCTCTATAAAAATCAGAATGGTCATTATGCAGACGTCTCAACTGAAGCGGGTGTCCCAAGCGGGGCAGTCCGTCATAATCTCGATTATGCGGCGGTTTCTTGGACGCCAATATTCAATGATTTCGATAATGACGGGTGGGAAGATGCATTTATCGTTCACGGCTATGTAGGCGTTTTTAATGCACTCGACCCCGATACAAGCCAATATATCCGTAATCTCGGCGGATATTTCGAAGATTATACTGACACGGCAATGAACGGCAATATTCTAAACCAGCGTGGGCGAGGCGGTGCATTGTTTGATTACGATCACGACGGTTATTGCGACATGGTCTACGGCTCTGAAAATGTTATTTCCGGTTTTTTGTCGAAAGATTTTAAACTACTCCATAACATTACACCGACGATCAATCATAACCCCGCGCACATGCTTGAAATGAAATTCACAGCGAAGCGGACGGCAAAAGAGGGCATCGGTACGATCGTGAACGTTTGGGCAGGAGGGATCAACCATGCTCGCCAAGTAAGTACAGGGGGCGGCTTTACATCAATGTCGTCGCTCATTCAGCATGTTGGGTTAGGCACTTATAATAAAGCCGATTCGATCATTGTCTATTGGCCGGCAAATAAGGATCGTCATCGCCAAATTGACAGATACTACAATGTGAAAGCCGATCAGATGGTATTCTTTGAAGAGAAAATGGATTCATCGAGTATTGGTATGGTAAAAACAGAAGCGCTAAATGTGCCGGCAACAGTTGTCAGCACTGCACCAATGACCGAATCGTTGCAGATGTACCCACAACCGGCGACAACGCGGTTAAATGTGACAGGACTTCCTTCAGGATCGTCATTTCAATATGAAATTTATAATATGCTCGGTGAAAAGGTGATTACTGGTACTTCCAACGGTACGCCGTTATTCGTGAACGTCGCAAATTTACAAAGCGGCTGTTATACGTTCAAAATATCGAGTGATCACGAAAGTATTGCGAAGCAATTTATTAAGGAGTAACTTTTTTTCACGTGCGAGTACTTTACGGGTCGGTTTTAAGCATCCTCTTTCTCATTTCATTTATTGATTCCGGGTGCGGAGGGTCAACAACTGCTCCGCCTGCTGTGCTGAGTGATAAATTTCATGATATTCAATCACGCCTGCTGACACCCTCCTGTGCGTACTCCGGCTGCCACGACGGCAATCATCCGCCTTACCTCTCGCTTCAAACGGGGCTTGCGTATAATAACCTTCTGCATGCGAAGGTGCAAAACAGTGTTGCCGATACGATTTACAAAGCATTAGTAGTGCCCGGCGAACCAGATTCCAGTTTCCTTTATATTAAGATCACTGCCCCGATTGCCGGCGAAGGTGACCGCATGCCCGACCGCCTGACGAAACTTCCTCAGAATGAAATAGACGCAATCCGGAGTTGGATCGCCCGCGGAGCTCCGAACGATTAAATAAAAAAAGCAAGAACAAAATGTCCTTCCTTTGCTTAAATATATCAGTATGGATTCTTAGTATTGGAATGTTAAATTATCGGAGAAAAAAATGCTTATTTTTTGATCCAGGGGATATATCTAAGAAAGGGATTTAGTCTGTAAAGGCAAATTAGTTCGCTGAATAAGCTCAACCTTACTATGACAGCTTGCCGTATGAGTGGAGGATATTTCACGTAGTAGAAATGTTTAGTTACCTTCTTGATTAAACAATTATTCGGATATTCTCGTGATTTCCATTCTTTTTGTAGATGACGAACCCGCGGTCAGGAAAAACTATGAAATTCTCTTGACCCATAATGGTTATCGCGTTGAGTTAGCAGAGAATGTCGTTACTGCTCTCTCTCTCCTGAAAAATACTGAGTTTGACCTCGTGATTACGGATATGCGAATGGCCCCGCAAACAGGGCTTGATCTGCTTCGTTTAGCAAAAAGTACTGCTCCGACTACCGGAGTTATTGTCCTTACCGGGCATGGAGAAATTCAGAATGCGATCGAAGCCATGAAACTCGGAGCGATCGATTATATTACGAAAGATTCCGACTACAAGGAAATTCTTCTTACAATTGAAAAAGCGGTTGAGAAAAAACTTCTGAAAGACGAGATTCGTGAATTACGAAATAAATTACGATCTGACTTCTCCACAAAACGAATCACTGGTGAATCTGAAAGTATTAAAAAAGTAATCGAGACAGTCAAACGTGTTGCTTCGACCGATTCCAGGGTTCTCATAACCGGGGAATCCGGGACAGGTAAGGAGTTAGTAGCCGAAACGATTCATCAGAATAGTACTCGGCAAGATGCTCCATTTGTCGCATTTAATTGCGGAGCAATACCGAAAGACCTTCAGGAAAGTGAATTATTTGGACATATAAAAGGCGCGTTTACTGGTGCTGAAAAAGACCGGAAAGGATTGTTTGAGACTGCCAGTAAAGGGACCGTATTCCTTGATGAAGTAGCTGAGATGTCTATAGAGACGCAGGTCAAGCTCCTTCGTTTTTTAGAAAATGGAGAGATTTATCCTGTTGGTAGCAGCAGTCCTCGAAAAGTCGATGTTCGGATAATTTCGGCAACAAATCGTAACTTGGAAAAATTAGTCGAGCAAGGTTTGTTTAGGTCCGATCTCTATTACCGTCTGAAAGTAGTTTCTATACATCTTCCGCCACTCCGAGAAAGAAGGGAAGATATACAGCTTATCTCTCAGGATTTGCTCAAAGAACTGAATCCAAAGGTTCATACTTCCGTCAAGTCGTTTTCTCCTGAAGTGTTGCAAGTTTTGTCCGAATATAGTTGGCCAGGGAATATACGCGAACTGAAGAATGTCATCGAACGAGCGTTAATTTTTTCTGACGGAGACCAAATTACCCTCGAGTCACTGCCTGAAGAATTATTTAGGCAAGTTCTACCGGCTTCTTCCGAAAATAAACTCCCTACTCCAAATGGTGTTCTGCCTTTAGATGAAGTTGAAAAAAATCATATCATAGAGGTATTGCAAAAAAATAATGGTAATAAACTTTTGACAGCTCAACGACTGGGTATAGCAACGACGACTCTCTATCGCAAACTTCGTCAGTACGGTATTGAATAATCAAAATACATAAGAAATGCTTTTCCTCCTGCGCCAAAATATTTTTTGCAAAATGCAATACTATTTTACAATTATGCGAATATTCATCGGTCAATCCATTGCAATTTAGACTATTTCCGGGCTGGCACAATTATTGGTTGTGTGCTCACTATGAAATTGACGGATTATTTACGTCCTGAATGCATTGAGACCGGTATTAAAGCACGATCAAAAGAAGAATTACTTGACCAAATGGTCGAGATAGCAGCTCGTAATCCAAGCTTACATGACAAAGAAGCAGTAAAGAATGCAATTCTTGAACGCGAGCAAATAATGAGTACCGGCGTAGGTCACGGATGCGCTATACCTCACGGCAAGAGCGATGGAGTGAGCGACATCGTACTTGCCTTCGCAGTAACGGCGGAACCCGTTGAATACATGTCGTTGGATAATAACCCGGTTCGGCTTGTCCTCCTAATGATTCGCCGTGAAAGTGATCGAAGGCTCCGTCTCGTGTTGCTCTCGCGTGCATCGAAGATATTAAATTCTGAATCGGCAAGAAAGGCGTTCTTGAAAGCAAAGTCGCGGTCAGAGATATTGAAGATTTTTAGAATTGAAGAGGAAAAAATCGACAACAAGCTCTGAGACAAAAAGGTACTTAAATAGGATTCTCTCCTTCAAGAATAACAAAACTTCCTTATCCCTAATATCCTGCAAGTAGTAAAGCTTTTTGCTACTATGGTATAGCGAAACGCTATACTCTATTTTATAACCTTTAATCACCGTTCAAAACAGCACAAAATAGACGAAAATAGTTTGGCATAGGGTTTGCAGTAAGGGTCATAATTAATGAGTACTTTGTTGAATAAATGATAGACCCATTGATGTCGACATGGTTAAGTGGATCCCCAATAAAGCAGGGGTTTATATATTTTGTATCGTTATCGGTTATGTCGGTTTATTATATTTAAGTGTACTACCACTTCGATGCTCTCATTGATAGTTAAAACCATAACCTTTACAATTATTTCATAATTCAATCACTACAATGGATACTTCAGCAAAAAATCGAATATTCGCTGCGTGCTGTGCGATCTGTATTTTAATTTTTTCTTCTCTACTTATAAATTCCTCTTTCGCAGCAGAGATCAAAAAGGATAGCACCTCGTCTTCACAAGTAACCCCGGTAACACCGGTTGCAGATACGATTGCTGCCGAAGCGCCTGCAAGCGAACCGTTCGCCTGGGGCGACTTTACCTGGATCAATGGTAATGATCGTCGTCATACTGCCCTGCTTGATAGTAAGTATTTCACCGGTCGAGTGCTGGTCGATGCAAACTACACGGCATCAAACCAACATCCGATCGATCATACCGTCATTGGCTCGACCACGCTCGCTCGCGACAACGAATTCCAGATCAACCTTGCTGCGCTTGGCGGAGACTTCCATTATGATAACGCCCGCGCGTCGATCCTCTTGCAGCTCGGAACGCGCGCAACCGACGTTCCGCGAAATGACTACAGCCCATATCATGGGCAATATGACCTTGCGAATGCATACCGTTACTTTAGCGAGGCAAATGCAGGATATCATTTCGACGTATGGCATGGTCTAAATGTAGACGCAGGTATCTTTATGTCATACATAGGACTTTTCTCGTATTACAATGCAGAAAATTGGACATACCAGCCATCGTTTACTTCTGACAATACGCCATGGTTTTTTAACGGAATGCGAATTCAGATGTTCCCGAGTGACAGGCTAAAGATCGAACTCTGGCTCGTCAATGGCTGGCAGTCCTATGCCAAGTTCAATAATGGTCCTGGTCTTGGATTCCAATTAACCTGGCGTCCGGTGGAATCTATTCAAGTTCTTTCGAACAACTATTACGGTCACGATGCAGCAATGGACCCCTCCCGCATGCGTTTCCATACGGACAACAGTTTCCTACTCAGATATTATAATAATCCGGGATCAAGCGGTATATCCAAAATGGCATTTTCTATTACACAAGATGTCGGTTTCGAAGACGGTGACGGAATCGTCTCTGGATTTTCGAAAGTTGCAGGGCAGTACCAACAGTACTTCCTGAGTGGGATGGCCTATAACCGTATGTGGTTTGCGAATGATAAGATCGGTGCAATTATCGGGGCCGGTTACATCAATAACCCGGGGCGTTATCTCGTTCTCTATCCGACTGGCGATGCAAGTAATTTACCGAATCCTTCCAATCCGACTACTGGGGCAGGGACACATCCGTTCTCGGCAAATCCTGGAGATCAATTTCACGGATGGGATGCAACTATAGGGTTCGATTGGATGCCGAATGATTATGTACAATATCAATTCCAAGTCATTCATCGTGAGGCGGATGTGCCATATTTTGCAGGTCCCGGCGGCGTAACTTCACCGAGTGGATATACGACGACAGTTATTCCGAATGGTTGGGCACCTGATCTTGTGAAAAATGAGACTCGGTTCATCGGAGCGGTCTTAGTCAGGTTCTAAAATAGCAATACCAATGAAATGGAACCCAGTGAGCCAAAACTTAAGATCGCTTTCATCATAAGCATGATATGCCTTGGATTTATGGCTATTGGGTTTGTGACATTCTTTGTTTTGATGATTTATCACCTTTTATTTGGATAAAATGTTCGTTCCAGATGAAAATACGCTTACTTTTAGGCCGGCATTCTTCCGAATGCATGGAGCGAAAGTGGATTTTCAAAAAAAAGAGAATAAATACGTTTTACTCGAACAAGCCATGTTCTCAGGAAAGAAATTTTTGTCTGACAATCAAAACAAAGAACGCGGAATACGACTGACCATTCTCACCGGATTTGCTCTGGTGATTATGCTTTCCCTATTCATAGCAGCTTGGTCATTTTATCACATTACTTCTTTGGGAAATTCTGCCGAGAATTTATTTTTGGCAAATTACCGGAGTATCCAGTATGTCCATTCGATGGAGGGGGTATTAGATTCCTATAAGGATATGTTGGTTGGAGTTACTCAAAGTCAAACTCAAGTTACTTCATTAAATAAGGCTTTCCGGGATAATCTTTCCCTGGAATTCCATAATATTACAGAGATCGGCGAATCTGAAACGGCACACGATGTTGAAAAGAGCTACAATATCCTTTATGCAGCGCTAACTCAGTGGATTATAAATCCTTCACTATTTCCAAATAAAGAGGATATACTTGGCGATCTTGAAGCCGTCAAGTTGAACTGTGAGTCACTACTTCTCGTGAATGAGAAAGCAATGTTCCAGAGGGCAGATACAGCGAAAGACGATGCGGCATTTGCCAGGACATCAACGCTTCTTATTATTTGTCTGCTCATCGGGGCTTCGATTATTCTTGCATTTAGCGTTTCACGAAGAAGCCTCGCAGAGTTTAGGCAGTTAGACAGAGCGAAGAGCAATTTTGTCTCTACCGCAGCACACGAGCTAAAGAACCCGCTGAGCTCGATCAAAACTTCTGCCGGATTGTTACTTGACATGATCCCTGGAGAGATAAACTCAAAGCAGGAATCGCTTTTATCCAACATCAAACAGGAATCTGAACGATTACTTGGGACAGTAAAAGACTTGCTCGATCTTGCAAAGTTGGAGGCAGGGAGTTTACAAATCATCAAAACGCCGACTTCAATCTCAACATTCGTCGAGTCTTCATTGCTTCCGGTAATCCATCAAGCAGATAAAGCCGGAATACATATCGATGTTCAAATTGCTCCGAATATCTCCGAGATAAATATTGATGCGAATAAACTTTCGTGGGCATTAACCAATCTTGTTTCCAACGCCATTAGATATTCGCCTCAAGGTGGGCAAGTTCTCGTTTCTGCAAATGAGATCGATCATGAAATTTGGGTATCAGTGAAAGACGAAGGTAAAGGAATTCCTCCGAAAGATTTGGAGAACATATTCGAAAAGTTTGTGCAAGTCGAAGAAGGCGCGTTCGGCGGCGGAATCGGAACGGGACTTGGCCTGTCAATTGCAAAAGAGATCGTCCAATTGCATAAAGGAAAAATATGGGCGGATAGCGAACTTGGAAAAGGGTCAATCTTTACATTTACAATACCAAAAAACCTATGATGGACGTACTTTTTATTGCAATGATGCTGGCGTTTTTCGCGATACTCATTTTATTTCAAAATTTCAACGAAAGGATATAATATGATCATTCTTCTTCTATCTATTGCGCTGATACTGTACTTGCTCTATGCTATGATTTACCCGGAAAAATTTTAAGGGATGACTATGACTTTCAACGGCATTTTCCAATTCGTAGTATTTCTCGGGGTTATTGTACTTATTACAAAGCCATTGGGGATATACATTACAAAAGTGTTCACGAGCGAATGGACATTTCTCACAAGAGTCTTGGGTCCACTGGAGAGGCTCATCTATAAATTATGCAGAATCCGTCCGGATCAGGAAATGCGCTGGACGGTTTACTCCATTGCGATGATCGCCTTCAGCGTTGTCAGCATGATCGTGCTGTATATTATCATGCGGGTACAAAGCGCACTTCCATTCAATCCTGCCGGAATGCCGAATGTGCCATCCGATCTTTCTTTCAATACTGCCGTCAGCTTTACGACGAACACCAACTGGCAGGCATACTCCGGCGAATCTACAATGAGTTATTTTACACAAATGGCAGGGCTGGCTTTCCATAATTTTACCTCTGCCGCAGTCGGAATTTGTATTGCTGTCGCAGTCGTTCGTGGATTTTCCCGTTCATCTGCTCAGACAATCGGCAACTTTTGGACTGATCTTATTCGCTGCTCGCTTTATATTCTCTTTCCTCTCTCTATTCTTGTCGGGATTTTTCTTGTTTCGCAGGGAGTGATTCAGAACCTGAATCCATATCAAACGATTACAACTCTCGAAGGCGCAAAACAAACGATCACAATGGGACCGGTTGCGTCACAGGAAGCAATTAAGATGATAGGCACAAACGGTGGCGGTTTTTTTAATGCAAATTCTGCACATCCGTTCGAGAATCCTACACCACTTTCTAATTTTGTTCAAATAATCTGTATCTTTTTGATTCCTGCATCTCTTACGTATTTTTTCGGACGAATGGTGAAGGATCAAAAGCAAGGGTGGGTGATCTTTGCTGTGATGACATTTCTCTTTTCAGTCGGTTTCTTTGTCATCTACAACGCAGAGCAATCCGGAAATCCTATCCATAGCTCTCTTGGTATGAATCAGAGACAAACGGAAACACAAGCCGGAGGAAATATGGAAGGCAAGGAAGTACGCTTTGGTATCGCCCAGACAGCTCTTTTTGCAACGGTGACTACTGATGCCTCATGCGGAGCTGTGGACGGTATGCACGATAGTTTCACACCGATCGGAGGAATGGTACCTTTAGTTAATATTATGCTTGGTGAAATTATCTTTGGTGGAGTTGGATCCGGTCTCTACGGAATGCTGATCTTTGTCTTGCTTGCAGTTTTTATTGCAGGACTGATGGTAGGACGAACGCCCGAATACCTGGGGAAAAAGATCGGAGCGAAGGAAGTAAAACTTGCCGTTCTCGCACTTCTAAGTATGGTGTTTGTCATTCTCAGTTTTTCCGGTTGGGCAAGTGTGCATCCCGACGCGCTTGCAAGCCTAAATAATCAAGGCGCGCATGGGCTATCTGAAATTCTGTATGCCTTTACTTCAGCAGCAGGAAATAACGGTTCTGCTTTTGCAGGACTGAATGCGAACACAATGTTCTACAATATCACACTCGGGATAACGATGCTCGTGGGTCGCTTTTTTGTTATAGTCCCGATTCTTGCCGTTGCCGGTTCAATGGTGAAGAAAGTTTCTACCGCACCTTCACCGGGGACTTTCCTGACGAACACTCCGCTTTTCGGAGCGCTGCTTGTCATGGTTATACTTATTGTTGGCGGACTTACTTTTTTCCCTGCGCTTTCGCTCGGACCGATTCTTGAACATCTACTGATGAACGCCGGAAAACTTTTTTAAGAACGAAGATGAAACAGATACATAAACAGAAGAGCTTGTTCGATCCTGCGATTGTCAAACGCGCTTTTGCAGATTCGCTGAAGAAGCTGAATCCTGCGATTCTTTATAAAAATCCGGTGATGTTTGTCGTCGAGATCGGAGCAGTTGTGACCTCCTATTATTATTTCGGGCAAGCATTCGGCTCGCTCTCCGGTAATGCGACGTTTTCCGGTTTGATCTCATTGTGGTTATGGTTCACTGTTCTTTTTGCAACGTTTGCCGAAGCAATGGCTGAAGGTAGAGGTAAGGCACAGGCTGACGCCCTACGAAAAACTAAAACGGAAACAACAGCGAAGAAGATCGGAGCGAACGGAGACGTTGATATAGTAAACGCTACATTGCTTCGCAAGGAGGATATTGTCTTAGTCGAAGCTGGCGATGTGATCCCAGGTGACGGCGAAGCCGTCGAGGGAATTGCATCCGTCGATGAGTCGGCAATCACCGGGGAATCGGCGCCCGTTATCAGAGAAAGCGGCGGCGACCGGTCAGCAGTTACAGGTGGCACGAGAGTATTATCTGACTGGATCAAAGTCAAGATCACTTCGAACCCGGGCGAGACGTTCATAGACCGAATGATCTCACTTGTCGAAGGAGCAGAGCGTCAAAAAACACCGAATGAGATTGCATTGACAATTCTGCTATCAGGTCTTACAATCATATTTCTTGTTGCCTTAATTGCACTCTCTCTGTATGCTTCATATATGCAAAGTCCGGTATCGATCGTCGTTATGGTATCGCTCCTTGTGTGTTTGATACCGACAACGATCGGCGGGCTGCTTTCTGCGATAGGCATTGCAGGTATAGATCGGGTCTTACAGCGAAATGTCCTTGCGATGTCAGGCAGAGCTGTCGAAGCAGCAGGGGATGTGAATACATTGCTTCTTGATAAAACCGGTACGATCACTATCGGCAATCGAATGGCAACAGAATTTATTCCTGCACCAAACGTATCTATAGAAGAACTGGTCGCCGCAGCGGAGCTTTCAAGTTTAAGCGATGAAACACCCGAAGGCAGGTCGATCGTGACACTTGCACGGTCGATCGTAGCGGAATTACCAAGCGATCTTCTGAAAGCAGAAAAAACATTTATTCCCTTTACTGCTCAAACCCGTATGAGCGGTGTGGATGTTGCCGGACGGACAATTAGGAAAGGTGCAGTAGATGCAATTTCCCGTTTTGTTGGGGCAGAAGTTTCACCTGAAGTTAATGCTGCCGTCGAGCGTATAGCAAAATCCGGGGGAACGCCACTTTCTGTTGCAGAGAATGGAAGAATTCTTGGCGTTATTCACTTGAAGGATATTGTCAAACAGGGAATGCGCTCACGGTTCGATCAACTCAGGGCGATGGGAATTCGGACTGTAATGATTACGGGAGATAATCCTTTGACGGCTGCTGCGATCGCAGGAGAAGCAGGAGTAGATGACTACTTAGCCGAAGCTACTCCGGAAACAAAAATGGCGCTCATTCGGAAAGAGCAGACACAGGGTAAGCTCGTTGCGATGACAGGCGACGGTACGAATGATGCTCCTGCACTTGCACAGGCTGATGTCGGCGTTGCTATGAATACCGGAACAATGGCGGCGAAAGAAGCCGGGAATATGGTCGATCTTGACAGCAATCCAACGAAGCTAATTGAAATAGTCGAGATCGGGAAACAGCTCCTTATGACACGCGGAGCGCTGACAACATTTTCAATTAGCAACGATGTCGCAAAATATTTCGCCATTATCCCCGCAATGTTCATGGTTGCGTTTCCTCAGCTTGGAGTTCTAAATATCATGGGATTGCATTCGCCGGAGAGCGCGATTCTTTCATCAGTTATTTTTAATGCGCTCATTATTGTCGCACTTATTCCTCTTGCCCTGAAGGGTATCAAATACCGTCCATTGGGTGCGTCGGTGGTATTGCGGAGAAACATTCTAATTTACGGGGTCGGTGGTCTTATTATTCCCTTTATCGGAATAAAGGCAATTGATCTTATTGTATCTTCCATTGGATTTTAAGAACTGCTAACATGAAAACCTTTATTACTGCAACACTTGTAACGATTGTCCTGACTGTTTTGCTTGGGATACTTTATCCGCTTGCAATGACAGGAATCGCTCAAATAGTCTTTCCAGATAAAGCCAACGGAAGTTTGGTAATGGTGAAGGACTCAATAGTCGGATCGTCCCTTCTTGGGCAATCATTCGGTAGTCCGAAATATTTTCATTCGCGTCCCTCGGCGGCAGGTGACGGATACGATCCCATGAAATCAGGCGGATCGAATTTAGGTCCGACAAGCAAGGCATTATATGACCGTATCAAACACGATGCCGATTCTCTTCGCACTCTTTACCCCGAACTAAAAGGTGATTTTCCCTCTGATATGCTCACTACTTCCGGCTCAGGCCTTGATCCCGATATAACGCTTGCAAATGCTTTAATTCAAGCGCCGGTCGTTGCAAAGGCAAATAATATCGCTGTCGAAGACGTGAAGAAATTGGTTGCCAACAAAATGAAAGGGCGTGACCTTGGCTTCATAGGCGAGCCACGCATTAACGTTCTTGAATTGAACCTTGCATTGATTAGACAAATACAGTCACGTTGATGTATGCCTGAGACCTTCAATGCAAGCGACTTGATCGAGCGTCTAAAATACTCGAAAGAAGCACCGCTCAGAATTTATTTAGGCGGCTCACCGGGTGTCGGTAAAACATACCGGATGCTGCGTGACGGGAATGGCTTGCTCAAACAAGGGGTCGATGTTGTTGTCGGCTATGTCGAATCGCACGGACGTGTCGAAACTGATGCCCAGATAGAGAATTTAGAGGTCATCCCTAAAAAGCAAATTCTGTATCGAGGCAAAGAATTTTTTGAAATGGATACGGACGCCGTTATCCTTAGAAAACCTCAGATCGTCCTTGTTGATGAACTCGCGCACACAAATACTCCCGGCTCACGTCACGAAAAACGCTACCAAGACATTGAAGATCTGCTTGCCGCAGGAATTGCTGTCTTTTCTACTTGTAATGTTCAACATCTGGAAAGTGTACATGATACTGTTGAGCAATTAACAGGTATAGAAGTAAAGGAACGTGTCCCAGATACTTTTTTTGCCTTGGCAAAAGAGATTATTATGGTGGATGTTTCTGTAGAGGAGCTACAGGAGCGTCTTTTGACAGGTAAAATATACAAACCCGAAAAAGTCCAGCAAGCTCTGCATAATTTCTTCACTCATGCCAATATCAGTCTTTTACGAGAAATGGCATTGCGGGAAGTCGCCAATGATCTTGAACAAAAGGATAAAGAATTACGATTGTCTGCGGGGAACATATCAAGTGAAAAAGTAATGGTCGCGATTGCCGATAGAGAGGACAGTAAAACTCTCATCCGATATGGTTCGAGAATGTCAGGAAGAATAAATGCGAAATGGTTTGTCGTCTATGTCGAAAAAATAGGGTTAAAAACCTCAAGGCAAAAAACACTTCAGGAAAATTTCCGATTAGCAAAACTTCTGGGCGCACAGATCCTCCAGCTTCGTGGTAAGGACATAACCGAAACATTAATAAATTTTGCCCATGAAGAGGGGATAACGCAAATCATTTTGGGCGCTACGCAACGTCCATGGTGGAAACGATTTGTCTCCGGCTCTGTCGTAGGTGGAATCTTGAAATCTGTAGGTGAAATTGCCGTTCATGTTTTTCCACTTAAATCAGATGAGGCAGAAGAGCCGGTAGCACGAGCTACCACACTACACCTTACAGATTATTTAAAGCCCGAACATATTCTTACTAATATCCAGTCTGTCCATACGGTAGAACAGACAATTTCGTTGCTCATAGATCATCTTATTATGATCAATTCCGATCTCAGTAAATTCCGTAATGAGATCAGCGATTTAGTAATGACGAGAGAACGGTTGATGAGCACATTCCTTGAAAGTGGGATTGCCATTCCTCACGCTGCCGGATTCGAACAGATCAGTGACATTCATGCTGTAATGGCGCTAACACCGAAAGGAGTAACTTCTCTCGGCAGAGATCAAAAGGCATACATAGTTTTGCTTTTTCTTTCGCCGGAAGTGGGGAAGTCGAGTCACCTAAAATTTCTTTCTTCTATCGCGTCAGTCTTTATTGATCAAACAACAGTTCGAGAAGTATCAGGAGCAAGAAGTTCTCAAGAGACCTTTGATAATATCTTGAAAATTGAAAACACTGCAAGAGTGGGATGAATTGCCTGAGAATTTAGCATAAACCAAACTGAGGAGTAAAAAAACCTCCCAAATACAGCTTATGCCAAACCGAAATATTCACTGAGAATGCTTCCCAGTCCATTTATGGAATTCAATAAAGAATTGTAGAGTTGTATGTCCGTTCTTGAGGACTTTTAGCGAAAAAGTAAAGAGTGCTTTTTCCAGAGATATTTCTCAGACTGTAGCGCGTACGGGAATCGAACCCGTGTCGCAGCCTTGAGAGGGCTGTGTCCTAGCCGCTAGACGAACGCGCCGGCTTGCGATGCCGCTGTAATACATTTTTTCACCGGCGGCGGTTCCGAGCGATTTTTGTCTTGCCACGTTTGAAATATATACTGTATTTACAAATCATAAACGTGTGCAATGAAATTCAGGAAGACATCCATTACCATCCTACTTCTTACGATATGTTATAATATTAGCTTTGCTCAGCGGGACCCGTCGCTTATTAGTTCAAGAAACTATGTCGGCATTGAGTTCGGGGTGAATGACAGTTGGCTCTGGGGTTCG
>DASQGZ010000038.1:0-13843 GCA_035632315.1 Kapaibacterium sp. (SeqCode) | reverse complement strand
CCGTTGCCACCCCCTGCATATACGCCCCCTAGAAAAATAATTTCAAGCAATGTTTGGCGTTTTGGATGAATATTTAATATCACGTCGGAATTGCCGACTATAATAGGCCTTAGATCAAAACGGAAAGAGAATACAAGAGAGTAGGTACCCGAGATAAGTGTCCACTGTTTCCCATCATTAGTTGATATACTCTTTGGCTCGTACCACCACTTCCCACTCAGAAGGGATATTATTCTGGACACAGATTTATATCCTCTCGCTCCAACAATGACCGGTCCGCAACTTCCTCTGCCTGTGTCAGGAATACTTGTTGCAATAAGTGAATCGCTCCAACTGGTAATAGGCAATGTTACGTTATCGCATGTTACTACGCCCTGATTAGAACCAAAATCGCCATGTAAATAAAGCGTCCCGCTCCACTCATCGACCGAAAGTGAATCGATCCTCGGCGGCTGCGCTCGGGATGCTGCCGCGAGAAGGATGAGGAGAATGGGGATGTATTTCATCATATTTATATGTACCTTCAACGGTGATTTCGGTGCAAGAATTCGTATCAGGGCACGATCTTTTGCCTAATGATAGAAACTGTGTCTGTTTAACGAAAAGAGATGAAAAGTAACTTGATGTCATTGCGAGGAGCCGAAGGCGACGAAGCAATCTAAGAACTCGAATAATACTCCAATATGAAAGATATTAGATTGCTTCGCTTCGCTCGCAATGACATAATCGGGAAGTTATATCCAAATATAAAAAACGCCGTGACATTCTTCCCGTAAATTTGTTATTTACTGACCATTACACGTCAAGCAGGCTTGAAGAAACCGTCGAAGAAAGCGATACCCGCACCGAAGAAGAAGGCTCCGGCACCGCCGGCAGTGCCCGTCGCGCCTGCACCCGCTGCGAAACATCCGACGCATCTTGAAGAGCGCGCCGAGGAGCAGGTTAAGAAAGTAAAGGAAACATCCGAACGTCAGCTCGAAGATAAAATGCTCGTTCGCCGGGCGCGCACCGGCGATCAGCGCGCGTATGGGGAGCTTGTCAAGCGTCATAAACGCGGCATCGAGCGGCTCATACGTCCGATCGTCCGTAATTCGTCGAGCGATGAGGTCGAAGACCTCGTTCAGGAGGCATTAACAAAAGCGTTGACGCACCTCGATTCATACTCCGAAGAATATGCATTCAGCACGTGGCTTTATCGTATTGCGACAAATCATGCGATCGATCATCTGCGGCGGCGGCGCCTTTCGATGATGTCGATCAGCGCTGTGCCCGGTGGAGGCGGTTCCTCGTCAGGCGATGATGAAGGCAAAGACCTCGAACTTGCCGACGAATCCTGGGTGCCGGACGATGTTTTACTTGCCTCTGAACGTTCGAAACTCATTGCCGATGCGATCGAAGAGCTTCCCGAAAATTATAAACGCATCATCAAGCTCCGCCATAACGACGATCTTGAGTACGATGAGATCGCCCGCCGGCTTGGTCTGCCGATGGGCACAGTAAAAGTCCACCTTCATCGTGCCCGCGCCGCACTCGGCAAACTGCTCGAAGGAAAGATATGACCAAGAGCGCATTTTGGACCGAGCGCCGTGCGATCACAGTAATCATCATCGTCACTGCTGTGCTGCGCCTTGCTCTTGCATTTCGCTCTGAAGCACTGATCTTCACCAGATACTTTCAGGAAGACGCATACTATTTATTCAATTGTGCGGAGCACGCTGCTCACGGCGAGGGATTCACCGTCGATGGAATTCACCCGACGAACGGCGTCCAGCCGCTCATCGTCGTTCTCTACGCACCGCTGTTTATATTTTCCGGTTTCGATAAAGTTCTCGCGCTGAAGTTTGCGTTTGTCTATTGCGCTCTATTCGATTCGTTGAGTGTGATCTTTCTCTTCGGACTTTTAAAGACGCTCAGGAAAAAAAGTACAGAGGTCACTTCTCGTTCCGTTTGGCTGACGCCTCCCGTAATTGCCGGTGCGTTCTGGGGGACTCTGTTTCCGATCTTTGTTCATACGGTCAGCGGATTGGAAACAGGTTTATATTCGACACTCCTCATTGCTTCGATATATCAGTACGCCGTTGTCCTCGCGAAGAGAAAAGAAGCGGAGCTGATTCCCGCGTGGAGATATATCTGCCTTGGGGTAACGCTCGGATTTGTCGTGCTTGCTCGAATTGACGGCGCGATCTTTGTTGCAATGATCGCACTCTTCGAGCTTTTTTTTCGCAAACAAGGAGCAATTACCCGCGCAGCGGTGATCGCTCTGCCGGCGCTCCTTATTTCATTACCATGGTGGTATTATAATTATTCAACATTCGGAAGTCTGATGCCGCAAAGCGGAATATCGGAAACTCTCGATCGCGATATATGGACAAATGTGTGGCAGACCCTTGCTGTTATCGCCGATTGCGTAAGCGTGTTCTTCTCGTTGGCAAGAATGGCTGCAGTCCCGTTTCTCATATATCTTGGATGGTTCGTCGGCGTTATGGGAATTTGTATTTTTCTCGGGCGGCGATGGAAACTGCTTGAATATATAAAACAAACATACTCGACAGATGCACTGCTTCCGTTGATAGCCGCATCGGTTGTATTAATAATCTACTATACATTTTTTTTCTCCGCACCGTATTTTATTTCTCGCTACCTTCAACCGCTGCGAATTGTAACCCTCATAGTCGCAGCAATGGTTATTCCCCTTATCGTAGAACAGATGCTAGGTTCACGGCCGACGAAAGCAATATTATACGTCGTTGCCGTTGCGGCAGTAGCAAATACGTTCTTGCGGTATCCGCCAAATTTTTTGACCAACGATATTTCTACGTTCTATAAAGTCGGAAAATGGGCGCAGACGGTTCCTCATTCATCGGTCGGGATGTACCAATCTGGGGCGGCAGGATTTATTGCTGCAAATGTTGTTAATCTTGACGGTAAAGTTAATTACGACGCGCTTCAAGCGCGCCGCCATGGCGGTATCGGCTCCTATCTTGCAGCTGCAGATATTACTTACGTTGCCGACGAGAAAGACTTAGTATCTGGAATTGTCAGTAGCGCCGAAAAATACGGAGTTCGGTATCTGTTAATTGATTCGATCGACAGGGTTCGGATATATAAACGTGTTCAGTAGCAGAAACAAGACACTTTTGTTTTCTCCTGTCGAGCGTCGAGCGCTTCGCATTCTCCTCATCGTCACACTCATCTCGCGCCTTGCTCTTGCGTTGCGACCCGAATGGCAGATCGTAACCCGTCCGTACAGCGAAGATTCGTTCTATATATTTACTGTTGCAGGCCACATTGCCCACGGCGACGGAATTACTGCCGATGGTGTGCACACGACGAACGGCATCCAGCCACTTATTGCATTTGTATATGTGCCGTTCTTTCTTATCGCCGGTGCAAATAAATTACTTGCGCTTCGGCTCTGCTTTATCGTTGTTGCGCTCTGCGATACGCTGAGCGTGCTGTTTCTTGCAAAATTACTCAAACAATTAGCGCGAAGCAAAACAGATGACGAGAAGATCGTATGGTTCCATCCGCCTATCGCGGCGGCCGCACTCTGGGCGCTGCTCTATCCTATTATTACGCACACTGCTAACGGACTTGAAACCGGACTGTACTCGATGCTTATCATCGCTTCGATGTATGTCTATGCAACGCTTCGTAATGCAAACAATAAAAACCTTCTGCACTGGGCAGGCTTTGGCGCACTGCTCGGGCTGACGGTTCTCGCGCGCATCGACGCGGTGTTTCTCGTGATAGTATTTGCGCTCATCGAGATCATTCGTTCGAAAGGAAAAGAGGTCGTTCGCGCCTCAATACTCTCATTGACTGCACTCATCGTTTCGTCCCCATGGTGGATCTATAATTATATAATATTTCATGGGTTGATGCCGCAAAGCGGAACGTCGGAATCGCTTGCAAGCGTGCTTGTCGAAAATCTTGCACGAGGCTCGATCGTGATCGGCGACATTCTCTCTGTGTTTTTTATTCTTCCGAATTATGAGCTTCCGGTCTGGTTTCATTTTGCTTGGATGGCGCTTCTCGTTGCGATCGTTGTTATCGTCGCAAAAAAGATCGGTGCGACAACATATCTACGAACCGGATTTGACGTCTTAGCATTATCTCCCCTGCTGTTGTTTAGCACCGTGCTGATTATATTTTACGTCTTTTTCTTTTCTGCACCGCATTTCTTACCGCGATACTTTCAACCGCCGAGAATACTGTGGATCGTTATTTTTTCTGCTGCGCTCCCATTACTTGTTTCACGATTTCGGCAATGGCAAGGAAAACGCCGCAGACTTTTGCGGGCGCTGCTATGGGTTGGCGCTGTCTGTGTAATCGGATTTGGGTTAGACAGATATATCTATTATTTTACGATCTCCACGCCGAGTGAGTTTTATACGTTTGCCAAATGGGCGAACGAACGGCCGCACGATCGTATCGGAATGGATCAAAGCGGCACAGCAGGTTTTTTTGCGCCTAACGTGGTAAACCTAGATGGTAAAGTGAACGTCGATGCGCTAAATGCAAAGAAAGCCGGCGATATCGGCGCGTATGTTGTGACTCGTAATCTTGATTACATTGCGGATTGGCGGGAGTTCTCGTCCGTTATCGCTGCGTCGGCATCACGGCACGGAGCAAAATTCGAAATTGTTGACAGCGTCGGCAGAGTTATCATTTATAAAAAGACACAATAATCATGGCAACGAAAAAAACAGCGAAGCCGAAGATCACGCTCGATATGGCGGCGCCCGTCGAACCGTTCGAAGGATATAGCGATAAGACATTTAAATTTTTGCACGGACTGAAGAAAAATAATAATAAACCATGGTTCGAGGCGCACCGCGCCGATTACGAAACGTATCTTCGCGAGCCGAGCAAAGCGCTTGTCGGCGCAATGGCGCAGGTTTTTGCCGAAGAAAAAATTCCGCTTGTTTCCGATCTGAGACGTTCGCTCTTTCGTATCAATCGCGACATTCGGTTTTCGAAAGATAAGTCGCCGTACAAAACGCATATCGGCATCGTCTTCGGGTTGCCCGATCTTGGCGCGGACGAATGGGCTGGCATGTATATGGGCTTTGATCCGAAAGGCACGAACGACGTGTCCGTTTATTTCGGAGGCGGTATTCATATGCCTTCGCCGCCATATTTGAAATCCGTTCGCGAACGCATCGCAAAAGATTACAAACGGTTTGCGCAGATTAATGCTGCAAAGTCGTTCAGGAAAGAATATTCCAAGGGCGTCACCGGCGATTCGCTCACACGGATGCCGAAAGGATATGACGAAGATCATCCGGGAGCAACATTTTTGAAATTCAAAGACTTTATGTATTCTACGTCGCTGACAAAAAAAGAGATTTGCAGTCCGTCGCTTCCCAAAACGCTTCTCGCAAAGATCAAACCAGCCCTGCCGATGCTGCTGTTTCTCTCAGGAAAAGAGTAAAAAAAAACCGCCTTGAAAAGGAGGGGACGGTTCGAAAATCACCTGCGAAAATGGACTTCGACGGTTGTGCCGGAGTCGGAGAAATCAAAAGTTACTTCGTCGGCAAGTGTACGGATGAGATAGACGCCGCGGCCATTCGGGATGAATACGTTGTGCCCCGTCGTCGGGTCGGGAAGGTGATCGGGGTTGAAGCCGGAGCCGCGATCGCTGACCTTGAGCATCACCGATTCGGTCGTGACTTCAACTTGTATATCAACGGTCGCATTGACAAGTTCGCTCGAGCCGTGGCGGATCGCATTCGTGACCGCCTCGCTGAGTGCCAGCATAATGTCGTAGCGTTTGCTGTCTTCAATATCAAGAGCGCTGAGATGTTCTTCCGCCCAACCATAGACATGCTGCAGCTCTTCGAGCGTTGCAGGAATGCGAAGATGGTCGTTATAAAGAATGCGGGGATTCATTGCTGTGAACGAGCTAACATCCATTCCTTGAGAACAGTAAGGTCCGCGATAAAATCGGCAACAGCATCCGCTCGCTTGCTTCGGATACCGAGTTCGATGCCGTATGTTGCTTCTGCCTGCTCAAGCATTGATGTTACATTTTGTACGGATTCCACAAGCGACTGTTGCATCCGTTCGAAGCCTTGTATGTTCTGGCCTTCACGCTTGAGTAATATAAACATTTTTGATGCGAACGACGCATGAAATGTCAAGTCGAAGAGTTCGGGGGAATCGAGCGGCATAAACGAAAGTAATATCCCCATTTCTTCTGGTTTGCGCAATGTGCCGGGTAGCGACAAAAATTCTTCTGCATCAGCCGAAAGACCCATTGTTCAGGATTTCATTTGTTGTTTATTCGCTATTATTTATTTGGTAATAGAAGGGTAACCTCTGGCGAGTAACTTTGTATCTGAGAGATCAAAAGTTTCCACGACACAACACACATACTGCTCTCGCCTTCAAATCCGGCGTGAAAGCGTCGGTTCACAGTGATGACAAGAAGGACAACGATCGAAGCAATGCCTCGAACCAGACCGGAAAGCCGGATAGTTCGGGGCTTGCTTTGTTCGTTTATTATAACACTATGAATGTGCCGCTTCTGCTGTTGCCGAGACGAGCCCAAGTAATTGATTGCCATATTTATCGAAGAGATCGCCGCTCATATCCGGAACGATGGTCTTGAGCGCCTCAATCCCCGCCGGCGGAGCTTTGACAATATCTTCGAGCTGTTTATTATTGAATAGCACATATGGCTTCACTTTTTCATCGCGAGCAACCTGATTGCGCCACTTGCGGATATTTTCATATCGTCCCATGAGCGCCTCGGGAACATCGGGGGGCGTATGCTCCATCTTCGGCGCCACCTCGCGACGAGGTTCGCTCGAGCGGCGGTCGCCGCCTTGACGCTGGCCTCGGTGATCACCACGATTATCCCCGCGATTATCCATTCTGCGGTGTTCGTCGCGGCGGTTATCTTCTTCATACGCGACAAGAATATTCCAAATACCGAGCGATGGGTCACCGCTATACGCAGCTTCCCAATGATGTACGCGTTTTCCGGTTAAAAATGAATTGACGACTTCTTCACTTGCGCTGTCGGTAATACGAAATGTTTTGATCTGCAGTGCCATATTTGCTCTCCTCGAATTGAGTAATGATGAATATATTTTGACGTGCCCCGAATCGGGGCCTCTGCCCGTGCGGACAACCTGTACCGAGCGGGAAGAGAATAACACGTATTGAGACAAACAAGAATCCCGCTGAATTTTCAGGAAAAGGGATAGTTCAAACAGAAGGAAGTGGGCATTACAGGATTTGAACCTGTGACCTTTCGCGTGTGAGGCGAACGCTCTGAACCAGCTGAGCTAAATGCCCAAGATGAACCGCACAACGGACTCGCCCCGTTTACGGTTCCGAAATCAAGATCACTTCCCTTGCCCGCCCATCATTGCCGGCATCGGCTGAATGGTAACGTCGGACGGAACAATGAACATCGCATCGTCGAGCGATTTTCTTTCATATTTCACAAATTCAATAGATGCCATTAACTGGCCTTTATTTTTGACGTCAGTTTGAACAGGAGCAAGGCCTTTTTCCATCAGTGAACCGAACGGATTCGCTTTTCCGCCGCGCATTCCGCCAATACCACCGCCGGAGCTGAATTTTTTCATTGCCTCGGTTATGTCTTTCGGAAAGTCGGAAGTCATCCACATTTCAAAGTCGGCATCGCTCGATGTAGCGGTGTACAGTTCGCAATTATAACCGTTGATCGTCTTTTTCTGGCCGGTCGCGACCGGGACGATGCTGTCTTTTTTTGCCGCAGCAAGCTCTTCAGCCTTCTTTGCGTCAACTTCATACCCGGTCTTCCCGCCCATGACAAGGACAGTCTTGTGAGTTGAGTTATCGGTATAAACTTTCATCTCACCCATCGGGTTGTTCATCGTTGTGACTGCTTTATCTCCTTTAATATCAACAACCATCGGCATCGGGTTGCCACCCATCATCGGAGAGGTCATTTTCGATGTTATCTCGATACCGGTGCCCTGGGCATTTGCATTCGCATAGAGGACGACCATTAGGCAAACCGCAGACAAGAAACGAAATATAGCTTTCATCGTAGTTCGGTAAAATGAATGAATAGTGCTAACGAGAAGGCACACGGTCGGGTTTCGCGAACGTCATTTCTTTTGTATCACTGCATTCTCGGCGTATTTTTGAGGTTTACAACTGTTATTATTTCAGGATCATGGCTCAACAAAAACCTTCTGCTCAGAAAAAACAGCGATCGATCGACGATATTCGCAAAGGTGATGCGAAAACATCGAGCGGGATCCCTCCAAAATTCCAGACGCCGCTTGCGATCGTTTCGATCTTTGTTGTGCTCTTGATCTTTTTCTCCGGAGTCCTATCTAAAGATAAAGCATTTAATGCCGGCGATAATATCGCAAGCCAAAGCATCCTGCCCTATCTCAATGCCGCACAAGCTGCCGGCACGAGTGTACCACAATGGATACCGAATATTTTCTGCGGGATGCCATCATTCGCATCGCTGATCTCAACCGGTGCAAGGACATACGACATCGTGCACGAAGGCTTCGATCTCGTCCGCGATATTCCGGTTGCCGTTTTCGGCGGCAATGATGCGATGATCCATATATGGCATTATTTTATTTTCGGGCTCGGGATGTATTTATTGTTGAGACTCGGCCGAAAGACGTCGCATTTGGTTGCATTCTTCGCTGCGTTCTCAGCTATGTTCTCCACCTGGATTGTCACGTATGTAATGATCGGACACAACACAAAAGTGTTCGCCGTGATGTGCTTCCCGTATATTCTTCTTGCCCTGGAGAAACTTCGCGAAGAAAAAGTGACGTGGCAGCGAATGGTTTTTTGGTGTTCCGCACTCGCGATCGCGTTGCATTTTCTGCTTGAATCGTCACACCCGCAGATGGCATTTTACCAATTTCTTGCAATACTTATTTATTTTATCGTTTGGCTGATCACCGACCTGAAAAATAAGCGAAATGTCGTTGCTGTCCTTCGTACCGGGATCATTTCACTCGTGATGGTCGGACTTGCATTCGCGATGTCGGCAGATCGTTACCTCGCTTCGCTCGGATACGATTCGTATTCTATTCGCGGCGCGTCACCGCTCGTCGATCGCTTAACTCTCGGAACTGGCGTAGAACAAAAAGCAACTTCGTCAACCGGAGTATCTGCATCTGGCGGACTCGACTGGAATTATGCAACAGAGTATTCATTCTCGCCTGGTGAAATGATCACGTTCATTGTGCCGGGTTGGTATGGTTTCGGAAAACAATCGTATTCGGGTCCTGAAGTGCAAGGAGAAGCAAAAGTCCCGACCTATTGGGGACAAGCAACAATGACGGATTGCGCAAATTATACCGGCGTCATTGTCTTTTTTCTGGCGCTGATCGGAATTTTTTCGCTCTGGAAACGAGAACGACTCATCGCGCCGCTGGCTATCATCAGTTTGTTTGCACTATTTTTATCGTTCGGCTCGACGTTTTCAATTCTGTTCAAGCCGATGTTCAATTACTTCCCGGCATTTAATAAATTCCGCGCGCCGATGATGGCGCTTGTACTGATGCAAATGTGTTTCCCGATCATTGCTGCGCTGACGTTGCAGCAGATCATAGATAGTATAAAAAATGCTGATGACAAAGCGCTTAAAGCACGGCTGACGAAATATACAACGTATGCGCTGTACGTTGCTGCAGGATTATTTGTGGTATTTCTTATTGGGCGGGGCATTTTCGATGGCATGATTCGCTCTGGTATTAAAGCCAGTGGCAAACCGCTTGCTGGATACCCGCAATCCATCCAAGATCTCGCCGTGAGCACCGCATTAAATGATGCTGCGATCTGCACGCTCATCGCTGCACTTGCGATCGGGGCGTTGTGGATGTACCTCAGAGGCAAAATAAAAAATGCTGCTATCCCGCTCGGTCTAGTCATCGTTCTAACCGTCATTGATCTATGGCGTGTTGATTACCGCCCGCTTGATATTACTAACAAGAGTGATTATGATGCCGCGTTTAATGAGCATGATTATATCAGCTTCATCAAACAGGATAAATCGCTCTACCGCGTACTCGATATGAACGAACCGACGTCGAACATTCCCGTCTCCTGGAATCTGCAAACGATCGCAGGTTATCATGCCGCAAAGATGCGCGAATATCAGGATGTTGTCGACGTGACGGGCGACGCACAAGGATTCTATATTTTCAATCCGTTCATGTGGAGTCTGCTCAATACGAAATATGTCATCGCCAACGGTGCGGTCGATTCTATTCAAGGTAGAATGACACCAGTATTTGTTTCGAAAGAGCCGGCGCAAAGCCGCGAAGGCAAAAAAGAGCAGACGATCGTTTGGCAGAATAATGCTGTACTGCCTCGTGCATTTTTTGTCCGCAGTTATGAAGTTCATCAGCCGCTCGAATATCTGAAGTTGATGCGCGATGGCAGTTTCAGTCCCCGTGATGTACTCTTCTTTGATAAGCAGCCTGAGGGAATGCCGGCGACAATCGATTCTTCGATCGCGCCGAACGAAACGGTCGAGATCACGAAATACGAGAATGAGAATGTTGAGTTAAAAACGACTACAAACTATCCGCGTCTGCTGTTTATGTCCGACACGTGGTATCCGAATTGGCAGGCTGAACTCGACGGCAAACCGACGACGATGTACAAAGCCGATTGGGCATTCCGCGCTTTTGCCGTCCCTGCCGGAACGCATACACTGAAGCTGACATACCACGATAATAAATATGAAACAGGGCGAATGATCTCGCTCGTAACAAATGTCATTGCTGTCCTCGGACTCGTTCTTGGTATTGGTACGACAATGAAAAAGAAAAAAGAACTCTGAAAGATCATGCGCGGTGAACAACCGCCGCGCTTGCTTGTGCTGTCGGGAAAATTATGATCTCTGCGATCTGAACATGTGCCGGTCTTGTGGCTGACCAAATAACCGAATCGGCGATGTCATCAGCACTCAATGGCTGAAAGCCTTTATAGACTGCCTCTGCGCGGGCTTTGTCGCCATGAAAGCGGACTTCTGAAAATTCCGTTTCGACAAGGCCGGGGTCGATCGTCGTTACCCGCAGCGGTGTATCGACCAGATCAAGCCGCAAGCCTTTCGTGATGGCATCTACTGCAAACTTCGAAGCACAATAGACATTCCCGCGCGGATACACTTCATGTCCGGCGATCGAGCCAATGTTGATGATATGCCCGGTGTTTCGCCTGACCATCCACGGTACGACCGTACGAGTGACATAAAGCAAGCCCTTCAGGTTCGTATCGAGCATTTCTTCCCAATCGTCGATATTGCCTTCATGCAGTTTATCGAGTCCGCGCGAAAGTCCGGCATTGTTGATAAGAATATCTATCTTTTTCCATTCCTCTGGAAGTGCATTCAATGTCTCGATGACGGCTTCGCGGTCGCGAACATCGAGTTCGAACGCATGAATCTTAGTGTCTGGATGAGAAATAGTCAATTCTTGTTGTACACCCGCAAGCCGTTCTCCTCGCCGCGCGCAGAGAAGGAGGTTTGTGCCAAGCCGTGCAAACGCATGAGCACAAGCGCGTCCGATACCACTCGATGCTCCGGTTATGAAAACAAGCTGTCTTTCCATTAAAATAATTTATGCCTTGACTGTCTCTTTCTCTTTCCAGGACGCCCAGTACTCTTTCCACTCGACCGATTCTGCAGCAGGCGCAATTTTTAAAGGATACCTGGTATCGATCATCATTGCGGCTTCGTTCGTGCGGGTAAGTTTGTCCTGATTGCGCATGGCTTTCGGGTGCGGGCCATGATGAATGCCTTGCGGGTGCAGCGTCATCATCCCGGCTTTGATGTTATCGCGGCTGAAGAAATCGCCGTCGTGATAGAACAGCACCTCGTCGTAGTCGCTGTTGCGATGATAGAACGGGACTTTCAGCGTATCTGGATCTTCTTCCAACGGTCGCGGAAGGAACGAACAGACGACAAAATTTTTCGCAAGAAACGTTGTATGCACCGGCGGCGGCAGATGTACACGCGGCGACATTACCGGGCGAATATCGCGCATATTAATTTTGAATACTGTCAGATCGCCTCTCCAGCCAACAACATCGATCGGATTGAACGGATAAAAAATAGATGTCCACTCGCCAAGACGTTTGACGCGCACTTCATACTCTTTGCCGTTATCCCCTGTTTTTTCATATTCCGTAAAATCGGGTAACGTCACAGCGCCCATATCGTATAGCGCATGCATTCCCATCAACCCCTTTTGTTCGGGTGTCGGCGGCAATATTTCAGAATGCGCTTCGACAATAATAAAAAAATTATCGGTCGTTTCGGGGATCACTCGGTAGGTTGTTGCACGTGGTATCACAAGATAATCCCCGGGTTCGAATGCGATCGTTCCGAAATCGGTCTCTACTTTGCCGCTGCCTCGATGGGTAAAGACGACCATATCGCCATCAGCATTTCGCACATACCAAGGCATCGCAAAATTTCTTCGAGATACCATCACGACAAGATCCTCATTCATCAGGATGGGCAGTGCAAGTCCTGTTGCTTCGGTCATATCCGTCGGTTTGATCTCATTGAGATCGAATGCGTGAGGCCGAAGATTCCCTTCGATGCGTGTCCAACCTGTCGGCGCGTGTGCGTGATAGAGATGCGAGACACGCCCGAAAAAACCCTCCCGCCCGTGCTCTTCTTCGAATGTGCCCTCGGGAATGGCGACATGCGGCTGTTTAGTCACCTTGCCGCGCATGATCGGAAAATTCATTTTATGCTCCTCTAAATAAAATTTTGCAGTAGGATCTTAAAACGAGAAGCGCAACAGTGAAAGTTCGGCTCACACGCTTCAATTAATTCAACGGCGTTTGCACCTGCACCGTCACGGTACGACAATAATAGCGGCCTTCGGGCGTCGAGTTTAATTCGACTTGTTCGGCAGGCCCGATGCCTTTGACTTCAAGAAGTTTTGCGTCCGGATTTTCTGCGGTGACAAGCGCTGCGACTGCATCGGCGCGAGCCTGGGATAATTCCTGGTTGTGATCGAGTTCGCCAAGTCGGTCGGTCGAACCGGTAATGCGTGACTCGGATTGCGGTTTGATCGAGCGAGCGACGAATGTCGAGACCATCTCTTTGTTCTGATTCGAGATCGTCGATTTATCAAAATCGAATACGACGAGCGAAAGACGTGAAAGCTCGAACGGATAACGAGATTTTGAAATAGGCACGTCGTAACTGTCACTGCTTGAAAGTCCGTCGGCATCTTTTACCGAAAGTGTTGCCGTTAGTTTTCCTCCATGATCGCTCGCTGATGCAATGGGCGCAAGATTCGCATCGGTAACATCCCACGCAAAGCTTACAGGCGGTTCGCTGGCGCCGTTCGAATGATAGATCTCCTCCGTACCTGCATTCACCGTGAAATTCCAAGAAGCGATTGCGGATTTTTTCCCTTTTGCAGAAAGCTCGAACGGAATCTGCTTCGGCAATCCTTCATAGCGTGAAAATTTTTCGTGAACCACCGGCTCAAGCATCTTTCCGTCGGACGAAGAAATTTCGACACGACGATTTTCTTCGATGCCTTCAGCATACACACTGCTTGACGGATTTGTTGGCGCAGAAACCGTTTTAATTGCGATTCGCTCTGGCTCAACACCCCAACTTGCAATGAGGTAATTTTTAACAGTGTTGGCTCGTGAACGAGCAAGTTCTTTCGCCGCGACAGTAGACCCTGCTTCACTTCCATCGGTCGTACCGGAGAGTGTAATAGACTCGCCAGGATTTGATGCCAACCGGTCGCCTACGATATTCAAGATCTGGTAATACGCTTCAAGTGAAGAGTGCGGCAATTCGCGCGATCGGAATTTCGCTTGA
>DASQGZ010000037.1:0-9360 GCA_035632315.1 Kapaibacterium sp. (SeqCode) | reverse complement strand
TGGGGCGAAATACTCGGCGGGCTTGTCAGCGCATCTGCCTGGGGCGATCTGCAATTCATTGCCGGTATTCCACCTGCGTTCGAAGGCTCTGTCGGACTTGAAGCCTGTGTGCTCTGGGTGTTCTGCGGCAGTGTCGATGTACATTGCGGATATAATAAGACACAAGGATTTTATCTATATTGATGACCGGAGGAAAAAAAATATGACACGATCATCAACAAAAAGCCTAACCAATTACGCGATCATCGCGACGGTCGTTACACTGATAATGATGTTTGGCACGAAGCATATTCTTGCTCAACATCTTGATGTCTATACTAAGCCGCTGCCGAATAAAATGGTGTATCTTTCCTGGCCGCCCGATACGGCGGCAGGGCCATATCGGTATAATATTTACCGCAAACTCGTCAGCGATCCGAACTTCCCTTCGACGCCGATGAACTCGGCGCCGATCGCCCCTGCTACGAACTGCGTCACATTCAAAACATATATTGCGATGGGTTCTGGCGATTGGAATTTACTTGCGAACGCATTTGCCGATAGCGTGACGCATGTGCCGCTTTCAAACGTCTGCGATATTGCAAACTTCGCGTTCAATTCGAAAAATTGGAATCGGGCGCTCGTATTCGCGCGCGCGAAAAAGCAAGTCGGCATCGTTATGGGATATGCGTTCGAAGATAATTCGGTCATTAACGGTACTGCGTATCGCTATCGGATTCGCCGTGTTGATGGAGGTGGAAATGAACTCCCATCAACCGGGGCTGATGAAGCATCGATCACCGCCGGGACTCCGGCGGCTGTTCCTGCTGCGACATCAATGCGCATTGTCATCGGCGATGCAAAACTGCAAATTCTGTGGGCAAAACCTGCTGACGAACATTTTCGCGCATTCAATGTCTATCGCACAAGCGGCGGCCCGTATCGGCGTGTTAATGAGACGGATATCTCTACTGATATGTTCGTCGATCTCGACAGTAACACTGTCGTACCGTCGCCCTCGAACGGTTTTACCGATTACGAGCGATGGGATTCTGCGGGTCATGTACAACCGCGCGCCGTCACCGGAGTGCCAGGCACATTCAGCGGTCCGGCGAACGGAACGAGTTACAGTTATAAAACGACGCTCAAAGATATTCTTGGGAATGAGAGTGCATTTTCCTCGGTCGTAACAGGCACTCCCGTCGATAAAACGCCGCCTGCTATCCCGACCGATCTCGTCGTCACGCCAAGCGAACCGAACAGTACGATCGAAATTCGTTGGCCGAAAAAAACAAAAGATGTACTCGGTCACGATGAAAATATGAGCGGCTATCGTGTTTATCGTTACGGCTCAGGCGAAAATCCTGCCGATCCGAATACACCCGTCGGCGGTCTTATCGCGCAACCGATCGATTCAACGATCTTTCTTTCGGTGACCGATAATTCCAACCCGCTTCGCGATCCGTGCAAAGACTCGACGCACTGGTATCGTGTTGTTGCAATTGATGCCGCAGGCAATCAATCGCAGCGCTCAGTTGCTGTCAATGGTGTACTCAGGGATACGACAAAACCTGCCGATGTTAAAGGCACAAAAGCAAAAGGCTTCGACGATTACATCAAAGTCGAATGGAAGCCGAACGGCGATTGCAATATCGAGCAATATTTGATCTATCGCGCACTCTGCGATTACGGCGATTGGATATCGTGCGATACTGTGCGTGATGCTAAAGGGGTACCGACCAATAATCTTCAGGGAGGCAGTGACAAAAAGAAAGGACCGAAGTCCCCGAAGGATTGCGGCGGTCCGTTCGTGCTTGTCGGAACACTCTCACATATTGATGCGAAATCCCGCGCATCGTCGAATGGCGGACTTGCTTATTTCGACGATCATACTGTGCCTTCCGGCTCACCAATCTGCTATGCGTACTTAGTAAAAGCGCAGGATATGTCGCAGAATATCAGCGGCACATTTCCGACGCCGACGAGGCCGCCGGAGATTGTCGTCTGCGAACGGCTCCGCGATAAAACTCCGCCGCCACCCGGCATTATAGCCGGATTATTTTCGCGCGACAGCGCCATTCGCATCGACTTCATCGGCCAGCCGATACAAGACATTGCGGCATACCATATTTATCGTTCCGATAGTGCCGCAGGGACATATCATTGGGTTGGCGGGATGACCGTCGAGCCGCCGCCGATGAAAGGCTCGATCCTCACGCATCCGTATCATCCCCCGCCGACAGTTGGGTGTGATTCCGTGCCGCTTGTGAGCAATCCGTATATGAGCGCCGGAACGTTCATCGATAAAAAAGTTGAACGTCATAAAATTTATTGGTATAAAGTGCTTGGTATAGACCAAAGCGGAAACGAATCGCCCATCGACAGTGCAGTTGCGATGAGTACGTTCACCTTCGCTCGTAATCGCGAGACCCCGCCGGCTCTGACTTCCATTGCTTCAATGGAAGGCCCGTGTACATTGAAACTGACGTGGACGCCAATGTACGACTCTACAGCCATGACCGGTTTCGTCGTATTCCGCTCTGACGCAATGAACGGCCCATATCTGCAGCTTGAAAATATCGTGAAAGATAATACATTTCTCGATAACTCCGTTGCCCGCGGAACGACATATTGGTACCGCATTGCAATGTTAAAAGTAGATGGCTTGCTCACTCGGTTGTCCGATCCGAAAAATGCTGTGCACCCATAAGGAGGATATATGAAGAAATTTTTATTCGGTACTCTTTCAATTCTTGCGATCACAATGGCCGCGCAACGGCCGCTTCTCGCGCAAGATGGGCCTGAGAAATATGGTTGGAGTTTTCGCAACTTCCCGACCGCTACATTTTACTGGGATATCTATCGCAACTCGATGTTCGGCATTCCTCAGGATTCCAGTGGGCTCACGGCGCCATTCGATCTTCTGTTCTATAGTGATTGCTTCAAAGATAAACTTGCCGGCGGCAGCGGCGGCGGCAATTGTTTTGGCTTATCGCTGATGAGCCTCATCATGAATAAGGACGGCGGCCAACTCGGCTATTGCTGCCCTACAAATTTTTATGGCGGAACATCCGGTGTCGGACCGTCCGATCCGAAACTCACGCGCGCGATCAATATTATGCATGGGCATCAAGTGACGCTTGCATGCATCCAGACATTCTTCGACCAGTTTCTCAACGGACATTCGCAGGACGCAACATACGTTACTCCGCTGGCACAGCAAGCACTCGATAAAGAAGGATTTTTTGTTGTCAGCGTTACAAAAAGCTTGCTTCCCGGTGACGGCGGCCACTCGCTTGTTGCATACAAAATGACAAATCTCGGCGGAAGTCATTACAAAATTTGGGTCGTCGATCCGAACCGAATTTGGGCCGATTCTACCACGCCGGATAACAGAGATTTTTATGTAAGCAATAAGAATTTCATTGATTGCAACGGTTCGAGCTGGAAATATGATATGGGTGGAAGTCTCGGCATCTGGCCGACAGGCAGCGGCAATCTGACCGTGCTTCCTGTGTCAATCGCCGCTCCAACGGGCAGAGTTCCGTCGTCGCTCGGACTTGCGGTCGGAGAATTGTTAAATAAAATATTTATTGTCCACAACGGAGAAGATGCCGAGATTACCCAAATAACAAGCGGCGGGAAACGGCTTTTCATTCCGGGCACAAAACAAGTTGATTGGAATGTGCAAACCGGAATGCGAAATATCTCCCCATTCTATCCGAGTGATATGCCGAAAGACGGGCATAAATTTCAATTCGAACTGTATTATCATTTCGGTGCAATGGCAAATGCCAATATTGATTTTTATAGCGGCACAAAGGGCGCGGAAGTTGTAATGGGAGATAATACAGGGTACCTGCGAGTCAAATGCAACGATGCCGGCGCACATGCAACGATCTCGGCAACAGGCATCGGAACTGCTTCTCCGACGATCCAAATAAAAAATGTTTCGAAGCCTATTACGTGCGATATCGATCTTCTCATACCAACGAAACCCGGAGAGATCAACAGGACCTTTTCCATTCACAATGTTACGGTCTCGCCGGCAGAGCATTCTTTTGTGGAATGTGATATTTCAAACGCGCGCGATATAACAGTAAAAGGAAATTCGGAAAACGCGGCTTCATTTTCGGTTTCTCAGCAAGCGGCCGAGCACACAAAAAATTTCTCAACGCAAGAGATCGTCATTACTCCATCACACAAGCAAACGTGGCAGGAAGCCGATTGGATGCGGCTCGTTCCGATCGATCATGCACCGTTAACCGGCAAATGATTACCCGATATATCAATTCATCACCGAGATCGTCGGCAAGATCACATCGGCATTGATATGATGCTCCAAACGGGCTGAATCAAGCACTGCCTGTGGATATTCGCCGGGAGCATATTCGCTGATAATATCATAAAGTGTTGTCCGCTCGGCAGGAGTAAAACCTGCATCGCGAATAAGATCGACCATTTCTTTGACAGATGTGGTGTGAACGAAATTTGCTGAGGCGTGTACGTTCTCATCTTCGATCGTGCCGCCAAAATCATCGGCGCCAAAATGAAGCGACATCTGCCCCGTCTTTTTTCCTTCGGAAAACCAACTGCCTTGAATATGTTGAAAATTATCGAGAAAAATCCTGCTGAAGGCGATGATCTCAAGATAACGTGTGCCCGAAGCATACGTCGAAATTATTTTTTCAAGCGGCGTATTACCGGGCTTGAAACTCCACGGGATGAATGCGGTGAAGCCATGATACTCGTCCTGCAACTCACGAATCGATTCGAGATGCTCGACGATGTCATCGTCGGTTTCGAGATGCCCGTACATCATCGTTGCTGTTGTTTTATAGCCGATTTGATGTGCTTCGCGCATAACGTTCAGCCAATCGGCACTGGTACCCTTCTTATTAGAAATTTTTTTCTTGACCCGGTCGCTTAATATCTCTGCGCCGCCGCCGGGAATTGAATTAAGACCTGCATCGTAAAGCTGCTTCAAGACTTCGTGAATCGAAAGCCCGGACACTTCACTCATCCCGATGATCTCACTCGTGGAGAAGAAATGCGGATGAATCGTCGGAATCTCTGCACGTGTGCGCCGTACCATATCGAGATAATAATCGAACGGAATATTCGGGTTGACGCCGCCTTGCAATAAGATCGTTCGCACGCCGCGTTTTGCTGCGCTTTTAAATTTACCCACCATCTGATCGACTGAGTACGTATACGCTCCCGAATCGCCTTCATGCCGATAAAATGCACAGAAGATGCAATCGACGTTGCAAATATTCGTGTAGTTCGGGTTCGAGTCGATCACGAACGTCACCCGTCTTTCAGGGTTATGCCGATAGCGAACATGCTCCGCCATCTCCGCGAGATCGAGTAAAGAGCCATTTTTCAATAGCCAAGCACCTTCATCGAATGTGAGGCGATTGTTCGAAAATACTTTTTCTTTTATCGTTTGTAACATCATCAGGCAAGAACAGCTTGTTCTTTCAAAAATTCTTCGATCGCTTCTTTTTCAGGCACGCCAAGTTCAAAAGTAAATGCATTAAGATAATTTTCAAGATCCTCTCTGGTAAGTCCAAGCCGCTTCGCGTGCTCGCGGCCGACTTCGGCATATTTGCCACGAGTTTCGTTAAGAGAGCGCGATAATGCAATGTCAATTTCTTTCTTCAAATGATTCGGCACACTCTTTCTCACTGTCCAGACTGCAAAAACGAACGGCATCTGTTTCCAGACATACCACTCTTCTGCAAGATCGAACACATTGAGAAATGTTGCCAGCCCGAGCTTCGAGCGTCGCAGCGCTTCGTCACCAATGAGCAGAACGGCATCGAATTTTGTATAATCGTTCTGTCCGCTTGTTAAATGCAACCGTTCGAACGTAACACCTTTTACTGCATATTTTTTTTCAAGCAGCAAGCGCAGAAGTTCGACGCTCGTCGAACTTTCGGCAGTAATACCGATGCGTTTACCATGCAGATCGTTCCAATCGAAATGAGAGTATAACAGGACCGAGTATGCCTTCCCACTGACGGCTACACCGTAGTCCATCATCTCGAACTCCTCCTCGTTTGCAACAAAATCCATTAACGACATCGGGCCTGCATCGACAAGGCCTTCTTTGGCGAACTGCCCGAACACTCGAGGCACAAGCGGCAGTAATTTTAATTCTGCCGAATCGGTACGATATGCCGAATAGAACGGCACCGAATTCAGGTACGGCATTTTGCTGACGACTGTGCTGTCTTTCGGCGGAAAAATATGCAATGAATTGTACCACACGTCGCGCTCGACCGGCACTTTGCCGGCTTCGTGAATGATCGAGACGAGCTTCTCTTTCGCCAGCAGCATCGGGCTTGTTGCGCCGGCGTCATGCGCGATGCGTTCGTGGCCGACCGTGCCGTCCATATCGTCGGCGCCGAAGTTCAGTGCGATCGCTGCGACCTCCGCCGTCAACATTACCCAATATGCTTTGATATGTGGAATATTATCGAGCATCAACCGCGAGACGGCGATCGTTTTCAGATCGTCGATCGCGCTCGTGAAATTATTTCGCGTTTTTATCCCTGTATCGCCGGGCTGGAATGCCAGTGGAATAAACGAAAGAAATCCTCCGGTCTCGTCCTGCACTTCGCGTGTCTTTATCATGTGCTCAATGCGCTCTTCGATAGTCTCGACATGACCGTACAGCATCGTCACATTCGAATTGATGCCCATCCGATGCGCCGTCCGGTGCACTTCGAACCATGTTTTGGCGCCAATCTTCTGATTAAAAATAAGTTTACGAACTCGTTCGCTGAATACTTCTGCGCCGCCGCCCGGCATTGTGCGAAGTCCGACCGCTTTTAACTCACGCAAGACCTCTTCATGCGTTTTCTTGAATTTCTTCGCAAAGAAATCTATTTCGACCGCTGTGAACGCCTTTACATCGATGAGAGGAAAATTCTCTTTGATGCGGCGAACCATATCGACGTAATACTGCCATTCCCAATCGGGATGCAAACCCATCGTGATATGTACTTCGCGAATATCTGGATTGAGCACTGCGAGCATTTCTTCGATCGATTGCTCGTACGCATCTTCGGCGCCCTTCTTGACAGCAAAATCGCAGAACTTACAGCTCAGAACACAGATATTCGTCGGCTCAAATTTCTGGTTCAGCACAAAATAAACAGCGTCCCCGCTCTTCGCGCGAGCGACTTCATCAGCCATTCGCCCGAGGCCGATTACATCGAACGTATTATAGAGCGCAATGCCATCTTCTTTCGAAAGACGGTTACCGGAGCGCACTTTTTCCCAGATCGGCGCCAGCGCCGAATCGCGAAATGTTAGATTTTTTGATGACAACATAAAGAGTGGCCATAAAACAGATTAGAGGGAGAATTCAATCCATCTGGCAAACAAAAGCTGTTTAATGTTTTGTCGAATCAATTCGGCGTTGCGGTCGCCAATTCCTGCCGCCAGGCCACCACTGGTGCGTGTCCACCAGCGCATTTAATGTGGAAACCAATTCAGAAAGCGATGATGGCAGACGCTGGTCGGAGCGGATGTAGTCTGAAGTAGCGCCGTGCCAGAATGTTAACTCCGTGAGAACACCTGATGACACCACGTCAACGCTATGTCTCGATGAGTCGGCGTGGCCGGCTGCATCATTGACTTTCCAAGAGGAGATGCCCTTCGTAAGAAACGCGTTTACAAGTGAGTCCACGCGAATTTTTGGTACGAAGTACGTATGCTCTTCCGGACCATGCTGAGAAGTAAATTCGTAATTGACAAATCCGTCTGTATACAGTTCGATAGTGTAATTACCACCAGGTGCGCACATTACACACGATTGTTTCACTCGCAGCACAAATTCTGCTTCCGGATGCTGGGCATAAGCGGCAACCACCAAAGCCCATGTGAGGATCAGTATGAACAATACACGCGCCTGGTTTCTTGAGACACCGAACATACTTCTAGTTGCTCAACACACAAGTAGCACGAGAGTTGCACGCTAGTCCATCGGATTGGATCCGTTATTTTATACCGATAGTGAGGCAGCCAAAGAATGAACGTCACAATTTTAATCGGATCCATAAGTCGCCTCTTTTAAGGGAGTTGAAACATTTACCGGCGAACGATGTTCTCAGGCACACTATAAGCAACATGAATTTATGAGCCCTTTACCGCAGACGATCGACGAAGTAATCGCCCGGATGGATGCGATCATTGCCGAATCGCTCGAGACGGGTTCGCGGCTCGGATATTTTGCAGCGCTCTACCGCAAGGTAACGACTGAAGTCAAGAAGAACATTAATGACGGCACGTTTGCTAATCCGGAGCTACTCGGTCGTCTTGCCGTAACATTTGCGAGTCGGTATTTCACTGCCTACGACTTATACCAGCAAAATCAGACACCAACCGCCCCGTGGGAGGTCGCTTTTTCTGCATCGAAACGCCGATATCCCATTATCCTGCAGCACCTACTGCTCGGGATGAATGCGCATATCAATCTGGATCTGGCGATCGCTTCGGCAGACACATCACCCGGGATAGATATTTTCAAATTGAAGCAGGACTTCATGCAAATAAATATGATCCTTGCTTCGCAGATACCCCTTGTGCTGAAAGCGATCAATAAGTGCTCCCCATTCATCGGTCTTATTTCTTTTTTCTATAAGAACACGGAGGAAAAAGTCACTCACTTCAGCTTGGATCTTGCGCGTGCATACAGCTGGCTGCTGGCAGAAGATCTCGCAGTTGCAGACACTCCGACAAAAGACAGCCGAATCGCTAAGACAATAACCGAGGTGCGTGAGCTCGCAGTCAAACTATTACGTGCGAAAGGGCTTGTAAAAATATTAATATTCATTGTTGCGCTTGTCGAATCGAACGATGTTCGCAAGAATATACGTGCACTCTCGACGATCTAATGGATCATTTTTTTTTCTCAGTAACCAATCTACTAGTTCCTTTTCCACACATACCTCAGATCAGGCTCCTTCTCTTCATTTCCCTCGCCGTTTGTTAGTTCCACAACGCTGAATCCGTGAGCTTCATAAAATTTTCTTGCTCGCGCGTTCTTTTGGAATGTCCAAAGTTGTAATTCACGATTAGCGTCCATTGCCATTTTCAAAAGAGCTGAGCCTCTCCCCTGCCCCTGATATTTGGGAAGAATATATAAGTGATTCACCCAACCATCTTTGTATGCACAGAAACCAGCAATAGTATCATCTTCTTTCGAGACAATGACTGTGCATTCCGTGAATACATTGTTGCGAATAAACTCGACATCTTCTTCAGGGGTGTGAAGCTTTGGAAGATAAGGCAGATCGTGATCCATCGTGGTTCTCAGAATCCGCGCGATTTCCGCGCTATCTGCAACAGATGATTCCGTTATTTCTA
>DASQGZ010000036.1:0-17647 GCA_035632315.1 Kapaibacterium sp. (SeqCode) | reverse complement strand
GAAAGAATGCCTTACATGTCATTCTTTCAAACTGTCCCACGACCGATTGCCTCAGATTCACAAAAAATGAAACTTTTCCGGCACGAAATCGTCTTTTAGACCGACAACCATGACATTGCAGCACATTCGCAATACAATCTTAGACCCAAGCGGCCGCGGTAACGCGCTTCGTTGGGGGTTTCGTGTTGTGTTTGCTGCGTATATGTTCGTATTCGTCAGTGATACGCTGAATCTTGATGTCCTCTTCGCATCGCTTCACGGAAAGATCCAATTTGTTGACGACGCGGCGATCAGTGATTCACTCTTCGATACAGGTACGACGGTTCATAGTTCGGTCTTCGATGCTGCGGTCAAGACGAACGATAACATTCGATTTTCATCCCGTGCTGCGAATATTGATAAAGGCGATCTGACACGGCTCAACACCGTGTACGAAGACGAAGACAGCCCAGGCATTGAAGACGCACACACGTCGTCGTCGATCTCATCCGATATTTTGGCTCCGTTGCCAAAATCCGATATAGCTCTCCTAACTACTCCTCTGTGCATTGACCGAACGATCACGTTCGGCCAGATCCTGATCTGATCTACTTCTCATTTCATTTCTGACTCGGGGAAACTGCTGACGCACGCAGTATCCTCAGAGCATATTGCTCGTTACCTCCGTTTGAACGAGCGTGATTATTTCCCATGATAAGGAAAATATATAATGTCAGTAAAGAATCAGGTATACATAATGATCGTGCGTAAGCTTGTTCCGTCCGTCGCGTTTCTCCTGATGCTTAAGGGTACGATGGATGCTCAGACACCGGCGGCGGAACAGCTTACCATTTCTCAGGCGACCAGCGAAGCGGTCGAGCATAATGCCGCACTTCGCGCGCTTTCGTTCGAAAGTGCAGCTGCGCATGGCGACGTAACGACAGCCGGGCTTCGACCAAACCCGAGCCTGACGGTTAACGGCGATCTGCTGCCGAGTGAAGGGCTCACCCCAAAAGATAAAGAATACGGCGCATCGCTTGCATTCCCGTTTGAACTGGGGGGAAAACGTCAGGCGAGAATTACTGCAGCGCAGTCGCAGCTCGATGTGACGAATCTCCGCTATCACGATGCCGTTCGACAAACGTTGTACGCCGTAAAAAGCGGTTACATCGATCTTGCAGGCGCGTTCGTAAAACAATCAGTCTCGCACGAAAGCCTCAAGCTGCTCGATTCGCTCGTGATGCTCGACCGTGTTCGGGTTCAGGGGCAGGATATTGCAGCGGTCGATCTCGCGCGAAGCGAAGTCGAACGCGACAAGTTCTCACTTGACGTACTCGCGGCAGAGCAAACCTATCGTGCTGCATCGGCAGCAATGCTTGGGTTGCTCGGAAGAAAAAATTATACCCGCGACCATCTGCTCCAACCGGATACAGCGACGATCCTCAGAGCAGCTTCGCTCGTAGATCAAGAACTCCCGTCACCGGATTCACTGAGCGCGATCGCAGCCGAATCGCGAACAGATATTCTTGTCTTGCGAAAGTCGGAAGAAGCAGCTACGGCGCAGGTTGAACTGGCAAAGTCGCTGGCAGCGATCGATCTGACGGTTTCGCTCGACGCGATCCGACAGCAGGAAGTGACGTTCTGGGGCGCAAGTCTTACGCTGCCGCTGCCGATATTCGACCGGCATCAAGGCGATATTCAAAAAGCCGAAGCGCTTTCGTCCGAAGCAGCATTGCAGACCGAAGCGGCGCTTGTACAGCTTCACAGCGATCTCACCACTGCACTGACCGATGCTGAGACGAAGCGCGAATCGCTCAAACGTTTGGTGACGAATATCTTATCGAAGTCTCAAAGCGTACGGCAATCGGTTGAATATGCCTATCGCCGCGGCGGGACATCGCTTGTGGATTTTCTGGATGCCGCTCGTACCGAAAATGAACTCCGCGCACTCTATGTCGATGCGCTCGGCGCGTACGCAAAGAGTCTTATCACACTTGATTATCTGACAGGAAAGGATCTTTTTTATGCACTACCGTAAATTTTTTCAATTAACTATTTTAGCATTGCTCGCCGTCGCTGCAGGATGCTCGTCGGGCGACAACCAACCGGCAAAAGCTGCCGTCGATACGGCATCGCTCAAACGAGAACTCGCGCCGCGCATCACGACCGGCGGAGCCGAGATCACATTCGCCGAGAAAGATACATCCAGAAATCTTCTCGGTCTTGATAGCGCTCAAATGAAAGACGTCTCGGTGACGACAACCTCGCCGGCGCGTATCGTTTTCAGCACGACGACGATCGAAACCGGTTCGCTCGTGATTCCGGTCTTCGAAAGCTCAGATCTGACGCAGCTTTTCACCGATTACACAAAATCACTTAACGACGAACTGCATGCAAAGAACGAACTCGACCGGCTACAAGACCTACTCGAACATCATGCTGTTGCGGGCAAAGAAGTCATTCAAGCGCAAAGTGATCTTCGGACGATCGAGGTGGCAATCCGCGGCTACGAGTCACGGATGCTGCAGGCTGGGCTCGAACCAAGCGATCTGAAAAATCTGAAGGCAAATACGTCACTCTTGCTTGCGAACGTTCCGGAATCGGAGATCTGGACAGTACAAAAAGGCGAAGACGCTCAAGTCGCCTTCGAAGCGTTCAAAGGCGATACGCTCCACGGCCATGTCGTGGATATTGGTAAGGCGCTCGACCCGGCAACGCGTACATTCAATGTCCGCATTCTGATGTCGGACTCGAAGCATACACTGCGTCCCGGAATGTTCGCCAAAGCATCTTTCGGAATAGACATTACACGAAAGTTCGTCGTTCCGTCGGCATCGGTCGTTTCCGTACAAGGCAAATCGTATGTGTTCGTCAAAACATCAGAGTTGTCATTCGAACGCCGCGAAGTTGAACTCGGTACACAGACAGGCGATTGGTTCATCGTTCTTTCCGGCTTACAGCCCGGCGAGACGGTCGTCACAAGAGGTTCGATCTTGCTAAAAGGTCTGAGCTTCGGTTTGTAATTCAAACTCCTCCTTATACAAACCATGATCAGAAAACTTGTGCATTTTGCCATTCGTCAGCGTATGCTGACGATCCTGATGGCACTCGCAATTATTATCGGAGGCGTCTTCGCATTCATAACACTGAAGATCGAAGCCTACCCCGATGTCGCCGATACCGAAGTCGATGTCATTACAAAATATCCCGGAAAAGCAGCCGCCGAAGTTGAAGAGCAGGTGACCATTCCGATCGAGCGTGCGCTTAATGCAGTGCCTCGGATAATCAATAGGCGTTCGAGAACCATCTTCGGTCTTTCGATCGTCCGGCTCACATTCGAAGAAGGCACTGACGATTATTTCGCCCGCAATCAAGTCATCGAAAAACTTCGCGATGCCGATATACCCGACGGACTCACCCCGGGCTTGGCGCCGCTTTCTACTCCTGTTGGTGAGATCTACCGGTATATGATCGAAGGACCATCATCATATTCTCAAATGGACCTTCGGACATTGCAGGATTGGGTGGTCATTCCGAAACTCCTGCAAGCAAAAGGGATCGCTGACATCCAAAATTTCGGCGGTCTCGTCAAGCAATACAGCGTACTCATCGATCCGTTGAAATTACAAAAGTATGGCTTAACAGCGACCTCGGTGCAGAATGCAATACAGGCAAACAATTCAAATACCGGCGGACGCATCATCACTCGTGGAAGCGAGGCGCTCTCGATCAGAGGCATCGGGCGGATTCATTCGCCGAAAGAGATCGAATCGATCGTACTCTTAGCGAGCCCGACAACCGGCACACCCGTCCTCGTTCGTGATGTCGCAACTATCGAAGTAACACCGTTGCCGCCGGAAGGCATTTTGGGATATTCCGATAATTCGCGTGGTATTGATGTCGACGATGGCGTTCAAGGACTTGTGCTGATGCGGCGTGGTGAAAATCCGAGCGAAGTCATTAAGGGACTAAAAGAAAAGCTCGAAGAAGTTCAGCAGCGGCTTCCCGAAGGTGTAAAATTAATTTCACTCTACGACCGTACCGAATTAGTCGATAATACGCTCGATACGGTGAGCCACACGGTTCTCGAAGGTGTGACGATCGTCGTGCTGATCTTGCTGTTCTTCCTCGGCAATGTCAGAGCGGCACTGCTGGCGGCGATCACGATCCCGCTGTCGATGCTCGGAGCATTTATCCTGATGAAAAGCTCCGGTATTTCCGCAAATCTGCTTTCGCTCGGAGCGATCGACTTCGGTATTATCGTCGATGGCGCTGTGGTCATCGTCGATTCAATAATGAGAAAACTTTCGGAAACGCCTCACGAAGAACGAGAGCGACTTGGCATTCTCAAACTCATTGTTGAAGCAACCCAAGAAGTCGATAAAGAAATTTTCTTCTCGGTCGTCATTATCATTCTTGCCTATCTTCCGATGTTCACACTGACCCGCGTCGAGGGCAAATTGTTTTCTCCGATGGCGTTCACATTTTCTTTTGCCGTCGGCGGATCACTGGTTCTTGCGCTGACGCTGATTCCATCGCTGGCAACATATTTGTTCAGAAGTGGAAAAGTAAAAGAATGGAAAAATCCACTCGTACGATGGCTGGAGCGGTTCTATGATAAAACTGTCAGCTGGGTGTTAGACCACTCCGTGATCGTCATCGGCGCAGCGGCAATTCTTGTCGCCGGATCGATATTCCTCGGCTCGATGCTCGGAACGGAATTTTTGCCGGAGCTTGATGAAGGCGCCATCGTCATTCGGACCGTGATGCCGGCAGGTATTTCTCTCGATCAAGCATCGAAGATACCACCGATCGTCCGCGAGGTCTGCCGTGCGCATCCTGAAGTGCGTGCTGTTATCTCGCAGCTCGGCAGAAATGATGACGGCACGGACCCGTATGGGCTTAACCGCATTGAGACTCATCTCGAATTAACAAAATACTCAACCTGGCCTGCCGGGATGAACAAAGAAAAGCTGCTACTCAATGTTAAAGAAGCTCTTGAAAGCAGGATACCCGGAGCAACATTTTCATTTTCGCAGCCCATCTTAGATAATGTCACCGAAGCGGTCACCGGATCGGCGTCTGATCTTGCCGTACTCGTCAACGGCGACAATCTGAATGTGCTTCGCCCGTATGCTGATACGATCCTTCGGACGATCAAGCAGATTTGTGGCGCAACCGAGTCGGGCATTGAAGAAGAAGGAAGCCAATCTCAGCTTGTCATTAAAGTCGATCGTGACGCCGCCGCGAAGTACGGCATCAACGTTCGCGATATTGAGGATGTCATCGAACTTGCCGTTGCCGGGAAACCAGTCAGTTCTCTCTATGAAGGAGAACGAAAGTTCGATATCGTTATTCGCTACCAAGCCGGCACTCGTTCGACGGTCGATGCAGTGGCACAGTTGCAAGTCATATCTCCGTCAGGTCAGCGAATTCCTCTTTCCGACGTATGCGATATTTCAATCGTTGACGGGGAAACGATCATCGCCCGCGAAGACGGGCATCATCAGATCGGCGTACGGACAAATATCCGAGGCAGAGATCAGGGGAGCTTCGTTGCCGAGGCGCAGAAGCAGGTCGCGGCTGGGCTGCATCTGCAAAAAGGCTATACACTCGATTGGGGCGGCCAGTTCGAGAACCTGACCCGTGCTAAAAATCATCTCATTGTCATTATCCCCATCACACTGTTTCTGATCACGGCGGTACTCTTTATGATGTTTCGTTCGGTGAAGTACGCGTTGATGGTATTTATTAATGTGCCGCTTGCGCTTGTCGGAGGTATCGGCGCGTTGATGATTCGTCACATCAATTTTTCTGTCTCGGCAGGTGTCGGATTTATTTCGCTCTTTGGTATTTCGATCATGTCCGGCGTTCTGTTGATCTCACGCGTCAATAAATTACGATTTGTTGACGGAATGGAACTGCGCCATGCCGTTCATCACGGTGCAATGGTACAATTCCGCGCACGACTGATGGTGATGACACTGGCAATGCTCGGACTCATACCGGCAATGCTTGCAACCGGTATCGGTTCAGACATTCAGCGCCCACTTGCCACTGTCATTGTCGGTGGTCTTGCAAGTTCTCTCATCCTGACGCTTGTCGTTGTTCCGTCGATCTATTATGCGATCGAACGCCGTGCTCACCCCGATCTCGTTGCTGCTGCTGTCGAAATGGCAGAGATCGAAGAACAGCGCAAAGCCGAAGAACGAAAGAAACAGCATGAAGATGAACTTCGTCATCTGAACGACTAAATACTTGGGGTATCCACGCACAAGATCATAGATATGAAAAATTGCCCTGTTTTATTTTTACGGGGGGCAACGCGAGCCTCCCCAGGGCTTGTTATGCTGATGATTTTTTTAACGTTGAGCGCCCGCGGACTGTGGGCGCAGACTAATACTTCCGATAGCAGCAGTTCGCATCTGTCAGTCATACTTGGCATCGGACCGAATTATGGCTTTCAAGATAAAAGCCCGTTTTGTGAAATGGCTAATGTGCGGTATGAAATAGATCACTTTTATGTCGGCGTGCGGTATATATATGGCGATCAAAGCGCTCTGCCGATTCTGCCGGACCGGACGATCAAAGACTTTGGGGTAATTGCAGGATATACATATAAGCAGCGGCTCTATGACCTTTCTATCGGTGCAGGGATTAGCTACGGGTGGTATGTCAATCGCGGAAAGTTCGACAGCTCGGCATACAGCAATGAAGTCGGAGATCTGGCGCAGTTCTACGAAGAGCTTGATTCGCATTCGATCTCAATTCCGGTGCAGGCAGATGCGTTCTGGACTCCGTCGGATGTCTTCGGGTTTGGGATCACGATATTCGATAATATCAATTCCGTAGAAAATAATTACGGATTTCTTTTTTCTGTGAAGATAAATGTGTTTTAAGGCCTGTAATCGAAATTATGCTGTTGTGTCTTACATTCATATCGGCGACACTGCTCGGAAGCTCCCCGGCTGACTCCGGGAGGGTGCACATGCCATTAACTGCTCCGGTAACAGCACCTGCAGCAGACACACTGTACACCATCGGCAACGATTTTTCGGACAGGCTGATCATACCGACTGACAGCTTATCCTCTGAAAGTATCGTACACAATAAATTACATCATGTGAGTACGCCGGATAATGTATCTCACGACACATCGAAATACATTCCACAGGAGCAATTTACCTGGGCAGGCAGGGAGCGTTTTATTCTTGACGGCTCAGAGCCGTTGAGGGTAACCCAGATCAAACCGGCAACGCTCTATGGTCTTGAAGGCACATACCTAGGGGTTCTTGTCGCGCTTCATATTTATCAGGAGAATACATTCTGGCGGCAATCAACGTCATTTCGGGTGAGGGATAACTGGGACGAATCGCTCGGCGCGAATTACGGCGGCCATTTTGTTGCGGGATATTTTGTGTCGTATATTTCGACGGAGTTTTTGCTCGCCTCCGGGGTCAGTACAAAACTTGCACCTATTTACGGATCACTGATGGGTTTAGGATACCAGACGTACGTCGAAGTGCTCGACGGCTACGGAATAGATTTCGAACTCTCTCCGTATGAAACGTATGCGCAAACGCTCGGCGTCGTGTATTATCTTGCATCGCAATATTCACCGCTGCTGCAAAATTTTATTCCGAAGTTCAATTATTATCCGAGCGCGTGGTATCATCAGCTTCCAAAGAACGGCTCTCAAACGCCGATCGATGATTACAGCGCATGGAATTTTTGGATGAGCGTCAATATCCCGAACCTGACCGGCGGCGCGCTGAAACCCGTTTGGCCGGACTGGCTGCATCTGGCAGTCGGGTATGGCGCGAGAAATCTCGGCGACCCCGGCGAATCGCGTATCGTGACGCTCGCGCTTGACTACGATCTGGTCAAACTTCTTCCCGACGGAAGCCCGACGTGGAATTGGTTCAAGCAGACGCTTAATTTTTTCAAATTTCCGTCGCCGACGATCGAATGGCGCTTCAGTCGCGACGGCTGGAAAAATATGGGTACACGATTTTATTTGTTGTATCCGTTTCAGATCGGCAATATCAGTTTCTAAAGACACCGATGAAAAAATATCTGCTCACGCTCTCACTATTGCTTATTGTTCTCTGCAGTGCACGCGCAATTCAAGCACAGGAGCCTGACCGCGATCCGGAAAAAATCTCGATCGGTATCGGAGTTAATTTTTTTCCTTCAGTGCTTGCCGGCGATGCCGTGTCCCAGTTTCAGCAAGGCGGGTTTGCAAATTTTATCGTCCCGATGCAGCTCGGTCCGCATATTTTCATCGAACCGGAATTCGGCGTCTATGCATATAATGCCAGCCAAACGTTAAGTGACAGCGTAAAATATCATTTCGACCGCACGATCGTCCGCACTGGCTTCGGTGTTTTTTATTCGGACGAGCCGGATAAAAACTTCGAATGGTACGTCGGCGGACGATTAGGCATTCTTTCGAGCAAACAAAACGTCACCGGTTCGAAAGACACGTCGGCACAATGGGGTGTCTTTTATACCGGAGCTGCATTCGGCGCTGAATATTTCTTTTCGCCGCATTTTTCCATCGGAGGCGAATTCCAGTTAAATCATTTCGGTTACGGTGCGCCAATTATTAATGGTGTCCCCGATACGCCCGTTGATTCAGTACATAATGTTTGGAGTACCAATGCCTCGCTTTCGGGACGGTTCTATTTTTAATACTATCGGCACGTTTGTCCACTCATGACTGCCGTCCGGTTATTGGTCAGATCGAAAACTTTATAGCAACACCCTCTTAAGCAAACCGCTTTATTCCGCCTTTCGGAATATTCTAATCATTGTGTTTGATCGGTTTTGTTCGTAGATTTGGATCCTATCGTACCCAAAACTGAGCAGAGAGCATCCGATGATCCGAAAGTTAGTTCATTTTGCGATGCGCCAGCGGATGCTTGTCATCCTCTTCGCGCTTGTCATTCTTACCGGAGGTATTGCCGCATATCTGACATTAAAGATTGAAGCTTACCCGGATGTTGCCGATACCGAAGTCGATGTCATTACGAAATATCCCGGCAAAGCGGCAGCCGAGGTCGAAGAGCAGGTCACGATCCCAATCGAACGTGCACTCAACGCCGTCCCGAAAGTAAGCAGCCGCCGCTCGCGTACGATCTTCGGACTTTCCATTGTACGGTTGACTTTCGATGAAGGCACCGACGATTATTTCGCCCGCAATCAGGTCATCGAAAAACTTCGCGATGCTGAGATCCCTGACGGCCTCACACCTGGTCTTGCTCCACTTTCGACACCGGTCGGCGAGATCTACCGATATGCGATCGAAGGCGGCCCCGAACAATCGCCGATGGATCTGCGCACCATTCAGGATTGGATCGTTGTGCCGAAACTCCTACAAGCGAAAGGCATTGCCGACATCACGAACTTCGGAGGACTCGTCAAGCAATATAGCATCATCGTCGATCCACTAAAATTGCGTAAGTACGGACTGACGATGAGCGCCGTGCAAAATGCGATCCAGGCGAACAATGCGAATGCCGGCGGTAATATCATCGAACGTGGCAATCAGGGACTTGCCATTCGCGGCATCGGAAGAATTCAAACCATCGACGACATCGGCCTGATCGTTCTGCTGAACAATTCTGTGACCGGAACGCCGGTCTATGTTCGCGATGTCGGTACCGTTGAGATCACAGCGCTGCCGCCGTCAGGCGTTCTCGGATATTCGAACAATCTTGACAAACACGACGCCGATAATGGCGTGCAAGGCATTGTACTGATGCGCCGTGGTGAGAATCCGTCGGAAGTACTCGAAAGCCTCAAAGAAAAGATCGAAGAGGTCAAACCGGCATTACCCGAAGGTGTGCATTTAGTCGAGCTGTATGACCGCAGCGAATTAGTCGATAATACGCTTCATACTGTCAGCCATACATTAATAGAAGGCGTGACGATCGTCGTCATCGTGCTGCTGTTTTTCCTCGGTAATGTCCGCGCTGCCGTTCTCGCGGCCATCACGATACCGCTTTCGCTCTTGTGGGCATTTATTTTGATGCGCTTTTCCGGCATTCCGGCAAACCTGTTGTCGCTCGGTGCGATCGACTTCGGGATCATCGTGGACGGTGCGGTCATTATGATCGAGTCCATTATGCGGCGGCTCGTGCATTCGCCGGACGATGAGAAAAAACAAAAAGGAACATTGCGTTTGATCATCGAAGCAGCGCAAGATGTCGACAAACAGATATTTTTCTCGGTAATCATCATCATCCTTGCGTATCTGCCGCTGTTCACGCTCAAGCGTGTCGAAGGCAAATTATTTTCTCCGATGGCATATACGCTCGGCTTTGCGATCGGCGGTTCACTCTTACTTGCTCTAACCGTTGTGCCGGTGCTTGCGACATATTTCTTCAAGTCAACGAATGTAAAAGAATGGCGCAATCCGCTCTTTCATTGGCTGCAAAAAATGTATGCGCGGACAACGACATTTCTGATTGAGCGGCGCGTCGTTGTCGTCGTCTCTGCACTTGTTATCGTGCTCGTATCGGCATATCTTGGGACATCGCTCGGCACGGAGTTTTTACCAGAACTTGACGAAGGCGCGATCGTCATCCGCACCGTACTTCCTGCCGGTATATCCCTGCAAGCCGCCGGCCAGTATCCGCCGATCATCAGGCAAGTGATCAGCCCCTACCCTGAGGTTCGCGCTGTCATCACACAGCTCGGGCGCAATGATGACGGCACCGACCCCTACGGACCGAACCGCATTGAAACCCACGTCGAGCTTTCAAAGTACGATTCGTGGCCGAGCGGAATGAACAAACACAAACTCGTTGACGAGATCCAAAAGAAATTGCAAGCAAGCATTCCCGGTGCTGGATTTAGTTTTTCACAGCCGATCCTCGATAATGTGACCGAAGCCGTTACCGGTTCTGCGGCCGATCTTGCGGTACTGATCAATGGAAACGATCTGACAAAACTTCGCGCGTATGCCGACACGGTTCTCGGTGTCATTCGCTCGGTCAAAGGCGCTACGGATTACGGCATTGAAGAAGAAGGCGATCAGGCGCAGCTCTATATCAAGATCAATCGCTCTGCGGCAGCGCGCTATGGAATAAACGTACGCGATGTCGAAGATGTAATCGAGCTTGCGGTTGCCGGCCGTCCGGTCTCGACCTTATATGAAGGCGAGCGCCGATTCGATATTGTCGTCAGGTATCAGGCACGCGACCGATCGACCGTTGACGACGTCTCTCGTCTTGAAGTGACCTCACCGAGCGGCCAGCACGTCCCCCTTGCTGATCTTGCTGATATTTCGATCCGCGACGGCTCGACGATCATCGCGCGTGAGGACGGCCATCGCCAGATCGGCGTAAGAACGAACATTCGCGGACGTGATCAGGGAAGCTATGTTGCCGAAGCGCAAAAGAAAGTAGCGCAGGTTCTGCACCTACCCAAAGGATATGACATCGACTGGGGCGGTCAGTTCGAGAACCTTTCCCGCGCGCGAAATCATCTGATGGTGATCCTGCCGATCACGCTTTTGCTTATTTTCGCGCTGCTCTTCCTCACCTTCCGTTCGGTGAAGTACGCACTCGTCGTGCTGGTGAATGTCCCACTGGCGCTCGTCGGCGGTATCGTTGCGCTGTTAGTTCGCGGAATTAATTTCTCTGTCTCGAGCGGTGTCGGATTCATTTCACTCTTCGGAGTCGCCGTAATGTCAGGCGTACTTTTGGTGAGCCGATTTAATTATCTTCGCTTCGATCGTGGGCTCTCACTTCGCGAAGCGGTTGTGCTCGGAGCCGAAGAAGAACTCCGCCCGATCATTATGATGATGCTCGTTGCGATGTTCGGTCTCATCCCGGCTTCGCTGGCGACCGGCATCGGCTCGGATGTACAGCGGCCGCTGGCGACTGTGATCGTCGGCGGGCTCGCAAGCGCACTCGTGCTGACGCTCCTCGTCGTGCCGGCGCTGTATTACCTCGTTGAGACCCGCACGCATAAGAGCGAGATCGAAGCTGCGATAGACATCGAAGAACTTGAAGCAAAAATTCACGAAGAAGAAATTAAAGAGGAGAGGAAAAAGCACTTGAAGGAATGATGAATTTTGAATGCTGCTGTCATTCTGAACGGAGCGAAGCATAGTGAAGAATCCCGTGATGTCTTGTAGAATGTAACGTCCTGTAAGACATCACGGGATTCTTCGGCTGCGCCTCAGAATGAATGTTGTATAGGCACGAGCATTAGAATGACAACTAATCCAAATTCCCTAACACCCAATCCCGAACACCGAACACCGCTTACTACGCCGCAACCGCCACTCCCCGATGTTCGCCGCACCAGGCTTTGATGTAATCCACGATCGCGTACATCGGCGCACCGGGTGTGAACAGATCGCCGACGCCCATCGCTCTGAGCGACGCAGCATCTTCGTTCGAGATGATCCCTCCGCCGGTTAAGAGTACATCATCAATGCCTTTTTCTTTCATCAGGTTTAATATCCGTGGGAAGATGGTCATGTGCGCACCCGAGAGGATCGAGATGCCGATGACATCGACATCTTCCTGCAATGCAGCTTCGACGATCATTTCCGGGGTCTGCCGCAAGCCCGTATAGATCACTTCCATCCCTGCATCCCGAAGCGCCGCAGCGATCACCTTCGCACCGCGGTCATGCCCGTCAAGCCCCGCCTTGGCAATAAGAACTCTGATCTTTCTATTCATAAGCATAATATTAACAGCAAAAATACGCAGAAGGAGCCACAGGGGCGCTGAGTACCGGTTTAGAGCTGTTCAATTACGATCTCAGAAGACATGAGTAGAATTCTTTGCTACGCTTTGATTCGCTCAGAATAATGATCATGATGAAAGTGAGCTTTACTAAGAGGTAGTGCGAATTCATTCGCTTCCCTGCTCGTTTAAGGGAGCTTCAATTTATGACCATTGCCATGAAACGATACATATTGACCGCTATACTTCTTGCCGTTACATTCTCGTCAACATTGGCGCAGATTCCGCGCCGGTTGTCTTATCAGGGGCAGCTTGCCGATAAGAAGGGCGTGCCAGTTGCCGACGGAACTCATGTCCTGACACTGACGCTCTACCCGACGCGAACCGGCGCGATCTCGGTGTATTCCACGACAGATACCGTGACGACATCAGCAGGTATTTTTTCGACGCTGCTCGATTCGATCCCGAACACGGTGCTCTTCGACCGCGAGTATTATCTCGGCATCTCCGTCGATGGCGGCACGGAGCTATCGCCTCGCACGCCGCTGGCATCGGCTCCGTATTCGCTCAACACGACAAGCGCGGGCGGGATTACGGCGCTGCAATCAATTGATAACTCGATCACAGTCAAGAACCCTTCTGGCCCGACCGCGTCGATCGGCATTGCCGATAAAGGGATCACAGCATCGATGTTTCAGGATGGCTGCGTAACCGACAGAAAAATTCAGGACGTCAATTGGAGTAAGATCACCGGTATGCCGACAAGTTTTCCTCCGGGCGGAAGCGCCGGTGGCGACCTCTCGGGTACATATCCGAATCCGACATTCAAACTATCGGGTGTTGCGGCAGGGACATACTCCGTACCGACGATCACGGTTGACGACAAAGGCCGCGTCACCGCTGCAACAAGCGGTGTTGACGGGCTCACGCTTCCCTTCAACGGCACAGGCAGCGGAGCAACACTTATATCTGTGACGAATAATACGGCTGCGACAAATGCTTCTGCGATCAGTGCGACGATCTCGACCACGACAACGCTGACATCGCCGACAGGAGCTGCGATCTACGGAAATAACACGAATACTTCGACGCAGACAAGTGCCTTCGGAGTTGTCGGCAGAGCAAACTCGGCATTCAATAATTCTGCGGGTGTTTATGGATATAGTTCTGCTCTCGGAGCAGGCTCCGGCGTATTCGGCTACGGATTTTATGGGGTGACCGGAGCAGCAGCGTATAATAATTCATCAAGCTTCGGCGTCTATGGCGTCAGTTCGTATGCGAATTCGTATGCAGGGTATTTTAATGGGAATGTGGTGATCACCGGCAATTCCGGAATTTTAGGCTCGAAATCTGCGATCGTACCGATCAAAGACGGCACATACCGAAAACTTTACTGCGAAGAAGCGACGGAGATCTGGTTTTCGGATTACGGCACGGCGAAACTGGTGAATGGTCACGCGACGGTGCAGCTCGACCCGACGTATTTGCAAACCGTAACGATCGACGCGAATAATCCGATGAAAGTCTTCATCCAAATGAATGGCGAATCGAAACCGGTGTATGTCACCAAACGCACGACCTCATTCGATGTCACGGAAACCGGCGGTGGAAGTTCGGACGTATCGTTCGATTACCGTATCGTCGCCAAACGAGCAGGCTACGAAACAAAACGGCTCGAACAAACGACAGTGCCGATCGTGATGAATAATAATAAATAGTAAAAGACGATTTTTTCGTATCTTTGCGAATCATTTTCATCAACCACTCATAACTATGATCAATCTCTTTCGGATATTACACGTATTCTTTGCGTCAATGACGATCGCGCTGTTTCCGATCGGTATCTTCATTATGGGGCGCATCAAGAAGTCTCGCGGAACAGCTGCCGAGCTATCGCTGATGCAAACGATGATGCTTATCGGCAAGACGATCGGCATGATCGGCGGGCTGGGGATTCTCGTCTTCGGCGGAGCGCTCACAGGTGTGGAGCATTATGCGTGGTTCAGCTTTTCGGAATTTCCTTGGCTGGCTTGGAAGCAAACGATCTTCGTGTTGATCCTCATCGTCAATTTTGCGTTTGTGATGCCCGCCAGCAAGAAGCTCGGACCGAAGATCGGTCAGTTGATGGCAACCGGCGGAGCAAGCGGTGCGACTGACGAGATCAGAGCGGAGTTCGGGAAGATCGGCAGATTCGCTATCATTATGAATCTTTTGACACTGACTGCCATGACGCTCGGTGTCTCTAAAGGGGTATTCTAATCAGGGAATATTCTAATGCAGTTCTTCGACGTAGTGTAAATCTTTGCCGTAGGTCTCGTCCATTTCCCAAAGTGAAATAAATGCGATCAGGAGTGTCAATCCGCCGACTGCAAGTGCACTGCCGCTAATGCCGAGAGGTCCGCGCAACCAATTGAATAATGCAGTGATCGGCACGACTGCACCGCGGACAAAGTTCGGTGCAGTCGTGGTTACTGTGGCTCTGATGTTCGTTCCGAACTGTTCGCTCGCAATGGTAACGAACATTGCCCAATAGCCCGTCCCAAAACCGAGCAGCCAGCAAATAAAATAGAACCAACCGAGCGAAACCGGAGCAACGATAAAATAAACGAGAATAAACGCAACGGTCATTGAAAGAAATGTGACCATTGCTTTTTTACGGCTTCGGAAATTATGTGTAATCCAGCCGGATAAAATATCGCCGACGGTGACGCCAAGATATGAGTAGAGCACCGCATTCCCGGCGGCAGGAATTTCCTTCATCCCGAATGCTTTACCGAATTCCGGCGAGAATGTGATCAGTATTCCGACGACGAACCATGTCGGCATTCCGATCCCGATGACGCGAAGGTATTTTAATGTATTCTTTCTTGTCGAAAATATCTTGAAGAAATTTCCACGCGAGATATTTTTCTTTTTAATATGCTCGAACATTCCGGATTCGTACACCCCGATGCGAAGCGCGAGCAGTGCGATGCCCATCCCGCCTCCGATGAAGAAGCAGGTGCGCCACGTAAAAATATCTCCGATGATCGCTGCAAGTACTGCACCGAGAAGCCCGACAGCGCCGATGATCGTCGTTCCCCAACCTCGAGCTTCGGCAGAAAGCACTTCGCTCACGAGCGTCACGCCTGCACCGAGTTCGCCGGCAAGGCCGATGCCCGCAAGCACGCGAAGAAGAGAATACATCTCGATAGATTGTACGAAGCCGTTGGCGATGTTCGCCAGCGAATATAAAATGATCGAGCCGAAGAGGACGGATAACCTGCCGCGTTTATCACCAAGCATGCCCCAGAGAATGCCGCCGATGAGCATTCCGCCCATCTGCATCGACAGCAGCATCGAGCCGGTTCCGAGCAGGTCGGTCTCGGCAATGCCGATCGCTTTCAAACTTGAAATGCGAACAATGCTGAAGAGCAGCAGATCATAAATATCGACAAAATATCCAAGCGCAGCAACGATCACTGCAAGGCTCACCGCGCGTTTGTTATGAGTGATGAGGGAGTCTTGCATTATTTATCGAACTTCCAACCCACTCGCAACATTACTTGCATCAATAACCATCACCGGTCCCTTCTCGTCATTGACGGCAAGCAGCATTCCGTTGGATTCGATGCCCATTAATTTTGCAGGCTGCAAATTGGCGACAACGACGATCGTCTTGCCGACAAGTTCTTCCGGAGAATATTTCTCGGCAATGCCGGCAACGATCTGCCGTTTCTCTTCGCCGATCTCAATTTGTAAGCGAAGAAGCTTCTTTGATTTCGGTACTCGTTCTGCTTCGAGCACTTTCGCCGTACGAAGTTTTATCTTCTTGAAGTCGTCGATCGTGATTAGCTCCGGTACTATCGGAGCCACCGATACAGGTTTATCAGCTTTCGCTGCCATTTCCTGCATCCGCAGTAATTCTTCTGCCATTTGTGAGTCTTCGAGTTTGGTGAAGAGAATGGAAATATCACCGAGCGGGTTGTTCGCTTCTAATCGCTCGTGCAACACATTATTCCAATCTGTTGGTGCAGGAATTGAAAGCATTGCGGCAAGCTTCGCGCATGTATTCGGAAGCAGCGGAGCGAGATAGACGCTCATTGCACGAATCGCTTCAAGACAAGTGCGAATCACACATGCCGCATCTGTTTGGTTTGTTTTGACAAGTTTCCACGGAGCATTGTCATTAAAATATTTATTCGCTTTGCGTCCGAAATCAAGTGAGAGACTCGTCGCTTCACGGAGATCGAAATGTTCGTAACAATTTGCAAGGGACAAAGCGAGATCGTCGTATTCTGAAAGAAACGCGGCATCAGGTTCAACGTCCGGTACTTTTCCGTCAAAATTATTCTTGACGAAAGTCAGAACTCGATTCGCGAAATTACCCAATATATCCGCCAGCTCATTATTGCAATGCGCTTGAAAATCTTTCCACGAAAAATCGGAGTCTTTCGACTCGGGAAGATTGCAGGCGATGGCATAGCGGATGAGATCGGCATCGTATCGGGAAAGTATCTCGTGCGGTTCGATCGTCCAGCCTTTCGACTTTGACAGCTTGCGGCCTTCGAGATTCATAAACTCATTCGCCGGGACGTTCGTCGGAAGTTTGTAGGTAAATCCTGCACCGGCTTCGTTGTATGCCATGAGCATCGCGGGAAACATGATCGTATGAAATACGATGTTATCTTTTCCGAGAAAACAGACCCAATCAAGATCCCGATCATCGCGCCACCAGTTCTGCCATGAATCCGGCAAATACTCTTTCGTTGCGGTGATATATCCGATCGGAGCATCGAACCAAACATACAGCACCTTGCCGTCTGCGCCTTCGACCGGCACCGGAACACCCCAATCGAGATCGCGTGTGATGGGGCGGTCCTGCAAACCGGATTTCAGCCAGCTTCTTGTCTGCTGCACGACCATCTCGCGCCAACCCGCTTTTGCTTTTTCTTCGATCCACTTTTCAAGCTTTTTCTGAA